>NZ_BOQN01000001.1 GCF_018332695.1 Paractinoplanes toevensis
ACCACGCCCGGAGTAACGATTGGCGAGGTGCCGGGCCAGGGGCAGCCAGGCTTCGATCGCGGCGTCCCGCAGCGCGGGGCGGGACGGGTGGTCGGCGGGCGTCGCCGCCATCGTCGCGAGCATCTCGGTGGCGCTGTCCGACACCGTGCTCTGTTGGGTCCTCGGTCCGGCCATGGTCTGGGTCATGGGTGGTCCTCCATCAAACGGGCAGAGAGCCGTGCCCGCACGCGGCGACCGTTCAGTGACTCCACGCTAGCCGGAAAGACTACGTGAGGGTAGCCGAAAGTATGAGTCACTCACGCCGAATGCCCGAGGCAGGCGTGGCAAGGGGGACATCCGCGAGGATTCAATGTCGGTCCCCCGTGGTAAACAGCGGGAAACATCTTCGAAGAAGCGGACGGGAACACAGATGGCCACTCTCGGCATCGACATCGGCGGCTCGGGCGTGAAGGGGGCGCCGGTCGACACCATCGGCGGCGACCTGCTCACCGAGCGGTTCCGCGTGCCCACGCCGCAACCCAGCGACGTGACCAGCGTCGTCGAGGCGGTGGCCGAGGTGGCCGCCCAGTTCGACGACTTCGACCGGGTCGGCATCACCTTCCCCGGCGTGGTGGTCGACGGCGTCACCCGCACCGCGGCGAACGTCGACAAGTCCTGGCTCGACGCCCCCGCGGCCGAGCTGTTCAGCCAGCGGCTCGGCAAGCCGGTCACGGTGCTCAACGACGCCGACGCCGCCGGTGCGGCCGAGGTGGCGTTCGGCGCGGGCCACGACCAGCGCGGCCTGATCATGATGCTGACCTTCGGCACCGGCATCGGCAGCGCGCTGTTCCTCGACGGCGTCCTGATCCCGAACACCGAGTTCGGCCACCTCGAGCTGGACGGCAAGGACGCCGAGGCGCGCGCCTCCGACCGGGCCCGCGAGGCCGAGGACATGAGCTGGGAGAAATGGGCCGGCCGGGTGGAGGACTATCTCAAGCACGTCGAGATGCTGCTCTCGCCGCGGCTGTTCATCATCGGCGGCGGGGTCAGCAAGAAATCCGACAAGTTCTTCCCGCTGATCGACATCCGCACCCCGATGGTCCCGGCGACCCTGCTCAACAACGCCGGCATCATCGGCGCGGCGGTGGCGGCCGAGCAGGCCGAGACCGGCTCCCCGGTGCAGGTCTGACGTGCCGCGCACCATCGCCACCAACACCACCGTCGACCGCGACGAGCTGCTGGAGTTCATCCGGCCGCGGCACCACGCGATCCTGATGACCACCCGCCGCGACGGGCGCCCGCAGTCCTCGCCCAACACGTGCGGCGTCGACACCGAGGGCCGGATCGTCATCTCCACCTACCCCGAGCGGGCCAAGGCGATGAACGTCCGGCGCAACCCGCAGGTGTCGGTGCTGCTGCTGTCCGACGACTTCGGCGGGGCCTGGGTGCAGGTCGACGGCGTGGCCGAGGTGATCGACCTGCCCGACTCGGTCGAGCCCCTGGTCGATTACTACCGCTGCATCTCGGGCGAACACCCGAACTGGGACGAGTACCGCCAGGCGATGCGTGACCAGGGCAAATCCCTGATCCGCATCACCATCGACCGGTGGGGCCCGATCGCCACCGGCGGCTTCCCGGCCCGGCTGGCCGAGTAGACGACAACGACAAGAAAGGCCGGCGCCCTGAACCAGGGCGCCGGCCTTCTTTCTTGGGGGGTCTCTAGACGGCGTGCTCCACCTGCTCGACACCGAGCAGGTAGTGCAGCGTGTCGCGATGCATCGACGCGACCGGCTCGAGCAGGTCGGGGTGGCGCAGCAGCACCGCGGCCTCCTGGTCACGCTGGTCCGGGTCGAGCAGTCGGCGGAACTCGTTGGGCAGGCCACCGGCCCGGCGCGGGAGCGGGCGGGGCCGCTCGTCGCGGCTCGGCGGGATGGCGGCGGCGACCGCGTCGACGCCCCGGCGGGCCAGCATCGGGTCGGCCAGCAGGCAGGCGGCCCAGCTGACCACGACCTCGTCGACCCAGGTGCGCCAGCCCTCCTCCTCGGCCTCCTCGTCGTCCGGCTCGCTGCCGATCCGCCAGTCCAGGACGGCGGAACCGCCCGGGCCGGCGATCGCGACCAGGGCCGCGTCCATCTCGGTCGGGTAGCGCAGCCACGCGGCGACCGTGACGGCCTGGCGCGCCTGCAGCTCCGACAGCGTGTGGGCGATGGTGTCGGGGGTGCCCGCGGGGTAAGCGCGCGACAGCCAGTGGGTGCTGGCGGCGATCACCGGCGAGAGCTCGACAGACGGTCCGGCCACGAGGCGCTCCTGGAGGTCAGGCGCGGCTCCGGTCGAACCGCGTCAGGGATTACCTCGGCGGCTCGGGTGGCCAGCATGAGCAGGGTGACCATGATGGGACCGCTCGGCAACCGACACGCTCCCGTGCGGTACGAGTGGGCCCGGTGTTGCGTTTGTGGAGCGTGATTTTGCCGGCCGGAAACGTATCGATGATCAGACCGGGTAAGCATGAGCGGGGGTGAACTGTCGAAATTCACCGGAGGCGCACGGGCACTCCTGGACGAGCCGGGCTGAGCGCACTCCGGTAGGTTTGACGCATCGGCTGTCCGCTTGTTTGTGGTGCCTCCCCTGCGGAGAAGTATGCCCTGACGGCGGTCCTCATTTCGCCGCGCCCACGCCCGCCCCGCTGACTACGGTGGAGATCATGACCGGTCGTTTTCCTATCGAAGACGTAACGCCGTCCGTGTCCTGCGGCCGATACCCCGCCAAGGCCGTCGTCGGTGAATTCGTGCCGGTTTCCGCGGTGTCCTATCGCGAAGGACACCACGCCCTGGGCGTGAACGTGGTATGGCGCGGTCCCGACGGCGAGTCCGAGCCGTTCACCCGCATGCGGCCCGGCGAGCCCGGCCTCGACCAGTGGCACGGTCTGATCCGGCCGGACAAAGTGGGCCGGTGGACGTTCACCGTGGAGGCGTTCGAGGATCCCTACCGCACCTGGCGCGACGCCGTGGTGAAGAAGATCGGTGCCGGCCAGGGCGTGGAAGACCTGGCGAACGACCTGGCCGAGGGCGCCGACGTGCTCGACCTGGCCACCAAGGTCGTGCCGCACGAGGACGAGGAACGGGTCCGCACCGCCGCGGCGGTGCTGCGCGACGAGCAGCAGTCCCTGTTCGCCCGGGTCTCCCCCGCGCTCGACCTGGAAGATCTGCTCTGGCAGAACCCGGTGCGTCAGCAGGTGACCACCACCCGGTCCTACGCGATCTGGGTCGACCGCCAGCGCGCGCTCTACTCCTCGTGGTACGAATTCTTTCCCCGCTCCGAGGGCGCCGAGATCGGCCCGGACGCGACCCCGATCAAGCACGGCACGTTCCGCACCGCGGCCGAGCGGATCCCGGCCGTCGCGGCCATGGGCTTCGACGTCCTCTATCTCCCGCCGATCCACCCGATCGGCAAGATCAACCGCAAGGGGCGCAACAACACCCTGGTGGCGCGGCCGGTCGACGTCGGCTCGCCGTGGGCGATCGGTTCGGACGAGGGGGGCCACGACGCCATCCACCCCCAGCTGGGCACCCTCGAGGACTTCCGCGATTTCATCGCCGTCGCGAAGGACAACGGGATGGAGGTGGCGATGGACCTCGCGCTGCAGGCCGCGCCCGACCACCCCTGGGTCAAGTCGCATCCGCAGTTCTTCACCACCAAGGCCGACGGCACCATCGCGTACGCCGAGAACCCGCCCAAGAAGTACCAGGACATCTACCCGCTGAACTGGGACAACGACTACCGTGGCCTGCGCGACGAGGTCTATCGCGTGGTGCGGCACTGGATCGACAACGGCGTCAAGATCTTCCGGGTCGACAACCCGCACACCAAGGCGCTGAACTTCTGGCAGTGGCTGATCGCCAAGATCAAGGAAACTGATCCGGACGTGCTGTTCCTGGCCGAGGCGTTCACCCGGCCGGCCATGATGAACGGTCTCGGCAAGATCGGCTTCACCCAGTCGTACACGTACTTCACCTGGCGCACCACCGCCTGGGAGATGCGGGAGTACATGGGTCAGCTGATCGCGTCGCTGGACTGGATGCGCCCGAACTTCTGGCCCAACACCCCCGACATCCTGCACGAGACGCTGCAGCACGGCGGCCCGCCGATGTTCAAGATCCGCACCGTGCTGGCCAGCATGCTCTCGCCGTCCTGGGGCATGTATGCGGGGCTGGAGCTCTTCGAGCACGTGGCCCGGCCCGGCGCCGAGGAGTACGTCGACAACGAGAAGTTCGAGCTGAAGCCGCGGGACTGGGCGGCCGCCGAGCGCAGTGGCCGGTCCCTGGCGCCGTACATCACGCGTCTGAACAAGGTCCGGGCCGAGAACCCCGCGCTGCACTGGCTGCGCAACCTGCGCTTCCACGAGGTCGACAACGGCGCGCTTCTGATCTTCTCCAAGCGTGACCTGGAGACCGGTAACACCGTTCTGGTTGTCGTCTCCTTCGACTCCAGCAACGTGCAGTGGGGCAACGTCACGCTGAACATGCCCGAGCTGGGCATGGACTGGCACGAGCGGTTCACGGTGGTCGACCAGATCACCGGGGCAACGTACGAGTGGGGCCAGCACAACGCCGTCCGGATCGACCCCTACGTCGAGCCGGCGCACGTCTTCGTTCTACGGCGCAACTGATTCAAGTACCTGCGGGTGGGTAGGTGGGAAAGCAATGGACCTGACTGAAGATCTCGATCCGGCGTACGACCCGGCGGAGGGAAGCCACGTCGAGGACGGTGTGGTCGAGCATCCCACCGCCGAGGACTTCGGCCATGCCCGATCACTGCCCGCCGACACGACCTGGTTCCAGCGAGCCGTGTTCTACGAGGTCCTGGTCCGGGCCTTCTACGACTCCAGCTCGGACGGCTCCGGTGACCTGCGCGGCCTGATCGAGCGGCTCGACTACCTGCAGTGGCTCGGCGTCGACTGCCTCTGGCTGCCGCCGTTCTACCAGTCGCCGCTGCGCGACGGCGGGTACGACATCAGCGACTTCTACCGGGTGCTGCCGGAGTTCGGCACGGTGGAGGACTTCGTGGCGCTGCTCGACGCGGCCCACAAGCGCGGCATCCGGGTGATCACCGACCTGGTCATGAACCACACCTCCGACCAGCACGCCTGGTTCCAGGAGTCGCGGCGCGACCCGGACGGGCCGTACGGCGATTTCTACGTCTGGAGCGACACCAGCGAGAAATACCAGGACGCCCGGGTGATCTTCGTCGACACCGAGGAGTCGAACTGGACGTTCGACCCGGTGCGCCGGCAGTTCTTCTGGCACCGGTTCTTCTCCCACCAGCCCGACCTGAACTACGACAACCCGGCCGTGCAGGAGGCCATGCTCGACGTCCTGCGCTTCTGGCTGGACATCGGCATCGACGGTTTCCGGCTGGACGCGGTCCCCTACCTGTACGAGCGGGAGGGCACCAACGGGGAGAACCTCCCCGAGACGCACGCGTTCCTCAAGCACTGCCGCAAGGTGATCGACGACGAGTTCCCGGGCCGGGTGCTGCTGGCCGAGGCCAACCAGTGGCCGGCCGACGTGGTGGAGTACTTCGGCGATCCGAAGACCGGCGGCGACGAGTGCCACATGGCGTTCCACTTCCCGCTGATGCCGCGCATCTTCATGGCGGTCCGCCGCGAGTCCCGCTTCCCGATCTCCGAGATCATGGCGCAGACGCCGGCCATCCCGGACAACTGCCAGTGGGGCATCTTCCTGCGGAACCACGACGAGCTCACCCTCGAGATGGTCACCGACGAAGAGCGCGACTACATGTACTCGGAGTACGCCAAGGACCCGCGGATGAAAGCGAACGTCGGCATCCGCCGGCGACTCGCCCCCCTGCTGGAGAACGACCGCAACCAGATCGAACTGTTCACCGCGATGCTGCTGTCGCTGCCCGGCTCGCCGGTGTTGTATTACGGCGACGAGATCGGCATGGGCGACAACATCTGGCTCGGTGACCGCGACGGCGTGCGCACGCCGATGCAGTGGACACCCGACCGCAACGCCGGTTTCTCCACCGCCAACCCGGGCCGGCTCTACCTGCCGGCGAATCAGGACCCGGTGTACGGCTATCAGGCGGTAAATGTCGAGGCGCAGCGGGACAGTTCCACGTCCCTGCTCAACTGGACCCGTACGATGCTGGCGGTGCGACGCCGCCACGACGCGTTCGCCGTCGGAACGTTCCGCGAACTCGGCGGGTCGAACCCGTCGGTCCTCGCCTACCTGCGCGAGAACGGCGACGACGTGGTGTTGTGCGTGAACAACCTGTCGCGCTTCCCGCAACCGATCGAGCTCAACCTGCAGCACTGGAACGGGTACACGCCGGTGGAGTTGACCGGCCACGTGAACTTCCCGCGCGTCGGCCAGTTGCCGTACCTGTTGACCCTCCCCGGGCACGGCTTCTACTGGTTCCAGCTGTGCAGGTCCGAGGAGAAGCAATGACGCTGCCCTTCGCCGAGTGGCTCCCGCAACAGCGCTGGTACGCGGGCAAGGCCCGCACCCTGGCGTCCGTCAAGGAGGCGTCGTCGACGAAGCTCGGCGACAACCTCGACCTGGTGCTGGTCGATGTCGAGTACACCGACGGCAGCTCCGAGCGCTACCAGGTGATCGTCGCCTGGGACAACCACCCGATCGCCGAGTACAGCAGCGTGGCCACCATCGGCACGGTCGACGGCCGCACCGGCTACGACGCCCTCTACGACCCGGGCGCCGCGCGTTACCTGCTGGGCCTGGTCGCCGGCGGCGCGTCGGTCGGCGACGTGGTCTTCGAGCCGGAACCGGACGCCGAGTTCCCCACCGAGGAGTCCTGGCCCCGGGTCTTCGACGCCGAGCAGAGCAACACCAGCGTGATCTTCGGCGAGGACGCGATCCTCAAGGTCTTCCGCCGGGTGTCCACCGGTATCAACCCGGACGTGGAGCTCAACCAGGTGCTCGGCCGGCGCGGCAACCCGCACGTGGCGCGGCTGCTCGGCTCGTTCGAGACCATCGAGGGCGGCGAACCGTGCCCGCTCGGCATGGTGACCGCGTTCGCCGGCAACTCGGCCGAGGGCTGGGCGATGGCCACCGCCAGCGCGCGTGACCTGTTCGCCGACGCGGAGATGGGCGCCGACGAGGTCGGCGGCGACTTCCAGGGCGAGTCCTACCGGCTCGGCGAGGCCGTCGCGTCGGTGCACGCCGACCTGGCCGCCGAGCTGGGCTCCGGCCCGGCGGCGTTCCCGCTGGACGCGGTGCTGGCCCGGCTGCGCCAGGCCGCCAACTCGGTCACCGAGATCCAGCAGTACGTCCCGACCATCGAGGCCCAGTTCCGGGCGCTCGACGGCGTGGAGGTCACGGTCCAGCGGGTGCACGGCGACCTGCACCTCGGCCAGGTGTTGCGCACCCCCGAGGCGTGGCTGCTGATCGACTTCGAGGGCGAGCCGGGCGTGCCGCTCGACGAGCGGCGACGGCCCGACTCGCCGCTGCGCGACATCGCCGGCGTGCTGCGCAGCTACGAGTACGCGGCCTATCAGCTGCTCGTCGACTCGGACGACGAGGAGCACCTGGCCGCGCGGGCCCGCGAGTGGGTGGACCGGAACCGGACCGCCTTCTGCGACGGGTACGCGCACGCCTCCGGCCTCGACCCGCGAACCCAGGGTGCGCTGCTCGCGGCGTACGAGTTGGACAAGGCGGTCTACGAGGCCGCGTACGAAGCCCGGCACCGGCCCGGATGGCTGCGGATCCCCCTGCGGTCCATCGCCCGGCTGGTCGGCCCGAACCACTTCAGCTAGAAGGAGCCACTCTCGTGATCGGCCACCCAGCCTCCTCGCTCGCCGCCGACCAGCGCGCCATGAACAGCGTGGTGGCCGGCGACACCCACGACCCGCACGCCATCCTCGGCGCCCACCCGGCCGGCGACCACACGGTGATCCGCACCCTGCGCAAGGGCGCCGAGAAGGTGTCGCTCGTCTACGGCGGCGAGCGCGCCGACATGACCAAGGTGCACGACGCCGGCATCTTCGCCGCCGAACTGCCCGGCACGGTCCTCGACTACCGCCTCGACGTGGACGGCACCCAGTTCGACGACCCGTACCGTCATCTGCCCACCCTGGGCGAACTCGATCTGCACCTGATCGGCGAGGGCCGGCACGAGAAGCTGTGGCGGGTGCTCGGCGCCCAGCCGCGCGGCACCGGCGTGGGCTTCGCGGTGTGGGCGCCGGCCGCCCGCGGTGTCCAGGTGGTCGGCGACTTCTCCGGCTGGGGGCCGTACGACGGCTGGCCGATGCGGTCGCTCGGCAGCAGCGGCGTCTGGGAGGTCTACATCCCGGAGGCGCACACCGGCTCCAAGTACAAGTTCAAGATCCTCGGCCGGGACGGCGTCTGGCGGGAGCACGCCGACCCGCTGGCCCAGCACACCGAGGTGCCGCCGGCCACCGCGTCGGTCGTGTTCGAGTCCACCTACGAGTGGGGCGACACCGACTGGATGCGGGAGCGCGCCACCAAGCGGTGGCATCAGGAGCCGACCAGCGCGTACGAGGTGCACCTCGGATCCTGGCGCCCCGGACTGTCCTACACCGAGCTCGCGTCGCAACTGGTCGACTACGTGGTCGAGATGGGCTTCACCCACGTCGAGCTCATGCCGGTGATGGAGCACCCGTTCGGCGGTTCGTGGGGTTACCAGGTGACCGGTTACTTCGCCCCCACCTCCCGGTTCGGCAACCCCGACGAGTTCCGCTACCTGGTCGACAAGCTGCACCAGGCCGGCATCGGCGTCATCCTCGACTGGGTGCCCGCCCACTTCCCCAAGGACGAGTGGGCCCTGGCCCGCTTCGACGGCACTCCGCTCTACGAGCACGGCGACTGGCGGCGCGGCGAACACCCCGACTGGGGAACGTACGTCTTCGACTTCGGCCGCAAGGAGGTTCGCAACTTCCTGGTCGCGAACGCCCTGTACTGGTGCGAGGAGTTCCACGCCGACGGCCTGCGGGTCGACGCGGTCGCCTCGATGCTCTACCTGGACTACTCCCGCAAGGACGGCGAGTGGACGCCGAACCAGTACGGCGGCCGGGAGAATCTGGACGCGATCAGCTTCCTGCAGGAGATGAACGCGACGGTCTACAAGAACAACCCCGGCGTGGTGACCATCGCCGAGGAGTCGACCGCGTGGCCGGGCGTCACCCGCCCCACCCACCTGGGCGGCCTGGGCTTCGGCTTCAAGTGGAACATGGGCTGGATGAACGACACCCTCTCCTACATGGAGAAGGAGCCGATCTACCGGCAGTGGCACCACCACCAGATGACCTTCGCCACCGTGTACGCCTGGAGCGAGAACTACATCCTGCCGATCAGCCACGACGAGGTCGTGCACGGCAAGGGTTCGCTGGCCGGCAAGATGCCCGGCGACGAGTGGCAGAAACTGGCGAACACCCGCGCCCTGCTCGGCTTCATGTGGGCCTTCACCGGCAAGCAGCTGCTGTTCATGGGCAGCGAGATGGGCGACATGCGGGAGTGGTCCGAGGAGCGTGGCCTGGACTGGGGCCTGCTCGAAAACCCGGCCTTCGGTGGCGTGCAGGGCCTGGTCAAGGACCTGAACCGGGTGTACAAGGAGACCCCGGCGATCTGGACCCAGGACACCAGCCCGTCCGGTTTCCGCTGGATCACCAGCGAGGACTCCCAGCACAACACGTTCTCGTTCGTCCGCTTCGCCCCCAACGGCGACGCCCTGGCCTGCATCGTCAACTTCGCCGCCCTCCCGCACGAGGGCTACCGCATCGGCCTGCCCCGGACGGGCCGCTGGCAGGAGGTCGTCAACACCGACAGCTCGCTGTACGGCGGTTCCGGTGTCGGCAACCTGGGTGAGGTCACGGCCGAGGAGCTGCCGTGGCACGGCTTCAACGCCTCGGCCTCGCTGCGGGTGCCGCCGCTCGGCGCGGTCTGGCTGCGCTACCAGCAGTAGCTCAGCCGGTCACCAGCAACAGCAGCCCGAACCCGCCGACGCCGACGATCGAGCCGACCACGACGAAGACGGGGATGGCCTTCGCCATGAGCGAGAGGTCATCCTCCGTCTCCGTGATCAGGCCGGCCCAGGTGCCCTTGATGATCCGCGCGCCCCGGCCCGGCCGCAGCACGCCGCCGGCCACCCGCCCCATCGCGAACACCTCACGGCCGCGCGGCAGCCGCACCTCGGTCATCAGCAGGCTCTCGCCGATGCCGAGGCTCTTGGCCATCCCCTCGGTCACCCAGGACGGCCGTTCGTCGCCGCGGTGATAGCTCTCGGAGGTCTCGTCGCACACCGACGGCGCCTGGTAGGACTGTGGGCTTCCCCAGCGGTCGGTGAGCAGTCGCTGGTGGATGGTCACCGACCCGGTGCCGTCGGTCAGCACCGGCGGGGCCGGCGTCGTCCCGGCCTCCGAGTAATGGTTGCCCGCCTCGCTGCTGCGCCGGACCAGGGTCAGCGTCATCTCGTACCAGGCGCAGGCCTCGCCGCTGAGCGGCCCGATCTGCGGCCCCGCCGTCCCGTGCTCGACGACCGCCTCGACGGTGACAAAGCCGTTACGGCCGGACCAGGTGCCGATCGGCGTCGGCGGTGTCCGGCGCAGCCGGCGGGCCAGGCGTACGTTGCCCGCGCTGATCGCCGCGAAGATCGGGGTGACCAGCACCATGCACATGCCGAGGCAGAGAATGCCGGAGGCGACCAGGGCCATGCGCACAAGGTAGCCACCGCCGTCTATCCGCCGGCGGAGGTCGACAACGTGTACGGCGGACCGGACGGACCGAACCCGGTCTTACCGGTCGTGCTGAGGAACTCGAAGGCGAACCCGGCCCGGTCGTTCGACTGCGCGTCACCGGCGGCGAAGATTCGCAGATAGCCGTACACCGGCTGGCGGATGGTCAGCTGCAGCGGCACCGGGCCGTTGTCCGCGCAGGTGGCCGCGCCCTGGCCGAGCACCGTGTCGCCGGAGTCGCCCTGCTTCACGACGACGACGACAGTGCCGGAACCGACGCAGTAGAAGCGGAACGCATAGGTGTCGGCCGGCATGTCGTTCATGTGGTTCTCGTAGTCCGCGATGACCACCCCCTGGGTCGCGTTGATCGACGTCGGCGTCTTGTCCCGGTCGGCCAGCAGCTCGCCGGCCGTCTGCGCCCGGTCGTACTCCGGCCCGGTCGGGTCCGGCATCACCGGCGGCCAGTCGCTGCCGGACGGCGTCGCGCCGGGGTCGCCCGCGACGTAGCTGCCGCCGTCGCCCGGGTACAGGCCGACCCCGGCGCCGACCAGGATCACGGCCACGGTGACCCCGGCGCCGGCCGAGACGGCGACACCGCGCCGGCGGCGTACGGTCGCCCGGACCTTCGACGCGCCCGGCGGGACGATCTCGTTGAGCGTGCGGGTGCGCAGGTCCTGGAAGAGGGTCTCGAGTTTGTCGGTCATCGCGGGTCCTCCTCGGGCGCGGCGTCGGTCAGAGCGAGCTGAGCGGCCAGCGCCTGGCGGGCCCGGTGCAACCAGGACTTCACCGTGCCGGCCGGCACGCCCTCCCGGTCGGCGATCTCGGCCACGGTCAGGTCGGCCAGGTAGCGCAGCACGATCGCGCGGCGATGGTTGTCGGGCAGGGTGGCCAGCGCCGCGATCAGCGCGACCCGCTCCGGCTCGGGCCCGTCCACCTGGTGTTCCTCCGGGCGCTGCCGGCCCAGGAAGCCGCGGACGGTACGCCGGCGGCGCCATCCGCTGACCGCCAGATTCCAGGCGACCCGGCGCACCCAGGCGACCGGGTCATCGAACCGGGACATGGTGCGCCATCTCGCGTACGCCCGGCAGAACGCCTCCTGGACGACGTCCTGGGCCTCCTGCCGGTCCCCGAAGTAGGCATAGAGCTGCACGGTGAGGTCGCCGTAGTGCGCGGCATAGATCTCGTCAAACGACGATGTCTCGTTCGGCACGGCGGGCAGCGCCTCCGGTGTCATTCCGGCGAATGCTGTCACGGCCACTACACGCCCGGGCCGGGCCGGACGTTGCACCTACTCCTCGCGGAGCCACTCGTCGCCGAGGAGGCCGTAGATCAGGTCGTCGGTCCACTCGCCCTTGATGTAGGTCTGCTGCCGCAGGTGGCCCTCGCGGGTGAAGCCGAGTCGTTCCAGCAGCCCGGCCGACGCGACGTTGCGCGCGTCGCACTCGCCGGTCACCTTGTGCAGGCCCTGCAGGCGGAACAGCCGATCGAGTACGCCGCGGACGGCCTCGGTCGCATAACCCATTTTTTGGTACGGCGTGGCCAGCGTGAAGCCGATCTCGGCCTGCATCAGGTTGTCGTGCAGCCGGACGCCGACGTCGCCGATCAACCGGCGGTCCTCGAGTCGCTCGATCGCCCACTGGAACCAGCCCTGGATGTCCGGCGAGGACTCCATGAAATTGACCACCGCGGTCTCGGCCTTGAGCAGTGGAAACGGCGCGTCCCAGGATTGGTAGCGAGCCACCTCCGGGTCCGACCGGTAGGCGGCCAGCACCGGCGCGTCGGCCGGCCGGAAACGCCGCAGGATCAGCCGCTCGGTGTTGATGAGCATCCGCCGAGGATACTCAGAGCAACCGGCCGAGATGCCCGCGCATGAGGCGGCGGACCAGCGTGCCCCGGTCCCGCAGCTGCTCGTCGGTGTGGGCGATCGTCTCGCCGGCCCGGCGCCGCCGGATCTCGTCGGCCAGCGACGCGGGCACCCCGAGGGACGGCAGCCGGTCGATCGCCTCCCGCTTGGTGATCAGCCGGCCGGTCGCGATCGTCTCGTCGGCCCGCGACACCGTGGTGAGGCCGAGGTCGACGTGCAGATCCGTACGCCAGACCTTGATCTTCCTTACCGCCGAGGCCCAGTAGCCGCGCAGCTCGCCCCGGGCCGCCTCGGCCAGCTCGGCCGGGCTGACCGGCGGGATCAGCTCGCCCGGCGGCGGACCGAGGACGGTGACACCGAACTGGTGCAGCTCGCCGCGGGCGATCCCGCTGAGCGGACGCCGGAACATCCGCTCGTGCGCCCAGTTCACATGAGATGCGGAGATATCGGATATTTCGCCGAGCGGGACGTAAGCGCAGTGCAGCTTCGCCGGGCCGATGACCCGGTGCAGCGCTCGCAGGCGAGCCCGCCGATAGGGCGTGAGCGGCGCGGAGATCACCGCCACCAGGTCGAGGTCGCTGATCCCGGGCCGGTAGTCGCCCGATCCGATCGACCCACCGGCGTAGAACCCGACAACTCCGGCGACGGATCGGACAGCCGACGCGAACCCGGGAACGACCGGAACGATCCAGAGGCGATCATCCATACCTCCAGCATGACGGTTCGATGCCAAGTGCATGGCTGGCCTACGACCGCCGGCTTACGCCCGATAGAGTGACGTCGCCAAGTTCGGGGGGCGGGGACACCATGTCTGGGGAGCGTACGGAGCCTTTGCGCCCGCACGATCCGCGTGCCCTGGGCGACTACGAGATCGTCGGCCGCCTCGGCGAGGGCGGCATGGGCACGGTCTATCTCGCCCGCACGCCCGGCGGAGTGCTGGTCGCGGTCAAGGTGGTGCGCGCCGACCTCGCGCCCGACGACGAGTTCCGCCGCCGCTTCCGCAGCGAGGTGGCCCGGGCCCGGCAGGTGCCGCCGTTCTGCACCGCCGAGGTGCTCGACGCCGACCCCGACCACGAGAGCCCCTACCTGGTGGTGGAATATGTGGACGGCCCGACCCTCGCGCACGTCGTCGAGGAGCGTGGCCCGCTCACCGCGGCCAACCTGCACAGTGTCGCGATCGGCGTGGCGACCGCGCTGACCGCCATCCACGGCGCCGGCGTCATCCACCGCGACCTCAAACCGCGCAACGTGCTGCTCGCCCCCGGCTCCCCCAAGGTGATCGACTTCGGGATCGCCCGGCACGTCGAGGCGACCGGCGGCAACACCGACACGTCGCAGATGGTCGGCACGGTGGCCTACATGTCGCCGGAGCGCTTCGGGGTCGCCGACACCCCGCTGACCCCGGCCGCGGACGTGTTCGCCTGGGGCGGCGTGGTGGCGTACGCGGGAACCGGCCGCACCCCGTTCGCAGCCGATTCGCCGCCCGCGACCGCGGCCCGCATCCTGACCCAGCCGCCCGATCTGTCCGGCCTGGCCGGTCCGCTGCGCGAGCTGGTCGGGCACGCCCTGGAGAAGGACCCGGCCAACCGGCCCAGCGCCCGCGAGCTGCTCGACCTGCTGGTCTCCGGCCCGTCGCGGCCCGCCGCGACGGCGGCCGCGCTGGCCGGCCAACCCGATCTGCGGGCGGCGGCCGCAGAGGCGCAGGCGGTCACCGGGGTGCGCATTCCGGCCGACCTCGCCGGCCTGATCGGTTACGAGGAAAACTCGATCGTCACCGTGCCGATCTCGCCGGTGCCCACTCCCCTGCCCGGCCCGCCGCCGCCCGAGCCGCGCCGCCGCTGGTTCCTGCCGGTCGCGGTGGCCGCGCTGATCCTGGCGGTGGTGGCCGGCGCGATGATGGTCGTGCTCGGTTCCCCGGCCGGCGAGCGGGCGATCGCCTCCGAGGGCCCGACGGACGGCCCGTCGTCGGCCGCGCCCGCCTCCGACACCCTGGTGATCGACGACGCCCTGACCGGGCCGCGGCTGTGGCAGGCCAAGTCGCTGCCGGCCGAGAAGGCGTCCTGTTCGTTCGACGGCACCGGCATGGTGGCCCACCGGGACACCAAGGGCGTCTACCGCTGCTCCGGCCCGGACGACGGCGTGCCCGACGACGTCCGGGTCGAGGTCGGGGTGCGCCTGCTGACCGAGGACAGCTGCGCCGGGCTGTGGTTCCGTTTCGCACCCTGGCACGGCTATCTGCTGCGGGTCTGCGAGAAGAACATCTATCTGGGCACGCACAAGGACCAGGCGGTCGCGACGATCCGCACGTTTCCGCTCGACGCGCCGATCGCGATCGGCGCCGCGCCGACGACGATCGAGGTACGCGCGGTGGGCAACCAGGCGACGGTGCTGCGTGACGGGGTGGAGGTCGGCACGGTCCCGCTGACCGACACGCAGATCACCGGCGGCCGGGTGCTGCTCGGCGTCTACACCGAGCGCGGCGCGGCCGAGGACGGCCCTTACGACGTGGCGTTCAGCAATGTGAAGGTGTGGGGGCTCAGCGGCAACTGAGCCCCGCAACCGCTCAGTCCTTGATCAGGCCGGCCCGCCGCAGCGCGGCCGCCATCTCGTCGTTCATCGGAGCCGAGCCGCCACCCTGGCGCTGCCCGCCACCGCCGCCCTGGCGCTGCCCGCCACCGCCCTGACGCTGGCCGCCGCCCTGCCGCGGACCGCCACCGCCTTGACCGCGCTGGCCACCGCCCTGCCCGCCCTGACGCGGACCGCTGCCACCTTGACCGCGCTGACCGCCGCCCTCGCGGGGCTGACCGCTATCGCGGGGCTGACCGCCCTGCCGAGGCTGACCGCCCTGACGGGGCTGACCGGCCGGCCCGTCCTCGCGCGGGCGGCGCTGGGCCGGCTCGTCGGTGAGGCGCATGGTCAGCGAGATCCGCTTCCGGGCCTCGTCGACCTCGACCACCCGAACTTTCACGACATCGCCGGATTTGACGACGTCGCGCGGGTCCTTCACGAACGTGTTGGACAGAGCCGACACGTGCACCAGACCGTCCTGGTGGACGCCGACGTCGACGAACGCCCCGAACGCCGCCACATTGGTGACCACACCCTCGAGGATCATGCCCGGCTTGAGGTGGGCGATCTTCTCGACGCCCTCGGCGAAGGTGGCCGTGGTGAACCCCGGCCGCGGGTCACGACCCGGCTTCTCGAGCTCCTTCAGGATGTCCGTGACGGTCGGCAGGCCGACCGCGTCGGTGACGTAGTCGGAGGGGCGCAGCGCCCGCAGCAGCGGGCTGTTCCCGATCACCGTCTTGATGTCGGCGCTGGTGGCGGCCAGGATCGTCCGCACCACGGGGTACGACTCGGGGTGCACGCTGGACGAGTCGAGCGGGTTGTCGCCGTCCGGGATGCGCAGGAAGCCGGCGCACTGCTCGAACGCCTTGGGCCCGAGCCGGGCGACCTTCTTTATGTCGTCCCGGGTGCGGAACGGCCCGTTCGAGTCGCGGTGCATCACGATGTTCTCGGCCAGGCCCGCGCCGATGCCGGAGACCCGGGTGAGCAGCGGCGCCGACGCGGTGTTGACGTCCACGCCGACCGCGTTCACACAGTCCTCGACCACCGCGTCCAGCGACTTGGACAGCTTCGACTCGGCCAGGTCGTGCTGGTACTGCCCGACGCCGATCGAGCGCGGGTCGATCTTCACGAGCTCGGCCAGCGGGTCCTGCAGGCGGCGGGCGATCGAGACGGCGCCGCGCAGCGACACGTCCATGCCGGGCAGTTCCTGCGAGGCGTACGCGGACGCCGAGTAGACCGACGCGCCCGCCTCGGAGACCATCACCTTGGTCAGGCCGGCCTCGGGGTGCTTCTTGATCAGCTCGCCGGCCAGCTTGTCGGTCTCGCGGGAGGCGGTGCCGTTGCCGATCGCGATCAGGTCGACGTTGTGCTTCGAGGCGAGCGCGGCGAGCCGGTGGATCGACTCGTCCCACTTGTTCTGCGGGACGTGCGGGTAGATCGTGTCGGTGGCCACGACCTTGCCGGTCGAGTCGACCACGGCCACCTTGACGCCGGTGCGGAAGCCCGGGTCGAGACCCATCGTGGTGCGGCTGCCGGCCGGCGCGGCGAGCAGCAGGTCACGCAGGTTGGCGGCGAAGACCCGGACGGCCTCGTCCTCGGCCGCCTGCCACAGCCGCACCCGCAGGTCGGCACCGAGGTGGATGAGGATGCGGGTGCGCCACGCCCAGCGGACGGTGTCGACCAGCCACTTGTCGCCGGGCCGGCCGGCGTCGGAGATGCCGTTGCGGCCGGCGATGCGGGCCTCGAAGTAGCCCTCGTCCTCCTCCGGGTGCGGTTCCATGGTGAGGTCGAGGACGTCCTCCTTCTCACCGCGGAACATGGCGAGGATGCGGTGCGAGGGCAGTTTCGCGTACGGCTCGGCGAAGTCGAAGTAGTCGGCGAACTTGGCGCCGTCGGTCTGCTTGCCGTCCCGCACCTTGGCCACCAGCCGGCCCCGGGTCCACATCTGTTCGCGCAGGTCACCGATGAGGTCGGCGTCTTCGGCGAACCGCTCGATGAGGATCGCCCGAGCGCCGTCGAGGGCCGCGGCCTCGTCGGCCACACCCTTGTCGGCGTCGATGTAGGCCGCCGCCGTGCCGCGCGGGTCGAGCGACGGGTCGCCCAGCAGGGCGTCGGCCAGCGGCTCCAGTCCGGCCTCGCGGGCGATCTGGGCCCGGGTGCGGCGCTTCGGCTTGAACGGCAGGTAAATGTCCTCGAGCCGCGCTTTGGAGTCGGCGGCGAGGATGCTCTGCTCCAGCTCGTCGGTCATCTTGCCCTGGGTGCGGATCGATTCCAGCACCGCGGCCCGCCGGTCCTCCAGCTCCCGCAGGTAGCCGAGGCGTTCCTCGAGGGTGCGCAGCTGCGTGTCGTCGAGGGTGCCGGTCACCTCCTTGCGGTAGCGGGCGATGAACGGCACGGTGGCGCCGCCGTCGAGCAGCTCGACGGCCGCGGCAACCTGGTTCTCCCGGACGCCGAGCTCGGAGGCTATGCGCTGATGGATCGCTGTCGTCACGCCGACGATTGTGACCGAGCCGCGGTGTCGTTGTCGCGCCACCCCACATGATGATCACCCGAGCGGCGACCGGAGAGGGCCCACAGGGCCGCCTCGGTGCGGGACGAGGCACCCGTCTTACGCAGGAGATTTGACACGTGGACGGTGACCGTGCGGACCGAAATTCCGAGAACTCGCGCTATCTGCTTGTTCGGCATTCCCTCGGCGAGCAGGCCGAGCACCTCGCGCTCCCGGGCGGTCAGCTCGGGGCGGCGGGAGATCTCGCAGACGGCGGCGCCCTCCACGGCGATCAGCTCGCTGAGCCGGTAGGGGTTGCCGTCGGTGCGCCGCCACACCGCCTCGGCCAGCTCCGGCGCGCCCGCTTCCGACCCGTACACATGCCTCAAAACCTCGCCGACCTCGGCCGGAAGGAGACCGCCGAGATGGCGCCGGACGGCGCCGGGGTGTCCGCCCAGCCGCGCGAGGGTGCGCGTGGTGAGCTCCGGCGAGAGCGCCGCCTCGGCCGGCTGGCTGGTCACCAGCAGCAGGACCGGAAGGTCGGTCGAGCCGAGCTCGGCGATCAGATTGAGCGAGGCCGGATCAAGAGCATGAAGATCTTCCACCACGAGTACGGCGTGGTGGGTCCCGACCAGCCCGCGCACCGCCGCGACCGCGATGCGCAACAGGGCCTCGGGAGTGTAACGCTCCCGGGGGACATCCGGATCCTGTTTCAGCCAGGCCAGAGCGTCCGGCGGCACGTCGAGCCCGCGCGTGTCGCGCCCGGCGAGGACCGCCGCCAGCCAGTCGTAGGGTGCCGGCGAGTGCACCCGGGCCGTCCCGGCGAGCACGTTCGTCGTCGCCCGTTCCTGCCGGAACGCCGTCACGAGAGCCGTTTTCCCTGTTCCGGCCGCACCCGTCACGACCGCGGTGACCGGCCTCCGGCCGGAGCGCACGCGGGACCAGGCACCGCGCAGTTCGTCGAGCGCGCCCGCTCGCCCCACCATCGGCACCGCCATCATCACTCCACCCTACGGAGCGCGGTCACGGGGTAGGCTGGGGCACTACGTAGGACGTACTAGAGACTTCTCCTAAGGCGTTTGGCAGTCTTGTGACATGACGCTTGTTGTCCGGGCGGTCGCCGCCACCGATCAGGGCCTTGTCCGGTCCAACAATGAGGACGCGGTGTTCGTCGGCAACCGCCTTCTCGTGGTCGCGGACGGCATGGGCGGGCTTCCCGCCGGGGAGCTGGCCAGTGACATCCTGGTGCAGGCGCTCGGCGTGGTCGACGAGATGCCCGACACCGGTGAGCCGCTGCAGGATCTGATCGCCGCCCTGCAGACCGCCAACGAGCGCATCGAGGCCGCCGTCGCCGACGATGACGCCCGCGACGGCATGGGCACGACGGTGACCGCGCTGCTGCTGTCCGGTGACCGGATGGCCGCGCTCAACGTCGGCGACAGCCGGTGCTATCTGGTGCGCGACGCCGAGCTGACCCAGATCACCAAGGACGACACGTACGTCCAGGCGCTGGTCGACCAGGGGGTGCTGACCCCCGACGACGCCCGCCGGCACCCGCAGCGCGCCCTGGTGACCCAGGCGGTGCAGGGCGGCCCGTTCCGCCCGGCCGGCCGCATGCTCCCGGTGCGGCCCGGCGACCGTTTCCTGCTGTGCAGCGACGGCCTGTCCGACTATGTGGAGGACACCGTGATCTGCCAGACCCTGCTGGCCAACCCCGACCGCAAGACCGCCGCGGCCGAGCTGGTGCACCGCACCCTGGAGAACGGCGCCCCCGACAACGTGACCGTCATCGTCGCCGACATCACCGAGGCCTAGGCTCGGCTGGTCCGCAGCAGGAAGGCCCGGTGCCGGATCACCTGGCCGTCCACGTCGGCGTACGCCTCGGTCTCCTCGATCGTGGTGCCGGTCCACGACGGTTCGGCGAAGCCGGCCCGCAGCATCTCCTCGGTGACACCCCAGCTGCCGCCGCCCGCCGCCTCGAAGACCGCCAGCACGAAGACGGTCGCACCCGGGGCGGCGAGGCCGGGCAGCAGCGCGAGATATTCGTCCACACCGGTGTCGTAGCGGGCCAGCCAGTGCAGCAGCCCCGAGTCGAAGATCGAGTCGAACGGCCCGGCCCCGAGCGACAACCGCGCCGCGTCCTGCACCTCGAACCGCACGTCCAGCCCGGCCGCGGCCGCCTTGGCCCGGGCCTGCTCGATCGCGGTGGCCGAGATGTCCACGCCGGTGACCCGGTGGCCCAGGCGGGCCAGCGCGATCGAGAGATCACCGCTGCCGCAGCCGATGTCGAGCACCTTCGGCCCGCGCGCCTCGCCGAGCACCGCCGCGATCGCCGGTTGCGGCCCGCCGATCTCCCAGGGTGGCTTCTCCCGGTAGAGCTCTTCGTAGTCGATGTCCATGGGGCTCAGCCGCTCTTGCAGGCGTTCGTGAGGGCGTCGCCGGCCGCCTTCCACTCCGCATTGCTGTCGTTGGCGCTCGCGCCCATCTCGGCGGCCCGCTTACGGATCAGGTCGTTCTCCGACTTGCTGGAGTTGGCGGTCACCTTGTCGGCGAGCGCCAGCCGCGCCGTCTTGGACTTCGCCTTCGGATAGCCGGCCGCGAAGTCGGTGCACGCCTGATGGGCCGCCGCGTCGATGCCTTCCGGCGCGCCGTCGTCGTCGCTGCCGGCCCGGCTCATCATGACGGCCACGACGGCCACGGCCGCGACCGCAACGACGGTGATCTGGCGCTTGCTCAGCTTGAGCTTCACACCGGCAGATTAACGTGCCGCCCTCGCCGGGACGCGTTCACTCACGCACCGCCATCCCCCCGCGCGCGTCACCTCCCCGATCTTGTGGACCTGCTGTCAGCTCGGGACGCGAAGTGCTCAAGGTCGCGCTAAAACGGCGCCGGGTCGTCCATCCGGGCCACCAAGGCTGTGGGGGCAACGGCGCGAAAGGCGTCAGCGCACAGCTCGGCGATCTCGGTCCAGTCCGGATCGCGGTCGAGGCGCACACCCAGCCAGCCGCGATGACCCACGTAGGGCGGACGGAAGAACCGGTCCGGGTCGGCGGCGATCAGTTCCGCCTGGCTGCCGGGCGCCGCCGCGCACCACAGATGCGGAAAGGCGGCGTCGTGGTGACCGTCGGCCCAGAGCATCACGAACTGTTTCCGGCGTACGAAGAAGGCCGGTGACCCGTGGCTGAGCCGCTCGGTGACTTCGGGCAGGGCGCGGCAGACCCGGCGCACCTCGGCCTCGGCCCGGCCGCTCACACCAGGTCCATGAACTCGCGCAGGGCATCCTCGACCGACCGCATCGTGCCGGGGGCCAGGTAGCCGTGGTTCTCGGTCAGGGCGGTGCGGTCGAGGATCTGGACCAGGCCGGGGATGCTCACCGAGGCGCCGGCGAACGGGTCGTCGCTGCACAGGTGCACGCCGAGCGGGTTGCTCTGCGCCAGGCCGCGGACCAGGACGAGGGCCCACACGGCGACACCGGGCTCCGCGTTGTACTCGTCGTTGCTGATCACCAGCACCTGGTAGCGGTCGTCGCCGCGCACCCAGGTCCAGACCTGGCCGCGCCTCACCATCGGGCACCCCGCAGCGCGACGTCGTTGCTCTGCTCGATGACCGCCGGTGCCTGGCGGAGGAATTCGGCGTAGGCCCGGGCGGCGGCTCGCTGACGGGCCCGGCGCGCCTCGGGCAGCAGGCGCCGCACCGCCTCGGTGACCGCGGCGGACGCGTTTCCGCTGCTCTGCAGGTATCCCGCCACGTCGTCGGGCACGCTGATGCTGAGCTTGACGGTCATACTTTCATCCTACCGGCTCGCCACGGGCCAGGGCGGCCACGAGGCCGGGCTGGACCGGGTGGGAGAGCGGGTCGGCGTGCCGGTGGGCCAGTTGCCAGCCGTCGGAGTCGCGGCGGAATACCAGGGTCACCCGCAGCGACCAGTCCTGATCGGGCAGATCCAGCACCAGGCCGTGCTGGCGTTCGATCGCCACCAGCACGGCCAGGTCGCCGGACACGTAGGACCGCACCAGTTCCAGAGTGGCCTCGCCGCCCTGGAACTGGTTCGCCATGGCTTCGACCGCCTCCTCGGAGTGGTCGAAGCCGCGGCGCGCGCCACCGCCGAACGGCGGCAACAGCGTGTAGTCCTCGGCGTGCCGGATCAGGCTCAGATAGGTACGCATGTCACCGCGGATGATGGCGACGGCGGCTGCCTCCGCGTCGCGGGCCAGCTGGGCGATGTCCTCATCGGTGATGGGCATGCCCGCATCGTCGCGCGTCCGGCCCGGTCGAGCGAGTCACCCGTCAGCCGTCCGTCAGAACCTCGGCACCCAGGGCAACGTCGAAGCCGGCGCCGTTGCGGGCCAGCCCCACCAGGAGGAGGCCGGCCCATTCCAGGGCGTGGGCCATCTCGAGCCCGCCCGCGTCGAGGGGCCGCATGTCCAAGCTCTCCACGAACGCCGCGACCCGGGCCTTCGCCTCGGCGCCGTCGCCGGCGAAGAACACGTCCAGGGGCCGGTCCCCGGCCAGGACGCCGCGGAAGATCGAATTGAATGCCTTCACGACGTGTACGCCCTCGGGGGCGACGGCGGCGATCTGCTCGGACACCGAGTTGCCCACGGTGGTCACGAGCCCACTCACGTCGGCGTTGAACGGGTTGGTGATGTCGACGAGGATCTTGCCGGCCAGCGCATCGCCGTAGTGCGCGACCGCGTCGACCGCGCCGGTGTACAGGACGGCGACGATGACGATGTCACCCGCCGGCCTCGCCCCGTACGTGCCGGCGGTGGCTCCGTTGCCGATCCGGTCGGCGAGCGCCTGAGCCTTGGCGTTGTCGCGGCCCATGATCTCGACGGTGTGGCCGTGCTTCGCCGCCCGGGTGCCGATGGTGGTGGCCATGTTGCCCGAGCCGATGATGCTGATGGTGGTCATGACGTGGGTTCCCCTTTGTCCGGATCGCGCTCAGATGACGGCGCCGCCGTCGGCCACCAGTTCCATGCCGTTGACGTAGCTCGAGTCGTCCGAGGCGAGGAACAGCGCGACCGACGCGATCTCCTCGGGGCGGCCCATCTCCCGCCGCGGGATCACGGACTCGAACTGTGCCTTCATCTGCGCGTCCAGCACCCCCTCCATCATCGGCGAGGCGACCTGGCCGGGGGTCAGCACGTTCACCCGGATCTTCCGGTCCCGCAGCTCGGACACCCACACCCGGGCGTAGGCGGGCAGCACGGCCTTGCTCGCCGCGTACACACCCCAATCGGGGTAGCCCCGGAGCGAAGCGTTCGACCCGGTCATGAAGATCGAGCCGCCGTCGTTGAACAGCGGCAGCGCCTTCTGGACCGTGAACAGCGTGCCGCGCGCGTTCAGCGAGAAGGCGGCATCGAACTGCTCCGCGGTGATCTCGCCGAGCCTGCCCTGCTCACCCGTCCCGGCACTCGCCCAGAGCACGTCGACCGCGCCCTTCTCCTGCTTGACCGTCTCGAACAACCGGTCCAGATCGTCGAGGTCGGCCGCATCGCCCTGCACGCCGGTCACGTTGCGGCCGATCAGCTTGACGGCTTCGTCCAGCGCGTCCTTCCGCCGGCCCGAGATGAAGACGTGGGCCCCTTCGTCGACGAACAGCTTGGCACCGGCCAGCGCCATCCCGCTCGTCCCGCCGGTGATCACCGCGACCTTGCCATCGAGCTTTCCCACAACTACTCCATCCGACGTTATGTACACCGATGCGCGTGCTTAACGTAGCCGCCGGCAGGGCGGGGCGCAAGCTATGCACACCGATCGGTACCCGAGCGGGCTAGGATGGTCGGGTGACGGAGTTGGAGAAAGGGCCGCGCGGCCTGCGCCGCGGCCGGGGCGCACGAGAGCGGATCGTCAGCGCTTCCCAGCAGCTGTTCCGCGACCAGGGCATCAACTGCACCGGCATGGACCAGCTCTGCGCGGCCGCCGAGGTGTCCAAGCGCACGCTCTACCAGCACTTCGCCGGCAAGGACGAGCTGATCGCCGAGTGCCTGCGCCGATTCGACCCCGAGATCCTCCCCGAGGTGTTCGACCGCACCGACCGCACACCGCGCGAACGACTCCTCGCCGTGTTCGAGGTGCACGCGCCCCTGTGCCCGTTCATCGCGGCGGCCGTCGAGATCCCCGACCCGGACCACCCGGCCCGGGTGTACGCCCGCGACTACAAGAAAGCCTTCGCCGCCCGGCTCATCGATGCCGCTCGCGAGGCCGGCGCCGCCGACCCCGAGCAGCTCGGCGAGCAACTGGCCCTGCTGCTGGACGGGGCCTCGGCCCGCAGCCGAGTCCTCAACACCGACACCCTCGCCACCGCCGCCGCCATCGCGGCCGTCCTCGTCGACAACGCGATCCCCGCGGCGGCGGGCAGAGGCGGCGTACCTTCGAACGCATGAGCAACCGATGGTGGTCGATCGAGGTGCGCGACGGCGTGCTCTCGGCATTGCGGTGGAAGGACGGCTACGGCGAGGCCCTGCTCGAGGCCGCGCTGACCAACGGCGCCAAGCGCTGGGAATGGACGATCATGCCCGGCGGGGTCGTCCTGGAGGTCGCCTTCCGCGAAACAGACGAGTGGGAGCGGTTCCGTGCCCTCCCGGTGGTGCAGGCCGCGCTCGACGCGACCCCCGACCCGGTCAACGGGCTGTACGTCTACCCGGGCCGCGGTGGCAGCGCCGCCGCGCCCTCCAAGCGGCCCAAGCCTCGTCCGGCCGGCGCCGGTGCCGCGGCCATCCCGCTCCCGGTCGAGGAGATCGCGGCCGCGCGCCTGGCCGAGGCGGAGCCGGCGGCTGAGCCGGCCGCCGAGCCCCTGCGGGAGTTCGCGGCCTAGCGCCTGTTTCGTAGGTGGGGCCGGAGTGAGGCGAGGTCCAGGTGTTGTCTGGGTGTGCGCCGTGGGCGCCCGAATACCGGGGTTGTATTCGGGTGTTCACGGCGTGCGCCCAGGCGGCGGCTGGGCCACGCCGCAGCCCGACTCCACCTACGAAACAGGCGCTAGAACTCAGGGACGCGTCAGGGCACTTCCCCGATGCCCCGAAACCGGAAAGAGGCGACTCTTGAGTGGTCCGCAAGAACCGCTCAGGGAAGCGAGAGACCCATGAACTCGGTGCACGACTCGATGACTCGCCAGGGCCTGGTCCGGCCGACCGAGGGGCGCATCATCGGAGGTGTCGTCGCCGGCCTGGCCAAGCGTTTCGGCCTCGACCCGTGGCTGGCCCGGCTCCTGTTCGTCGTCGTCCTGCTGGCCATCCCGGGCAGTCAGATCCTGATCTACCCGATCCTGTGGATCCTGATGCCGGCCGAGAAGCCCGCCTACGTCACCGCGTACCCGCCCGCCGTCTGAGCCCCGGTTCGGCACGCAGCGGTGATGTGGGCCCGGCTGCCGCCGGACCGGTCCGTACCCCACTCGGACCGTCCGGCGGCAGCGCCTCGGAGCCCACACCGGCCGGGCGCGAATCAGCGCCGCCGCGAGCCCGCCGGGAAAACAGCCGCCACGTCAACGGCGCCAGCACCAGCGTGAGCAGGGCGATCACGAACGGCAGCGCGCCGACTCCGGCGATCCAACCGGCGAGACGCTGTTGCAGATTCGACGCGGCGGCCACCAGCGCATCGCTGCCCGCCAGGCGCAGATCGCCGGCCAGCCGCAGTTCGTACCAGCCGTAATAGGCCACGTAGAGGCCGCTGACCACGAGGATCGCCCCGCCGAGGCGGGGCACCACGCCGAGCAGCGGCCAGGCCCGGGTGATCACCGAGGAGCGCAGCAGCGCCATCGCCACCGCGGTCACCCCGACGATCAGACCCATCCCGGCGGCGTAGGCGAGGAACAACCCGAGGCCGGCGAGCAGCGTCGAGGCCCGCAGGCTCGAGGCCACCAAGGCGAGGAACGGGCCGACCGCGCAGCCCAGCGAGGCGATCGCGTAGGCCATCCCGAAGACCACCATCGACCAGGTCGACCCGGTCAGGGCGGGTGCCCGTACGCCCCAGCTCGGCAACGAACGGCCCAGCGTGAGCCAACCGCCCAGCCCGGCCAGCACCAGGCCGAGGACGACGGTCAGCCACGGCAGGCGCGGTTGCAGCGCCCCGGCCAGGGGTGTCAGGACCAGACCGAACGTGCCGAAGACCACGACGTACCCAAGAGTGAGCGCGAGGGTGCAACGCAGCGCACGCCGAACGGCTTTGCCCGGCGAGGCCGGGCCATCGACGAGCAGGACCGAGAGGTACGCGGGGAGCAGCGCGAAGCCGCACGGGTTGACCGCGCCCAGCATGCCGGCGGCGAGCGCGAGCAGCACCTCAGGCCACCAGCGTCTTCACCTCGGCGGTGAGTTGCAGGTCGTCGAGGTAACCGACCTTGGTCACCTTGCCGGTGCGGTCGAGGAAGACGTACCAGCTCTGCTGGGTGATCTTGAAGCGTTTCCAGATCGCGCCGGCCTGGTCGTCCAGGTGCGGCACGGCGTCGACCTCGAGGTCCGAGACGAACGCGTGCATGTCCTTGTTGCTGCCCAGCCCGGCGATGCCGAGGATGCCGAGCCGGCCCTGGTACTCGTCGGCCAGGTCGGCGATGCTCTGCGCCTCACTCGCGCAGGTCGCGCACCACGGCGCCCAGAACCACAGGATGGCCGGCTTGCCGGCCAGCGCCGCGGCGTTGTAAGCGGCGCCGTCCAGGGTCTGCCCAGTGAACTGCAGCGAGGCCGGCACGACGGCCGGGACCGCCGGGGCCGGACTCTCCGGGGTCTCGCCCGTGGCCGGCAGGGACGCGACGGTGATCGGTGCCGACTGCGGCGTCGCCTCGACGGGCACCGAGCACCCACCGGCCGCGGCCACGAGCAGCAGCGCTGCCAGGACGAGCTTTCTCAATGGGAGGCCTTCGCGTCGTCGAGCCGCAGGGCGAGCGCCGGGCAGACGTTGACCGCCTTGCGGGCGCCGCTCTCCAGCCAGGGCGGCAGCGGCGTCTGCGGGAACGCCGGGAAACCGTTCGAGTCGAGCCGGATGATCTCCGGGGCCACCGCCGAGCAGAGGCCGTGCCCGTCGCAGCGGGACCAGTCCAGGGCCAGCTTCCGCGCCCCGGTCTCGGCCGTGTACGGCAGCGGCAGGATGCCCTTGACCGATTTGCCGCAGCCCTCGCCGTTGGTGTGCGCGTCCACGTCCTTGGCGAACACCTCGAGTGCGGACAGCGCGAACCGGGACGTACCGTCCGGGTGGCTGCACGCACCGCGGCCCTTGACCACGCCGGCCGCCTGCCGCACGTTGTCGACCGCGTTGCCGCCCAGGCTGACCAGGGTGACCGCGCGGGCGAGGTCGGGCAGGCCGAGCCGGCAGGGGCCGCACTGCCCGGCCGACTCGCCGGCCAGGTACTGCACGACCTGGGACACCTCACCGAGCGGGCAGGTCTTCGAGCCGATCGGGATCAGCATGCCGGCGCCGAGCGTGCCGCCGACCTTGGCGAACCCCTTGCGGGAGATCGTCACGGTCTGCGCGGCCTCGGCGCTGATCCACTTGCCGTGGTAGCCGCCGACCAGCAGGCCGGGGCCGATGTCGGCGCCGCACATGTTCAGCACGTCCATCAGCGGGGTGCCGCTGGGCGCCTCGACCACGGCCGGGCTGCTGGACGAGCCGCCCACGGTCAGCATGACCGTGCCCGGCTCCTCCGGGATGCCGACCGCGTTGTACTCCCACGGCCCGAGCCGGGCGGCGATCGCCAGCTGGGAGAACGTCTCCGCGTTGGACAGCAGGGTGGGCAGGCCCATCACGCCGTTGTCGCTGGACCGCACCTTGCGGCCGGGTGGGATGTGCGCCTCACCGTTGATGCCGCGGACCAGCGCGCCGCCCTCACCGGAGATGAACCGGTGCGGGACGGTGACGATCCGGGTCGGGCACGGCATCCGCCGCTCGGCCAGCGCCGCGGTGATCGAGCTCTGGCCGATGCCGTCGTCGGCGATGCCGATGACGATCTCCTCGGCGTCCAGCGCGGCCGCGGCCAGCGCGGCGCCGTCCAGGATCAGGTGCGGGGCGCGGGTGAGGATCGCCTTGTCCTTCCAGGACGGCGGCTCACCCTCGGTGCCGTTGACCACGATCACCGGCGGCAGGTCCTGGCGCCGGCACGAGTCGAGCACGGCCCGGACCTTACGGGCGAACGGGAACCCCGCTCCCCCGCGTCCGCGCAGCTCGATCCGGTCGGCCAGGCCGATCAGCTCACCCGAGGACAGCGCGGCGAACCCGCCGTGCACCTCCTGGTGGGCGACCAGATCGAGGCGGCCGTACTCGTCGAAGCCCGCGGTCAACCGCGGAACGCCGATCGAGGTGACCGGTGGAACCTGTGCGGTGGTGCTCAATTCGCTTCCCCTCGCAGCTGCGACCAGTACCGGTCGTCAGCGACGTCGTCGTTCAGCCGGCCACGTCCGTTGCGACGAGCCCCCCGGCCCGCCCGGTCGTTTCCGGATTCCTGCTCTGCCCGGCGGGCCCGGCGCGACGCCATGTCGACCAGCGTCGGCGTCTCGTCCGGGTCCGCCATGTCCACGAAGCCACTGCGGCTGTGTCGTCCCGAGTCGGCGCGGTCTAGGTCTGCGCCCCGGTCGCGCCGGTCCCGGGGCGCTTCCTCGGCCTCCGGGCCGAAGTCGCTGTACCGCGGCTCGTACCTGCTCCGGCGGGCCGGCGGCTCGTCGTCGTAGCGGGAACGCTGGCGGGGCATCGGTGTCTCGTCGAAGTCGGCGTCGGCCCGGCGGCGGCCGCGCGGTGCCTCGTCGTACTCCGGCTGGTCGGCGGGGCGGCGCCGGGAGCGGGGCTCGAAGTCGTCCTCGGCGTAGCGGCGGCCCCGGGAGGGCTCGTCCACCTCGATCCGGCGCATCCCGGTGGAGGTGTCGTCCATCTCGACCCGGCGCATCCGGGTCGAGGTGTCGTCCATCTCGACGCGGCGCATCCGGGTGGAGGTGTCCTCCAGGTCGGGCCGGCGCATCCGGGTGGAGGTGTCCTCCAGCTCCGGGCGGCGCATCCGGGTCGAGGTGTCCTCGCCGGCGTAGCGGCGCCCGCGCGGGCCCGGCTCGTCGTACTCGATCTCGTCGTCGGCCATCGGGCGGCGCTGCCGCGGTGCGGGGGCGACCAGGTCCTCGTCGGCGAAGCGGCGGCCGCGCTCGATCTCCTGCGGCGGCAGGTTCTGCACCGGCGGGGCCATCTGGACCGGGGCGGCCGGCTGGAACGTGTCGACCACGGCGACCGGGCCGAGCCGCTCCGGCTCGGGGGCCGGCTCCCGGCCCCGGCGCGGCGCCTTCATGGCCGGCGAGGCGGTGGGCACCATCTGGCCGACCGAGTTGGAGGCGCCGAGTCCGGCCGGCGACGCGAAGTCCTTACGGCGGTTCAGGCTGACCGACAGGCGCACGGCCAGGCCGATGAGCACCAGCAGAACGCAGATGATGTAGCTGACGACGACCCACGGCTTGGCGGCGCGGCCGGCGCCGAGGCCGTGCAGGAGGGCGATCGGCCACATCAGGTACGAGATCGAGTGCAGCGCCCGCCACATCCACGGCTTGCCCCGGCCGATGAACCGGGCCCGGGCGATGCCCGTCCAGATGACCAGGACCAGCAGGTACGCGGTGACCTGGCCGAGGCCGATGTACAGCGCCTTGTTGCTCTGCGCGATGAACGGAATGAAGATGTCGATCACCCGGATGTGACCCTCGGCGGCCTTCGTCCAGAGGTGGAAGAACAGCGCGACGACCGCGATCACACCGGTGGTGCGGTGGATGGACTGCAGGAAGACCCGCTGCCGGATGGACAGCACCAAGCGGTCCGTGGACACGAGCCCGACCATGATGGTGACCGAGATCGAAACCAGGACTAGCACGCCCATGTAAAACTCTAGGTACATGAAGACATAGACGTAGACGACTCGACCCATCGAGGTCATCATCGCGAGAGCCCAGATGGCGGCGAGCACGCTCGCGCCGAGGACGAAGACGGAGCCTTTGCCGACTGTCCTCGTTCCGGTAGCTCCGACATCGACGGCCACACGATTGGCGGATCGCTGGTTGTTTCCTGTCCGGGCCATTGACTCCTCGTTCTCCGCAGCGGTTACACGTCCCGATGGGCGGTGGGACGCAGGCACCCGTGGGGGATGCCCCGTGCTTCACTCCTGCCGGGCAGCGACCGATCCCCCGGTCTCTGCCCTCCCCCATCTACGTGTCCGGCGCCGGTTCGGATGAACGGCCGACCCCGAATTTGTCGGCTAGTTTCCAGAGCTCCCGGCCGGAGGGCTGCTGAGCTGCACAGATACCGACCGGTAACCATCGGCTAAGCGAAAAATAAGGTGCGCCGGAGAGTGACGCCGCGCACCGGGTGAACCTTTCGCCGCCGAGCCACGAACCACTTCGTGTGCGGACGGTTCCACCAGCCGTGCTCTAAGGAGATGATCATCATGCGACACCTGGCGGCACGGGCACTCACCGCGCTGACTCTGGTAGCCGCGTCATTGGCCTGGGCGGCGCCGGCGTCGGCGGACGTGCAGGGTTTCGCGGTGGACATCGGCCAGAACCCGGCCACGTTCACCATCGGCAAGCAGGCACGAACACTCACCGCGGTCGCGACGACCGAGCGTGAGGGGCGACGCTGCGTCAAGGTCCGCTGGGCATTGACGGTGCGCACCGAGGGCGTGAGCCTCGACCAGATCCGGATCAACCGGGTGGAGAACGACCAGACGTTCCGCACCCGGACCCAGGTGGACGACGACGCGGCCAGCATCGTCGACGCCCAGCTCGACCCCGGCCAGCTGTGCCGGGACCAGACGGTGACCGGGCGCTGGGACATCGCGTTCACCGGCCCCGACGACGGCGAGGTGACCCTGGAGGCAAGGGCCCTGGACGTCGCCGGCCGTCAGCTGTCGTCGGCGTCGACCACCAGCCGGGTAGTCACGGCGGTGGCCGCGAAGCCGAGCGTCACCCCCTCCCCCTCCCCCTCACCGAGCGTGAGCGCGACGGAGGAGGAGACGGAACAGGTGGCCGACGACGCCACCACGCCGACCGGCCGGGCAACGTCGGCGGCGGCCCTGAACCCCGCGGCCGGCACCCCGAGCGTCCTGGGCCCGGGTCTGATCATCGGCGCGGTCCTGGTCTTCCTGGGCGTCGCCCTGCTGCTGCGCATCCGCACCCGCAACCGCAAGGCCGACCCGGCCTGGCAGGCTCAGACGCAGGCCCTGCCCACCGGCTTCTACTCGATGCCACGGCGCCGAAGATAAAAATCCGGCTTCGCCGACGGAGAGTACGGCGAGCCCCTCCCCCAACCGCAACAGCCGCAGCCCCCACCTCTGGAGGACTGCGGCTGTTCGCGTCCCGAGACTATTTCGGTTAACAATATTTACTGATCCAGTGGTTGCCCGCTACCTTCGGCCCATGCGTCGCGTATCGATCGTCCTCGTTGCGACCCTGATCGCGGCCGGTTGCGGCTCGCCCTCGCCCGCGGCTCCCACGCCGCCGAGGATCGCCGCTCCGGCCACCGCCGACACCCTCGGCCCCGGCGCCCGGCACAACGCCGCCGACGTGGAGTTCGTCAGTGCCCTGATCCCCCACCACCGGGAGGGCATCGCGCTGGCCGGCGCCGCGGCGAAGACTCCCGAGGTCCGCACGCTGGCCGAGGCGATCATCGTGACCCAGCAGGACGAGGTGGTGCGGATGACCGACTGGCTGCGGACCTGGGGCGCGACCCCGCCCGCCGCTACCCCGCCCGCCGCCGCCTCGCCCAGCCCGGCCGGCGGCGACCCGGTCCGCACCCTGATCGCCCACCAGGAGGAGGCGGTGACGTTGGCCCAGCGGGAACAGGCGAACGGCACCAACCCGGCCGCCCTGGCGTTCGCCCGGCAGATCGTCGAATCGCGCACCGCCCAGATCGATCAACTTCGGCAACTCCACGCAGTTGCGTAGTTGCGGTCCGCCTCCGTAAGGAATAGAACATCATGCATGCGTTCGGGTGAGATCGCGCGGGCATGGTTTGAGATGTGCCGAATGGGCGATGTGGTGGTTTTCCAGGATCTGGCAACCGACGACTTCGTGTGTCACGGTCCCGGCGGGACCGGCGATCGGGAAACGTTCCTGGACTGGCTCCGGTGGTACCCGAAGGCATTCTCCGAGCAGCGCCCCTCGCTGGAGGACGTGATCGACGGCGGGGATCGCGTGGTGGTGCGCTACACGGTGCGTTCCACCTACCGCGGCGGCTACCTCGATCTGCCCGGCCGGGACCAGGACGTCGAGGAGACCGGCATCATCATCTTCCGGCTCGACGGCGGCCGGATCGCCGAGACCTGGTTCGAGGGCAACGACCTCGAGGTGGCCCAGCAACTCGGCGGCCGGGTGCACGCGCCCGAGGATTGACCCAGGAAAGCGCTTGCCTACATCGATCACCATTGATTAGATGAGCTGCATGTCGCTGGATCGGAGAATGGTGCTGCGGGCCGCGCTCGGTGGAGCGGTGGCCTCGGCGTACGGAATGAGCCCGGCAAACGCCGGCGGCCGCGGACGCCGCCGCACCATTTTCGTGGCCGGCGATTCGACCGCCGCCACCTACGCCACCGCCGACGTGCCACGCGCCGGCTGGGGTCAGGCACTGCCCGCGTTCCTGCGGCCGGAGATCGCCGTACAGAACGGCGCGCTCTCCGGGGCCAGCTCGAAGAGCTTCGCCGACCTGGGCCGGCTCGATCTCATCCTCGCCGCGATCAGGCCGGGCGATGTGCTGCTGGTGTCGTTCGGCCACAACGACGAGAAGACCGAGGACCCGGCGCGCTACACCGAGCCGTGGACGACCTTCCAGGACTACCTGCGGCTCTACCTGGACGGCGCGCGGGCGAAGCGGGCCCAGCCGATCCTGGTCACGCCGGTCGAGCGGCGCCGCTTCCGGGCCGACGGGACGCCCTACCTCTCGCACGGCGAATACCCCGACGCGATGCGCGCCCTGGCCGAGTCGACCGGCACCCCGCTGATCGATTTGACCGCGCTGTCCTTCGCGCTGTGGAGCACGCTGGGCCCGGAGGCCACCAAGGACTACTTCCTCTGGCTGGACCCGGGCGAGCACCCCAACTACCCCGACGGCGTATCCGACAACACCCACTTCCAGGCCCACGGCGCGATCGAGGTGGCCCGCCTGGTGGCCGGCGCCGGCTGCGACATCCCCGGCCGCGACCAGCGGGCCCTGCACCACCCGTCAATCCCCGACAGCGTCCTGACCTGGCCGGCCACCCGCCCCGCGGAGAGCTGACAGCCACGACGTCAGGAGGGGCAGGACCACGGCGGCCTGCATGGCGGCCATGTGGTCGGCGCCCGGGACGACCTCGACCTGCCAGCCCCGGGCGATCAGGAGCTCGCGGCCGCTGATCAGCGGGCCGACCATGTCGACCACGGCATCACCCCACTTCGGGCCGTAGACGATCGTGTCCTTCTCGCCGGCGAAGGCCAGCTTCGGCACGGATGGCAGGCGCAGCGTGCGGTCGTCGAAGTCCCGCAGCGACTCGTAGAGCGACAGGTACTGCCTGGTCTGGTCGGGGGTCAGCGTCATCTCCGCGCTGTCCCAATCGCCCGGCGTCGGGTTCGTCGGGTTGGCCGGTGGATTCAGGGCCATCTCGTAGGTCGCGCGGGTCACGTCGAGCATCGCGTCGTAGGGGCCACCTATCGGCGGGAAGCCGCCCATGGCCAGGCCGGTCAGGCGGTCGGTCCGCGCCGCCAGCTGGAGGCCGGCCAAGGCCAGCCAGGAATATCCGTAATAGGCGAAACGGCCACCGGCCAGGCCCGCGTCGGCGATGGCCAGCAGGTCGGCGGCCAGGGTCGCGGCGCTCAGCGTGCGGGGTTTGGGGTGGGCCGCCAGGTGGCCCTCGTAATCCGCGGTGATTACCCGGAAGCCGGCCTCGGCCAGGCCGGACGCCAGATGGTGGCCCAGGTTGGGGTCGGCGCCCCAGGCTCTGATCTGCTCGGCCTCGGGGCCCTCGATCACGCGGGTGCTGACCGGCAGCAGCAGCGCGGGGCCGGCACCGAGCACGGTTACCTCGATCGGCGCGTCGTCGTGCAGTCGTGCGGTAGGCATGCAAAACACTATACGATGTAAGGACTATGGAGAGCACCCTCAATCACGTACGCCGTCTGTGGCGACACCGTGGCACCACCCTGCCGGCGCCGCGCCGGGGTCCTCGACAGCAGTTGAATCTCGACGAGATCCTCGATGTCGCCGTCGGCATCGCCGACGGCGACGGGCTGACCGCGGTCTCCACCCGGGCGGTGGCGGCCCGGTTCGGCAAGACGGCGATGGCGCTCTATCCCTATGTCGGCACGAAGGAGCAGCTCCTGGCCCTGATGCAGGACCACGCGAGCGCCCTCCCGGCGTGGGACGATCCGGCGACCGGCCTGGCCGACGACCTTCTCGGCTGGGCGCTCGCCCTCTTCGACCTGCACCTGGCCCACCCCTGGCTGAGCGAGCGGTCCTGGGCGCAGGCCGGCCAGGGCCCGAACGAGCAGGACTGGATGGAACGCCTCCTCGGCATCCTCGACCGCTGGGCGGTTCCGGCCGGGAACAGAACCCCGGCCACCACCATGCTGTACGCGACGGTCCGCTCCTGCGCGGAAACCGCCGCCGCCTATGCCCGGATGGACCGGGACGGTGCCGCCGCCTGGCAGGAACGCGCCGCGGCGACCCGCACGCTGATCCCGGATCTGGCCGAGCGTTACCCGCGGTCGGCGAGCCTCGCCCCGGTCACGCCACAGTGGCGGGACGCGCCCCGGGCCGGCGTGATCGCCGCCGTCCGGCTGCTGGCCGCCTCGATCGGCGCCTAATGAAAACACTTGTGAATAGCATTTGAAAAAGCTGTCGATCGGTTAAGAGAATTGGTCGATCCCGAGCGTGAGCGCGATATTTTTCTGAGTCATCTTCGCAGGTGGTGACCGGTACAGCAGATTCTCAGCCGCTCGTGATGTAAACAATTTCTTATTGATGTCTTGCCCTTTGTCGATACGGTTGTCAACAATCCTGTGGCAGATCCCAAACATCCACCACAAAGGAGCTCGGGTGATCGACGAGACCAGCCGGCCAGCCCCGCCGGCCCGGCGACCGTGGCGAGGTTTCGCCATCGGTGCCGTAGCAGCGCTCCTCATCGGCGGCGGCTTCGCGACCGCCAACGCGGCCACCGTCACCGGCAAGAGCAAGGATCGGACCGCCGCCGTGCCGGCCGCTCAGCCACCGCGGGGCACCGGCGTCACGGCCGTGGTCAACGCGGCCACCACCTTCCTCGCCACGCTCAGCGACGACCAGAAGGCCGAGGTGCTGCTCGACTTCTCGGAGGAGAACGCGACCGCCTGGTCCAACCTGCCGTGCGGTGGCACCTGCCGGCCCGGCATCCAGCTCGGCTCGCTGACCGACACGCAGCTGGCCGCGGCCAAGGCCGTGCTGAAGGCGGCCCAGGGCACCGGGAACAGCACCGGCTTCGACCAGGCCATGCAGATCCTGCAGGCCGACGACGTCCTGGCCGCCAACCAGGGAAGCGGCGGCGGCCCGGCCCCGACCGGCTCGGCCGACCCGTCCGCGACCGCTGAGCCGTCGGCGACCGCTGAGCCGTCCGCGACCGCCGTGCCCACCGACCTGCCCAGTGGCACTCCCCCGTCCGGCGGCACCGGCGGTCCCGGTGGCGGCGCGTTCGGCTACGGCAGCGGGGTCTACTTCCTGGCGTTCCTCGGCACGCCGTCGGCCACCGGCACCTGGCAGCTGCACTTCGGCGGCCACCACCTGGCGGTCAACCTCACCTACCGGGCCGGCAAGGTCGCGGGCGCCAGCCCGTACTTCGTCGGTGTCGAGCCGACCAGCTTCACCACCGACGACGGCACCACGCTCCAGCCACTGTCGATCATGAAGGACGGCATGCTGAAGCTGACCACCAGCCTCACCACCGCCCAGCAGGCGAAGGCGAAGCTGGCCGAGTCGTTCAGCGACGTGCTGATCGGCCCGGGCAAGGACGGCCAGTTCCCGGCCACCAAGGTGGGCATCTCGGTGCGCGAACTGTCGCCCGCGCAGAAGAAGCTGGTCCTGGCGGCCATCCACCCGTGGATCGCGGTGGTCGACGACGCGACCGCCGGTCAACTGATGAAGACGTACGAGTCGCAGCTCAACCAGACGTTCGTGTCCTACTCGGGCGGCCTGAACCTGGACACGCACGGCGACTACGTCCGCATCGACGGCCCCGGCGTGTGGATCGAGTTCATCTGCCAGGACGGCGTCGTTTTCCGCGACCAGATCCACTACCACACCGTCTACCGCGACCACACCCGCGACTACGGCGGCGAGTTCACGTTCTGATGCGGATCCCATCGCTCCTGGCGGTGGGCCTGCTGTCGGCGACGCTCCTGATGTTCGGGGCGTCGCCGGCCTCGGCCCACCCGATGCCGCACTCGGTCGTGCTGCTCGACGTGCACGACACCTCGGTGACCGCCGCGCTGGAACTGCCGGTCACCGACCTGCGGACGGCGGCCGGCAGCACCGACCCGGCCGCCGTCCGCAGCTACCTGACCGCCCACCTCCGGCCGGTGACGACCGACGGCCGCCCCTGGACCGTCACCGTCGGCGACGTCGCGCTGCGCGAGGCGGAGCAGACGTCGACCGGCCCGTATCAGGAGCTGACCGCGTCGGCCACGCTCACCCCGCCGGCCGGCGCCGACGTCCGGCACTTCACCCTTCGGTACGACGCCATCGTCCACCAGGTGGTCACCCACGTGGTCCTGGTGGCGGTCCGCCGGGACTGGGCGGCCGGCCGGACCGCCGGCGCCGCGGCGGTGGGCACCATCCAGATCGACATCCGGTCGATGACCGTGCCACCGCTCACGGTGGACCTGGGCGAGGGAAGTGCATGGCGAGGCTTCGCCGCCATGGTCAAGCTGGGCGGCGAGCACATCCTGACCGGTACGGATCACCTGCTCTTCCTGCTGATCCTGCTGCTGCCCGCCCCGCTCCTGGCCGCGCGCGGACGCTGGCGGTCGACGGTGCGTCCGCGCACGGCGGTCACCCGGATCGGCCGGACCACCCTCGCCTTCACGGCCGGTCATTCGATCGCCCTGGCGGTGAGTGCGCTGACCCGGGTCGAGTTCCCGGCCTGGCCGGTCGAGGCCTTCATCGCGGCCAGCATCCTGGTCGGCGCGGTGCACGCGATCCGGCCGCTGTTTCCCGGGCGGGAGGCCCTGGTGGCCGGGGTGTTCGGGCTCGGGCACGGGATGGCGTTCTCGTTCACCCTGGCCGAGATGCGACTGTCCACGGGTCAGCTGGCGCTGAGCCTGCTCGGCTTCAACCTGGGCATCGAGCTGGTGCAGCTGCTGCTGGTCGCGCTGGCCCTGCCGGGTCTGCTGGTGGTGGCCCGGCTGCGGATCGGACCGGCCCTGCGCATCACCGTCGCGGCGATCACCGCGACGGCGGCAACCGGCTGGCTGGCCGACCGGCTCGGCGCATCGAATCCGGTGGCCCGCGCGGCCGACAGCGCCGGCTCCCACCCGACCGCCGTGCTGGCCCTGCTGGCGGCCTCGGCCGTGGCCGCGGGCCTCTGGGCCGCCCGCACACACCGAAGGGAGAACGGGGTGAGCGCCGCGGGTCAGCGGAGGAAGACAGTCAGGTCCGGGTGGGTCGCGTGGAGGTGGCCGGCCAGCAGGTCGCGGTCGGACGGGTTCAGGGTGTCCCGGACGGCGGTCAGCACGGCCTCCAGGTCGCCGGACTCGGCCAGCAGGTCCAGGACGTAGCGCAGCAGTCCGAAGTGCTCGGCGATCACGACCAGGGCGGTGAAGACGCCGGTCAGGACCTTGAGCCGGGGCCGGCCGACCTCGCGCAGGTGGGGCAGCAGCAGGCACTGGATCGCGGCGGCCAGCAGCTGGTCGGTCACGTCGGCGATGTCGGTGATCCGATCGACCAGCGCCACCACCTCGGCCGGTGGCAGCCGGCCGACGTCGTTGCGCACCGCGCGGAGCAGGATGGCGGCGATGTCCCGGGCGTCGATGCTGTGGCTGCTCACCACGGCAGCCCGGGCCGCGCGCCGGTAGGCCGCCGCCAGCGTTTCCGGGTCCTCGACCAGGCCCGAGGCCAGCCACACCGCGACCAGGCTGCGCGCGACCGACTCGGTCTCACCCGACTCGTGCACGACGTAGTGGGCGGCCGCCTCGGGCAGCCGGAACACCAGCGGCTCCATGGCGTGCAGGAGCGTGTCGTCACTCAGGTTGTTGCTCAGGTGCATCGAGGTCAGCGCCGGGCCCCAGGAGAAGTTCGCCGGGTATCCGACGACGTCCCGGCCCGGCGGGCGGACGCGGTTGGACCAGCCCGCGTCCAGCGGACGGAACTCGGGATCGTCGAAGGCACGCAGGACCATGTCGCGGCGCCCGTCGCGCACCTCCCGCCGGACCGACAGGTCCTCCAGCGAATCCAGCCAGATCCCGCCCGGCACCGCCGCCCGCCACTGCAATGCGGTGCCGCGCAACCAGTCAGCCGGGTCGCTCGCCTCGGTGAACAGGTCGGTCGCCCGCAGTTCGCCGCCGCAGGCCAGCGTCAGCAACACCAGGTTGAAGGAGTAGGTGGCCATCCAGTGGTCGATGCGCTTGTCGATCGGGCGGTAGCGGCCCGGCGTGTACTGCGGCCGGGTCACCGCCTGGCGGGTCCGGCGCACCAGGAACTCCCGGATCTCGGCCCGGGCCGGGATGTCGAGAAGGGACCGGACGAACTGCAGCACCGTGTTGCGGGTGGTCAGGGGCGTGTAGCCGAGCAGGTCCTGGAGCAGGTCGGCCTCGGGCTGCGGACCGAGCCGGATCGCCAGGACGGCCGCGTTCTCCCGGGCCGTGGTGTCCCGGAGAGCCTGCACGACCAGGCGGGCCACCAGGTATTCGCCGAACGTGGCGTGCAGGAACTCGTACGTCCGGAAGGCCTTGTCGTCGCGCAGCGCCTGAGCGCGCTGGATGAAGAAGAACCGGCCGACCATCTCCTGGGCGGCGGTCAGCGGGGTGCGGAAACCCTCGGTGGCGGCGGTGCGCGAGGGGGTGAGGCCGAGGCCGGCCAGGTCGTCGTCGAGCTCACGTTCGGTGACCCAGAGGCGGTTGCGGTGGAACATCGCGAACGCCACCACCGACAGTCGCAGCAACTCGGCCTCGACCAGGGCGGGCATCGCCGACTCGGGGCGGCCGGCGTGCACCCGGCGCACCTCCCGGTCGGCGAACTCGCTCAGCAGCCGTTCGTAGAGGTGGGCGGTGTCGAACTCGTCGGAGAGCGGGTTTCCGCTCGAGTGGTAGAGCGCGAGCATCAGCAGCAGCAGCGGTTGCCCAGCCAGTTCGGGCAGCCGGGTCAGGACGCGAAGGCGCAGCGGCTCGATCGACGGGTTCGCGCCGTTCCAGACCCCCAGCCACTGATCGATCTGCGGCTCACCGAACGGTTCGAGCCGGACCACCAGGCTGCCCGACGGGATGCGGGCCCGGTCGGCCACCGCCACCCGGCTGGTCACGATCACCGCGACCGGGCGGTTCTGGGCCAGCTCGCGCTCCTGGAACTGGGCGACCCGCTGCAGGTAGTCGGACTGGTGCAGGCCGGTGGCCTGGAGCAGCTCGTCGAAGCCGTCGAGCAGGACGACCGCGAGCGCGTCCTCGGCCATCTCGGCCCAGGCCACGGTCTCGCCGATGGCGGCCCGGACGGCCAGCTCGATCTGGTCCTGGATCTCCGCCTCGGCCGGGACCTCGCGCAGCGGCACCCGGACGACGAGGTAGTCGTTCGCCGGGAGGCGGGCGGCCAGGATGTGGGTGAGCGAGGACTTTCCCGCGCCCGGCTGGCCGAGCAGCAGCAGCGGTGTCTCGGTCGCGCCCGCGGTGGTCAGGTAGGTGGCCAGGAAGCTGTGGAAGTCGTCGCGCACCGCGCTGTTCCACCAGGTGTCGTCGGAGGGCCGGGATCCGGCGTCGGTCGACCGGGCCTGGAACAGCGGGTCCACATAGGCGTCACCGAGATCCGGCAGGACCACCTCGCCGGCGTCGCCGCCGAGCACCGGGCGGCTGAGCTTGGCCCGGTAGGCGCGGGACAGGGCGCCGCGGTGCCGGCTCGGGTCGCGGCCGGCCGAGGCACGCACCAGGAGGTCCTCGAGACGCCGGAGGCTCTGCGCGGTGGCCCGGGCCTCCAGGCGGCCGGACCAGATGGCGAATTCGGGAATCTCGCCGGCCAGTTGCCGATGATGCTCGTCGTATCGTTCGGCGGTCCGGTTGACGATATGACTCGCGGCCCCGGCCACTGCCCGTAACTTGGTACTTTCGTCGGCCTTGTCCCACACGGCGAGGCCGCCGACATACGAGAGGAGAGCGGCACTGCGCTTCGTGGACCACACGGCGATCTCGCGCAGGTGTTCGTCGTAGGACGTCGCCGGCGAGGGCAGCGGGATCGGCGCGGTGATCAGACTGCCTACCCAGTCCTCGCTGGGCGCGCTCACGAGTCCGAGCTGATCCTCGCGAGTGAACTCGGCCGGTTCGATGCCGGCGAGCCGGAGGCTGTCCTCCAGCGCCTCGAACAGCGAGGTGACCGCGAGGACGGCCGAGGCGGCCAGCAGGCGCTCGGTGCGGTTGTAGCGGCTCAATCCGCGTACGAGATCGGTGATCTTGGTGGTCACCAGCCCGCCCAGCCGGACCATTTCCGCCTTGGCGTCGAAGAAGCTCAAGGCAGCGTCGCTGCCGCCGAGCGTGGCGGCGTTCAGCGCGCCGCCCAGCAGGTTGTCCACCGCCTTGGTCAGCGGACCGGAACCGCCGAGGATCTTGACGGCGTCGGTGTAGGACAGTCCCTTGGGCATCGCCCCATGATGGCGGACCTACGCCACGGCGGCACCGGGCGGCTCCGCGGTCGAGGTCAGTCGGACGATCACCCACTTCGATGTCGGGGTGCCGCTCTCGGCCGCCTGCGAGTCCAGCGGGATCAGCGGATTCGTCTCCGGGTAGTAGGCGGCGACGCAGCCCTTCGGTGTCGGGTAGGCCACCAGCCGGAACTTCTCGGCGCGGCGTTCGACACCGTCGGACCACTCGGAGATCAGGTCGACGTGGTCGCCGTCGGCGTACCCGAACTCGGCGAGGTCCTCCGCGCTGATGAACAGGACCCGCCGGCCGGACTTGATACCGCGGTAGCGGTCGTCGAGGCCGTAGATGGTGGTGTTGAACTGGTCGTGGCTGCGGATGGTCTGCAGCACGAGCCGGCCCGACGGCACCTCGAGCACCTCGAGCGGGCTGACCGTGAAGACGGCCCGGCCCTCGGGGGTGGGGAACGTACGGGAATCGCGGGGCGGGTGCGGCATGGTGAAGCCGCCGTCCTGCCGGATCTTCTCGGCGTAGCCGGCGGCGCCGGGGACGACCCGGCCGATCCGCTCACGGATGGTGTCGTAGTCGGCGGCGAACTCGGCCCACGGAATCCCGGAGGACGAGCCGAGGGTGGCCGCGGCGATCCGGCTCACGATCTCGACCTCGGAACGCAGCAGCGGACCGGCCGGGGCGGACCGGCCGCGGGAGGCGTGCACGGCCGACATCGAGTCCTCGACGGTGACCCGCTGGACGGTGCCGCCGGTGCGGTCGATCTCGCTGCGGCCCAGGGTGGGCAGGATGAGCGCGGTGCCGCCGGCATCGATGTGGCTGCGGTTGAGCTTGGTGGAGATCTGCACGGTGAGGTCGGCGCCGCGCATGGCGGCCGCGGTGACCTCGGTGTCGGACATGGCCGCCACGAAGTTACCGCCCAGGCCGATGAAGACCCTGGCCCGGCGGTCCCGGAGGGCACGGACCGCGTCGGCGGCGTCGAACCCGTGCTCCCGGGGCGGCTCGAAGCCGAACTCGGCGGCGAGGGCGTCGAGGAACACCGGGAGCGGCTTCTCCCAGATGCCCATGGTGCGGTCGCCCTGCACGTTGGAGTGGCCGCGGACCGGGCACAGGCCGGCGCCGGGCTTGCCGATCATGCCTTGGAGCAGCGCGACGTTGACGAACTCCTTGATCGTGGCGACCGCGTTGTGGTGCTGGGTGATGCCCATGGCCCAGCAGTGCACGATCCGTTTCGAGGACGCGAGCATGGCGGCGGCCGCCTCGATCTCCGCCCAGGGCAGGCCGGTGGCGCGCAGCACCGCATCGCGGTCGATCTGCTCGATGTGCCGCGCCCACGCCGCGAAGCCGACGGTGTGCGTGTCGATGAAGTCGCGGTCGATCGCCCCACCGGCCAGCAGCAGGTGGCCGATGGCCTGCCAGAGGGCGAGGTCGCCGTTGGAGCGGATCTGCAGCAGCCGGTCGGCCAGGCCGGTGCCGCGCCCGGCCAGGCCGCGCGGTTTCTGCGGGTTGTCGAAGCGCAGCAGGCCGGCCTCGGGCAGCGGGTTGATCGCCAGGATGCGGGCGCCGTTCTTCTTGGCGATCTCCAGGGCGGTGAGCATGCGGGGGTGGTTGGTGCCGGGGTTCTGCCCGGAGATCACGATCAGGTCGGCCTCGTGCAGGTCCTGCAGGCTGATCGAGCCCTTGCCGATGCCGATCGTGCGGGCCAGGCCCACCGAGGTGGACTCGTGGCACATGTTGGAGCAGTCCGGCATGTTGTTGGTGCCGAAGGCGCGGGCGAACAGCTGGTAGAGGAACGCGGCCTCGTTGCTGGTGCGGCCGGAGGTGTAGAAGATCGCCTCGTCGGGGCTTTTCAAGGCTCGCAGATGCGAGCCGATCAGGGCGAACGCATCGGACCAGGAGATCGGCTCGTAGTGGGTGCCGCCCTCGCGCCGGACCATCGGATGGATGAGCCGGCCCTGTTTCTCCAGCCAGTGATCGGTCCGGCCGGCCAGGTCCGCCAGGGAATGCTCGGCGAAGAACGAAGGACCGACCGACTCGCGTACGCCTTCCCAGGAGACCGCCTTCGCGCCGTTCTCGCAGAACTCGGCGGTGTGCCGGTGGCCCTGCGGGTCGGGCCAGGCGCAGCTCATGCAGTCGAATCCGTCGACCTGGTTGAGGCTGAGCAGGTTGCGCGCGGTCTTCACGACGCCCATCTGCTTGAGCGCCGTGGCCATGCTGATCCGCACCGCCGCGAGCCCGGCGGCGTGGTCGGGGGGCGGGCCGACCCGCAGCTTCGCCTCTTCCGGGTCGATGGGCACGGGGGGCCTCCTAGTCGATCAGGCAGTAACTCGGCGCCCGAGCGAGGTCGATCTTGGTGATCAGGCTGATCGCAACATAGTCGATCTGGTCGATCGGCTCCGAGTTGAGCAGGCTGATCGTGTTCTCCACGGCCTGCTGGCCGAGGCGGGCGGCGGGGTTGGACACGGTCGCGGCGAATCGGCCGTCCCGAATGCCGGCGAGTCCGGTGTCCGTCCCGTTCACCGTTACGATCTTCACCGATTTCCCAGCGGCCCGGAAGGCCTCGGCGGCACCGACGGCCATGTCCTCGTTGGCCACGAAGGCGTACCCGAGATCGGGGTGGTCCTTGATCATCTCGGCCGCGACCGCCTTGGCCTTGGCCCGGTCGAACATGCCCGGCTTGCTCGCCACCACCGTGATGTTCTTCGGGAGGTTGTCGGTGAAGCCCCGGATCAGCAGGTCGGAGGCCGCACCCGGGGCACCCGCGATGACGGCGGCGGTGCCCGGGGCGCCGACCGCGTCATTGCTGACCCAGCTCGCGTCGAGCAGCCCGACCTGGTTGAGGTCGACCGCGACGGCACCCAGGATCGAGCCGGTGTCGGCGGGCGCGACCGAGGTCAGGAAGATCGGGATCTTGGCCGCCCGGGCCTTGGCGATGTCGGCCTCGAGGGCGTCGGTGCTGACGGTCTGCACGATCACCGCGTCCACGTGCTGGTCGATCAGGTTCTCGATGTTGGACAGTTCGGCCTTCGGGTCCTGCTTCGAGTTCGCGGTGATCACCTTGACGCCGCGCCGGGTGGCCTCCCCCTCGACCGCCTTCTGCAGGCAGTTGTGGAACTCGGTGCTCGCCCCGTTGACGAATCCCAGCGTGTAGGTGCTCCGGGCGACCGCGGGCCGGTCCTCACCGCACGCGACGCACAGGGTTATCGCCAGGGCCGCCGCCACGGCTCGAGTCGCACGTCTCGACACTGGAAGACCCCCTTGTGATCACAGCGCGCAAGAACGTAACAACCCGGTGATCCGCGCTGAACCGCGCCGGCCGCAGCCTTAGGTTGCAGAACGCGCAACGCACAGCGACCGACCGTGGCCGGGCCGAAGACCGGGACGGCCAGGCCGAGCGAGGCGTAGACCCGGCCGATGCGCTACCGACAGTGGCGGGAATGGCACGGGTCAACGGATTCTCGCCACTAGACTGCGCGGCATGCATCGCGTCGTCGTGCTCGCCCTGAACGGGGTCATTCCCTTCGATCTGGCTACGCCGATCGAGGTCTTCGCCCGGGTGCGGCTGGGCGACGGTTCCGCCGCCTATGACGTACGCGTCTGTGCGCCATCGCCGGAGGTGCGGGCGGGCGCGTTCACGATCCGGGTGGATCACGGGCTCTCCGCGCTTCAGGACGCGGACACGATCATGGTGCCCGGGTGCGCGGACCAGTCCGTACCGCAGGAAGTGGTGTCGGCGTTGCGGGCGGCCGCGGCGCGCGGCACCCGGATCGCGTCGATCTGTGCCGGCGCGTTCGTTCTCGCCGCGACCGGGCTGCTCGACGGCAAGCGGGCCACCACGCACTGGGTCGGCGCCGACCTGTTCGCGCGGACGTACCCGCGGGTCGATCTCGACCCGGCCGTCCTCTACGTCGACAACGGCCAGTTGCTGACCTCGGCCGGCGCGGCCGCCGGGCTCGACCTGTGCCTGCACATGATCCGGCGGGACCACGGGTCGGCGGTCGCGGCCGACGCCGCCCGGCTGTCGGTGATGCCGCTCGAACGCGACGGCGGGCAGGCCCAGTTCATCGTGCCGGAGCAGCCGCCGGTGCCGCGCGGCTCGACGATGGAACCCCTGCTGCGCTGGCTCGACGACAACGCCGGCCGCGAACTCACGCTGGACGAGATCGCGGCGCACGCGCGGATGAGCACGCGCACGCTGAACCGGCGGTTCCGTGAGCACACCGGCACCACTCCGCTGCAGTGGCTGCACCGGGCCCGGATCCGCCGCGCCCAGCACCTGCTCGAGACGACCGCGCAATCGGTGGACCGGATCGGCGGGGCGGTCGGCTTCGGATCACCGACCGCGTTCCGCGACCGTTTCAAGCGGATCGTGGGGACGAGCCCGCACCGCTACCGTTCGGCGTTCGCGCGAAAAACATCCAGCACGAACCACTCGTCCTCGTGATGGACGACCCGCCCGATCTTGGCGGCCAGCGCCTCGTGCACGTTGAAGCCGTCGTAGTTGCCCGGGTTCTCCCGGTCGCGGAAGTGCACCGACACCAGGTCGCCGCCCGGCTCGAGCCGCTCCAGCAGGCCGTCGACCAGCGCCTCGAAATCGGCGGCGGACAGGTAGTAGAAGAGGTCACCCACCACGATCAGGTCGAACGTGCCGGTCGGCAGCTCGGCCGGCAGCAGCGCCACCTCGACCGTGACGTTCGGCAGGTCGCGCACGTTCTCGGTCGCCGTCTGCACCGCCTCCGGTACGCTGTCCACCGCGAGGACCTCGTCGCAGCGCTCGGCCAGCAACCGGGTCAGCAGGCCCACCGACGCGCCCGGCTCGTAACACCGGCGGTACCGCGGCTTCGGCAGGCTGGCCACCGTCACCGCGTATTTACGCTGGTCGTGCCACTTGGTGGCGAGGTCCCACGGATCGTCCTTGGCGAGGTACAGCCCGGTGAAATAGTCCAGCGACACCGTCGACTCCGGCGGCTGCGCGTCACCCTGTGCTCTTGTCACGGTCCGACATTCTGCCCGACGGCTGGGATGTGACCCACGACACCGGTGTTTCGAGAGATCATGGCGGAGTGAACGGCCGCCGTACCTTCGGGATCCTCTCGCCCTTCGTCGGGGGCGACTACTACGGGGCGATCATCGAGGGCATCAACACGGCGGCGGCCGGCGGCGGGGACCGGATCATGGCGATCCAGACCCTCGACCCCGGCGCGCACAGCGCCGACCGCAGCGGCCTGCCCGACTTCCGCCGGCCGATCTCCTGGAACCAGCTGGCCGGCCTGGTCGTGCTGCCCGGCGCGGTCGGCACGGCGTACGCGGCCGAGGCGCACCGGTCCGGCCTGCCGGTCGTGTTCGTCGCCCAGGACGCCACCGGCAGCGGCTGCTCGGCGGTGCTGGCCGACAACCGCAGCGGCGTCCGCGAGGCGGTCGCGCACCTGGTCGAGCACGGCCACGAGCGGATCGCCTTCGCCGGCTATCTCGCCCACTTCGACGTGCGGGAACGCTACGAGGGTTACCGGGAGGCGCTGCTCGCGCACGGCATCACCCCTCAGCCGTCGCTTCTGCTCGACTCCGGCGACAACCACGAGAGCGGCGGTGAGACGGTCGCCGACGGTCTGATCAAGGCGGGCATGCCGGCCACCGCGATCGTGCTGGGCACCGACCGCAACGCGATCGGCCTGATCTCCCGGATGACCGGGGCCGGTTACGACCTGCCGACCGAGCTGGCCGTGGTCGGGTTCGACGACATCGCCGACGCCGCCTACCTGCGGCCCAGCCTCTCCACCGTGCGGCAGCCGCTCGACCAGGTCGGCGCCGTCGTCTACCAGCTCCTCACCGAGCTGTCGGAGAACTCCGGTGAGCGGCTGGTCCGGCACGTCCCGACGACCTTCGTGCGGCGGGACTCGTGCGGCTGCACCGGGCACGGCCTGCCGATCTCCGAACCGCAGGCGCGCAGCCTGTTCGCCCAGGTGCAATACCTGCAGAGCACCCTGAACATCCAGTACGAACTGGGCATCGAGCTGCTCGGCACGCACGGCAGCGACCCGCGCGCGCTCGGCTGGCTGGGCCTGACCCCGGCGCTGGCCGGTTGCCTCGGCCTGTGGAATTCCGAGGGCCGGCTCGACGTGGTCGGCGAGTTCCGGGCCGGCTGCCCGACCGGGCACGCGGTCGACGCCGCCGACTTCCCGCCGCCCGAGTTGTTCGGTACGACCGACGGGCCGGCCGGCGACGTGGTGTTCCTGGTGCCGGTCCGCAGCCGGAACGCCGACTGGGGTGTCCTCGCCGCGGTCGGCCGGATCCAGTCCACCACCCCGCCCGGCCGCGAGATGATGAACCACTCGGGGGCGCTGCTGGCCGCCGCCCTCGACTACGAGGTGACCATGGCCGCCCTCCGCGACAAGGAGGAGAGCCTGCGCAACGCGGCCCTGCACGACCACCTCACCGGGCTGCCCAACCGGGTGCTGCTGGAGGACCGGATGGAGCAGGCCGGCCGGCGGGCGGGCCGCCAGCCCGACTACCGGTTCGCGATCCTGCTGCTCGACCTGGACGGCTTCAAGGCGGTCAACGACACGCTCGGGCACGCAGCCGGCGATCAGCTGCTGATCGAGGTGGCCCGGCGGCTCACCGGCCTGCTGCGCAAGTCCGACACGGTGGCCCGGCTCGGCGGCGACGAGTTCGTGGTCCTGCTCGACGGGATCACCCGGCCGGACGGGCACAAGGCGGCCTGCGACAACATCCACGCGGCGATCCGCGCACCGTTCTTCATCGACGGCGAGCGGGTCGAGGTGGGCTGCAGCATCGGCGTGGCGCTCTCCGGCGGCGACGGCGGGGCCGACCCCGACCATCTGCTGCGCGAGGCGGACGCCGCGATGTACCGGGCCAAGTCGGCGGCCCGGCGGCCTACTTCTCGGTGAGGTTGACCAGCGGCGTCGGCTGGTCGATGTTCGCCGGCGCGTTCCACTTCTGGATGTCGGCCGTGCTGCACGTGGCGACCTTGACCTTGCTGGTGCCGTCGCCGTGGAAGTCGTTGGCGACGCCGCTGCCCTGCTCGGTGGGCTGCAGGCAGTACCCCTTGTAGTCCATGATCCGGTAGCTCGTGCCGTAGTCGCCGGTGTCGTGGTAGACCGTCCAGGTCAGCGTCTCCTGAGCCTGGGTGGCGGCGTCCTTGCACGACACCACCGTCGCCCACGACGTCGAGGTGACGATGCCCGGCGACTTCAGGCAGTAGTTGTTATTGGCGCTGCCGTTGTTGGCGTTGCTGTTGGCGCTGGTGTTGTTGACGATGATCGGCCCGGACTTGGAGATGGCCGGCAGCACCGGCACGGGGTGGACCCACTGCTGGTTGAAGTCGACGAGGGCGCCCGGGTCCTGCTTGCAGAACCAGGCGATCATGTACGTCGCACTGGTGCTCTTGCTGGTCACGTCCAGGCAGCGGCTGAACTGCTTGTAGTTGACCAGCTGGTTGGTGGAGTCACCGGCCATCCCGGCGCCGACGCCGGGTGCGGAGTACCAGACGTTCTTGTTGGACGTGGCGCCGCAGCCGGCGAGGAGCACCGTGTGGTCGGCGACCGATCCGGGAGTCTTGATGTTCATGCAGAAGCTGCCGTCGGACTTGCTGGCCGAGGTGGTGGCGTGGAAGACGCTGCTGCCGTCGAGCGCCCACTGGAAGTTCGTGGTGCGCACGGTCGGGCAGGCCTGGAAGACGACCGGCGTGGTGCCGCTCACCCGCGTCGAGTTCGAGAACAGGCACATGCCCGACGTCGCGGTGGACGACTCCGAGGAGACCAGCTTCAGGTAGAGGTCCGGTGTGTAGCCGAACTGCTGCTGGCTGCTGCCGTTGCAGGTCTGCACGAGGACGGCGGTCCCGGCGGCCGGGCTCGCCGCGGCGCCGGCGTCAAGGCACTGGTCGCCCAGGGTGCTGCTGGCGATCTTGATCCGGCCGCCCGGGATGTTGGTGTTGCTGGTGGAGAAGACGTACGTGGCGGTCAGCGTGCGGGTCACCGTGCCGTTGGTGCCGGCCGACTGGACGATCGCGGTGGTGGGCACGTCGTAGACGGCGCAGCTGGTGATCGTGTTGCCGTCCTTGTCGCGGTAGGTGACCGTCACCGTGTACGCCGAGGTGATGGTGCCGCCGGTCGCGCCGGTCGTCCCGCTCATCGTGCACGGCGGCAGATTCTCCAGGTAACCGTTCTGCACGGCGTCGGACGCGGCGCGGACGCGGGCCATCATCACGTCCAGGCCGGCCTGGGCGGCATCGAGAGCGGCGGCCCGCTGGTCGTAGTTCACGGTGTTCTTGATCTGGCGAACCACGATCGGGACGAGCGTCGCCGAGAGGGCCAGCACGACGGTCACGACCAGCATGGCCAGCGGCATCGACCCCTCGTCGCGGCGGAGCGAGAGCCTCATGCGGACGGCCTCCCCTTGCTGCAGTCGTTGAGCGCCGACGTGTTGCGGTTGGTGTTCTGCGCCGTGAACAGCACGTCCAGGGGCAGGACGGTCTTGCCGACCGTGCCGCTGAACCGGAGCCGGACCTGGTTGTGCTCGGGTTCGTAGCCGCTGCCGACACCACTGACGTTCGGGCTGGCCGAGGCGTACGGCTGGTCGCCGGGCGCGTAGACGGTGAACGGCGCGAACGAACCGGTCTGGGTCAGGTCGGTGGCGATCGTCGTGGCCGCCCCCGGGGTCGTGCCGGGCAGCGTCCAGACGGCCCGGGTCAGGGCCCCGTTCCGGAAGACGAGCTGCTGGCAGTTGGTCGGGGTGGCGTACTCGAGATACCAGACGCCGCCCACCTGCGCGGGCGTGGAGACCCAGGTGGCGTAGCGCAGTTCCTTGTCCAGCCGGCGGAAGCTGTTGCCGATCTGGTCCCGCGCGTTGCTCAGGCTGTCGGTCCGGTTGACGTCGGAGTAGACCTCCGTGATCGCCCCGGTGACGATCACCATGATCACCGCCATGACGGACATCGAGACGATGAGCTCGATCAGGGAGAAGCCTTCGTCGCCCGCCTCCGGGGTCTCGATCTCGCTCATGTGATCTTCCAGACGAAGGTGAGGATGCTGCTGCTCGGCGGCGCGACGGTGGTGGCGGTCGCCGTCACCACGTAGGTGCCGGCGGTCGTCGGGGTCCCGGAGATGACCTTGGTCAGGGCGTTGAAGGTCAGGCCCGGCGGGAGCCCGGAGACGGACAGCGCGGGCGAAAGACCCAGCAGCGTTCCGTTGGTCGCCAGGGCCAGCGCCGCGGCGCTGCCCTTGACCGTGCTCTGGTCGGGCGCAGTCAGCGCGGGCGCGGTGAAGACCAGCGAGTCACTCGTCGTCACGATGACCACGATCTGCTTACTGGCCGTGCCACCGCTGCCGTCGGTGACGGTGATCGTGGGCAGGAACCGGCCCGACGACGAGGCCTTGCCCGAGAACGAACCGGTGTTCTTGTTGATCGACACACTGGTCGGCAGGCCGGTGGCGCTGTAGGTGTAGTCGCCGTCACCACCCGCGGCGACCGCGGTGAGATCGAGGCTCGACTTCAGGCCGATCGTCTGGTCGGACAGGCCGCTCAGGGTCAGCCCGGGATTCACGGTGTGGGTGTAGTTAGCTTTGCCGGTCCTCGCATTGGCGTCGGTCACCGTGACGGTGACGGTGTAGGTGCCGGCGGTGGTCGGGCTGCCGCTGATGAGGCCGGTGCCGGCGTCGAAGGCCAGGCCGGGCGGGAGGCCGGTCACGTCCCAGGGGGTGTACGGCGCCACCCCGCCGGAGGCCGACAGGGCCAGGCTGTAGGCGTCACCGATGCGGCTGACGACGCCGGTGGGAACGGTCGGTGCCGGCGGCTTGACGACGGTCATCGTCACCGAACCGGTGTTGGTGCGATTCGCGTGGTCGGTGACCGTCGCGGTGGTCGACGTGACGCCCGGCGTGCTCGGGACCCCGGTGATGATCCCGGACGAGGCCAGCGAGAGGCCGGCCGGGAGCTGGACGATCGTCCAGGTGTTGGGGAGCTGACCGCCGCGGGCCTTGAGCTGATAGGAGACGGTGTCGCCGACGTACCAGGTCGGAGTGTTCTCCATGACCACCGGCGACGGCCGGTTGAAGTCGAAGGTCGGCTCGGACGCGCGGGAGACCAGGGTCGTGGCGACGTAGCTGCACAGGCTGCTCGCACAGGTGGAATCCGGCCAGGTCTCCAGCACCACGACCCGGAAGAACTGCAGGATCTGGGTCGAGTCGGCCGGAGCCGCCGCGCCCTTCGGATAGACGCACTCGGTGGTGCCGGTCAGATAGACCTCGCACTCCCCGACGTAGATGTTCTGGGTGTACGTGGTGCCCTCGACCGTGACCCGCTGGGCCGACGTGGAGATCGGCGCGTCCGCCCCCACCGTCGAGGTGCTGTCGGTGATCATCGGATCGCCGGCCACCTGCATCGTCTTCAGGTACGGCTGGACCACGGTGGAAGCGGCGTCGAACTGCGCCTGGGTCGCCCTGACGCTGCGCCCGCTCAGCAGGGCGCTGCCCTTCAGGCCGCGCACCTGCTCCATCGCGGTGTCGGAGAGCTGGATCGCGGCCTGCTTGGCGCGCTGCTTGTTGACGTTGGTCAGGCTGCGCACGAAGAACGGGGCGCTCGCGAGCATGGTGACACTCAGAATGGCCAGCGCCACGACCATCTCGACGAGGGTGAAGCCCTCGTCTCGTTCCCTGAGCACGCACTCTCCCGGCGTTTGTCAACCGCTGAGGTTCACATCGGCAGAGGAGCGCCCGGGTTTAGGCGTCGGGTCGCCAGATCTCCGCCCGCCAGGACCGGAACGGGGCGGAGGCGTCGTTGCGCTGCACGACCGGGAACATGCTGGAGACCCCCTGCCAGGACGGCTGTGCCTTCGGTTTCGGCGCGGCCAGGGCCCTCGACAGCACGTCCAGCATGTCCAGCAGCGCCTGATGCAGATGCGGGTCGGTGAGCGTGCCGTCCACCTCGTCGAGCGCGGCCGCGTTGAGCGGGATCCGCATGCACGCCGGGTGCAGCATCTTCGCGTTCGCGTGCGCGAGCACCGTCTCCAGCAGGTCGCGCGCGCCGTCGTCCTGGCCGGGCGTGGACACGGACAGCCAGGCGACCGGCTTGTGGCTCAGGTCGCCCCCGTCCACCAGCCAGTCCAGCAGGTTTTTCAGGCTGCCCGGGATCGAACCGGCGAATTCCGGGGTACTGAAGACGACGGCGTCGGCGGCGGCGACCTGCAGGCGCAGGAATGCCACCGGGTCGGGCGAGGAGTAGTCACCCGGCACGAACGCCGGCAGGTCACGTAGGCCGTCGTAGAGCGACGCACTGATCTCCGGCGGGGCGAACCGGGCCGCCGTGCGCAGCGCTGCCGTATGCAGCGAGTCGGCTCGGGTGTTTCCCGAGATCAGCAGGATCCGCGTCATGGCACGGGACCTTACGTGCTGAAGGTGAATCTCTCAGGTAGCGACGTGCGGTGCCGACCTACGACTACATCACCGACGGACAGGAAACGACGTTGAGCCCAGCGGCAGAGCATTCCCGATTGGCGGCGCTGCACACATATGGCCTGCTGGACGCGGTACGCCCGGTCGTGCTCGACGACCTGACCAGGCTCGCCGCGCGGATCTTCGACACGCCCATGTCGACCGTGACGCTGGTGGACCGCAACCGTCAGTGGTTCGCCGGAAACACCGGCATGGACGGCAGCGAGGCGCCCCGGGCCATCTCGCTGTGCGCCTGGATGCTCGACGACCCGCGCCCGCTGATCGTCCCGGACGCCCGCGTCGACCCGCGCTTCCGGGACTACGCGAACGTCACCGGTGCGCCGTACCTCCGCTTCTACGCCGGGGTGCCGCTGGTCAACCCGGACGGCCACATCCTCGGCAGCGTCTGTGTCCTCGACCGGGAGCCGCGGGAGATCGACGAGCGCGAGGTGACTCTGCTCAGTGACCTCGCCGCCCAGGCCATCGGGCACCTCGAGGCGATCCGCGAGCAGAACCGGCTGAGCTTCCTCGACGCCGAACTCACCCGCCTGATGCGCCGCGAACAGGACCTGGTCGCCGCCGTGTCGCACGAACTGCGCACGCCGGTCACCACCATGCAGGGCTACCTGGAGATGCTGGCCGAGGACGAGGACCTGGCCCCGTACCGGCGGATGCTCGAACCGATCCGGCGCAACGGCGACCGCCTGGTCCGGATGGTCGACCACCTGCTGGCCGGTACCCGCCCCGACGACGCGCCGGCCAAGGCCGAGGGTCTGGTCGATCTCGCCGCCGCCGCGCGGACCGCGGTCGACACCTGCGAACCCCTCGCGGCCGAGCGCGGCGTGACGGTCACTCTTTCCGGTGAAGAACTTCCGGCGTACGTCGTCGGCGAAGCCGCCGCCCTGAGCCAGGCACTCGAGCACGTCGTACGCAACGCCGTCGCCTTCTCCCCCGGCGGCAACGAGGTCAGTGTGCGGGTGGCCGGGGCCCGGATCGAGGTGCACGACCAGGGCGCCGGCATCCCCGCCGAGGAGCTGCCGTACGTCTTCGAACGCTTCTACCGCGGCCGGCACGCCCAGGAGCAGGCCGTCCCCGGCATGGGCCTCGGCCTGGCGATCGCCTGGCGGATCGTCAACGCGCACGGCGGCCGGCTGGCCCTCGACTCGGCCGGCACCGGACGGGGTACGAAGGCCAAGATTTGCCTCCCCGCCGCGACGCCACACTGATGTGACTTACGGCACTATGGGGGCCATGACTGACGTCCGGCTCCTGGTAGGCACACGCAAGGGCGCGTTCACGCTGACCGCCGACGGCACGCGCAAGGATTGGAAGGTGAGCGGCCCGCACTTCGGCGGGTGGGAGATCTACCACGTGGCCGGTTCGCCGGCCGACCCCGACCGGCTGTGGGCATCGGAGTCCTCCGGCTGGTTTGGGCAGGTGATCCAGCGCTCCGACGACGGCGGCCGCTCCTGGAACCCGGTGGGCAACGACTTCGCGTACGCGGGTGAGGTCGGCGACCACCTCTGGTACGACGGAACGCCGCGCCCGTGGGAGTTCAAGCGGATCTGGCACCTCGAGCCGTCCCGCACCGACCCCGACACGGTGTACGCGGGCGCCGAGGACGCGGCCCTCTACCGCTCCACCGACGGCGGCCGGAGCTGGGCCGAGCTGACCGCGCTGCGCAACCACCCGACCGGCCCCGCCTGGCAGCCCGGCGCCGGCGGCATGTGCCTGCACACCATCATTCTCGACCCGGTCGACCCGGACCGGATCTTCGTGGCCATCTCGGCGGCCGGCGCGTTCCGCACCGACGACGGCGGCAAGAGCTGGCAGCCGATCAACCGGGGCCTGCGCTCCGAAGGCATCCCCGACGCCGACGCCGAGGTCGGCCACTGCGTGCACCGCCTCGCCATGCACCCGTCCAACCCCGACGTGCTCTTCATGCAGAAACACTGGGACGTGATGCGTACGGACGACGCCGGCGGCAGCTGGCGCGAGATCAGCGGCAACCTGCCGACGGACTTCGGCTTCCCGATCGGCGTGCACGCCCACGAGCCGGAGACCGTCTACGTCATCCCGATCACCAGCGACTCCGAGCACTACGTGCCCGACGCGAAGCTGCGCGTCTACCGCAGCCGCACCGGCGGCGGCGAGTGGGAGCCGCTCACCAACGGCCTCCCCCAGGAGAACTGCTACGTCAACGTCCTGCGCGACGCGATGGCGGTGGACACCCTGGACGACTGCGGCATCTACTTCGGCACCACCGGCGGCCAGATCTACGGCTCCCCCGACGGCGGCGACAGCTGGCAGCCGATCGTCCGCGACCTGCCCGCGGTCCTGTCGGTCGAGGTCCAGGTCCTGCCGTGATCCGCGTGATCCTCCCACCCCACCTGCGCAACCTGGCCAAGGTGACCGGCGAGGTCGAGGTCGACGTCGCCGGTCCGGTCACCCAGCGAGCCGTGCTGGACGCGGTCGAGGAGCGGTTCCCGATGCTGGTCGGCACGATGCGCGACCGCGACACGGCGAAGCGGCGGGCCCTGGTCCGCTTCTTCGCCTGCGAGGAGGACCTCTCCAACGACCCGCCCGACACCCCGCTCCCCGACCGGGTCGCCACCGGCGAGGAGCCGTTTCTGGTGGTGGGCGCGATGGCCGGCGGCTAGCGGTGGCCGGTGTGCTCAGCGGGCGAAGTGGAGCTCGCTGAGTGCGAGGAGTCTCCGCTGGGTGCCGTCGTGGTGGGACAGCGGCGGTGTGGTCTTCTCGATGTCGCGGTTGTAATACTTGCCGGTCACCCCGGCCAGGCCGGGATCGGTGGCGAGGTGCAGCGCGGTCTCGGCTCCCTGGGCCGGGGTGAGGAGGCTACGGCGGATCAGCCCGCGGAACGGGCGCAGCGGTGCCGGTATCAGGTCGTCGACGATGCCGGTGGCGACGATCCCGGGATGCAGAGCATTCACGGTCACCCCGTCGGCGGCGAGTTCGCGCGCGAGGGCGTAACCGGCGGCGACGGTCATCAGCTTGGCCCGCGCGTACGCCTCGAAGGGCACGAACCCGGCGGCGGGGTTCAGCCGGGCCAGATCGTCGACGCCGGCCAGGTCGAGGGTCGCCGGGCGGGGCCGGCCGGCGAGTTTGACCGGGCGGGTGTCGTTGAGGGTGTCGCTCGCGACGTTCACCACCCGGGCCCGGCCGCGCCGCAGTGGTCCGTCCAGCCGGGTCATGAGGCCGTAGGCGGCGAGGTAGTCGAGGGCGATGTGCATCTCGACGCCGTCGGCCGAGAGTCGGCGTTCGGGGAAGTGCGCACCGGCGTTGTTGATCAGAAGGTGGATCTGGTCGTGCCGGTCCGCAATGGTCCGCGCGGCGGTCACGACGTCCGCACGCCGGGACAGATCCCCGGCGACGACCTCGAAGCGGTTCGCCACCCCAGGTCCGATGCGGGCCGGGTCGCGGGCGATGACGACCACGTGCGCGCCGGCCCGGGCGAGGTCGGCCGCGATGATCTGGCCCATGCCGCCGGTCGCCCCGGTGACGACCGCGACCTTTCCCGTCTGGTCGGGGATCGTGACGTTCATCGGGTGATCCGCGGGTAGGCGTGTGCGTACCGCGGGGTCTCGGCCTCGTCGATCAGGAAAGCGGCGAGATCGGAGCGGCCGATGGAGCTCCACAGCCGGATCGGCAGGTCGGTGCCGGCCGTGTATTTCCCGACGGCGTGGTGGTCCGACAGCTTCGGCGGCCGCACGATCGTCCAATTCAGTCCGGAGCCGGTGATCAGCGGTTCCATCGCCTCCTTGTCGCGCATTCTCCCGGCCACACCGGCCCACACCGCTCGCGAGTAGAGCGACCTGTCGTGGGTCTCCAGCACGCCGTGGGCGCTGACCGCGATCAGGCGGGTCACCCCGGCCGTTCCCATCGCGGTCACCGCCGATCGGATGCCGTCCGCGCAGACCGTCGTCGGTCCGCCGGCCGCTCCGCCCAGCGCACTGATCACGACGTCGGCACCGGGCAGGACGCGGGTGAGGGTCGAGGTGTCCGTGACGTCGGGCCAGGTCGCTTCGGTCAGCCTGTCGTGTGGCTCGAACACCCCCGGTCGGCGGACGAGCGCCACGGCCCGGTGCCCGCGCTCGAGGGCGGTGGACACCACGTGCCGGCCGGTGGCGCCCGATGCTCCCAGGACAACCATGGTCATCTCTTGCGATACAGAATGTCTCACAGAGCGAGCATGGACGGCGACTCGACTATGAGTCAAGTCGTCTCATAAGATGGGTCGGTGCCCACCGGAACAGACCCCCGATTCCTGCGCAGCCAGGAAGCGATCCTGCACGCCGCGCGTGAGCTGCTCCGTCAGGGAGGGCCGGCCGCGGTGACGCACGCCCAGGTCGCCGAACGGGCCGGAGTGGGGCGCGCGACCGTTTACCGGCACTGGCCGCGAGCCGAGCTTCTCCTCATGGAAGCGATGGCCACCGTCCCGATGCCGTTCTTCGCCGAACCCACCGTGCCCACCCGGGACTGGTTGCGACGCGAGCTGACCGCGATGGCCCGGCAGCTGGATCTCGACGACGTGCGCGCCGTGTCCACGACCCTGGCCGGCACCGCCCTCTGGGACGAGAACATGGACGCCCGGCGCGCCCAGTTCGCCGGCGTCCTTAGCGGCCGTCTCGCCGCCGCTCTCGACGACGCCCAGACGCGCGGTGAGGTCTCCCTGGCGATCCCTAGCCGGCACGCCGCCGCCATGGCCATCGGGCCGATGTACTACCGCAGCACGATCGAGCGCACCCCCACCGACCCGAGCCTCATCGAGGCCACCATCGCGGCGCTGGGCACCTGGTCCTAGAGGAGGGCCGTGCCGGCCATCATGTCGGCGAACCACTCGGCGGCTTTCGGGTTGGCCCACAGTCGGTCGAAGCGGGCCCGGGCCAGGCGGCGGCGGAACGGGTCGTCCTGGGCTCCCGCGTCGTGCACCATCTCGGTGAACCAGCGGGAGAACTCCTGGTAGTCCCAGGTTCGGCGCAGGCAGGTGTCCGAATAGGAGCGCAGCGCCGTGTCGTCGGCACCGCGCAGGGCGCCGGTCAGTGCCCGGGCCAGGACCTCGGCGTCGGCCAGGGCCAGGTTCATGCCCTTGGCGCCCATCGGGGTGATGATGTGGGCCGCGTCGCCGGCCAGGAAGAGCTTGGCGTACGCCATCGGCTCGGCCACGAAGCTGCGCATCTCGACGATCTCCTTGTCGGTGATCGTGCCGCCGGGCAGGGCCGGGTCGCCCAGGCGCAGGCGCAGCTGCTCCCAGGTGTAGTCGTCGGGCCACTCGCGGGGGTCCTCGGCGCCCGGGCGGTACTCCAGGTAGAAGCGGCTCGCCTGCGGGCCCCGGGCGAACTGCGCGGCGAAACCGTGCCGGCTCACCGCCATCAGCGCGTGGCGGGGCGGTGGGGCGTCGGCCAGCACCGTGTACCACCCGATGCCGTGGTCGAAGGTGTAGGTCGTCAGGGACGACGCCGGGATGCTGGTGCGGCTCACGCCGTGGAAGCCGTCGCATCCGGCGACATAGCCGGCCGTCAGCTCGCCGCCCGCGTAGGTGACCCGCGGGGTGGTGGTCAGGTCGTGCAGCGCCACGTCCTCGGCCCCGAAACGCAGGTCGCCCCCGCCGTCCAGGAACGTGGCGAGCAGGCGGCGGACCAGCAGCTGTTGCGGGACGATCACGCCGGCCCGGCCGCCCGCGTGTGACGGGCCGTCGAAGAAGTGCGGCTCGCCCTCGTAACGCAGCTCCAGGAACTTCTCCCGGAACGCGCCGGCGATGACCGCGTCGGCCAGGCCGGCCCGCGCGAAGATCTCGCTGCCGTAGTGGTCGAGCACGCCGGCCCGCTGCCGTTCCTCCACATGGGAGCGATCGCGGGCCTCCAGCACGACGCAGCGGATTCCGTTGCGCTGCAACAGGTTGGCTAGGGTGAGACCGGCGGGGCCGGCCCCGATGATCGCGACTTCCGTCATCTCGGGCACGGCCCCACGCTATCGAGCGAACGTTACGCGGTCACCAGCCTGGCGGTGCCTGCTTCGACGGCGTACGAGGCGGAGGTGGTCACCGGCGTCTCGCGTACGTCGATGGTCTCGACCGTGCGGACGTCGGTGTGCCACGCCGAGCGGGTGACCGAGCAGCGCAGGTAGCCGCGGCGGGAACCGTCGAAGTAGCGCACGTGCGGGTTCAGCGTCGGGTTGAGCGCCTTGAGCGGGGCGTCGAACGCGATCGGGAAGTCCGAGCTGACCGAGGTGGCGGTGAACTCGACGGCAACCGGCCGTTCGTTGCGCAGCAGCTCGCTGAACCAGGTGGAGTGGATGTCCCCGGCCAGCACCACCGGGTTCGCGATCCGGGCCGCCGCGAGGTGGTCGAGCAGCCGGGCGCGTTGCGGCGCGTAGCCGTCCCACTGGTCCAGGTTCGCCACCAGAGGCGGCACCCCGCCGGTCGGGTTGGGGAACTTGATCGGGCTCATCATCACCTGCTGGGCGATGACGTTCCACCGGGCCGGCGAGTGGTCGAGGCCGGCCCGCAGCCAGCGTTCCTGATCCGCACCGGTCAGTGTGCCATTGGTGTTGGCGGTACCGGCGGTCGCGAGGCCGAAGTCGCCGGGGAATCCGCCGGGCTGGTCGGTGCGGTACTGCCGGGTGTCGAGCACGTTGAGCCGCAGCAGCCGGCCGAAGTCGAAGCGCCGGAAGATGCGCAGGTCGGAGCTGCCCGGGCGCAGATCGGCACGGATCGGCATGTGCTCGTAGTAGGCCTGGTAGGCGGCGGCCCGCTGCTTGGCGAACTGCCTCTTCGTGAAGAGCCGAGCGCCGGTGTCGTCGATCTCGTCGGTCAGCGACGCGTAGTTGTTCTCGGTCTCGTGGTCGTCCCAGGTGACGATCCACGGGAACGCGGCGTGCGCGGCCTGCAGCGCCGGATCGCCCTTGTACTGCGCGTGCCGGGCCCGGTAGTCGTCGAGGGTGACGAGCTGGTCGAGGCCCGCGGTCTGCGGGGTGGTGTGGTTGCGGTCGGCGAACCGGCTGCTCGGGTCGTACTCGTAGATGTAGTCGCCGAGGTGCACCACCACGTCGAGGTCCTCGGCCGCGAGTCCCCAGTAGGCGGGCCAGTAGCCGTTCTGGAAGTCCTGGCAGTTGACGATGCCGAAGCGCAGCCGGCCGGTTTCCTTGGCGGCGGTGCGAGTTCGGCCGGTCGGGCTGATCCGGCCCAGCGCGCGGAACCGGTAGAAGTACTCGCGCCCGGGTTCGAGGCCGCGCACGTCCACATGCACCGAGTGCGCCAGCGAGGGCGTCGCGACGGCCCGGCCGGAGCGAACGATGCGGCGGAACCGCTCGTCGTGGGCGACCTGCCACTCGACGTCGACACGACGGTCGGGCAGGTGGTTGGAGAGCAGGCGGGTCCAGAGGATCACGCCGCCGGGAAGCGGGTCACCGCTGGCGACCCCGAGCGGGAACAAATCGGCGGGTGCGGCGTAGGCGGCGCTCGCCGGGAGGGCGGCGGCACCGGCGGCTACGGCGGCACCGGTGAGAAGCTGACGTCTGGTGGGCATGATTGGCACCCTCGCGTCCGGTCGTGGCTTGTCGGCGAAGCACACATGACGCATACATGACCGTCAAGGTGCGGGAACGCGCTCCGGAGTGGAGCGACCCTGGATCAGGACGGCCAGGCCGGTGACGGCCAGTGCGATTCCGCAGGCCAGCGCGAGACCGAGGACGGGGCGGTCGGCGAACAGTGCGCCGCCGAGGTAGCCGATCAGCGCGGCCTGAATGGACCAGAGCACCACCCCGGCCGCCGTGTACCAGTGGAAACGCGCGCTCGGGTAGCCGACGAGGCCGGCCGCCAGCGCGGTGGTGGAGCGGCCCCCGGGAACGTACCGGGCGAAGACCACGACAAGGCCGCCGCGGCTGTGCAGCAGGCGATGCACCCAGCCGTGCACGGCGCGAGCTCGCCGGTGGGTGAACCGTTCGGAGAACGAGGTGCTGCGCCGCCCGATCCGGAACGACACCGCGTCACCGCAGTACGCCCCGGCCGCGGCCGCCATCACCAGCAGTGCCAGGTGCGGCCGGCCGGTGCCGGCGGCGGCCACGCCACAGGCCACGACGGTGGATTCGCTGGGCATGAACGGCAGCAGAGCGTCCATCCCGGCCACGACGAAGACCACGGCCAGGATCCATGGGCTGGCGGCGACGGCGTCGACGTAGTGCGGCATGCCGTCACCATGCGGGATCAAGCAAACACCCGTATGTACGGCGATCGAACAACCGACACCATCGCGCCGGAAGATATGTCAGGATGTACCACGAGGTACGACGGAGGGCACCCCCGCCAGGGTGCCCTCCGTCTTCATGTCAGCCGTTGGCGGCCCGCCGGGCGGTGTATTCGGTGCGCCGGCTCGGGTATTGGATGAGGTTGTCCGGCACGTCCTCGACGGTGTTGCTCCAACCGCCGCGGCGCATATCGATCGGGCCGTCGTCGTACTGCGAGCCGCGCATGAACTGGCGGCCGTAATCCATCATCCCGTCGATCAGCCGGTCGACGTCCCGCGGCGGGCGCACCACCATCCGCATGAACTGGCTGGTCATGCCGAGCTTGTTGCCGCACTCGCGGGTGTAGACGCCGTGGTTGGCGACGAGGAAATCGCGCAGCGCCACCCCGGACCACTCGGTCGGCAGCTTGACCAGGAAGAAGTTGCCCTGGGACGGGAAGACCGTCAGGCCGGGGACGCGGGACAGCTCCCCGGCCATCTGGCGGCGGTCCCGGCTGAGCAGGCGCAGGCTGTCCTCGTACTCCTCCTCATGGTCTTGAATCATGAAGACGACCTTCTCGGCGAGCGAGTTGAGGTTCCACTTCGGCAGCGCCTTGCCGATCTTCCCGGCGATGGCCGGGTTGGCCAGCATGTAGCCGAACCGGATGCCGTGCAGGCCGAAGTTCTTGCCGAGGCTCTTCAGGACGACCGTGTTCGGGCGGATCACCGCGTCGGGGCCGACCGACGGGTACTGCTCGGCGTCGGAGAAGTCGATGAACGACTCGTCGACCACGACCAGGTCCAGGTCGCCCAGCATGTCCATGAAGCGGATGACGTCGCGCCGGGGGATGTAGTTGCCGTCCGGGTTGTTGACGTTGCAGATCACCGCGACCCGGGAGTTGCGCTCGCGGATGAACCGCACGTAGTCGTCGAGGTTGAGCCGGAAGCCCTCGCGCTCCTGCAGCGGGAACATGTCGACCCGCTTGCCGGTCTCCAGGGGCTGGTCGGTCCACCGCCCGAAGGTGGGGATCGGGATCGCGATGCTCTCCTTGATCAGCAGGTGATCGATCCAGGTGATCAGCTCGGTGGAGCCGTTCGCCATGGCGACCGTCTGCGGGTGCAGGCCCAGCACGCTGGAGAGCTTCTTGGTGATCCCCATCGAGTCCGACGGGTAGTACTTGAGGATGTTCTTCAGATCCCGGGACAGCTCGTCGAACATCTCCGGGGTCGGGAAGTAAGGGTTGCACGGAATACAGAAGTCGACGATGTCGGCGCCGTCTCCCGCACTTCGAGCGAGATCGAAATAAGACGCACTGTGCGCTCCCTTGTTCAGGATCGACGTGTCGATTCCGGTCCCTGCCATTGCGGCCCTTCTCCCTCCGCCGGCTGCGTTGCCAACCGTCGATACGGGCCGTGGGAGCGTTTCGTTCAGGTTTCCGGCACGCACTTTCGCCCGTGCCGGAAACTCCAGGTCAGCGTTATGACAAGCGTCAGCTCTTCCTTAGCCGGCGCTTAACCGCGCCGGCGAACTTCCGCGGGTCGCGGATCTTGGCGACCTTGCGGGTGATCTCGTGCAGCCGCATGGCGGGCGAGCGGCGCAGCCCGCGCAGGTCGTCGCGGACCGCGCGGATCTGCTGCTCACGGGTGCGCAGGCTCTGATCGCGGAACCGCAGGGTGCGTTCCAGGCCGAAGACCTTGCCGGCCAGCTCGGCCGCCCGGACCCGCGCGGTCTCGGCGTCGGCCAGGACGGTACGCAGGTCGAGCTCGACCACCGCGGGCTCGGCGAGAAGGCCGGCGATCTCCCGGCCCCGCGCGAGCACCGCCGGGGTGGCGTCCACACCGGACATGCCGAGCCAGGTGGCGACGAGGTCGTCGGATTCGGTCATCCACGGCGGCCACGGGTGCCGCCGGTGGCCGCGCAGCAGCCGGTCGCGCAGCCGGTGGTAGGCGGCGGCGAGCAGCTCGCCGACTTGATCTTCAAAAACCCCGGCGGAAAAGCCGCGGACGAAGTCGTCGCCGTCCGGGAAGAGGTCGTCGAACAGGATCGGGCCGTCCGGGTCGGCCCAGGCGCCGAGCCGCGCGGCGAGGGCCCGGAAGCCGGGCACGTCCTCGGCCGCCGCGAGACGGAACAGCAGCGTCTCGACCGACTCGGTGTCAGGCACCCGATTGCCGTTGATCATCCACTGCGACCCGTCAAGATCAGCGAGCAGGCCATCGGCGTACGCCGTGTGGGTGGCGCCTCCCGCACCGCGCACCGCGAGCCAACCGGGTGCGATCGCCGCGAGCAGCCCGGCGCGGGCGGCCGCGTCGGCGCCGTCGGCGAGCGGCGCGAGCAGCGGGGTGTGCGCGGCCGTGGCGGCGAGGCCGTGCAGGGCCAGGCGGGCACCGGGCCGGCCGGGCCGGGTGGCGGCCGCGGCCTCCACGTCGAGAAGGGTGTGGACCGCACCGGCCGCGGTGTAGGAGGCGTAGAGCCGGTCCGCTCCGAGTGCCTCCCGGACCTGCGCGGGCGAGGTGGGCCGGTCGGGGTCGTCGTGCAGCGGCCGCCACTCGTCGTCGCCGTGCCGCTCGTCGAGCGGGCGCCGGTCGTAGAGGCCGGTGAGCGCGAACTCGTTCTCCACCCCGACCACCACGAGGGCGTCCGGCGTGCTCAGGGCACGCAGCAGGGCAGCCCGCTGCGGCCAGTTCAGCGCCGGCGAGTCGGCACCGAGCACCCGGTCGAGCCCGTCGGCGGCGATCACCACATCGAATTCGCCGGTGAGCCCATCGAGCGCTCCGGTGATAACGGTGACATTGCCGGCCGGGCGCAGGTCTTGAGCGTCGCTCACCGACCGCAACAGCACCGACACCGCCGCACACCGGGCCGCCACCAGCTCGATCACCTCGGTGCTGTGCGGGCCGGCGATGAGCGCCCGGGCGGACGGGGGCAGCAGGTCGTCGAGCAGGGCGAGCAGGGCCGGGCCGCCGGTCGGGAGGGTGTCCGTCCACGGCTGCAGCTCGCCGCGGACGATCTGGACGTCAGTCACGCTGGTTCCAATCGAAGAGCATGCGCATCTCGGCCGGCGGCATCAGGAACCGCTTGCCGAGTTCGTCGTCGGTGATGGCCCGGGCGGCGGCCAGGTCGATCTCCTTGCCCAGCATCTCCGGCCAGAGCCGGGAGATGCGGGTCTGCCCGCCGAACAGCGGGTTGTCGCCCTCGAGCTCCATCGCGTCGCCGTAGACGGCGGGCTCGCAGCCGGCCGCGACGCCGTAGAAGACGGCCGTCGCGAGCCGGTTGCTGGCCACCCGCTTGAACCCGCGGAACGCCTCGAGCTGCTTGTAGAGGAACCGCCGGTCGGTGCCCTCGTAGTTCCATCCGCGGGTGCCGAAGCAGACCACCTCGAAGCCGGCGTCCTGGTAGACCCGCCGCACCTCGGGCCGGTCGAACTCGGTGTAGTAGAGGCTGATGGTGACCGGTTCGGTCTCGGTCTCCTTGATCTCGTCGATCAGCCGCTGATGATCGCCGTGGATCTTCGCGCCGATGCCGGGCGCGTCCCAGCCGTGGAACAGGAACCAGAGCGTGCCCTTCCGCTCCGCCTCGGCGACCCGGCCCAGGTCGGGCTCCAGGTCCATCAGGTAGAGCATCGGGGCGCCGATGACCGAGTAGTTGCGCCGGCCGAGCGAGTGGCCACGGCGGCGGGGTGCGTCGCTCCACACGAACCGCCAGGCGCCGTCGAAGAACTCGTGCACCGGGTTCCAGCCGCAGCCCACGTTCCAGCCGTGCTGGAGGTAGCCGGGCAGGCGCGGCGGGAAGTCGTCGGGCAGGCCGCAGTAGCGGGCCAGGATGTGCTGCTGGCCGTAGTACCAGTTGTGATGATGCATGCGGGTCAGTCCGTTTCCAGGTGCAGGATGCCGGAGCGCGAGCGCAGCGCGAACGGGCCGGCCCGGGTGGGCAGGGCGGGCAGCATGAACGAGTCGGTCTGCACCGCGTACGAGACGGCGAACAGGGTCCAGTTCTCGCCGCCGGCGAGGTCGGCGAGGTCGGTATCGGCGGACCAGCGGTGGTCGTCGACGGTCAGCCGGGACGGGCCGTCGACGCCGTCGTCCGAGTTGGGCAGGAACCGCCGCCAGGTGATCCGGTCGTAGGCGACGCCGGGCCAGCGCGGGCCGGACACGGTGATCCGGTCGCCGGCCACCTCGACCCGGTCGGCGGTCACCCGCAGCGGCCCTTCGGCCAGATTCAGATACTGCGCCGGGGACCGGGTCAGGCTGATCACCCGGTCGCCCCGGGGCGACAACACCCCATGCCGTACGCCGGTGGCCAGCAACAGCATCCGGTCGTCGCCGTCGTGCAGGCGGGGCACCAGAACCGTACGGTCCAGGAAGGGGTCGTCGGGGTTGACCGCGTCGATCAGATCGTCCAGCGCGACCTCGGCCACGAAGTCGTCCATGACCTGGCCACGCTGCCGCCGCAACGGAACCTGCACGTCCCCGGCCGAACGGGCCAGCCGCAGCGTCGGCGCGGTCATCCGGGACGGGATGCGGCCGGTCAGCACCAGGCGGTCGCCGTCGACCTCGGCCCCGGTCACCTCCGGCACGTCCGAGCGGACCTGCAGGCTGAGCCGGCCGTCGGGGGTGCGGACCGGCTGGATCCAGCGGCCGGCGACCCGGTCCCCGAGGGAGTACTGCACGTCGCCGGGCCCGAGATGGCCGCGCCGGCGCACCAGGCCGCTGCGCAGCTCCACCGAGATCCAGGCGGACGAGGCCCAGCCGGGCAGCCGGGCCAGCATCGACCGCGGGATGCGGGTCTCGAAACCCGCCCCGGTCGTGGTGACCCGCAGCCGCTGCGAGCGGCGGCCGCAGACCAGCGACATCCGCACGGTCAGGCCCGGGTCCTCGAGGTGCGCGATCTCGGCGGTGCCGCGCAGCACCAGCGCCTCGGCGGTCCACTCCAGCTCGGTGGTCACGGCCCGCACCTCCAGCTCGGCCCGCGGCAGCCGGTAGAGGTCGGTCGGGAGTCGGGAGTCGCGCAGGCCCGGGTACTGGCTCTCGTACCGCCAGGGCCGCGCCGGGTGGCGGCGGGCCGGCACCGCCGGGTGGCCGTCGGCACGGTGGCGGGCCAGGCGCCGCAGCAGCTCGGCGTCGCCGGCCTCGAGCGCTTCGTACTCCAGGCGCTGGAACGTCGGCACCGCGGCGACGATCCGCGGGTCGAGCCGCGAGCTGAGCCGCCGGCCCAGCTCGACCAGTGGCTCCAATTCGTCGTCGGCCGCGGCGGCGAACGCCTGCACGACGGTGACCAGGTCGATCTCGGCGAGGTGCTTGTGCACCAGGTCGTGTGCCTCGGGGGCCCGGCCGATCAGGTCGAGGATCATCTCGGCCGAGGCCACCCGGTCGGCGAGGTTGTCGTACCGCAACTTGTGCTGGGTGATCGACTCGCCGGACTCGCGCTCGCGCCAGTAGTAGATCGGCGCGGCGATGCAGTCGACCGTGACCGCGTCGAGGTAGGCGCGCAGCGAGACCGGGTAGTCCTCGTACCACATCGCCGGGAACTCGTACCGGTACTGGTCCCAGAAGGTGCGGCGGTAGAGCTTGTTCCACACCATCCGGTCCAGCGCGAGCCGCGGGTGTTCGTAGACGTCGGTGGCCGGCCGGTCCAGGGCGAACGGCAGCCGGTGCGACCAGGACTGGCGTACGCCCGCAGTGTTGTTGAATCGGCGGGCGTTGCCCGCCGCGATCTGCGAGGCGGTCTCGTCGAGCGAGCGGACCATGATCTCGTACGCGTGCCGCGGCACCAGATCATCGCCGTCCGCGAACGCCAGGTAATCGCCCTGCGCCTGCGCGATCCCGGCGTTGCGGGCCGGCCCCGGACCCTGGTTCTCCTGGGTGATCAGCCGGAAGCGGGGGTCACGGCCGCAGAAGTCCCGGGCCGCGTCACCACTGCCGTCCTTCGACCCGTCGTCGACCAGGATCGCCTCGAAATCTCCGAAGGTCTGCCGCGCGAGCGAATCCAGACATGCCTCGATGTAGCGCTCGACGTTGGAAAAGGGCACGACAATGCTGAGGCGGGGGGTCATGACACCGGATTTCTAGCGGCGGGCGGACCCGCCGAGACTGCCCTCGACGGGCGTCGGTGACCTGTCGGAGCGGTGTCGAGAAGGTGAATCCGGCGCCACGAGTGACCGACGTCACTACGTGGACAAAGCCCCAGGAAGGCCCACTTAAGTACCCGGTCCGGACCGCTGGAGTTCCCGAGTTTGTCGTACCCCCGTCGTAGTGTCGTGCACCCAAGTAGTCAAAAGCCTACGTTTCGTGACGACGGGAGTTCGTCTGATGACGACACTCGACCACGACGCCGCCGCGGCCACCAGCCGCCGGTTGCGTACTCAGGAGGAAGTGGAGGCGCACATCCGCGCCATCTGCTTCAAGACCGGCCCACCTCAGCTCGTCGGTGCCGAACTCGAATGGACCCTGCACCACGCGGCCGCACCCCATGCGCCGCTCGAAGCCGCCACCGTGCGGCAGGCCCTCGGCCGGCACACGCCGGCCGTTATTTCTGCCGGAAACTCCCCCGGCCCCCTGCCCTCCGGCGGCGAGATCACCCTCGAACCGGGCGGGCAGGTGGAGATCTCCTCGGCCCCGGCCGGCTCGCTGAGCGAGTTGTACGCCGCCGTCACCGCCGACCAGGACTACCTCACCGACCTGCTCGACGACTCCGGGCTCGTGCTCGGCCGGCACGGCATCGACCCGTACCGTTCGCCCCGCCGCCTGTTGCACACGCCGCGCTACAACGCGATGGAACAAGCCTTCGACCGCCGCGGCCGGCACGGCCGCACCATGATGTGCAGCACCGCCGGCCTGCAGGTCTGCCTCGACGCCGGCCCCGCGAGCGAGCTGCCCACCCGATGGCGGGCCGTGCAGGCCCTCGGCCCGCCGATGGTCGCCCTCTTCGCCAACTCCAGCCGGTTCGCCGGTCGCGACACCGGCCTGGCGTCGGCCCGGATGGCGGCGTGGTGGGGCATGAACCCGCGCCTGACCCATCCGCCGGTCGGCCCGCCCGACGATCCGGCGGCCGGCTGGGTGCGGTTCGCCCTGGCCGCCCCGCTGACCTGCGTGCGGCGCGACGGCGCCGGCTGGGACCCGCCGCCCGGCGCCACCCTGGCCGACTGGGTGAACGGGGCGCTTCCCGTCCCGCCGACCGTCGCCGACGTGGAGTACCACCTGAGCCTGCTGTTCCCGCCGGTGCGCCCGCGGGGATACCTCGAGGTGAGATACCTCGACTGCCAGCCGGGCGGCGAGTGGATCGCCCCGGTCGCGATCATCGCGACCCTGCTCGGCGATCGGCCCACTACCGAGGCGGCCCTCGAGTTGGCCGAGCCGGTGGCCCAGCGCTGGCATCCGGCGTACCGCTCCGGTCTGGCCGACCGCGCGCTGAAGCGCGCCGCGGCGGCCCTGGCCGACCTGGCCGGCCGCCGCCTCGACCGCACCGGCCTGCCCGCCACCGTCCGCGCCCACGTCATGGACATCGTCCACCGTCGACTCGAGGAGCAACGATGACCCACGAGACCGACCGCCTGCGCGACCTGGTCGCCACCGAGCTGGGTCGCGCCCGCGACCGCACCACCCTGTTGACCGAGGCCGTCGACGACGGCGACCTGGTCCGGCAGCACTCGCCGCTGATGTCACCGCTGGTCTGGGACCTCGCCCACGTCGGCAACCAGGAAGAGCTCTGGCTGGTCCGGGACGTCGGCGGCCGGGAACCGGTGCGCCGCGACATCGACGAGCTGTACGACGCGTTCAAGCACTCCCGCCGCGACCGCACCCAGCTGCCGCTGCTCGATCCCCGCGAGGCGCGGAAATACACCGCGACCGTGCGCGACAAGGTGCTCGACGTGCTCGACCACGCGCCGATGGAAGGCACGCCCCTGGTCGAGCGGGCCTTCGCGTTCGGCATGATAGTGCAGCACGAGCAGCAGCACGACGAGACCATGCTGGCCACCCATCAGCTGCGGGCCGGCGCGCCGGTGCTGTCGGCGCCGCCGCCCCCGGTCCCGGCCGGGAAAGTCACCGGTGAAGTGCTGGTTCCGGCCGGCGAGTTCACCATGGGCACCAGCACCGAGCCATGGGCCCTCGACAACGAGCGGCCCGCCCACCGGGTTTTCGTGCCGGCCTTTCACATCGACCGGGCCCCGATCACCAACGCGGAATATGCGGCGTTCATCGACGCCGGCGGTTATGACGATCCGCGTTGGTGGACAACCGCCGGGTGGGATCACCGCCAGGCCGCCGGGCTGGTCGCGCCTCTCCACTGGACCCGCGACGTCTCCGGTTGGGCGTCGACCCATTTTGGCCGCACAAATCCGATAAATCCAGACGAGCCGGTCGTGCACGTCTGCTGGTACGAAGCCGCCGCCTACGCCGCCTGGGCCGGGAAACGGCTGCCCACCGAGGCCGAATGGGAGAAAGCCGCCCGCTGGGACCCGGCCACCGGCCGGTCGCTGCGCTATCCGTGGGGAGACGACCCGCCCGGGGTCGAGCACGCCAACCTCGGCCAGCGTCATCTGCAGCCCGCCCCGGTCGGCGCCTACCCGGCCGGTGTCTCGCCGCTCGGCGTGCACCAGCTGATCGGGGACGCCTGGGAGTGGACGTCGAGCGACTTCCACGGTTACCCCGGGTTCACTCCGTTCCCCTACCGGGAGTATTCGGAGGTCTTCTTCGGACCTGATTACAAGGTGCTGCGCGGCGGCTCGTTCGGCACCGACCGGTCCGCGGTGCGGGGCACGTTCCGCAACTGGGACTACCCGATCCGCCGGCAGATCTTCAGCGGCTTCCGCTGCGCGCGAGACGCCTGATGTGCCGCCACCTGGCCTACCTCGGTCCACCCGCACCGCTGGCCCGCTGGCTGATCGACCCGCCGCACTCGCTGATCCACCAGTCGTGGGCGCCCCGCGACATGCGCGGCGGCGGCACGATCAACGCCGACGGCTTCGGCGTCGGGTGGCACGTGCCGGGTGGCGGCACGGTCCGCTACCGGCGGCCCACCCCGATCTGGAGCGACACCACGCTGCCCGCCCTCGCCGCCTCGGTCTCGACCGGGGCGGCGCTGGCGGCGGTGCGCAGCGCCACCGTCGGGATGCCGGTGACCGAGACCGCCGCCGCGCCGTTCGGTGACGGGCCCTGGCTGTTCAGCCACAACGGGGTCGTCACCGGCTGGCCCGGCTCGATGGCCAAGCTCGCCGCCACCCTGCCGCCGGAGGACCTGCTCACCCTGGAGGCGCCCACCGACGCGGCGTTCCTCTGGGCGCTGGTGCGCGACCGGCTGCGCGCCGGCGGCGCCCCGGCCGACGCCGTCACCGCGGTGGTCGCCGAGGTGTCCGCCGCCGCACCCGGTTCCCGGCTCAACCTGCTGCTCACCGACGGCGTCACGATCGTGGCCAGCACCGTCGGCCACGCCCTGTCCGTCCGCTCCGGCGCCGATTTCGTGCTCGTCGCCTCCGAGCCGCTCGACGTCCACCCCGCCTGGCAACCGGTTCCCGACCGCATCCTGCTGGTCGCCACCGCCGCCGGCGTCACCACGACCCCGCTGGGAGACCGATGACTCTCGAAGTCCACCTCGACGACGAAGACCTGGCCCGCACCCTGCGCGCCGACGTGCTCGCCGGCCTGACCGCCAGCCCGAAGTGGCTGCCCCCGAAGTGGTTCTACGACGCCCGTGGCAGCGAACTGTTCGAGCAGATCACCGAGCTGCCCGAGTACTACCCGACCCGGTCCGAACGGGAGATCCTCACCGACCGGGCCGGCGAGATCGCCCGGCACACCCGGGCCCGCACCCTCCTCGAACTCGGCTCCGGCTACTCGACGAAGACCCGGCTGCTGCTCGACGCGCTCACCGCCGCCGGCACCCTGCAGACCTTCGTGCCGATGGACGTCTCCCCCAGCGCGCTGTCCGCCGCCGCGGCTCAAATCGGTGCCGACTATCCGAGCCTGCGGGTGCACAACATCGTCGGCGACCTGACCCGGCACCTGAAACACCTGCCCGGCGGCGGCGACCGGCTGGTCGCCTTCCTGGGCGGCACGATCGGCAACCTGATCCCGGCGGAGCGGGCCGCGTTCCTGAGCGACATGCGCGCCGTCCTCGAGCCCGGCGAACACCTGCTGCTCGGCACCGACCTGGTGAAGAGCCCGAGCGTGGTGGTTCCGGCCTACGACGACGCCGAGGGCGTGACCGCCGACTTCAACCGCAACGTGCTGCGGGTGCTGAACACCAGCCTCGGCGCCGACTTCGACGTGGACGGTTTCGCCCATGTGGCGCTGTGGGACCCCGACCGCGAGTGGGTCGAGATGCGCCTGCGCGCCCGCTGGCCGATGCGGGTCACCATCCCCGGCGTCGATCTGGTGGTCGACTTCGAGGCGGGCGAGGAGATCCGCACCGAGGTCTCCGCGAAGTTCCGCCGCTCCGGGATCGAGCACGAGCTGGCCGAGGCAGGCTTCGCCCTCGACCACTGGTGGACCGACCGAGCCGGCCTGTTCGGCGTCTCCCTGGCCCGCGCGATCAGCTGAGCCACCCGGCGGCGCCGCCGACCGCGGCGCCGCCGATAAACTCCCGCCCATCCGCCGGCGCCCCAGAGCCGAATGGGGAGTAACGACGACGGAAGGGCGCACATGGCCGACCCCGCCACGAGCCGCTGGAAATCGGCCGCGGACGACAGACCGGACGACCTCCTACCGGCCGTCGCACGCGGTGACGAGAAGGCGTTCGGCAAGCTGTACGACCTGGTCGCGCCCCGGGTCCACGGGCTGATCCGGCGGGTGCTGCGCGATCCGGCGCAGGCCGAGGAGGTCACCCAAGAGGTGCTCGTCGAGGTGTGGCGCACGGCCGCCCGCTTCGATCCGGCGCGCGGCTCGGCCACCGCGTGGATCTGCACGATCGCGCACCGGCGGGCCGTCGACCGGGTCCGCGCCGAGCAGGCCGCCGCCGACCGGCTCGCATTCGTCGGCCGGGCCGCCGTCGACATCCCCTACGACGAGGTCGCCGACGAGGTGTCCGGCCGGCTGGAACGCCAGCAGGTGCGCCGCTGCCTGCACGACCTCACCGAGCTGCAACGCCAGGCGGTGACCCTCGCCTACTACCAGGGCCACACCTACCCGCAGGTGGCGCAGTTGCTGGGCGCTCCCCTGCCGACGGTGAAGACGCGGATGCGGGACGGCCTGATCCGGCTGCGCGACTGCATGGCGCTGGCCTCATGACCGCCGACGTGCATTCGCTGATCGGGGCCTACGTCCTGGACGCGGTCGACGACATCGAGCGGGCCGCCTTCGACCGCCACCTGCGGGAGTGCCCGGCCTGCCGGCTCGAGGTGGACGAGCTGCGGGAGGCGTCGGCCCGGCTGGCCGAGGACGCCTGGTCGGTGCCGCCGCCCGCGCTGCGCGGCAGCGTGATGGACGCGATCGCGGCGACCCGCCAGGTCTCGCCGGAGCCGGCCGCGCCGAAACGCCAGCCGCCGGCCCGGCTGCGCCTGCTGTCCGCCGCGGCCGCCGTCGTGGTCGCCGCGGGCGGGGCCGTCTATGCCGTTCAGGAGTTGCGGGTACGGGCGGAGCACACGCGCGTGGAATCGCTGGAAACCCTGCTCTCCGCGCCCGACCTGACGGTGCACGACGAGCCGGTCACCGGCGGCGGCACCGTGACGGTCGCGGTGTCGAGGTCGCGGGACGCCGCCGTGATCACGCTGAACGCCGCCACCGCCCCGGGCGACGGCCGCGTCTACCAACTGTGGACGATCCGCGCGGCGAAACCGGTCCCTGAGGGCACTCTGACCGCCGGCGAGACGACGACCAGGCAGATCGTCGACGGCATCGGCGACGCCACCGACGTCGGCGTCTCGATCGAACCCTCCGGCGGCTCGACCACCCCGACCATGCCGCTGGCGGCCGCCGTGCACCTCTAGGCCGGGGCGGTGACGTGCACGGCGTACCCGGTCGTGCGGTTCTGCTTGGCCTGGTACATCGCCGTGTCGGCCCGGTGCAGCAGGGCGTCCGCATCGTCCTCGCCGGGCAGCGCGAGCACGATGCCGAAGCTGGCCTGCGGTTGCACGGCAACGTCGCCGATCTCCACCGGTTCCCGCATCGCGGCCATGATCCGGCTGACCACGGCGACCGCCTTGTCCACCGAGTCGACGTCGTGCAGCACGATCGCGAACTCGTCGCCGCCCAGCCGCCCCACCACGTCGGTGCCGAACACGCTGCTGCGCAGGATCCGCCCGAACGCCACCAGCAACTGGTCCCCGGACTCGTGCCCCAGATTGTCGTTGACCTGCTTGAAACCGTTCATGTCGATCAGCACGGCCGCCACGTTGCCGCGTCCCCGCCCGCGCGCCAACGCCATCCGCAGGCGCTCGTACAGCTGCCGCCGGTTGACCAGCCCGGTCAGCGTGTCGGTGGTGGCCAGCTCGTGGTTCTCCCGCAGCGCGATGATCTGCCGGAGCACCACCACCCCGGTCATCGCGACCGCGCCGAGCACCAACCCGGCCGTCCGCAGCGGGAAGTCCCGCACGGCGACCAGCATCAGCGCGTAACCCACGCCCATCGCCGCGTACGGCAGCCGGGCGACGGCCCGGGCGGCCGGGTCCTCGATCCGAGGCGGTGCCCGCCGGCCATCCGCACCTGGGTGAACGCGGCCATGGTGAGCAGGAAGTGCCCGGTGATCCAGCACGCGAACTGCCACCGGTCGGGCGGCACGTCCCCGAACCGGCTCTGCCGGTAACCCAGGTAGGCGTCCCCCACCATCAGCATCACCATGGCGAGCAGGATGAGGACGGCCGGCCGACGCACCGAGTCGGCCGCCCCGCGCATCAGCAGAACGGTCGCCCCGAAAATCATCACAAGGTCGAGAACCGGGTACGCGAGGGCCGCGGCCAGGGTTTCCCCCGACGCGATCAGGCCCTCGTCGACCTCGACGAACCAGAGCAGCATCCCGCTGCCGATCATCACCACCGCGGTGTCCAGCCACATCTTGTGCCGGACCCGCTTCCCGCGGGTCCGCAACGGCAGCATCAGCAGCCCCGCCAGCAGCACCGGCGCGAACAGTAACCGCAGCAGGTCAGCCGGCGTAGGGAAGTGCTCCCCCGACGGGTAGATCGCGCGGAGCAGCCCCGACACGGTCAGCAGCACCAGCGAGACCCCGATAACCCCCCACGCCCGCCGTACATGAGGAACTCGCCCCACCGCCAGAACCGGGTCACAGCCCTACCGATCGGTCACACCCCGCGTGTGCTGAGCCGTTCATAACCGCGGCCGATGGCGGCCATCAGCAATTCCGGCCTCCCGGATCGCCCGCGCGAACCGCACAGTGGATGCCATGCGACGCATCGTGGTGACCGGCGCGGCCTCCGGAATCGGCGCCGCGGTGACCGACGCCCTGCGGGCATCGGGCGACGAGGTGGTCGCCCTGGATCTGTCCGCGTCCGCTCCTTTCGACGTACGGGCGGAGCAGGCGTGGACCGACCTGGCGGCATCCTTGGCCGGCGCCCCGCTGCACGGCCTGGTCAACTGCGCGGGGGCGACGTGGCGGGCCCGCCTGGGTTCGGTCGAGGCGGCCGACTTCGAGCGCGTCCAGGCGGTGAATGTGCTCGGCCCGCTGCTCGGCATCCAAGCCCTGTCCCCGCTGATGGGGGCGGGTTCGTCGATCGTGAACGTGGGCTCCCTGGCGGCCGTACAGGGCCATTATCCGATCGCGTACACCGCCAGCAAATGGTCGTTGCGGGGGTTGACGCACGCAGCTTGCCTCGCGCTGGGCCCGCAGGGCATCCGGGTCAACATCGTCCACCCGGGCTTCATCGACACCCCGATGACCGCCTCGGCCGCCCCGGCATTCCGGGCGGCCAGCATCGCCGAAACTCCCCTCGGCCGGGCCGGGTCACCGGCCGAGGTCGCCGCGGTGATCACGTTCCTGCTCAGTGACGCCGCCGCCTACGTAACCGGAGCCGAAATCCCGGTCGACGGAGGCGCAAGCTCCCACGGCGGCGCCAAGTCGGTCTCCGACGCGCTTCGCTGAGTCGGTCAGCGGCGGCGCTGGGTCTTGTCGGTCAGGGAGGGAGGCTCGTAGCCGGCGTCGGTCGGGTTGAGGTTGGTGCCCGGCGGGACGATCTCGTCGATGCGGTCGAGGATGTCCGGCGTGAGGGTGACCTTGTCGGCTTCCAGCTGGGACTCCAGGTGCTCCAGGGTCCGTGGACCGATGATGGCGGACGTGATCGCGGGGTGGTTCAGGACGAAGGCCAGGGCCAGGTGGATCAGGGTCAGGCCGGCCTCGTCGGCCAGCGTCTGAAGTTTCTCCACCGCGGCCAGTTTGGAGGCGTTCGCCGGGTTGGTGGGGTCGTATCTTGTCGGGAGGCGGGACGCTCGCGGGGAGATCGGCCCGGTCAGGCCCCGGTGGTAACGGCCCGACAGGTAGCCTCCGGCCAGCGGGCTCCACGGGATCACCGCCAGGTGGTAGCGCTGGGCCACCGGCAGCACCTCGCGTTCGATGCCGCGGACCAGGATCGAGTACGGCGGCTGCTCGCTCACCACCCGTTCGCGGCCGCGGCGCTCGGCGGTCCACTGGCCCTCGACGATCTGGGACGGCTCGAACGTGGAGCTTCCGATGTAACGGATCTTGCCCTGGTGGACCAGGTCGCTCAGGGCGCCCAGGGTCTCGTCGAAGTCGGTGCCGGGTTCGGGGCGGTGGACCTGGTAGAGGTCGATCCGGTCGGTGCCCAGTCGGCGCAGGCTGTTCTCCACCTCGGTGATGATCCAGCGGCGGGAGTTGCCCCGGGTGTTGAGGCCGGTGCCGATCTGGCCGTGGAATTTCGTGGCCAGGAAGACGTCGTCGCGCCGGTCCTTCAGGGCCTTTCCGACCACCTGCTCGCTCTCGCCCTGGGTGTAGACGTCGGCGGTGTCGATGATGTTGATGCCCTCGTCGAGCGCCCGGTGGATGACGCGGACGCCGTCGGCCTCGTTGGCGAGGGTGAAGTTCATGGCGCCCAGCGTCAGGCTGCTCACCTGGACGCCGGTGCGACCGAACGGGCGGTACTCGACCATCTCATGCTCCTTCGAGGACTGCGGCGGGACAGCCAGTCCGGTTTACCACCCGTTGTCCAGGGTCAACCGGCGGTCGATGCCGATCTCGGCCAGGAACCGCTCGTCGTGGCTGACCACCACGAACGCTCCCCGGTAGGCGCCGAGCGCACTCTCCAGCTGACCCACGCTGACCAGGTCGAGGTTGTTGGTCGGCTCGTCGAGCAGCAGCAGTTGCGGGGCCGGCTCGGCGCACAGCACACAGGCCAGGGTGGCCCGCAGCCGCTCGCCGCCGGAGAGCACCCGCACCGGCAGGTGGGCCTGGTCGCCGCGGAACAGGAACCGGGCCAGGCGGTTCATCCGCTCGCGGTCCGGCAGCGTGGGCGCTTCCCGGGCGAGGTTCTCGGCCACGCTCAGGTCGTCGTCGAGCAGGTCCAGGCGCTGCGAGAGGTAGGCGATGCGGCCCTCGGTGCGCCGCATGTGGCCGGCGTCGGGGGTCAGGTCGCCGCTGATCAGCCGCAGCAGGGTGGTCTTGCCGGAGCCGTTCACGCCGGTCAGCGCGATCCGTTCGGGGCCGCGAATCGTCAGGTCCAGGTCGCGGAAGACGTCCCGCACCCGCAGGCCGTCGCCCTCGAACAGCGTGCGGCCGGCCGGGACCGCGGTGTCCGGCAGGTCGATGACGATCCGGTCGTCCTCGCGGGTCTGCCGTTCGGCCTCGTCGAGCCGGGACTGCGCGCCGGCCATCCGGTTGGCGTGGGTCTGCCCGGCGCGGCCGGCCGACACCTCGGCGCTGCGCTTCATGTTCCCGGCGAACAGCTTGGGCAGGCCGGCGTCGGCCAGGTTGCGCTTGGCGGTGGAGGCACGGCGGGCCGACCGCTCCCGGGCCTGCTGCAACTCCCGCTTCTCCCGCTTCACCTCGGCCTCGGCCGACCGCACGGTGCGTTCGAGGGCCTCGCGGTCGGTGCGCGCCGCTTCCTCGTACGCGGAGAAGTTGCCGCCGAAGAAGGAGAGGCCGCCGCGGTCCAGGACCGCGATGCGGTCCATCCGGTCGAGGAGCTCCCGGTCGTGGCTGACGATCAACAGACAACCACCAAAATCTTCGAGTACGGCGTGCAGCCGCTCGCGGGCAGCCCGGTCGAGGTTGTTGGTGGGTTCGTCGAGCAGCAGCACGTCGGGGCGGCCGAGCAGCTGGGCGGCGAGCCCGAGGGACACGGTCTGGCCGCCGCTGAGCGTGCCGAGCCGCCGGTCGAGGGTGACGTCGCCGAGCCCGAGGCGGTCGAGCAGGGCGCGGCTGCGTTCCTCGACGTCCCAGTCGTTGCCGATGATAGTGAAGTGTTCCTCGGCGGTGTCGCCCGACTCGATCGCCCGCAGGGCGGCCAGCCGGTCGGCGACGCCGAGGATCTCGGCCACCGTGGGCTCGCCGGTCAGCGGCAGGTCCTGCCGGAGGTAACCGACCGTGCCGGTGGTGGTGATGCTGCCCGCGGCCGGGGTCAGCTCCCCGGCGATCAGGCGCAGCAGGGTGCTCTTGCCGGCGCCGTTGGCGGCGACCAGCCCGGTGCGACCGGCCGGGACGGTGAAGGTGAGGTCCCGGAAGACGGCAGTGTCGTCCGGCCAGGAAAAGGACAGATGGGTGCACACGATGGACATCAGGAGTAGACCTCTGGTGCGAAACGGACACGACGATGCGCATGGACAGCAGCCGGGATCACCCGGAGATGTCGTCGTCTCCCGAAAGCACCAGTTCCTCCTCGGTCAGTGGCCCGTCAAAACTACCACTCTCGTCCTGCGAAGAGCGCTTTAATTAGTCCCGCGAGATCAACTCGGAGATCTCCCGGCAGGCCGCGAGGACGACCGGGCGCAGCTCGCGGACGATCCGCTGGGCCGACCAGTCCCGGGCCTGCACGGCCAGGTTGACGCCGGCCACCACGCGACCGTCCGGGCCGGTGATCGGGCCGGCCACCGAGCGCAGACCGTACGCCAGCTCCTCGTCCTGCACCGCCCAGCCCTGCTCGCGGATGCGGGCCAGCTCCTCCTCGAGCTCGTCCAGCGAGACCTTGGCGTTCGGGCCGTGCTGGCTGGGGAACGACTCGGCGGTGACGAGTTCTCGCAGAGCGTCGGGGGCGAGGTGGGCGAGCAGCAGCTTGCCGATCGACGTGTGCACGGCCGGGAGCGTCGAGCCGACCTGGATGTTCGCGGTGACCAGGTCGGAGTTGCGCAGCCGCACCAGGTAGAGCACCCGGTCACCGGTGAGCACGGCCAGGTTGACCGTCTCGCCGGTCGCGGCGGCCAGTCGCTGCAGCCGCGGGGTGGCCAGTTCGACCAGGTCGAGGCTGCGCAGCGCGGCCGTGCCGAGGGTGAGCACCCGGACGCCGGGCCGGTAGTCGCCGTTGGGCAGGTGGTCGAGGTAGCCCTCGGCGGTCAGCGTCTGCACCACCCGGTAGGCGGTCGGCATCGGCAGCCCGGCCGCCTCGGCCAGGTCGGTGACTCGCCAGGTGGGCCGCTGCTCGGTGAAGAGGTTGAGCAGCCGCAGCCCTTTGGCCAGCGCTTCCACCCGGTATTCGGGCTTTGCTTCCGTCGCCGGTCGCGCCATCGAACCCCCCTTGTCGCCTGTCGACGGTCAGCCTACGGCCCCGCGTCCCGGACCTATTTACAGCCCTTCACCCACCGTCTACGGTAACGGAAGTCGCTTTCATAATGCGAGAACTGAGGTGCCACCCATGCGTGATTGGCTAGCGCTGACCGATCGACCGGCCCTCGTGATCGGCGCCGGCGGGCTGGGGGGTGCCAGCGCGGTCAGCCTCGCGGCCCAGGGTGCCCGGGTCGTGGTCGCGGACGTCAATGAGGAGAACCTCGAGTCCGTGGCCCGGCTGGGCGAGGGCCGGATCGAGACGATCAAGTGCGACCTGCGCGACCCGCAGCGCTGCCGGGACGTCGTCGACGAGGCGGCCGCCCTGGTCGGCGTGCCGCAGGTGTTCCTGCACGCGGTCGGCCGCAACATCCGCCGGCCGGTCCTCGACCTCACCGATGCCGACTGGCAGCAGCTGGTCGAGCTCAACATGTCGACGGCGTACTGGCTGGGCCAGCACGTCGGGCGGCTGATGGTCGGCGCCGGCTACGGCCGGATGGTGTTCGTGTCTTCGGTGTCCGGCCTGCTCGCGCACGCCAAGCACGCGCCGTACGCGGCAACCAAGGGCGGGCTCAACCAGCTGGTCCGGGTGATGGCCCGGGAATGGGCCGAGCACGGCGTGACGGTCAACGCGGTCGCCCCCGGCTACATCGAAACCGACCTCACCAAGGACCACCTCGACAAGGATGGCAATCGCGAGGCCCTGGAGAAGCTGGTGCCGGCCCAGCGCCTCGGGGTGCCGTCGGAGGTCGCCGACGCCGTGACCTTCCTGGCTTCCGACCGGGCCGGCTTCATCACCGGCCAGGTGCTCTACGTAGATGGCGGACGAGTACTCGTATAAAGGACGAAAAATGGCATTGAATCCCACTCCCATCCCCCGCCGTTTCGAGGGCCGCTCGGTCCTCGTCACCGGAGCCGGCACCGGCTTCGGCGCCGAGATCGCCGTCCGCGCCGCCCAGGAGGGCGCCCGCGTCGTCGGCGTGCACTACCGCTCGTCCAAGGGCGGCGCCGAGCAGACCGCCGACCGGGTCCGCGAGGCCGGCTCCGAGCCGGTGCTGCTGCAGGCCGACATCGCGCTCTGGCCGCAGGTCGCCCAGCTCGCCGACGACGCGTTCAAGCAGCTCGGCGGCGTCGACGTGCTGATCAACAACGTGGGCGACGTGGCCCGCGAGCAGATGTCATGGCGGGACATCACCGAGGAGTCCGTCGACCACGTCCTGGCGGTCGACATCAAGGGCACCATGGCCTGTGTTCACGAATTCGGCGCCCGTATGCTCGACCAAGGACACGGCTCCATCGTCAACATCGGCTCCACGGTCATCGTCCGAGGCAGCGCCCGCGCCCCGCAGTACGCCGCGGCGAAATACGGTCTGCTGGGCCTCACGAAGTCGTACGCGCAGGCGTTCGCACCCACGGTCAGGGTCAACGTCTTCGCCCCCGGCTTCATCGAGACCGACGCGACGCTGGGCCGTGAGGACTGGAAATCGGGTCGTGGAGACCAGCTGCGCAAGCTGACCCCGATGGGCCGCATCCCCGGCCCGGCCGAACTGGCCGGCACCGCACTGTTCCTGGCCACCGACGACGCGTTCCACATGACCGGCGGGTACATGGTCGCCGACGGCGGGTACAACATGGTCGGCGCCTGATGGGCGGGGTCCACCCCGCCGACGTGGGTTTGGCGGAGGCCCGCGCGCTGGTGCGGCGGGCGGTGGACAAGGCCGAGCAGTTGGGCCTGCGCGGTGCGATCGCCGTGGTCGGCGCGAGCGGCGCACTGGTCACGGCGTCCCGCCTCGATCACGGCGGCCCCGGCGGCATGGCCCGGGCCCGCTCCAAGGCGTGGATCTCGGCAACCCAGCAGATCCCCAGCTCGGAGCACCTGCAGCGGATGACCACGCTGCCCGTCCCGATCTCCACCGGCTTCGTGACGGCCTCCCCCGAGGCGCTCTTCCCCGGCGCCGGCGGCCTGCCGGTCCGCGACGCCGCCGGCACGGTGATCGGCGGCATCTCCGCCTCCGGCGCCACGGTCAGCCCGTTCCTGCCCGCCGGAGTGGCCCCCGAGTCGGTCAGCGCCGACGGCAAACCGGCCAACCCCGAAGACCTTCTTATCGCGTACGCGATGGGCACGCCCTATGTCGGCCAGCACGGCGACGACGAGGCCCGGTGGAAAGCCCGTTTCGGGGATCTCGTCATCTCCCCCGAGGCCAGCCTGGGCATGAAGCCGGCCAGTCCGGCAACAGCCCAGGACGAGCTCGACTGGGCCCTGACCCTGGTCGACCGAGTGCTGGCCGAGGCGACCCGGCAGGGCCTGGCCGTGAGCGTCGCGATCGTGGACCGAGGCGGCGACCCGATCCAGCAGGACCGCATGGACGGCGCGGTGGCCGGCGGCGTCGAGGTGGCCCTGGCCACCGCAAGCGCCGCCGCCCGCTTCGGCATCCCGAGCGAACACCTGGCCGCGTGGTACCCCGCCGACCAGCTGGCAGCACTGCATCCCGCACCACTGCTGGCCGCCCCCGGAGGCCTGCCGATCGAGCTGAACGGCCAGGTAGTAGCCGGCCTGGGCATCGGCGGAGCCCAGCCGGCCCGCTGCGCCGCCCTGGCCAGAGAAGCGCTGACCCTGGCGCCAACCATGCCGACCCCACCGACCCGGCCGGCCAACCCATCATGACCAGCCCGCACCCGGCAGCCGCCAAAGAAACCACCACATGCCACCTATTTCACCCGGCACCAGTGAGGCCTCACGCGATCTTGAAGACTTCCAGCAAGGACCGCGCACCAGCTCCCCAAGATCGCCACAAGCGCCACGAGGAAGGCCACGCCGGAGGCCGCGCACCGCTTAACCCCCACGCGATCTTGAGAAGTTCCAGCAAGGACCGCGCAGCAACTCTCCAAGATCGGGGCAAGCGCCGCGCAGGAAGCCACGCGCAAGGCGCGCTGATCGAGCCCCGCGCGATCTTGAGGAGTTTCGGCGCGGAGCGCGCTGTAGCTCTTCAAGATCGGCGGTTGGGGCTCTCGGGTGGCGGGTGTGCGATGTGGGGTGTCGAGTGATTCGGGTGGCTGTGCTGGGTTGTGGGGCTATCGGCAGCCTTTATGCCGCTCATCTCAGCCGCTCGGGGGGCGTCGAGGTCTGGGCCGTTGATCCCTGGGCGGCGCACATGGCCGCTGTCCGGGAAAGCGGGTTGCGGGTCACCGGGCTGGCTGACTTCGTCGCGCCGGTGCACGCCGTTACCGACGCGGCCGAGCTTCCCGCCTGTGACCTGGGCATTGTTGCCACCAAAGCGCTTCATACGGGCGCTGCCGTCGCGGCCGCGGCCAAGGCGCTCGCGGACGCCGGGGTGGTCAGCGTGCAGAACGGGGTCGGCAACGAGGAGATCATCGCCGAGCATGTTCCCCGGGTCATGCGCGGCACCATCGTCACCGCGGGGGCGGTCACCGCGCCCGGCGTGGTGCGTTACGACGCGCCGGGTGACTCGTGGATCGGGCCGTTCGAGCCGAGCCCGGCCCGGCCCGACGAGATAGAGCTGCTCGCCGGTCTGCTCAATCAGGGTGGGCTCACCACACATGCGGTTGCCGACGCGCGTGGGCCGCAGTGGACGAAAGTCGTGTTCAACGCGGCCACCAGCCCGCTGTCCGCGCTCACCGGCCTCACTGTGGGCCAGGTCTGCACCGATCCTGGCCTGCGCACCGAGGTGGAGCGGCTGATCGACGAGGCCCTGGAGGTCTGCGCCCGGGCCGGCATCACTCTCACCCGGGATCCGCGCGCCTCCGTGGAGGAGGCCATCCGGGAGGCGTACGCCCATAAGCCCTCGATGTTGCAGGACGTGCTCGCCCGGCGGGCCACCGAGATCGCCGTGCTCAACGGCGGTATCGCCGCCGAGGGGCGCCGGACGGGCGTGCCCACGCCGGCCCACGACGCCATGGTTGCGCTGGTGAACGGCCTGGAAAGGTCCTGGCCGGCCGGGTAGCCGACACAAGTTGGAAATGGTCCGGTCAAGCCATGGACATCAGCCGCACCGGTCCCCTATGTTCTCAAGTAATTCAGAAATCGGCTTTCACGATGTGAAAGCGGCGGCTGACAAAGCGCCCGAATACCTCATTCTTTTCATGTCTTCTCTTCCTCAAGAGGAGTTCGTTCATGACTTTTCTCCGCCGGCGCCCGTTCCGCGCCTTGGCCGTCGCCCTTGCCACCACTCCTCTCCTGCTCGCCGCGGCCTGCAGCCACGCCAGTGACACCCCGGCCGGCAGCACCGAGTCGGGCAGCACCAAGGCACTGCCCAAGACGCTGGTGTTCTCCCCGCTCTCGCTCGCCCCGCCGGCCCTCAAGGGCCTCTCCGAGGGCGTCAAGGGCCTGGCCTCCGGGCAGGGCTGGGAGGTGATCGTCCAGGACCCCAACTTCGACGCCACCAAGCAGGTGCAGCAGCTCAACGAGGTGATCAGCTCGGGCCGGGCGGGCGCCGCCTGGATCCTCGCGGTCGCCCCCAAGTCGCTCGGCGACCTGATCAGGACGGCCCAGTCGAAGGGGGTGCCGCTGCTGGTCAACGGCAAGCCCGACGAGTACGGGTTCTCCGGCCCCCAGCCGGGCATCACGTTCGACTACATCGACTACACGGCCGGCGGCAAGGCCCTCGGTGAGCAGCTCGGCAAGTGCATCACCGAGAAGAACGGCGGCACCGGCAAGGTCCTCTACGTGGCCAGCCAGGAGGGCACCGCGGGCAAGCAGGAGTTCGACACCGCCGCCGCCGAGGCGTTCAAGGCCGCCGCGCCGAACGCGACCCTGGCGCAGACCGTCGTCGCGGTGGACCGGGCCAAGGCGCAGACCGACATCGGCAACGCGCTGCAGGGCAACCCCGATCTGGCGGGTGTGTTCTCGGCCAACGACGAGGGCGCGCTCGGCGCCATCGGCGCCTTCAACGCGGCCGGTAAGAAGCTCAACTGCGTCACCGACTTCGGCGGCAACGACGAGGTCCTCAAGAACGTCAAGGACGGCAAGATCTACGCCTCGGTGGCGCTGCAGTTCAACGACGACACGGCCCAGTCGTTCAACACCCTCGTCAAGATGCAGGCCGATCCGAAGGCCAACGGCGAGGTTCTGATCGTCCCGCAGAAGACCTTCACCCAGGGCAGCTGAGGCAGAGGAAATGACCGTGACCATCGCCGCCGCGAAAGCGGTCAACGCCGAGAAGGACAAGGATCCGGCGCTCATCCGCTGGCTGATCTTCGTACGGGACCGGGGGATCTTCGTCCTGTGGGCCGTGCTGCTGATCGCGTTCAGCATCTGGGCCAGCCCGTACTTCGCCAGTCTCGACAACGGGATCCTGATCGCCAACGCCGCCGCCCTCACCGCGATCTTCGCGGCCGGCATCGCCGTCGGCATCATCTGCGGCGCCCTGGATCTCTCGATCCCGGGCACCGCGGCCCTGGCCGGTTGCGTCTGCGGCTGGCTGATCACGCACGGCACGCCGACCGGCCTGGCGATCGTGGTCGCCCTGGTCCTCGGCGGGTTCGTCGGGCTGATCAACGGCCTGATCTCGCTGCGCGGCTTCAACCCGATCATCGTCACCATCGGCACCCTGTCGGTGATGAGCGGGGCCGCGGCGGGCATCGCCGGTGGCTACACGATCTCCGGGCTGGACTCGCTGGTCTTCATGGGCACCGACCGGTTCGCGGGGCTACCGGCCCCGGTCTGGATCACCGCGGCGCTGTTCGCGTTGCTCACGGTCTTCCTCACCCGCACCCGCGACGGCATCCGGATGATGGCGGTCGGCGGCAACGCCGAGGCGGTCCGCCGCTCCGGCATCCATGCCGACCGCTACAAGGTGCTCGGCTTCGTGATCAGCGGGTTCTGCGCGGCGCTCGGCGGCCTGGTGACCACCGCGCTGGTCACCGAGGCCAACCCGGCCGCCAACGTCAGCATCATCTTCAACGCGCTCACCGCGGTCGCGCTGGCCGGTGTCTCGCTGGCCGGTGGGCGGGGCTCGCTGCCCCGGGTGCTGGTCGGCGCGCTGATTCTCGGCACCATCTCGAACGCGCTGACCATCAAGGGCGTCTCGCCGTACTGGGCGACCGCCACCACCGGCCTGCTGCTGCTCGGCTCGCTCGCCGTGGAGAAGTGGGTGTCGACCACCGTGTCCCGCCGGCTCGTGCAGCACGAGGTGAAACGATGACCGCGACCGCCTTGGAACTGAGCAACATCGACATGCACTACGGGTACGTCCGGGCGCTGGACGGCATCGACATCGCGGTGCGTCAGGGCGAGGTGCTCGGCCTGCTCGGCGACAACGGCGCCGGCAAGTCGACGCTGCTCAAGGTGATGTCCGGGGCGCACCAGCCGACCAGTGGCGAGATCCGGGTGCACGGCACCGCGGCGACGTTCGGCTCCCCCGCCGACGCCACCCACGCCGGCATCCAGATGGTCTACCAGGACCTCGCACTGGTCGACGCGCAGGACATCGCCACCAACCTCAACCTGGGCCGGGAGATCCTGCGGCGGGGCCCGCTGGGCTGGCTCGGTTTCGTCGACCACAAGGCCCAGCGTCGTCGCTCGGCCGCCGAGTTGGAGAAGCTCGGGGTCCGCACGGCGGCGGTGACCCGGCCGGTGGAGATGCTTTCCGGCGGCCAGCGTCAGGTCGTCGCCCTGGCCCGGGGTGCCACCCGGGTGAACGGCGAGCAGAGCGGCATACTGCTGCTGGACGAGCCGACCGCGGCGCTGGGTTACGAGCAGACCCAGCAGGTGCAGTCGCTGATCCGCCGGCTGGCCGACCAGGGCGTGGCCTGCGTGCTGGTCACCCACAACCTGCCCCTGGCGATGGCGGTCTGCGACCGGATCGCGGTGCTCAACCGGGGTCGCAAGGTCGCCGACATCCCGGCCGCCGAGACCGAGAACGACCATCTCGTCGGCTGGATCACCGGCGCCCGCGCGTCGATGTTCGCCCCCGCGCCGGAGGCCGCGGCATGAGGCTGTTCCTGCGCGGCTTCGCCGGTTATGAACAGGCCCGGGTCGGCCGGGTCTTCAACCACCGCCGGCCGGATCGCTACCCGGCCGCCGTTCTCCTCGCGGAGAGCGCCGACGATGTCGCCGACGGCGTGCGGCTGGCCGCCGAGCGGGGCTGGCCGGTCAGCGTCCGCTCCGGCGGTCACTCCTGGGCGGCCTGGAGCGTCCGCGACGACGCCCTGCTGATCGACCTCGAAGGACTCAATTCCCTCGCGTACGACGAGGAGAGCGGCATTGCCGTCGCCGGCCCCGCCGTGCGGGGTGGCCGCGAGCTCGCGCCTTTTCTCGCCGAGCGCGGCCGCGCGTTCCCCGGCGGGCACTGCCCGACCGTCGGCATCGGCGGGTTCCTGCTGCAGGGCGGCCAGGGCTGGAACAGCCGGTCCAAGGGCTGGGCCTGCGAGAGCGTGGTCGCCGTCGACGTGGTGACCGCGTCCGGTGAGCGGCTCCGCTGCGACGCGAGCCAGAACAGCGACCTCTACTGGGCGGCCCGCGGCGCCGGACCGGGTTTCCCGGCCATCGTCACCGCGTTCCACCTGCAGACCTACCCGGCCTACCCGCACCTGTGGCACGACACCTGGTCGTTCTCGCTCGACGATGGCGAGGCCCTGCTGTCCTGGATGCATGAGCTGCTGCCGAAGCTGGACCGCCGGGTCGAGCCGGTCATCGCCGCCACCCGCCTGCCCGGTGTGCCGCTCGACGAGGGCGTCGCCCATCCCGGCACGGTCCTGCTGCTGCACACCACCGCCATGGTGTCGAGCCCGGAGGAGGCCGACGAACTGCTGCGGGTCTTCGACAGCTGCCCGGTGCCGAAGATCGGGCACGTGCGCGGCGAGACCAGTCTCGCCCAGGAGGGCGACGCCCAGGAGGAGCAGAGCCCCGAGGGTCACCGGTACGCGGTCGACTGCACCTGGACCGACGCGCCCGCCGAGCGGCTCGCCCCGCCGCTGCTGCGGCTGTGGCGGGAGCTGGACACCACCCACTCGTTCTCCATCTGGTACGGGTGGGCGCCGACCCGGCCGCTGCCGGACATGGCGTTCTCGGTCGAGGGCAACGTCTACATCGCCACCTACGTGGTCTACGAGGACCCGGCCGACGACGAGAGGTACCGCACCTGGGTGCACGAGCGGACCGCGGCCATCGCGGCCGACGGCGGCGCCGGCGTCTACCTCGGCGACACCGACTTCACCGGCCGGCAGGACCGCTTCCTCTCCGACGCCAACTACCGGCGGCTCGAGGAGATCCGGGCCGCCCGGGACCCGGACGGCCGGTTCGTGTCCTATCTGGCGGCCGACCCGGCCCGGCTCAACGTCCATGGCTGAAGCCCGGCTCGACCACGTCGGGCTGTCTGTGCACGACCTGGACGCGGCGGCCGAGTGGTACTGCGCCGCGTTCGGTTACCGCCGCGAGCTGGCTCTGCGGGTCGACCCGATCGACCTGGACATCGTCATGCTGCTGCACCCGGCGCACGGCGACCGCCTCGAACTGCTGCACCGGCCGGGCTCGGTGGCCGGCCTGCGGCCCGCGAACCCGGCCGAGGCGGCGCTCTCCGAGGCGTACGGGCATATCGCCTTCGATGTTGTTGATCTTGACGCCGATTACCAGCGGATCGTCGGGCTCGGCGCGCGGGCCGTGCTGGAACCCCGGCCGTCGCCGGAAGTGGGCGTGCGGATGGCCTTCGTCGCCGACCCCGAGGGCAACCTTGTCGAATTGATGCAGAGGGGGCACCCGTGAGCCGAGTCCTCGGCCTGTCGGCCGGCAACGCCGGCGGCAGTGCGGAAATCGTGCTGTGCACCGCGCTCGGCGCGATCGGCGGCGCCGGCGCCGACCTCGTCCGGCTGGCCGACCTCGATCTGACCTCGGCCGGCGACCTGGACTGGCTGTGGGAGAAACTGGTCGACGCCGACGCGCTGATCGTCAGCACCCCGATCATGTCGCGGACGGTCTCGGCCAACCTGAAGCTGCTGGTCGACCGCCTGCTCGGCCCGAACGCGGACGCCGCGATCATCGAGCAGCTGGTCGCGCTGCGCCGCTCCGGCACCGAACCGGCCGTCCCGTTCCGGGTCGACGAGCGCGTGCTGCGGCCGCGGGTGGCCGGCTTCCTCGCGGTCGGCGGCTCACTGACGCCGCAGTGGAAGACCCTGGCTCTGCCGCTGCTGCACACGGTCACCTTCTCCATGCACATCGCCGTGGTCGACCAGGTGGCGTTCGGCGGCGCCGGCACCCCGCAGTCGATCCTGCTCGACGACGACGCCCTGGAGCGGGCGGCCCGGCTGGGCGCGAATGTGGCGAGCCAGCTCGGCAAGGCCTTCGACGACGTCGACTACCTGGGCGAGCCGGGCCTGTGCCCGCTGTGCCATCTCAACGTCGTCGAACTGCACGGCACCGACGCGGCCTGCGCGACCTGCGGCGCCCGCGGCCGGCTGCGGCCCGACGGCTCGATCGAGTGGACCGATCTGACCACGTCGGTGCTGACCATGGCGGAGAAGCGGGCCCACGGCGCCGAGATCCAGGAGACCGCCGCCCGCCACCACCCACTGGCCGCCGAAATATCCGCGCGCAGGTCGAAGATTCCGGCATTCGAGCCGGTGACCCCGCGATGACCGGCCGCGCTCTGCGGGTCGAGCATCTGGCCACGGCACTCGGGATCCATGTCCGTTCGCCGCGGCTCTCCTGGCAGTTGCCGGCCGGCGCCGCACGGCAGATCGGATACCGGCTGCGGGGCGACAACGGCTGGGACACCGGCCGGGTCTCCTCCGACCGGAGTGTGCTGATCCCCTACGACGGGCCGGCGCTCGCCTCCGAACAGCGGGTCACCTGGCAGGTCAAGGTGTGGACCGACCGGGGCGAGCACGGCTGGTCACCGCCCTCGTGGTGGGAGATGGGTCTGCTGGCCGAGAACGACTGGTCCGCCGCCTGGATCGCGCCGGAGACGGCCGGAACGGACCGCCCGGGCTACCTGCTGCGGTCGGCCTTTGAAACGACTCAACCGGTCGTGCGGGCCCGGCTCCACATCACCGCGCACGGCCTCTACGAGGCGTTCCTCAACGGCGAGCGGGTCGGTGACGCCGAGCTCACGCCCGGCTTCACGCAGTACCGCAGCCGCCTCCAGGTGCAGACCTACAACGTGACCGAGATGATCGGGAGCGGACACAACGTTCTCGGGGCGATCCTCGCGGACGGCTGGTTCCGGGGCCAGACCGGCGCCCTGCGCTCCACCGACCAGTGGGGCACCGAGACCGCGCTGCTCGCCCAGCTGCACCTGTGGTTCGCCGACGGCACCGAGCGGACCGTCGGCACCGGTCCCGGCTGGCGGGCCGGGACCGGCCACGTGCGCAGCGCCGACCTGATCGCCGGCGAGACCTGGGACCTGCGGCAGTTCCCGCACGGCTGGAACTCGGCCGGCTTCGACGACCGCGGCTGGCCACGGGCGGTTCCCCGGGACCTGGGCTACGCGACACTGACCGACTCGCCGGCCCCGCCGGTGCGCCGGATCGAGGAGGTCGTGCCCGTCGCGGTCACCGAGCTGGGCCCGGACCGCTACGTCGCCGACCTCGGCCAGAACATCAACGGGTGGATCCGACTCGGACTTCGGGGCGCTCACGGCGTACCCGTCGAAGTCACCCACGCCGAGGCCCTCGGGGCCGGCGGCGAGGTGACCACCGAGCACCTCCGCCCGGCCTTTCCGTTCCTGCCCGAACCGCTGCCGGCCGGCATGGTCGACGTCGTCGTGCCGGCCGGCCCGGCCGGCGCGACGTTCGAGCCGCGCCGCACCACGCACGGCTTCCGCTACGTGCGGGTCGAGGGTCAGCAGGTCGGCCCGGACGACGTCCGCGGCATCGTCGTGCACACCGACCTGCGCCGCACCGGCTGGTTCGCGTGCAGCGACGACCGGATCAACCGGCTGCACGAGGCGGCCGTGTGGAGTCTGCGGGACAACGCCTGCGACATCCCGACCGACTGCCCGCAGCGGGAGCGGGCCGGCTGGACCGGGGACTGGCAGGTGTTCGTGCCGGCCGCCGCGTTCCTCTACGACGTGGCCGGCTTCAGCACGAAGTGGCTGCGGGACGTGGCCGCCGACCAGTGGCCGGACGGCACGGTCGCGAACATGAGCCCGTGCCCGCCGGCCGAGGGCCGCGACTCCAGGATGGCCATGCTGAACGGGTCGGCCGGCTGGGGCGACGCCGTGGTGATCGTGCCGTGGCAGCTCTATCGGTCGTACGGTGACGAGCGGATCCTCGCCGAGATGTGGCCGGTGATGGAGGCCTGGATCGGCCGGGCCGCGTCGATGGCGCGCACCCGCCGGCATCCGGAGCGGGTTGCGCGGCGACCGGTGGCGGCACCGCACGAGGCGTACCTATGGGATTCGGGTTTCCACTGGGGTGAGTGGCTGGCCCCCGGCGAAGAGCCGGGCGATTTCCCGTCATTCGTCGCCGCCGACAAGAGCGACGTCGCGACGGCCTATCTCGCGCATTCGGCGGGCCTGATGGCCCACATCGCCGCGGTCATCGGCCGTGATCCCGCGCCCTATGCCGCCCTCGCTTCCGGCGCCCGCGACGCCTGGCAGCGGGAGTTCCTCGCGGCCGGCGACCTGACGCCGGACACCCAGGCCAACCACGTGCGGGCACTCGCCTTCGACCTGGTTCCCCGGCCGCTCCGGCAGTCGACCGGCGATCGGCTCGCGGCCCTGGTCGAGAAGGCCGGCACGCACCTGGCCACCGGCTTCCTGGCCACTCCGGACCTGCTGCCGGTGCTGGCCGAGGCCGGCCATCTCGATGTCGCCTACCGACTGCTCTTCCAGGACACCGTGCCGTCGTGGCTTGCCATGATCGACCGCGGGGCGACGACGATGTGGGAGCGCTGGGACGGCATCGACGAGGCCGGGGTGCCGCACGAGTCGCTGAACCACTATGCGAAGGGCGCGGTCGTCTCGTTCCTGCACCGCTACGTCGCGGGCCTGTCGGAGCTGTCGCCGGGCTACCGGACGTTCCGGGTGCGCCCACGGCCGGGTGGCGGCCTGACCTGGTCGCACGCCGCGCACGAGACGCCGTACGGCCGGATCGAGGTGCGCTGGTCGGTGACCGGCGGACAGGTCGATCTGTCGGTCTCGGTGCCGCCCGGCACCACGGCCGAGGCGGTCCTGCCCGACGGCACGACCCGCCGGCTCACCCCCGGCGAGCATCACGTCACCTACTACCAGAGCCTGCTCACCGCCGGGACCGTCGAGACCCTCAGCTGAGCGATGCCCGGGCCGGGCGAGCGGCCCGGGCACTCCACCGCCCGTCGCGGAACTCCACATCGATCGGATGCCGGAACGCCGCGGTGACGTTCTCGCTGGTCAGCACGGCGTGCACCGGGCCGGCCGCGACCACCCGGCCCTCGGCGATCAGCAGGGCGTGGGTCGTACCCTCCGGAAGCTCTTCCAAATGGTGGGTGACCAGCACCGACGCCAGCTCCGGGTGGGTGCGGTGCAGCAGGTCGACGGTGTCCAGCAGCTGCTCGCGGGCGGCGACGTCGAGGCCGGTGGTCGGCTCGTCGAGCAGCAGCAGCCGCGGGTCGGCCACCAGCGCGCGGGCGATCAGGGCGCGGCCGCGCTCCCCCTGCGACAGTGTCGGCCAGCGATCCTCGGCCCGCGCCGCGAGCCCGAGCAGGTCGATCAGTTCCCGGGCCCGGCCGAGCTGAGCCGCGGTCGGCTCCCAGCGCGACGGGGTCTCGACCGTGCCGGTCAGCCCGGTCAGCACCACCTCGCGCACGGTCAGCGGCGAGCGCAGCGGGTGGCGCGGGTTGACGTGCCCGATCGAGCGGCGCAGCGCCTGCAGCTCCACCGTGCCGAGCTGCCGGCCGAGCACGTGCACGGTGCCGCTGGTCGGGTGGGTCACCGCCCCGCAGAAGCCGAGCACCGTGCTCTTCCCGGCGCCGTTCGGGCCGAGCATCACCCAGTGCTCCCCGGCGTTCACGGTGTAGTCGATGCCGTACAGGATCTGCTTTCCGTCCCGCCGGAAGGTGACCCGGTCGAGATGCAGGACGATGCTCACTGGTTTTCCTTCTCCATGGCCGTCTTGACCGATTCGATGAGCCCGTAGGAGGCCGACACCGCGGCCTCCCGGTCGCCGTCGCGGATGGCGTCGCGCAGGGCCGCGTGCGAGTCCCGGACCACCGGGTCCTCCGGGAAGATCGCGGTGTCGACGATCGACTGGTTGATCACCTCGGCCACCGCGTCGTAGAGCCGCAGCAGCAGCGGATTGCCGCTCGCCCTGATCACGCCGCGGTGGAACGCGGCGTCCGCCTCGACGTATCCGGCCCGGTCGCCGATGTCGTGCGCCCGCGCCCGGGCGGCCAGCGCCGCGTCCAGCGCGGCCACATCCGCCCCGGCGGCCAGCCGCGCCGCGGCCGCCTCCAGACCCGCGCGAACGTCCAGCACCGCGGTCAGCGGCGACAGATCATCCCGTACGAGTACGCCGGTGATCTCGTTCGTGGCGCGCACGTACGTGCCGTCGCCGACGCGCGGTTCCAGGATGCCGGTGAGGCTCAGCGCGCGCAGCGCCTCCCGCACGGTGCCCCGGCTGACCCCGAGCTGGCCGGCCAGTTGGACCTCGCCGGGGATCTTCTCCCCCACGGCCCAGGCACCGGACTCGACGAGGCCGCGGAACTGCTCGGCGACCTGCATGACCAGCGGAGCCTGCCGCACCGGGCTACGCAACGACATGCCGCCGAGTGTAAATGTAGGACATCTTGGTGGGCCCGAGAGAATGGTCACATGGGCTTCCGGGCACCCTCCGCGACCGAGGTCTACCAGTACATGTTCCGGCTGGACCGGGCCGACCGCGGGCTGGTCGACCGGTTCGGCTGGAGCATCCTGGTCGTCAACGACAGCTCCCCGGTGTGCCGGGAGTTCCTCACCCGCTACTGCGTCGACCTGTGTATCCGTACGGCGGATCGGGTTCGTTTCGTCTTCTTCTCCGACCTGCCGTCCCACCACTTCGGGTTCGGCCCGGAAGGCGGCCTCGGGGTGCTCGGCGCCGTGCTCCGGCGGGTCGACCTGGACTTCGAACGCGATCCCTGGCGACGCCTGCGACCCGCCGCCCTACGGCCCTTCGCCGGCATCCCCGACATCGACCGGCAGATCAGCTCGGAGGTCGCCCACAAGACCGCGATGCCCGGCACCGGCGAAGCCCTGCGGTTCGCGCAGCGGCTCGGCATCGGCCGGCACGTGCCCTGCGTGGTCGTGTTCACCGACGTCGGCGCGCTCACCGTGCAGGTGCTGCCGTTCGGCGAGCTCTCCGCCGATCAGATCTACCAGCGGATCCGCGGCTGGATCGACGACTTCTACGCGGACAACCGGGCCGCGCTGGCCCGCTGGGAATCGGTCGAGGAGAGCATCCAGCGCCTGGTCCTGCAGTCGCACTCGTCCCTGGTCGCGGTGCGCAACTGGCGCTACGACCGCCTCGAGGCCTGGCGGGTCCTCCGGGGGATCCTCACCGCCGAGAAGATCCTGGACAGCGACCCCGAGGAAGGCCTCCGCCGGTTGCGGGTGCTGGCCGGCGACTACCACATCCCCTGGGCCATCCGCTCCCGGCTCGACCGGCTCACCGACGAGCTGGCGAACTTCGACCGCCACGCCCGGACGGCGGCCGAGCTGCGCAAAAAGGCCGACGCGCTCGCCCGGCGCAGTACACCCGACCAGATCCGGTCCCGCCTGCGGGACCTGCAGTGGAACGCCGACACCGGCACCCGGGCGCTGGCCGATGAGGCGCTGGCGCTCGGCGAACCACCCCGCCCGGAGGCGCCACGGATGCAGCTGCTCGGGTGGTGGCGGACCACCGCGGCGTCCGCCCTGTCCCGGAACAGGTTCCGGCGGCACCGCCTGACCTGGGATCCGGAAGAACCCACCACCGCCTTCGCCGGCGTGCGGCACCGCGACCGCCTCCGCGCCGAATACGCGGCGTTCCGCGACACCGTGGGCCGATGTCACCTCGACGACGACCCCGACGCGTGCGCCCGGCAGATCTTCACCGCCCTGGCCGAGCTCCACCGGATTCCCGGCGACGACGCCACCTGGCTCGCGGCTACCGCCGGCCACCGGGAGAGCCTGGCGAACGACCTGCGCGAGTTGCAGCGGACCGCACCCCGCTGGCTCGCCGGTCTGGAGATCCGGGAGTGCCTGCCGCCCGGCGACGAGCCCGACCCGGAAGCGTTCCTCGCCTCCGCACCGCGCCTGCTCGCCGCGGTGGCCGCGCGGCGGGGCCCGGCCCTCGAGCCGTACACCGAGGCCCACCTGCGATACCGCGACCGCGTCTGCGAGTCGCTCCGCGCCGAGGCCGACCGGCAGTCCGCCGTGGCCACCGGCCGCGCCGCCGCCGTCGAAGCCCTGCGCCCCACCCTGGAGTCGATCCACACCGAACTGGTCGCCGCTGCCCGTTCCCAGGCGCTCGCCGGCACCGTCCCGGCCGAGGTGAACGGCCCCGACCTGGCCGCCGTGCCCCGGCTGGCCGAGGCGCTGGACGAATACGACGCCGCGGTCGCCGAGATCCGCTTCCCGCACCAGCGCGACGGTCTCATCCCGGTGCGGACCACGCTGTCCCCCGTGGACGCCGCCGGCATCGACGCGCCGCGGCGCAGGGGGTCCCCGGACGAGCGGCTGGCCGGGGCCGTCGCCACCACCCGCGAGGCGCGGGCACTGCTGCCGGCCACGCGGACGGACGTGCAACGCTGGCGGTCGGCGGCCCGGCTGGCGGCCGCGCTGAGCACCATCGTGGAGCCGGCCCGCCTGGCCGAACTGCTGCCGGACGACGACGGCCCGGCCCCGATCGCCCGGCTGAACCCCGCGGAGGTGCGGGCCCTGCGGAAGGTGGACCTCACCGAACCGGGACTCCCGGCCCCGGCCGGCCCGGCCGGCTTCGACGTCTTCATGGCCCACAACAGCGCCGACAAGCCGGCCGTCCGCGCCCTCGGCCGCCGGTTGCGCGCCCGCGGCCTCAACCCGTGGATCGACATCGAGCAGATCCCACCCGGGCGGTGGTTCTCCGACGTGATCCAGTCGGCCGTGCTGACCGCCGGCGCGGCCGCCGTCTGCATCGGCCCGGCCGGGGTGGGCCGCTGGCAGGCCCTGGAGATCCGCACCTTCCTGGAACAGTGCGTCAACCGCGGCGTGCCGGTCATCCCGGTGCTGCTGCCCGGCGCCGACCGCGTACCGGAGGACCTGGTCTTCCTGCGGAACCTGCACCACGTGCGCTTCGCGGCCGGCCTGGACGAGAAAGCCGCCCTGGACCAGTTGGTCTGGGGCATAACCGGCCACCGTTGACGACAATGGTGCCCATGGCGACCTGCAACCTGTGCCCACCGGGCCACCGCGACATCCCCGACGACCAGATGACCGAGCACCTGCGCACCGAACACCCCGAGGTCGACGAGGACGGCACCCACCGCTCCGACGACAGCACGATCGTCCCCGACGCCGCGAGCGAGTCACGGCCCCGGTGAACGGTGAAACCGCCGAAAACCGGCTCAACCGGGAGGTAGCGTTACCCCGGGCGAGGGGGTAGCCGATGGAGCAGCAGCTGCTGGCGGACGTCGGGACCGGGCTGACCAGCACCCAGGCCGAATATCGGCGTAAGCACGGCGACGCGAACACCGCGGTCAAGGGCGGCTCCCGCAGTTACGCCGAGATCCTGCGAACCAACGTCTTCTCGTTCTTCAACATCATTCTCTTCGTGATCGGCGCGGCGCTGATGGCCATGGGCCGGTTCAGCGACGCGCTGATCAGCGTCGGGCTCGGTCTGATCAATGCGGTGATCAGCGCGGCCCAGGAGATCCGGGCCAAGCGCAAGCTGGACCGGCTCCAGCTGCTCGAACGCACCCAGGTCATGGTGGTGCGGGACGGGCAGGAGACCACGATCGACCCGGACCAGGTGGTGCGGGGCGACGTCCTGAAGATCAAGCCCGGCGATCAGATCGTGGTGGACGGGCCGGTGCTCGGCGAATGCCGGATCGAGGCCGACGAGTCGCTGCTGACCGGCGAATCCGATCCGGTGGTGAAGCAGCCCGGCGACGATCTGCGCTCGGGCAGCCTGTGCGTGGCCGGCGACGGGCATCAGCTGGCCCGGGACGTGGGCGCGCACAGCTACGCCGGGCGGCTCACCGCGGAGGCCCGCCGGGCCAGCACCGACAAGACGCCGCTGCAGAAGCGCGTCGAGTTCCTGGTGCGGCTGGTCATGGCGCTGACCGCGCTGATGAGCGGAGCGATCCTCGGCCAGGCCGCGATCGAGGGCTTCAGCCTGCTGCGGGTCGTGCAGACCACCGCCGTACTGTCGGGGCTCGTTCCTTATGGTTTGTTCTTCCTGATCGCCGTCGCCTACACGGCGGGCGCGGCCACGATCGCCCGCTCGGGCGCCCTCGTGCAGCAGGTCAACGCGGTCGAGTCGGTCAGCAACGTGGACGTGGTCTGCACCGACAAGACCGGCACGCTCACCACCGGCCGGCTGACCGTCGACGAGATCCAGCCGGTCGGCACGCACGACCGGGACGAGGTGGAACGGCTGCTCGGTTCGCTCGCCCACAACGCGGCCTCGCCCAACCTCACGTCGCAGGCGCTGGCGGCGGCCCTGCCGGGCGCCGCCTGGCAGGTCCGCGACGAGATACCCTTCGCGTCCTCCCTGCGCTGGTCGGGGGTCGTCGCCGAGGAGGGTACGTGGATCCTGGGCGCACCGGACGCGCTGGCCGGCCGGTTGTCCCCGCCGCTGCCCGAGGAAACCGTGGTGAAGTGCACCGAGCGCGGTCTCCGCGTACTCCTGCTGGCCAGGCCGGCCACGGCCGGAGCCGGACTGCGCGACGCGGCCGGACGCCCCACCCTGCCGGCGCTGGAACCGGTCGGCATGGTGGCGCTCGCCGACGAGCTGCGACCCGAGGTGGGCGAGACGATCGCCCGGTTCCGGCGCGACGGCGTCGACCTGAAGGTGCTGTCCGGCGACGACCCGCGCACGGTGGCGGCGATCGCGGCGCGGGCCGGCCTGGACGCGGGCGAGCCGGTGGCGGGTGCGCTCCTGGACGGCCTGGACGACCCGGCGCTGGACCGCGTGGTCAGCCGCACCACGGTCTTCGGCCGGGTGGCCCCCGAGCACAAGGAGCGCATCGTCCGTTCGCTGCGCCGCCAGCACCACTACGTCGCGATGATCGGCGACGGCGTGAACGACGCCCGCGCCCTGAAGGGCGCCCAGGTGGGCGTGGCGATGCGCAGCGGCAGCGCGGTGACCCGCGACGTGGCCGACATCGTGCTGACCGACGACTCGTTCGCGGCACTCCCACCGGCGCAGCGCGAAGGCCGGCGCATCATCAACGGCATCGGCCTGTCCCTGCACGTCTTCCTGGCCCGGGTGGCCACCCAGGGCCTGGTGATCCTCGCCGTCACGATGCTGGGCCTGGGCTTTCCCTACTCCCCCACCCAGGTCGGCCTGACGCTGTTCACGGTGGGTGTGCCCACGTTCTTCCTGACGATGTGGGCGAAGCCGATGCCCCCCGACCGCAAAATGTTCTCCGGCCTGGCCGCCTTCGTGATCCCCGCCGCGGTGATCACGGCAAGCTTCGGAACGGCCCTGTACGCCGCGCTGTACGAGGCCGTGACGATCGGTTTCGGCTCCGGCCGCACACCGGCCGAGGTGGTCCGGGAGTTCGAGCGGTACACCGGCCTGGCCTACAACGACACCGACTTCACGGCGGCATCAGCGACCATCGCCGCCCAGACCGGCCTGTCGAGCTTCTTCTGCCTGGCGAGTTTCCTGCTGATCCTGTTCCTGGCCCCGCCCAACCGCCTGTTCGCGGCCTGGACCCCACCGACCCACGACAAGCGCCCGGCCTACCTGGTGGCCGGCTTGATAGCGGCGTTCGGCGCGGTCCTGTTCGTGCCGGCCCTCTACACCTACTTCGGCCTGACCGGCCCGTCCACACCGATGTTCGCCCTGGTCCTGCCGTTGCTGCTGCTGTGGTTCGCCGTGCTGAGCCTGGCCTTCCGGCTGCGCCTGCTGGACCGGGTGCTGGGCCTGGACGGCCTCCGCTCGGCAAACGACTGACCCCTGCGGGGAGGCCCCCACGTGCCTGCCGCGGCATCGCACGTTCACTCACGCTCTCTTTCGCGTACGCGCTGCCCCACTCCCGTGGCACTCGGTCCCGGCCGCTGCAACTCACCCTCCGCGCGCCCGCTGCGGGCGGGCCCGGCCCACAAGCCGGCCACCGGCCGGCGGCGACGCGGTCGATGCCCTGCCGTGGCGCCCGACACCGCAGATCTTGTGGACTTGCCGCTCTATCGGCGGAGTCAATACTTCGTTGCATCACTATCGATGATCTTGATGGGGTGCAGTGATGGCGGCGCGGTTGACTACGGCAGAACGTGAAGAGGTAGCGATCGGGCCGGCCCGGCACGATGCGATGCGGGCGATCGCCCGCAGGCTGGGCCGGGCCTGCTCGACGGTGTCGCGGGAAGTGAAACTGAACTCGCTGCATCCCCACGCCGTCCGGTTCGACAGACCCGAGATGGCGTACCGGGCCGGCCAGGCCGAACGCGTTTCCACCGGCCGCCGCCCCCGACCCCGGCCCGGACGACTGGCACAACCCGGACTGCTACGCACCGAGGTCTTGACCCGCCTCGCCCAGCGCACTGGCGAACCCCGGCCGAGAAACTCGCCGAGTTCCTGACCAGCACCGATGCAACCACCCCTTGACGCCGCCATCCGCACAGCATGCCCACAAGATCGGGCGTAGCCAGGACCACGCGGCCGATCTTGTGGACTTGCCGCTCTGTCCGCGCGGTAGGTCCACAAGGTCGGGTGTAGCCAGGGGCGGGCCGGGCCCGCCCGTGGCGGGCGCGCGGAGGGTGAGCTGCACCTGCCGGGACGGCGTGCCACGGGACTGAGCCGGGCCGTACGGAAAAGGGTCTCTAGATCTTTGCGCCTATGGCAGTCCCGTTGGCCGGCACCAGGAAATCGGACGTGCGGACCGAGCCGTCGGCGTTTCGGGCTCCGGTGATCACGCTCGGATCGGTGCTTACCAGCGTCCACGTACCGCCGATGTTCCAGGAATTGCCGGACGCCGATGACGAACCCAGCGCCACCGTGGCCTTGTTTCCCACCGCTAGATTGGCCGTCAATTTCGACGTGGATCCGCCGTCGAAGTCGAAGCCGGTCTTGGCGTTCTGATAGGCCGTGCTCCGCGAGATCAGCAGAGTGCCGGTGTTTCCGTTGTCGGTGAAGCCGTGCGCCGCGTTCGAGAACGACATGCTGTTGCTCACCGCGTGGTTGGCGGCCGGTCCCGTCCCGCCGCTGCCACCCAGCTTGAACCCGTTGCCGTCACCGGAGAAGTTCGGGATGGCCCAGCGGTTGTAGCCGTTCCCGTACGCGATGCTGTTCTGGATGGTGATCGGCGAGGTGAAGGCCCAGGCGTCGAAACCGTCGTCGATGTTGTTCCACAGCCGGACGCCCCGCACCACATTCCCGGCGCCGCTGCCTTCCTTGATGCCGAGCCCGTCGGCACTCTCGCCGTTCTTGCGCGGGTCCCGGTTGTTGTAGCTGTCCAGATTGAGAATCAGGTTTCCGGCCGAGGCCCCTTGCAACTGGAACCCGGTCTCGTAGTTGTCGTGCGTGGACAGCCGCTCGAACGTGTTGTTGTTGCACGCGTTGCAATAGACCCCGTACGGCCCGTGCACGATCTCCAGCCCCACGATCCGCCAGTAGGCCGCCTCCATGTGGATCGCACCCCGCTGCGCGGCCGGAATGGTCGACCCGACCGCCCCGGGCGTGTAGGGCAGAGCCTCGGCGTCGATGACGGGCCGCTCCGACTGGTACGCGGTGAGCGTGATGGGCGCCGCCGAGGTGCCGCTCTTGGCGATCGTCACCGTGGAGTCGAGCTTGTAGGTGCCGCCGCGCAGGGCGATCGTGTCGCCGGCGGCGACCACCCCGACGGCTTTCTGGATGGTGGCGAACGGCGCGGCGAGCGTGCCCGCGTTGCTGTCGCTGCCTCCGGGCGCGACGTAGTAGGTGCCGGCGGCGGCGACCGGCGCCGGCAGTGCGAGCATCGCGAGAACGAGCAGAGCCTTCACCGAGTACCCCCTTCAGGAATGCGCTTTCCTCAGGGGAAACTACGCCAGGCATCGGCGTCGGTCAATGCGTGGGGGCGGCCGCCAGGACCAGGTCGAAGTTGATCTGGGCACCGGCGAAGGCCCCCGCGGCGGCGGCCGAACCCACCTGGGCGGACAGATCGGTGACGTTCCCGGCCGCCCAGACCCCGGGCACCTCGGTGCGCCCGGTCGCGTCGACCGGAATGTGCTCGCCCATCCCCGACTGGTGCGGCACCGCCTTGAGTCCGAGCCCGTCGAGGAACCCGGCCCGCGCGATCATCCGGGTGGCGACCGCGACCACCCGGCGCGGAACCACCGAGCCGGAAGCGAGGCGGATCCCCGAGATCGCGTCGCCGGTCACCTCGACCGCGGCGATCGGACCGTCCACCACGGTGATGCCGCGCGCGGCGAAGTCCCCGGCCTGCGCCTCGGTGAGCGCCGGCTGCTCGTGCCGGAAGAAGATCAGATCGTCGGTGAGCTGCCGGAACAGCAGGGCGTGGTGGATCGACGCCGGCCCGGTCGCGATCACGGCGATCGGCTGGTCGCGGACCTCCCACCCATGGCAGTACGGGCAGTGCACGACATCCCGCCCCCACCGCTCCCGCAGCCCCGGCACGTCGGGCAGCTCGTCGACCAGACCGGTCGTCACGAGCAGCCGCTTCGCCCGCACGTCCCGCCCGTCGCCGAGGCCGACCACGAAGCCGTCGCCGTCCGGCCGCACCCGGGCCACCGTGCCGGTGACGATCTCACCCCCGTAACCGCGCACCTCGTCCCGGCCGCGCGCGACCAGCTCGAGCGGCGGCATGCCCTCGCGGCCCAGCAGCCCGTGCACCCCGTCGGCGGGAGCGTTGCGCGGCTCCCCCGCGTCCACGACCAGCACCGATCGCCGCGACCGGGCCAGCATCAGGGCCCCGCTGAGCCCGGCCGCGCCGCCGCCGACGACCACTACCTCGTATGCGTCCTTCATCTCTGCAGTCATGTGAGCACGGTGCCGCCGGCCGCCGGCGAACGCCAAGAATTCTTGCCAGTTCAGCAAAGGCGCAGAAACCCCGAAGCAACGGCGGAAATAGGACGCCGTGATTGTTCCGGTGTCGGAAATGAGTCCGAGTTGGATGATCTCTGCGCTGGTCGGCGCCGGTAAATTTCTGCGGCAGAAGTATTGACCTTGACCGACGGCAACACAGATCCTGTTGCGGCGGTCGACAAAGAGTGACCGCAGGACCACGCCTGACTCCCGCCACCAGGTGACCAGCAGAAAAGGCTGTGTGCACGCTCACACAGTCGCGCTGACAGATGAGCTGATCGCGTGCCCGTCCACGACGCCGCGCCGTCCGGTCGCCCGGGTGGCACGATCCGCGGTCGCATCGCGCGGATCCTGGCGCTACCGATGGCGGCCGTCCTGGTGCTGCTCGGGATCATCGCGGTCGGCGAGGTCGACCGATACCGCACCGCCGCCCGGACCGCCCAGGCCGTCACCCTCGAGCTCGCCGTGCTCGAGCTGGTGCAGGACCTGCAGACCGAGCGCGGTCTCGCGGCCGGCCTGCTCGGCGGCATCGCCGGCTTCCGCGCCGAGTTCGCCCCGGCCCGTCAGCGCGTCGACAAGCAGCGCGCCGAGGTGGAGTCGCTGACCGAGCCGGGCGGCCGGGCCGAGGATCGGGTGGCCGGCGTGCTCACCCAGCTCGACGGCCTCGCCGGGGTGCGCGCCGCCACCGACACCGGGGCCGGCGCGCAGGCGGCCACCGCCGGCTTCTACACCGGACTGATCACCCAGCTGATCAACGTGGACTACGGACTCAGCACCGTCGGCGACACCGAACTCCGCCGCGGCTACGCCACTCTCAGCATGTTCAGCGTGGCGACGGAGTCGGCCGCCCAGGAACGCATGCTGCTCAACGGCGTGTTCACGGCCGGCGCCTTCGGTCCGGGCGAGTTCGTCCAGTTCGTCTCGACGCGGTCCGCGCGCGACACCGCACTGCTGGCCTTCAACCAGTACGGCAACCCGGCCGCCCTGGACGCGAAGAACCAGGTGCTGAACACCGACGCCGGCCGCCAGGTCGCCGCGATGGAGCAGGCCGCGCTGACCGCCACCGACGGGCGCGCGCTGCGGGTCGACGCCACCTCGTGGTGGTCGGCGTCCGGCGCCGTGCTCGACGCCCTGCAGACCGCCGGCCGGGGCATCGGCGTCTCCGCGCAGGACCGGGCCGAGGACCTCCAGCGCAGGGCCGGCCTGCGGCTCGGCGGGCTGGCCGTGGTGACCCTGCTGCTGCTGGCCGGTGCGGGCTACCTGGCGTTCGTGGCGGCCCGGGCACTGGCCCGCCCGCTCGACGCCCTGGCCGCCGAGGCACACCGGATCGCCGCCGACGAGTTGCCCCGGGCGGTGCACCGGGCCGGCTCCGGCACCGTCGACGACCCGCCGTCGCCGGTGCGGGTCGACCGGGGCGCCACCACCGAGGTGCGGCAGGTGGCCGACGCCTTCGAGCGGGTGCAGACCACGGCGTACGCCCTGGCCACCGAGCAGGCGCGGTTGCGCCGGGCCACCGCCGAATCGCTCGCCGACCTCGGCCGCCGTAATCAGAACCTGCTGCGCCGCCAGCTCGGGTTCATCACCAAGCTGGAGCGCGAAGAGGCCAACCCGGCCGGGCTGGCCAACCTGTTCGAGCTCGACCACCTGGCCACCCGCATGCGCCGCAACGCCGAGAGCCTGCTCGTGCTGGTCGGCGCGGCCAGCCCGCGCCAGTGGTCGGAGCCGCTGCCGATCACCGACGTGATCCGGGCCGCGATCAGCGAGGTCGAGGAGTACCGCCGGGTCACCCTGCGCCGGGTGGACGACGCCCTGGTCGCGGGCTCGGCCGTGACCGGGGTCGCGCACATGCTCGCCGAACTGATCGAGAACGGTCTGGCCTTCTCACCGCCCGATGTGGACGTGGAGATCCACGGCCGGGTGATCGGCGACGGCTACCTCATCGCGGTCACCGACCAGGGCATCGGCATGCGCCCCGACGAGATGGCGGACGCCAACCAGCGGTTGCGCGGCGAGGGCGACTTCATCACCGCGCCGGCCCGGTTCCTCGGCCACTTCGTGGTGGGCCGGCTCGCCGCCGAGACCGGCATCGGGGTCCAGCTCGCGCCGTCGCCGGTGACCGGGGTGACCGCCCGGCTGTCGCTGCCGGCTTCGGTCCTGGTGGAACGGAAGACCGTCACGGCCGCGGCGGCGCCGGCGCGCCGCCTTCCGCCGGCGCCACGCGAGAACGTTCCGCTGCGCTCCAACACCATCGAGTACGTCGTGGTGGACCCCGCCCCCGCACCCCCGGCCGAATCGGTGGCCGCCGACCGTACGCCCAACGGCCTGCGCCGGCGCACTCCGCGCAACCGGCGGGAACCGTCCACCGCCACCGCAGTGGCGGTGGCCGAACCGCCGCCCGCCGTGGAGGACACCCCGGAGGCGCTCCGGACGCGGCTCACCGCGTTCCGCGACGGCGTGCTGCGAGCCGGTACCGCCCGATCACAGGAAGAGAACGTATGAGCGTCGACGCGTCGGCCGACCGGCACCGGTTCAACTGGCTTCTCGGCAACTTCGTCCACCAGACCGACGGCGTACGGGATGCCATCGCCGTTTCGTCGGACGGCTTGCTGATCGCCAGCTCCGACGGGCTGGACCGGGCCGAGGCCGACCAGCTGGCCGCGATCGTGTCGAGTCTGGCCAGCCTCGCCCGCAGCGCGTCCCGCCGGTACGACTTCGACGGCCTGAAACTCATCATGATCGAGATGCGGCGCGGTTTCCTGCTGGTGTCGCAGATCTCCGGTGGCAGCGTTCTCGGGGTGGTTGCCGGCGGCGACTGCGATCTGGGCCTGGTCGGCTACGAGATCTCCCTGCTGGCCGAACGGTTCGGTGACCTGCTCACCCCGGCGCTGATCGCCGAATCCCGGCAGCACCTGCCCCGATGACCGGCATCAGTCTGATCGAAAGGATCCGGGATCGTGTCCGCGCTCTCTGACACGGTGGCGCCACCGATAGCCGTCAAGATCGTGGTCAGCGGCGGTTTCGGGGCGGGCAAGACGACCTTCGTCGGCGCCATCTCCGAGATCGAGCCGCTGGTCACCGAGGCGGAACTGACCGAGCACTCGATCGGCGTGGACGACACCTCGGCCGTGGCCGGCAAGACCACCACCACGGTGGCACTCGACTTCGGCCGCATCACCCTCGACGACGCCCTGCTGCTCTACCTGTTCGGCACGCCCGGCCAGGACCGGTTCTCGTTCCTCTGGGACGACCTGGTCGACGGGGCGATCGGCGCGATCGTGCTGGTCGACACCCGCCGGGTGGAGGACTCCTTTCCCTCGATCGACTATTTCGAGGAGAACCGGATCCCGTTCATCGTCGGGATCAACCGGTTCGACGGCGGCATGCGCTTCGACCCGCGCGAGGTCCGCGACGCGCTCGGCGTCAGCGACGGGGTGCCGATCGTCGAGTGCGACGCCCGGATCCGCGAGTCCGTGAAGGACGTTCTGGTGGCCCTCACCGAGGAGGTCCTGACCCGGCGGCTGAGGTGAACAGTGGCCAACCATCGATAGCCTTTTCCGCATGCGTTGCCCTATGTGCGGCCTCGAGAACAATCCGGCGGTGGGTGTGTGCGCCCGCTGCGGCGCGCCGCTCACCGGCGGGTCGCCGCAGGTCTCCGGCGCGCCCTTCGGGTCACCGCCACCGCCGCCGACGCAGCCCGGCCCGGTGCCGCCGACCCCGCAGTTCCCGCCGCCGGCTCAGCCCCCGCCGCGCGGCGGGCCCAGCACCGGGGTGCTGCTCAGCCTGCTGGCGCTGGGCATGGTGGCGCTGCTCAGCCTGGCCGTGGTGGTGGTCATCGTGGCGCGCGGCCGGCCCGACGAACCGGTGGCGGAGACGAAGCCGACGGCGGCACCGCCCGCCTCCCCCGCGGCGCAGCCGGGCAACGCCCGCGATCAGGCCACGGCGATCGACGCGCTGCTCGACCGCAGCGTCGCCAGCCGGGCGAAACTCAACGGCGCGATCGAGCGGGTGCGGCGCTGCACCGAGGTGCCCGCCGCGCTCGAGGACATGCGCACGGTCGGTGACGAGCGGACGAAACAGATCGCCGACACCGAGGCCACCGACGTGTCCGCCCTCGACAACGGCGAGGCCGTGCGCTCGACGCTGCGGGCGGCGCTCGGTTTCGCGCTGACCGCCGACGCGCACTTCGTGTCCTGGGCCGAGCCGGCCGCCTCCGGCGACTGCGCCGACACCCCCGCGCGCGACGCGGCGTGGCAGCGCGGGCAGGCGTCGTCCAAACAGGCGCAGACGGCGAAGAAGCAGTTCATCGCGGTGTGGAACCCGATCGCCGGCCCGCTCGGCCTCGCCGAACGCTCGACCGACAAGATCTAGCGCGCGGTCGATACGGTGGCCGGGTGGGGTGGTGGAGAGCGCTGGTCGTGGTCGTGTTGGTGCTGCCCGCGGCCGGCTGCCGAAGTGACGCGGAGCGGGCGGACCGCGCACGCGAAGAGATCTTCGCGGCCGCCAAGAGCCTGCCCGGGGTCGAGAACCTGCAGGTCACGACGAAAGCGGTGAAGGGCGGCATTGCCGTCGACGCCGACGTGGTGCTGCGCCCGGCCGAGGGCCGCACCGCCGCGGACGCGAAGGCGCTGCGCGCGGTCCTCACCCGGCCCGAGGGCGTGCACGGGGTGTCGCTCACGCTGCTGGTGCGGCGCGGCACGACCGAGCACGACGGACGGTGGTACGACGGCACCGCCGGGCTGCCCGCCTTCGACGGCCAGGTCGGCCTGTGGGGGCACGTCATCGACACCGGGAAATATCAGCGAGTGGTGGCGATGCGGCAGTCGACGACTCGCTTCCTGGTCACGGCGATGCGGTGGGACGACGCCGGCAGCCGTCCGGCCGCGTCGGCGGCGTACCGGGACATGGTCGCCGCCGGCACCGCGGCCGGCCTGCGCACCGAGGACCTCGACCTGACCGTCCGCCCCACCGAGCGGTTCGAGCTCGGCAGCAACGGCACCGCCGCGCTGAGCGACCCGTTCCTGGCCGCCAGTGAACGGCTGGCCGCGTTCGGCGTTGTCCGCAGCCTGTCGGCGTCCAGCGGACCGGCGGCGCCCCATCTGCGCATCCGGGTCTACCCCGTGTCACCGCTGACCGAGGCGCAGCGTGCCGCGATGCGCGAGACGCTGAGCGCGGCCAGGCTGCTCGGCCCCGACCTGCAGGCGGTCGAGGGCTCAGGAGCCGGCCGGCCTCTCTAGCGGTGTTCGCCGCTGTTCAGCATCTCGATGGTCTTCGTGACCCGCTGGGCCCGGGTGGCCTCGCGCTTGGCCTCGGTGATCCAGCGGACGAACTCCTTGCGGTGCGAGTACGCCAGGGCCTCGAACGCCGTCCGGGCGCCGTCGTCGGCGGCGAAGGCGGCGGCCAGGTCGTCCGGGACCTCGACGGTGCGCGGGCCCTCGTCGGCGACGATGCCGACCTCGTACACCGCGCCGATGGTCACCCCGGCCTGCTCGCGGGCCGCGCGGGCCAAGCCGATCATGTTCTCGCCGCCCATCCGGGCCAGCCGCAGCGGCAGGGTGACGCCATTGACGGTGACCTGCACCGGGAAGGCCTTACGGCCACCGCCCACGGCAGCCACCTGCTCGTCGGAGAGAACGAACGCGCCGGCCGGGCCGCGCGGTTCAAGCGTCAAGGTCAGGGTCTCGCTCATGGGCTCACGGTAGCGGTTCGACCACGAGTTGATCATGAAGAGGAGCGTCGAAATAACGATTGAGCGACGGGGCAGCTTTTCGGCGATGGAACCAGTACCGTCCCGGGTCGCTGAACCTGAAAAAAACCTGATTGGATCCTTACAGTGTCCCTCGACTCGCAGCTCCCCCCGCCTCCTCCTCCCGGCCAGGAGAACTACGCGGCGCCGGCCCCGCAGCAGCAGGGCACGAGCGGCCTCGCCATCGCCGGTCTGATCTTCGCCTTCGTGATCGCGCCGATCGGTTTCGTCCTGAGCCTGATCGCCATCTTCAAGACCGGCCCGGGCAAGGCCAAGGGCCGCGGCCTCGCGATCGCCGGCCTCATCCTGTCGTCGCTGTTCATCATCGGCGGCATCGTGACGGTCGTGGTCGTGGCCAACGCGGTCTCCGACTCGACGGTCCTCGACCCGGGTTGCAGCGCGGCCAAGGACACCATCCTCAAGAGCGGCAGCGCCGCCGACGAGGCGTCGCTGCAGGCGACCGTCGACGGCCTCAACGCGGCCGCCGCCAAGGCCAAGCACGACGACGTCAAGACGGCCACCCAGACCCTCGCCGACGACTACAAGGCGCTGCTCGCCGCCGTGAAGTCCGGCAACATGCCCGAGGGCCTCGAGGACAAGATCGGCAAGGACGGCGCAGCGTTCGACGCGCTCTGCACCATCGGCAGCTGACGTACGACAGTTGACGGGCGGCACCCCGGTGCCGCCCGTCTTCTTTTACCCAGCTCGCTCGCCGGTCGCGGTCACCGACAACGTCAACCAGCCTCAGGCGGTCGGGATGGTGTGGCCGTTCGCCGCGAGCCACCGATCGAAAGTCAGCAGCTCCGGGTTGAGGCGGCGGACCAGGTCGAGGTCGCGGACACCGGTGAAGTAGTCGTCGAACTCGGTGTAGTACTGCAGCATGTTGCCGGCCTCGTCGGCCCCGGGGAAACCGAGCGCCCGGTAGGCGTCGTGGCTGAGCGGCCGGTAGACGACCGGCTCGCCGACGGCCCGGCCGAGGCCGGCCGCGATCTGCTCGCCGGTCAAATGCTCCCCGGCGATGTGCACGGTCCGGCCGACGAATTCGGCGCCGGCTTTCAAGATGCCGTACGCCGTACGCCCGATGTCGTCCACCGCGATCCCGGCCAGCCGGCTCTCGCCCATCGGCAGCGCGAGGGTGAGCACGCCGTTCTCGTCCCGGGTAGCACCCCAGCCGGTGGCCAGGTTCTCCCAGTAGAACGTGGTGCGCAGGAACGTGGTGGGCACGCCCGCAGCGGTGAACAGCCGGTCCGCCTCGGCCTTCGCGTCGAAGTGCGGGACCTTGTACTTCTCCTGCAGGGTGGGCATCCGGTCGTCGTCGGCCGGGATGTGGTCCCGGGTGTCCTCGAGGGTCGACCAGATGACGTGCTTCAGGCCGGCCTCGCGGGCGGCGGCGGCCAGGTTGGTGGCCTCCTCCAGCTCCCGGTCGGCGGACATGTGCGCCCAGAAGTTGGTGACCAGGAAGGCGCCGTACGCGCCGGCGAACGCCCGGGTCAGGCTCTCCTCGTCGTAGTTGTCGGCCTGCACCACCTCGGCGCCGAGCTTCACCAGCTCCTGCGCGCGGGGCGAGGTGGTATCCCGGGTCAGCGCACGCACCGCGTAGCCGCCGTCCGGGTCGGCGAGGATCGCCTTGACCAGGCCGCCACCCTGAGCTCCGGTGGCGCCGACGACCGCGATGACCTTCTTCTCGTTCATGATTCCCGCTCCCTCTTTCCGGTTGTGCCCGCTCCAACCTTGATCGAGGGAAATCTATTTCAGATTTTAAGTGACACGCGACTCAGGCCGCGTCGGCCAGCGAGTGGTGGTCGAAGGACTCCTGCCAGATCGCCCAGCTCGTCTGCGGGGCGTAGCGGCGCGCCTCCCGCATGGCCACGGTCGCGCGGCGGACCAGCTCCTCGCGCGGGAGCTCGCCGTCGACCGCCACCCCGACGCTGGCGGTCATTCCGGTGAGCCGACCGGCCACCACCAGCGGGCCCGCCTCGGCCGCAACGGCGCCGGCTACGTCGTACGCCAGGGAAGCCGAACGCAGACCCGGGAGAACGACCGTCACCTCGCTGCCGCCGAAGCGGACCGGCAGGTCCGGGAGGCCGGGCACCCGGCCGCGCACCGCCTCGGCGAAGGCGGCGCGGACGAGGTCCTGGTCGCCGTCGCCGGTCACGTCGATCACGAGCACCGCGGTGAACATGGCCCACCTTCCGGGTTGAGGAGCCCGTCCTTTCGGTCGGCGGAGTGCTCGCATGAGGAGTCCGGCGGCTCGCTGTGATCCGTTCGTCCTTCCGGTGACCGCCGCGCTGGGCCTGCGGGGCCGGGCTTCCCCCAGACCTCGGCGTTCCCGGCACCGCCGGACGATCCGCCCCGGGCGTGACGACACGCGGTGCGGCGGGACGATCCGTGCCTTTCCCGTCGGTAGGGTGCTCGATGTGAAGCTGATCGAGGACATCGTCTCCGTGCCGGCCCCGGACTGCGAGATCCGGACCGCGGTGATCCGGCCGGCCGGCGACGGTGCGTGGCCGGGGCTGCTGCTCTACACCGACATCTTTCAGCTGACCGAGTCGTCGCTGCGGTCGGCGCGGCGGCTCGCCTCCGAGGGCTTCATCGTCGTGGTGCCGGAGATCTACCCGCGCGGGCCGCTCGCCGGGGTGGCGCTGGAGTTCGACGACGCCGGCAAGCAGGCCGGCCTCGACGGCGCCGCCTCCACCACCGTGGCCCAGTTCGACTCCGACCGGGTCGCCGTCCTCGACTACATGCGGGGGCGGGCCGACATCACGGCGCTGTTCGCGGCCGGGTTCTGCATCGGCGGGCACCTCGCGTTCCGGGCCGCGTTCGACGAGCGGGTGACCGCCACCGTCTGCTTCTACCCGACCGGCCTGCAGAACGGTGCCGTGGGCGCCGACGCCGACGCCGGTTCCCTGGCCCGGGCCGCGGAGATCGGTGGCCGGCTGATGATCGTGTTCGGGTCGCAGGACCCGCACGTGCCGGCCGACGCCCGTCTCCAGGTGATCTCCGCCCTCTACGCGGCCGGCCGGGACGACGTCGAGCTGCACCTCTACCGCGGCGGCGAGCACGCCTTCATGCGCGACGTGGGTGCCCGGCACGACCCGGCCCTCAGCGACCTCGCCTACGCGTCGGCGGCCTCGTTCCTGCGCGGCCGATGATCACTGGTCCATGCTGTCGCGATAACTCCCGTTGATCAGTACGTTAAGGCGTTTACGCAGATGCCCGACGAGCGATTCGTCGGGCATCGGCTCGTCGACCAGCAGTGTCCAGGCCAGCAGGGTGCCGTAGCCGCCGTCGCTGGTGAGATCGAAGCGGATCCGGGCGTCCGGCCGGCGCGGCCACAGCGAACCCCAGACCACCAGGTGCGGTTTCTCGGCCTCGAGCACCTCCGGCCGCTGCTCGTCGTCGAGCAGCGTCAACCAGGGGCGAGCGGGGTCACGATCGGGCTCGGTGAGCGCCTCGAACACGACGTGCGGGGGTGCCGGTTGAGTGCGCCTGCGATGCCCGGCCTCGATCACAACGCTCAGACTAGTGAGCCCGCTGCCGATGATGCTCGGGTGTTCCACATCCACGAGGTGATCGACCAGCGCACCGTCACGACCGTCTTCCAGCCGCTGGTCGACCTGGCCGGCGGCGGGCTCATCGGCTTCGAGGCGCTCAGCCGCGGCCCGGCCGGCACATCCCCGGACCGGCTCTTCGCCGCCGCCCGCAAAGCCGGCCGGGAGGCCGAGCTCGACTGGGTGTGCCGGGCGGCCGCGTTCCGCACGATCCTCGCGACCGACCCCGACCCGGCGCTGACCTGGTTCGTCAACATGGAACCCCGCGCTTCGCGGGTGCCCTGCCCGCCCGACCTGGCCGGCATCATCGACGAGGCGCGGCACCGGCTGCGGGTGGTCACCGAGGTCACCGAGCGGTCCATCGCCGACGACCCGGCCGGCCTGCTCACCGCGACCACCGGCCTGCGCGCGGCCGGCTGGGGGGTGGCCCTCGACGACGTCGGCGCCGACGCGGGATCGCTCGCGCTGATGCCGTTCATCCACCCCGACGTGGTCAAGCTCGACATGCAACTGCTGCACGAACCGGACGAGCCGCACACCGCCCGGGTGGCGGCGGCCGTCGGCGCGTACGCGGAGGCCAGCGGCGCGGTGGTCCTCGCCGAGGGCATCGAGACCGCGAGGCACGCCGCGACCGCCCGCACCATGGGCGCCACCATCGGGCAGGGCTGGCACTACGGCCGCCCGGGCCCGCTGCCGGCGCACGCGCGAGCCGGCTCCAGCCTGCCGTTCATCGAACCACCCCGGCTGAGCGTCGACACCCCGTTCACCATCGTGAGCCGGAAGCGGCCGGTCACCCGTACCACCAAGGGCCGCCTCATGCCGATGAGCCGCCACCTGGAGGCCCTGGCCGGGGACGGCACCCAGCCGCCCGTGCTCCTCGCCTGCTTCCAGGAGGCGCGGCATTTCACCCCGGCCACCGCGACCCGATTCGCCCGGATCGCCATGCACAGCCCGCTGGTGGCCGCGCTGGGCACCGGCCTGGGCACCGAGCCGGCGCCCGGCGTGCACGGCACCGCCTTCGGCCCGAACGACCCGCTGGTCGGTGAGTGGAACGTCATCGTGGTCGGCCCGCACCTGGCGGCCGCCCTGGTGGCCCGCGACCTCGGCGACGACGGCCCCGACCGGGAGCGCCGTTTCGACTTCGCCCTCACCCACGACCGTGCCCTGGTCCTGGAGGCGGCCCGGGCCCTGCTGCCCTGGCTCGCGCCGGCCACCTCCGGCGAGCTGGTCAGCGCCGCCGGGTCAGCGTTCGGGTGATCGCGGCGGCGTCGAACTCGGCCGGCTGGAACTCGGCGGCCGAGTCCAGGCCCAGCCATTCCAGTCGTTCCGCGTGGTCGGGATGATTCGGGTCGGCGAGGATCTCGACGAGTTCGGCGTAACCCCAGATGCCGCCGCAGTCGTCCGGCGGGGCCGCCTGCCGTCCGCCGGTGCACCGCGGGTACGCCACCGCCTCCTGGCGCTCGACGATCTCCTCCACCACGATCTCGTGCACCCAGTCGTCGCCGAAGTCGTAGACGTACCGCACCCCGTCGCGGGCGCGCGGCGCGACCTGCTCCAGCGTCACCGGCGTTTCGGACCGGTGGCCCAGTTCCCGGTCGGCGACGCCGAAATCCCCGTACGGGGTCTCGAAGACGTGCAGGTGGCCGCCGTCCCAGTCGAACGCCGTCTGGAGAATGCGGTGCACCTTGGCCAGGCTGGTATCGCCGGGCACCTCCAGCCGGCGCCAGATCGGCGGTTTCGCCCCGGACAGACTCACCTTGATCTGGTAGATCGGGGCCGGGCCGCCGGCCTTCTTCCGCTTCGCCGGCAGCTTGGAAGCGGCCGTTCCGCCCCGTGACCCGGCTTCGCCCCGTGACCCGGCTTCGCCCCGTGACCCGGCGGCCACCGGAACGTCCGAGCCGTTGCCGTGCGGGGCCGGTGGGCGCGGCGGCTCGGGAAGAGTCTGCATCCGGGCGCGGAGCAACAGGGCCAGCGGGTGATAGCCCGGGCCGTCGTCGTCGCCGGGGTCAAAGCCGGCGTCGGGTTCCCGGTCGTGCACGGCCCGGGCGTCCAAGGCCCGTTCCACCTGCCATCGAAGTTCGGCCGGGTCGAGTTCCTCGGCGGCAAGGATCACCCCCTGGCTGCGGGCATCGGCCTGGATCAGGTCGGCAACCTGCTCCAGCACCTCGCCCGGCACCAGGACGATGTCCGCGGCCGCGTCGCAGTCGGTGTGATCGACGTTGACGACGAAGGCGTGCGAGCGGCCGGCCCGGTCGAAGCGGACCAGCAGCATCGAAGCTTCGCCGGCCGGGTCGCCGTAACGCCGGCAGGTTCCCGCCTTCAGCGGCTCGGACAACTCATCGGCCCACCCCGGACCGGCCAGTCCGGATTTCCGCAGGTGACGGGACGCTTCCGCCGCCGCGGCGTTACCGCCGACGGCGTCGATGGCGAGCAGGACGATGAGAGATTCCGGCGTGGACAGCTGCGCCATCGCCGGAACGATGCCGCCGGACAGCGTCTCCGCGAAACCCTCACCGAGCAGATCCCCGGCGGCCATGAGGGTGGCCCCGAACAGCTCGGCCTCGAGTGGATCCTCGGCCCCGAGAAGATCGGCGGCGCCGTCGGTCAGATTGCTCAGGAAGACCGACGGATCGAACTCCTCCCCGGAACACCCCGGGCAGGCACACTCCTCGCCGGCGGTGACCGCAGGCCGATCGGACCGGCCCGAACTGATCTTCTCGCGACGACGGCTCACCGGGACATAGTGCCCGAACTACGGCCTACGCCCCAACCACCCTCACCCATCCGGTGCGGATGCACGGTGACGGGTTCACGCCGGGCGTTTCGAATCAGTTCTGACCGGGGCTCGCGGGGGGCAGTCCCGCGGCCTTGGCGCAGTCGAGAAGACGCCGGTCATAGGTGACAAAAGCCAGAAGCGCCGAGCCTGACTCGTTGACAAGAACCTGCGCGGTAGCGAGATGGATGGCGTCGAGGCTGCGCAGCGTCGGCTCGGCAAACGCGGCTGCCGTCGCGCGGATCGTACTGTCGATCTCCAACCGGAAGAGCCGCCCGATCGCGGCGGGAACACCGACCAACGCCTGCGGTGCCGACCGTCGCAACACCCTGGGCACTTCCACCTCGACCAGCGACGAAGACACAAGCGGCGCGTCGTCATGTGCATTGAGCCAGGCGACAAGATCGGCGCTATGTGCTTCCTGGCGAACCAGCTTGACGACGGCAGCAGAGTCGAGATAGATCACCAGCGCTCCTCGTCCGCATGTCCGCGAGTGCCTCTGCCACATCCACATCCTCGTCACCGAGCTTGGGTGGAAATGGGACCGGACCACCGCCGGTGGGGGGCACGGCCCGCCCTGCGGCCACCAGTTTGGCGAGGGCCGACCGGTCGTCCCCCACCGGAACAAGTCGAGCGATCGGGTGCCCGCGATCGGTGATCTCGACGCTCTCACCGCCACTCACTCGAGCCAGTACTTGGCTCGTGTTCTGGTTCAGCTCGCGAACACCGATGCGCTCCATGTGAAGCAGTGGAGAACATTACGTTCTACACAGCCAGGGAGCGGGGAGCGGCTCGGCAGCCATCGGGCTCAGCGGAGCGATTGCCGCCTCCCCGAGGGTCACCACCCGGTCGACGTCGGCGGCGATGCCGGGGCGGTGGGTGATCAGCAGGGCCGTGCGGTCGCCGGCGGCGGAAAGCAGGTCGCGGGTCAGCGCGGCCGCCGTCTCGTCGTCGAGGTGCTCGGTTGGCTCGTCGAGGATCAGCACCTCGAAGCCGGCCAGCAGCGCGCGGGCCGGCGCCGGCCGCCGCTCACCGCCGGAGAGCTCCATGCCGTGTTCCCCCACCGCCGTCTCCAGGCCGGCCGACCAGCGCGACCCGGTCCCCCGGCGCGAGGGTGCAGTCGAATTTGTCCAGCACCGGCCGGCCCGGCACCCAGGCCGCACGGATCCTTTCGAAAGATTCGCCCCCGATCCTTTCGATCTATCCGTCCTGCCGGGCAGGGTCTGAAGTCCCCCATCCGACCGCCCCGCCCGCCATCCTTGACCGGACTGAAGTCCCTTCAGCCTGTCCGGTGGTCCCCCAGCAGCCGGGTGGCGAGGACCGCAGCCTGCGTGCGCCGCTCCAAGCCGAGCTTCGCGAGCAGGCTGGACACGTAGTTCTTCACCGTTTTCTCGGCCAGGAACATCCGGGACGCGATCTCCCGGTTGGTCAGGCCCTCGGCGATGAACTCGAGGATGCGGCGTTCCTGGTCGGTCAGCCCGGCCAGCTCGCGCGGCGCCTCCACGCCGTTGCGGATGCGCTCGAGGACGCGCTGGGTGATCGCCGGGTCGAGCAGCGACTGTCCCTCGGCGACCCGGCGCACCGCGTCGACCAGGTCGGTGCCGCGGATCTGCTTCAGCACATAACCGGAGGCACCCGCCATGATCGCGGCGAACAGGGCCTCGTCGTCCTCGTAGGAGGTGAGGATCAGGCCCTTGATCGACGAGTCGATGGCCCGGACGTCACGGCACACGTCGATGCCGTTGCCGTCGGGCAGCCGGGCGTCCAGCACGGCCACGTCGGGACGGAGCGCGGGGATGCGCCGGGCGGCCTCCTGGGCCGAGCCGGACTCGCCCACGACCTCGATGTCACCGTCGGCTTGCAGCAGGTCGACAAGGCCCCGGCGGACTACTTCGTGGTCGTCGAGCAGAAAGACTCTGATCATGACTCGTTCCTATCGGAAGTTATCCACAGGTTCCAAGTGCCGAAGGTCCCGTCACCCGCCTGGCCGCTAGCCTGTGCGGCATGTCGTCGGAACCGCCTTCGCTGGGGCTGGGCCCACTCTCCCGGGTCCGCCTGGACGAACTATTGCATGAGTTGCTCGACCGGGTCGGCGATGTCATGGCCAGCCGCGAGCGGCTTCGAGCCCTGCTCGACGCCGTCGTCGGCATCGGCACCGATCTCGACCTCCGCAGCACCCTGCAGCGCATCGTCGAGGCCGCCTGCGCGCTGGCCGGCGCGAAATACGGCGCCCTCGGGGTGATCGGCGCCGACCGCAACGACCTGGTCGACTTCATCACCCACGGCATCGATCCGGCGGAACACGCCACGATCGGCGACCTGCCGCACGGGCGAGGCGTGCTGGGCCTGCTCATCACCGACCCGCACCCGGTGCGACTGCCCGACATCACCGAACACCCCCAGTCGTACGGTTTTCCCGCGCACCATCCGCCGATGCACAGCTTCCTCGGTGTCCCTGTGCGCACCCGCGACCAGATCTTCGGCAACCTCTACCTGGCCGAGAAGAAGGGCGCCGCCGAGTTCAGCCAGGACGACGAGGAGATCGTGGTCGCGCTGGCCGCCGCGGCCGGCGTGGCCATCGACAACGCCCGGCTCTACGCCATCGCCCAGCGCCGGGAGCGCTGGCTCGCCGCCACCGCCGAGATCACCGGTGTGCTGCTCGGCGAGGTCCGCAGCAACGACGCGCTGCGCCTGATCGCCCGGCGCGCCCGCGAGGTGTCCGGCGCCGAGCTGGTCATGGTCCTGCTGCTCGACGAGGAGAACAGCCGCTACATCATCGAGGTGGCCGACGGCCTGGACGGCCTGGACGGCCGGTCGGTCTCGGTCGACCCGGAGGTCTCCGCCGAGCTGGGCACCGAGAAATACCGGATCGTGGAGGAGCTCTACGAGATCACCGAGTGGCCGGACGCCGTGCCCTCGACCCGGGCCCTGGCCGCCCCGCTCAGCACCGCGCAGGGCCTGCGCGGCGTGCTGATCGTCACCCAGCCGCCCGACCGGATCGTCGACGAGGAGGAGGCGGTGCTGCTCTCCACCTTCGCCGGCCAGGCCGCCCTCGCCCTGGAGCGGGCCCGCGCCCAGGAGGAGCGGGAGCAGTTCGCGGTCCTCGAGGACCGCGAGCGCATCGCCCGCGACCTGCACGACGTCGTCATCCAGCGACTGTTCGCCACCGGCATGCAGCTGCAGGGCGCGGTGCCGCACGCGGCCCGGCCGGAAGCGGTCAAACGGATCAACGCGGCCGTCGACGACCTGGACGCGACGATCCGCGACATCCGCCGCTCGATCTTCGAGCTGCGCACCCCGTCCGGCCCGTCGCTGCGCACCGAGCTGCGCGAGGCGGTCGAGGCCGCGGCCACCACGCTCGGTTTCCGCCCGGTGCTCGACACGGTCGGCCCGGTCGACAGCGCCATCCCCGACGACATCGTCCCCGAGCTGATGGCCGTCCTGCGCGAGGCGCTGTCCAACGTCGCCCGGCACGCGCGGGCCACCAGCGTCCGGGTGACGGTGCACGCCACCGGCGACGAGGTGGTGCTGCGGATCGAGGACGACGGCGTCGGCGCCGACCCCGCACAGGCCCGCGGCGGCATCGTGAACATGATCGACCGCGCCGGTGACCTGGGCGGGGAGTTCGAGATCGGGTCCGGCCCGGGTGGTCGGGGCACGGTGGCGACCTGGCGCGCGCCCGTCACCGGCTGATCCGGGACCTTCGGCCCTGACCGGCCGGGCCGCCGCGCGGCACTGTGGTCACATGACAGCACTGGAAGACGCCGCCCGCGCCGCTCAGCACGCCCCCTCGGTCTTCAACACCCAGCCATGGTCGTGGCGGGTCACGGGCGACACCATGGATCTGTTCGCCGACGTGAGCCGCCGGCTCGACACCGTCGACCGCGACGGCCGGCTCCTGCTGCTGAGCTGCGGTGCCGCTCTCCACCACGCCCGTGTCACGCTGGCCGCGGCCGGTCACCCGGCCGTCGTCGAGCGCATCCCCGACCCGGCCCGGCCCGAGCTGCTGGCCCGGGTGCGGCTCGGCGAGCCGGCCGCACCCGACGCCGAGGCCCAGCGCCTCGCCGACGCCATCACCATCAGGCGCACCGATCGGCGCGCGTTCGGCCCCCGGCCGGTCCCCGAGGAAGAGTTGACCGCCCTGCGCCGCCTGGTCGAGGCCGAGGGTGCCTATCTCCACGTCGTGCGCCCCGAGCAGCTCCCGGAGCTGGCCGTGACGGCCGAGCTGGCGGCCCGTGCCGAGCAGGCCGACCCGGCCTACCGCGCCGAGCTCGGCCGCTGGACCAGCCGCCCCGATTTCGCCGGCGACGGCGTGCCCGCCACCACCGCGGTGCGTGACGAGCTTCGCCGCGTGCCGGTCCGCGACTTCGCCCCCGACGGCGACGCCGGTCTCGACGCCGGCACCGAGCACGACCAGGGCGCGGCCTACGTGGTGCTGTTCGGCACCAGCGACGAGCCCGCCGACCTGCTGCGCGGCGGCGAGGCGCTGTCCGCCCTGCTGCTGCGGGCCACCGCCGACGGGCTGTCCACCGCGCCGCTCAGCGACGCCATCGAGGTCGAGTGGCCGCGCAACCTGCTGCGCGGCATGCTCGCCGGCCTCGGCGACCCCTACCTCGTGGTCCGCCTCGGTTACCTGCCCGCCAACGTCCCGCTGCCCCGCGCCCCGCGCCGGGACCCGCGCGACGTGATCACCCTCGTGGAGTAATCATGGACGCCTACAACCAGGCCGACCTGCACCTCGCGGCCGCCGCCGCGGTCCGCGCGCCGTCGCTGCACAACAGTCAGCCGTGGCTGTTCCGCCTGTCCGGCGGTGCGGTCGAGATAGTGGCCGATCCGGCCCGCCGGTTGCCGTCGGTCGACCGGACGGGCTGGGCGGCCCGCATCGCCTGTGGGGCCGCCACCTTCAACGCTCGACTCGCACTCGCGGTGGCCGGGCGCCCAGCGGCGGTGCATCTGCACCCCGACCCGCGTGAGCCGGGCCTGATCGCGCGGCTCACGCCCGCCACGGCGCGCCCGCCGACATACGCGGAGGTGGAGCTGTTCGACGCGATCCCCCGCCGGCACAGCAACCGCCAGCCGTTCTGGCCCGACCCGGTGCCCACCGATGTCCGGGTCCGCCTGCTGGAGGCGGCCCGCACCGAGAGCAGCTGGCTGGCCCTGCTGGTCGGCACGGTCGCGGTGGCCGGTTTCTCCGAGATCGCCACCAGCGCCGACCGGGTGCTGCGCCGCGACACCACCTACCAGGCCGAGATGCAGGCGTGGCGGCACGCCGTCCCCGACTACGCCCGGGCGCCGAAGGCCGAGCCGCAGGACCTCCTGCCGCAGCGTTTCTTCAACGAGCGCCACCGCGCGCCCGGCCACGACTACGAGCCGGAACCGCTGATCGGCATCCTCGGCGTGCCCGGCGACAGCTCCACCGACCAGAGCAACGCCGGCCAGGCCATGCAGAAAGTCCTGCTCACCGCGACCGCGTCCGGCCTCGACACATCGCTGATCAGCCAGCCGATCGAGGTGCCGACGGCCCGCGACCAGCTGCGCCGCGCCCTGGGCCGCCCCGGCCACCCGCAGATCGCCATCCGCTTCGGCTACGGCACTCCCGGCCACGCCACCCCGCGCCGCGAGGTGTCCGAGGTCCTCACCGACTCCGGGACTTTGGTCCCGGGCATTCCAGGAGCTTAGGCCCGGGTGGAAGAGGCCTGGGCCGCGTCTGGGCCAAGCTCCCGATCATCCAGAAGAACCGCTGGCTGATCCGAACCACCTCACCGATGCCCGACGCCGGGCGCCGTTGAAGCCCCGCCGAGCCAGCCGGCCCGGACCGCCGGCCGGCGGCGCGCCACGGTCGCGGCGGCGACGATGGCGAGCAGGCCGGTGATCGTGCAAATCAACGTGAGTGTTCCGCCGTGCGAGGTGTCCACGTTGCCCGGGTGGGGCGAGCCGTGCGGGTAGACCATCACCTCGTACGCCTCCCGGTAGAACTCGTAGGCCAGCAGCGTGGCGGCGGCGAGGCCGGCCGTGGCCAGGGCCGTCGCGAGCCGGCGGCGAGCGAGCGCGGCCACCAGGAGCCAGCCGGCGAGCAGGCCGGCGACGATCCCGGTGACGGTCAGCGGTCGCAGCACAGCGGGCTCGACGGGCCACACGGTGACGCGGTAGGTGGCCATGCCGGTGTAGGGGGAGCCGGTTACTACCCGGGCTTCGCCGTGCATCTTCAGCCCGTCGCTGGTCGCCGTCCAGACGCCGAACGTCGTCGGGACGCCGGTGTCCATGTCCTCGCGGGGCATGGTGCTGGCGGCGGTCTCCTGGAATTCCGTGATCTGCCACCCGGCGCCGGTCAGCGTGTCTCGCACCCGGGAGGCCGACCAGTCCGCGGTGCCGTCGGCCAGGATCGGGACGTTCGATCCCTGCTGCGCCGACGTGTCGTGGAAGAGGACGGTGCCGGTGGATATGCCGGTCAGGGTGGCGTTGAGGGCGAGCAGCTCCCGGTCGGAGGGGATGGCGGCCGCCGTCCGCCAGGCGATCCAGGTGCCGGCCGCGGCGCCGAAGCCACCCAGCACGACCGCGGCGAGCAGGGCGGCCACCCAGGCGAGCGGGCGCCGGGCGGGCAGTTTGAAGCGCTGCCGCAGGCCGGAGAGGACCAGGTGGAGACCGGGCCGGCGGCCGTCCTCGGCCATCTCCAGCAGGGTGGTGAGGATCTCGGTGCCGCGGTGGTCGCGGTAGGACCGAGGGTAGGCCCGGAGCAGCCGCCGGTAGTGGCGTTCGTCGCGGCTGGTCACAGCCCACCCCCGAACGCGAGCCGCAGCCGGTAGACCTGGGTGGTCACAACGCTCCCCCGAACGCGAGCCGCAGCCGGGTGGCGGCCGCGTCGGCGTTGCGCCGCAGCCGGTGCACCTGGGCGGTGAGGGCCGCGGCCCCGGACTCGGTGAGCCGGTAGTAGCGCCGGAGCCGCCCGTCGACCGCCTCCTCGTGGTCGATCTCGACGAGGCCCTGCTCGGTGAGCCGGTCGAGCGCGCCGTAGAGGGTGCCGGGCCGCAGCACGACCTCCCCCTGGGAGAGCTGCTCGACGGCTCGGATCACGCCGTATCCATGGGTCGGCTGGGCCGCGAGGGCGGTGAGAATCAGAAACGTCGGCTCCTGCATGACCACCGACGCTACCTCAGCCGACATATAACGCCAAGCGTTATATGCTCAGCCGGCGATGGAGTAGGTCCGGCCATCGGACTCGCCCACGAACTGGACGACCGTCGCCGCCCGCACCTGCTCGCCGACCACACCGGCCACCGCGTCGGCGATGGCGGCCGTGAGCCGGCCCAGCACGTCGGTCGCGTCGGGGCGGTCGAGGACCGTCGCCCGGATGCCGAACGTGACCTGCGGGGCCGGTGCCTCGGCGACCCGGCCGCCGATCCCCCACCGCCCGGCCGGCACGCCCACGAGCAGGACCTCCACGCTCTCCCGGACCCATTCGCCGTAGACCGCGACGACGGCATCGGTGAGCCCCGCGATCAACTCGGCCTCCCGCCCGCCGAGATCGCTCTCCAGCGCATGCACGGTGAGATGAGGCATGCCGCCCTCCCCTAGAATACCTTTGACGACAAACAGCCTTTGACATCAAAGCTATTCGGGAGGCCGCCGGGTGTCAACGCCCGCCCCCGCGGACGACGCCGTCCGCGAGCTGATCATGCTGCTGCCCCGCCTGGTGGGCCGGGCCAAGCGCATCACCCCGCCCGCCGAGCTGCAGGGCCTCGACCTGGCCCCGCGCCACCGCTCGCTGCTCTCCCTGCTGCTGCTGGACGGCCCGCAGACGGTCTCCGAGCTGGCCGCCCGCCTGCAGGTCGCCCCCACCACGGTGAGCCTGCTGATCGGCGACCTGAGCCGCAAGAACATCCTGGTCCGCCGCGAGGACGACGAGGACCGCCGCCGCCGGATAGTCGACATCGCCCCGGAAGCCCGCGAGCCGATCTCCCGGTGGCTGTCCCCGTTCGCGGAGGCCTGGCGCGGCGCGCTGGCCCCGCTCTCCCCGGCCGAGCGGCAACTGGTCGTCGACACCCTGCTGGCCTACGAGGCCGCGGTCGCCGACACCATCCCGTGAGCGCTCACGGCGCTTTCAGGCCGAGTCGCGGCGCACCAGGGACGTAGGCAGCACCCGGGAGGACGGGTGCCGGCCGGCGATCAGTTCCAGCAGCACCTCGACCAGCTCGGCCGCCACCTGCGACAGCGGCTGGCGGATCGTGGTCAGCGGGGGCATGGTGGCCGAGGCGATGGCCGAGTCGTCGAAGCCGCCCACCAGCACATCGCCGGGCACCCGGCGTCCGGCAGCGTGCAACGCCTGCAGCGCACCCACCGCCAGCAGGTCGGACGCCACGAAGACCGCGTCCAGGTCGGGAAAACCGTGCAGCAGCTGGTCCATCGCGGCCCGGCCGGCCTCGATGCCGTACGCCTCGGCCCGCACGATCGCCCCGTCCGGAACCGCCCCGCCCAGCACGTCCCGGAAACCGGCCAGGCGCTCCACCCCGCCGGGCGTGTCGGCCGGGCCGGCCACCGTGGCGAGCCGCCGCGCGCCGCGATCCAGCAGGTACTGCGTCATCAGCCGGGCACCGCCCCGGTCGTCGGCCGCCACGTAGGGCATCAACGGCCCCGTAGCCGGCGCACGACCGCAAATGACCACCGGCACCCCGGTCCCGTGCAGCGCCGCCGCGAGCGGGTCACCGTCGTGCATGGACACCAGCAGCACCCCGTCCACGTGCCCGCCCCGGGCGAAGTGCAGCACCCGCTCGCGCTCGTCGGGGTTCCCGGCCAGCATCAGCATCAGCCCCCGGCCCTGGGCACCGAGCAGCGCGGTGCAGGTGCGCATGAGACCGCCCAGCACCGGGTCCTCGAAGAGCCGGTCGGGCGGCTCGGACAGCACGAACGCGACCGCTCCCGATCGCCGGGTGACGAGGCTCCGCGCGCTCTCGTTGACCACATAGCCGGTCTGCCGCATGGCCTCCCGCACGGCGGCCAGCGATGCCGAGCTGACGTGAGTGGCGCCGTTGAGCACCCGGGACACGGTGCCGCGGGAAACGCCGGCGATCTCGGCGACGTCCTCCATGGTGGGACCACGGCGCTGGGCCCGCCGGGCCGCACCGCGCGACTTGGGGTGGGCGGGCGCGTCGTCGGACATCGGTGCACGATAACGCGCCCTTGACAGGAAACGTAGCGCCGGGCACCGTGAGCGCTCACAGTCTCCTTCGGACCGAGGAGCTCTTCACTATGTCGTCGTCCTCCATCACCCGCCGCGGGCTGCTCGCCGGCGCCGGCGGTCTCGCGTTGTCCACCCTCCTGCCGTCGGTGGCGGAAGCGCACGGAAGATCCACCACCCTTTCCGTACGCGGCGCCGACCTCTCGTTCCTCCCCCAGCTCGAGGAAGCCGGCGTCCGCTACCGCGACCTGGCCGGCCGGGTGCGCCCGGCCGAGCGGATCTTCGCCGCGGCCGGCGCCAACTACATCCGCCTGCGCGTCTGGGTCGACCCGCCCGACGGTTACAGCGACAAGGCCCGCGCTCTCCACCTGGCGCGGCGGGCCAAGCGGGCGGGCCTGAAGATCCTGCTCGACCCGCACTACAGCGACTTCTGGGCCGACCCGGGCAAGCAGCCGATCCCGGCGAGCTGGCCCACCGACCTGCCCGGCCTGCTCAAGAAGATCCGCTCCTACACCCGCGAGCTGGTGCGCGACTTCGCCCGGCAGGGCACGCCGATCGACATGATCCAGATCGGCAACGAGATCACCAACGGCATCCTGTGGCCGGCCGGCCAGCTCTACCTCCCGGACGGCACCCAGCAGTGGCTGGCCTTCACCGACCTGCTCAAGGCCGGGCGCCGGGGCGCACTCGAGGGCCAGCCCGACGCCAAGATCGTGCTGCACATCGACCGGGGCGGGAAGCTCGGCGACACCCGCTGGTTCTTCGACAACATCACCGGCTACGAGGTGCCGTTCGACATCATCGGCCAGTCGTACTACCCGATGTGGCACGGTTCGCTGGCCGAGCTGCAGGCCAACCTGATCGACTCGGAGCAGCGCTACGACAAGCCGGTACTGATCGCCGAGCTGGCCTATCCGTGGACGTTCGAGGACGGCGACGGCCGGGGCAACATCGTCGGGGCGGACACGGTGCTGCCCGACGCGGACCGGTTCCCGGCGACCCCGGCCGGCCAGGCCGGGTTCTACGAGGCCGTCCGCGACGTGCTGAAGCAGGTGCCGGACGGGCGCGGCCTGGGCTTCCTGGCCTGGGAACCGGAGTGGATCCCGGGCGTGGGCTGGCAGCCGGGCGCGGAGGCGTCCAACGACAACCTGACCCAGTTCGACTTCACCGGCCGGGCTCTGCCGTCGATCAGGGCGTACCGGCGGCCGTGACGAAGGCGCCGGCGAGGATCACGCCAGAGCCAGATCCGCGTAGATCGCGGCGTGATCCGAGCCGGCGTGCACGGCGCTCGTCATCGACGAGTAGATCGGCCACAGCGTGCCCCGCCGGCCACCCCACACCCCACGGCGGAAGATGCCACCCCCGGTGGCGACGGCCCACAGCGCCGGCGAGAGCAGGACGTAGTCGAGCTTGTTGCGAGCCGTGCAATACCCGTACGTCCCGGGCCGTCCGTCGTCGTCGAAGCCCGGATGGGCGGAGATGTCCCGCAGGTCGGTGCCGGCCAGCAGCGGCCGCAGGGGTTCGCTGTCCGGCGTGTCGTTGAGGTCTCCGACCACCACGACGTGCGCGATCCCGTCGGCCACCAGCTCCCGGTAGATGTCGGCGACCCGGGCCGCCTGGCGGAGGCGGATGGCGTCCGAGGCGACCTTCCCGCCGTACCCCTTGCTCTTGAAATGATTGACCAGCACGGCGACCCGGACCCCCGCCGGGGTCCGGAAATGGTATTCCGCGCAGTCGCGGCTGAAGACCCGCCCGACATGATCCACATCGTCGACGTGGCTGCGCTGCGCGACCAGCGGAAACCCGCGTGCGGCCAGCACGCCCACGTCGATGCCGCGCTCGTCGTTGCCGTCCACCACCATGACGTGCGGGTAGCGCGGCCGCCCGTCCACCACCAGCCCGGCGTCGGCGAAGCGCTTGAGCGCGAAGCGGCTCTCCGCCTCGATCACCCCGACGATGTCGGCGCCGACGTCGGCGAGCACCCGCGCGGTGTGGCTGAGTGCCAGTTCGTCGCAGCGGTCGGTGGTCAGCTCGACCCAGCCGATCCAGTCGGCCCGCCCGCCCGCGACGACCGTGACGCCGCCGTCCCGGGAGCGCCGCAGCAGCCGCCCGCGATTTTGCCGCAGCCTCGCGAATTTTGCCTGGTCAGCCCGGCGCAGGCCGAGTTTTCCCAGCTCGCGGAGGATCTCCCGCTGGATCTCCGCGGTGTAGACGACCTCTTCGAGCAAAGAGCAAATTCTTTGGTACGCCTCCAGCACCGGCCGTCCCATCGACCAGGTGCGCTGGTCGAGGGCGCGGGCACGGTTGAAGAGGTTCTCGACGTTGAAGGCCGCGACCCGCATCTATTGGGCCGCCGCGATGACCCGGGTGAGCGCGGCGTGCAACGTGCGCAGGTCCTCGATCGGCATGCCCAGCCGCTGGACGACCGCCGGCGGGATCTTCTCGGCCTGGGTGCGCAGCGCGCGGCCGCTGTCGGTGAGCGTGATGGCGAGGCTGCGCTCGTCGCCGGCCTTGCGCTCGCGGCGCAGGTAACCGATCGCCTCCAGGCGCTTGAGCAGCGGTGACAGCGTGCCCGGGTCGAGTTGCAGCAGCTCGGAGAGGCGGCGCACGGAGACCGGCGCGTATTGCCAGAGGGCCAGCATCACGAGGTACTGCGGGTGGGTCAGGCCCATCGGCTCGAGCAGCGGGCGGTAGACGGCCACGACGCCGCGGGCGGCCACCGACAGCGCGAAGCAGACCTGCTCCTCCAGCGCGAGTGGATCCTCGTCACTCAACGGCCGTCCCCCTTCAGTTCGACCCCATCCTACCGATAGTTTGTACACCAACAGTTGGTGCACAAACTATCCTGCGGAGGTCGTCATGGCGAAGAGCCGGTTCGGGCAGTGGTTTCGCAACACGTTCCACGACTGGATGTTCCGATCGATGATCGGACCGGCGCAGACCCAGAATGCTGTGCAAGGCTGTGACGAAAGTGCCCGCCAGCAATGGAAACGAGACCTCGCGGCGCGCAAGCGCTACACCCAGGAGCAGCGCGAACGCCGCCGCCAGGAGCGTACGATCTCATAGCGTAATTGAGTGGTTACTAATAGCCATTTTTTTACATTCCTAAATGTCCAGAGTTCTAGCCTCCGAGTACTACGCACGTGCGCACTTGAGTTGGCCGGGAATCGGACAACAATCAACGCATGACGTACGGCAAGAAGGACCTGCCTTATCCTTACAGCCAGGACTTTTCCGGCATCGTCACCCGTGTGAAGGGTGTCCGGGAGTCCACCCGTGCCGCGCTCGTCAACTCACTGAAGGTCGCCTCCTACCTCAAGGCGGGGGCAAATCTGGTGGAACGAAACCTCGGAGCACCCAAGGAGGTCGCCCCGAGGAGTGACGGCCGTAAGGAGTACTGGTCGGGCTTGAACTTCTTGTCGGAGCGGGCGCTGTCCCGGGAGGTGGCCGAGTTGGAGCCGCCGTTCCTGCGCCAGCGCGGCACCGGCCCCTACCGGTCGACCTGGGCCAGCCACGACGACTACCTGAACGACCTGCTGGCCTTCCTGTTCCACGCCATGAACTACGACCCGCAGTACGGCGCCGAGCTGGAGACGCGCGGTGACTGGCTGGTCGACGACGACAGCTTCGTCGACGCCGTGCACCGCGCCGCCTTCCACGAGATCCTCGCGGTCTGCCGGATGCCGCTGTTCCGCCTGCAACTGGTCGTCTGCGCGACGGCCGACCGCAACGACGGCATCCACGACGCCATCGCCAACAACTACGCGGGCGCCCTCCAGCCCTGGATGAAGGTCTACGAGCAGACCATCGCCGCCCGCGGGTTCCGGTTGCGCAAGGGCATCACCCTGGAGCAGTTCACGAACATCCTGGCCGCGATGACCGAGGGTTTCGTGATCCGGCACCTCGGCGACCCGGCGGCCGGCGTGCTCGGCGACGGCGCCACCGACAACCTGGCCGGCATGGCGATCCTGGCCATGATGAACAGCTATCTCGAACCGGTCGATGAACCACCTGGCCCAACTCTTCGTGAACTGTTCGAAGGCGCAGCGCAACCGATCGAGCACGGGGAGTGACGAAATGACGAGCACCACGGAACGGCCCGCACCCCGCGCGGCTAAACCGCCCTCCTGGTGGGAACGCCAGGGTGACCTGCTCATGCGGCGTCCGTTCAGCGAGTTCACGTTCACCCACATGAACTGGCTGATGCCGACCGAACGGGTCCATCGGGGCGAGGTGCACCGGCCACTCCCGGCCGACCCGCACCGGCTCGACCTGACCTACCGCTTCGAGGGCCAGGACCACACCCTCGCCGAGTTGCACCGGCACACCAACACCACAGCGTTCGTGGTCATGCACCACGGCCGCATCGTCCACGAGTACTACCCCGGCATGTTCGCCGGCCCGCGCGTCCGCATGCAGCTCTTCTCGGTCTCCAAGTCGGTCACGTCGCTGCTGATCGGGATCGCCATGGCCGAGGGCGTCATCGACAGCCTCCACGACCGCGTCATCGACTACCGGAAAGACTTCCTCGGCTCCGCCTACGAAGAGGTCACCCTGGCCGAGCTGCTCACCATGACCAGTGGGGTCGGCGACCTCGAGGCGTGGGACGTGCCCGACAGCGACATCAAGCGCTTCGAGCAGGCCGCGATGGGCGGTGGCGACCTGACCGAGGTGGTGAAATCGGCCCGCCGCCGGGTTCCGGCCGGCGTGGCCTTCAACTACTCGACGCTCGACGCCCAGGTGCTGGGCTGGATCCTCGAGGCCGCCACCGGCACCACGCTGGCCGCCTACGCCGCCGACCGCCTGTGGCGGCACCTGGGCGCCGACCGGGACGCCTACTACTGGCTGACCCGGGCCCGCCCGCGCACCGCGCTCGGGGCCGGCTCGTTCAACGCCACCGCCCGCGACGTGGCCCGCCTGGGCCTGCTGATGACCCACGACGGCGTGGTCGCGGGCCGCCAGGTGGTCCCGCGCGACTGGGTCCGCCGCAGCCGCGGCAGCGACGTCCCCCACCTCGCGGTGGGCGCGCTCGGCCCGAGCGGTTACGCCCATTACGGGTACGCCAACCAGTGGTGGACCCTCGGCAGTTCCAGCTTCGACGCCTTCACGGCGTTGGGCGTCCACGGCCAATACCTCTACGTAGACCCGTCAGCCGACGTCGTCATCGTCAAGTGCAGCGCCTGGCCGACCCAGGACGACGAGCGCCGCGACCGCGAGACCATCGCCGCCCTGCGCCGCATATCCGATCACTTCGCCTGCACCCGCTGACCGCAGACCACACCCAGGTAACTCACCTTGGCTCCGCCGTGCCCATTTGCATCAGGAAGGGAGGGACAAACCGGGACCACGGCGGAAAATTGCCCAGCCCCACCCAGCGGCGACGGCATCCCATGCGCCGACCCCCCGTATGGGGTGCCGTCGCCGACCACCACGGCGACCCAGCCGCAGTGACTCGGTCGCCCGGCGTTGAACCCAATCGCAGCCTGACACGCCGCCGCGCCGGGCGACCGTCCAAAGTCCGACCCATCCGTCAGCCGGCTTGCCCAGATCCGAGCAGGCGGGTGGGTCGTCCGAACCACCACCCGCCGTCCTCGGCGAAGGGAAGAGCTGATTGCCGGCCGGCAACCTCGCGGCCGGCCGGCAATCTCCCCCCGAGTCACCCGCTCGGGGCCACCCACGACGCGACGCCGACGACCTCCACGATCGTGGCGATACAGCGGGATACCGTAAGGAATGCCAAAAATTGGGTACAAATCAGTCAAGCTTGCCATCGCCGTCGCTACCGGACTGGCACTCACGACGCCCGTGCCGGCCGTCGCATCGCCGGCCACGCCCGCCGCGCCCGGAGCGCCCGCGGCGGCATCCGCGCCCGCTCTCGCATCCGTGCCCGTCGCGTCCCGGCCGAAGCGACTGACCGCCGCGCTGCTCGCCACCACCGACCTGCCACCGGGCTACCAGCCGATGCTGGGCAGCACCGGCACCTCGATGATGGGTGACATCAGCACCGACGCCGACATCTGCGACCACCGCGTCGCCACCAGCGCCGGCATTCGCAAGTCGGAGACCGCCGGGGTCGCGTTCACCCGGACCGGCGGCGGCCCGATGCTCTTCGAGAGCCTCACGGTCACCGGCCCCCGCGCCGCCCGCGCACTCGTGGCCGGCGTCGCCTCCGCGCCCCGCCTGTGCCCCTCGGTCCTGACCAGCATCCCGTCCTCCGGCCAGCGGGCCCGCCTGCTGATCCGCCCGCTGCGCGTCCCGCGCCTGGGCGACGCCGCGGCCGGCGTGGCCTTCACGGTCACCTTCCCGGCCGTCAACCTGACCGTCCAGGGCAAAATGATCACCGTCGCCTACCGCGACGTGGCCACCACGATCATGCTGATCGGCGTCCCGCAGACCAGCCCGCGCGAGGCCACCGCCATCGCCGCGGCCGCGGTCCACAAGCTGCAGCGCATCCGCTGACCCCGGACCCACCGGCCCGGCGGCCATCCGCCGGGCCGGCGGCCATCCGCCGGGCCGGCCGGAGCGGGCGATCTCCGACCGCGGCCACAGTGGAATGGTCGGCGAAGTCACGAATGCGGATTTAACTCACCTGATCGGACACTTCGTTGACCTGCGGTATCGGCACGGTCAGCCGTGAGTGATCTTGGTTGGCTATGTCACACAGCCCGGTTGACAAACGCGAGCGACCCACGACTATTTTAGTCCCGCCATCGAGCGCGGGGATCTGCCCCGCGCGCGGACAGCTTCGGGGGGAAATGTGGGAATCGCCGGTCGATGCCGGATTTCGGGCGCCGCCTCATGACTATGCCCGACTCGACCGCACGCCTTCCGCAGCTGCCGCTGCTGGCCGGCCGTTCGGTGGCCCTGGTCCACGAGTGGTTCGGTGCCACCGGTGGCTCCGAGGCCGTCTTCCTGGCCATCGCCGACCTGCTGCCCCAGGCCGAGCGCCTGGTCCTGTGGGCCGATGAGGGGGTCGACACCGAGCGGCTGCGGCTGAGCCAGTCCTGGATGGCGAACACCCCGCTGATCAAGAGCAAGGCCCTGGCCCTGCCCGCGATGCCGCTGGTCTGGCGCACCCTCTCCAACCACAAGTTCGATGTGGTCATCTCGTCGTCGCACGCGTTCGCGCACACCGTGAAGCTGGGCGACCCCGCCGACACCCGGCACCTGAGCTACATCCACTCCCCCGCGCGCTACGTGTGGAGCCCCGACTTCGACGGGCGCGGCTCGCACCCGGCGCTCAAGGTGCCCCGCAAGGTGTTGCAGAAGGCCGACATCCGGCTCAGCCGGCACGTGCACGCCTACGCCGCGAACTCGCGCGAGGTGCAGGGCCGGATCCAGCGATTCTGGAACCGCGACTCGGTGGTGATCAATCCGCCGGTCGACGTGCCGTACTTCGCAAGCGCGCCCGCGCAGGATCAATATCAGTCACGGGAGTACCTGCTCGGCATCGGCCGCTGGATCCCGTACAAAAACTTCGACTTGATGATCGAAATCGCCGAGGCGGCCGGCCTGCCGCTGGTCATCGCCGGCTCCGGCCCGGAGGAGGAACGCCTCCGGCAGCTTGCCGCCGGCAAGCGGGTGCCCATTCATTTCGAGGTACGCCCGGAGCGCGACCGGCTGCGGCAGTTGTACTGGGGTGCCCGGGCGCTGCTGTTCCCCGCGCACGAGGACTTCGGCATCATCCCGGTCGAGGCGCAGGCGTGCGGCACCCCGGTGCTGGGGCTGCGCCGCGGCGGCCTGCTGGAGACGGTCGTCGACGGCGAGACCGGCTTCCTGCTCGACAGCCTGGAGCCGGGACCGTACGCGCAAGCCATCCGCCGCCTGCCCGAACTGGACCCGAACCGGATCCGCTGGCACGCCAACGCTTTCTCCGGCGACCGCTTCGCCGACCGGATGGCCCGCTGGATCGACGAGGCCGCTCGCTGACCGACGCGAACAGAAAATCGGCCGGGTCTGCTGACCCGGCCGATTTCGTTGGTGCTCGCGTTACTTCTCGACGCCCAGCTTCTGGATGGTCGCCGTGTCGTCCTTGCGGACCGCCTCGAACAGTGCCTTCGCCTTTGCCGTGTCGGGCAGGACCACGCTCTGGTCACCGACCCGGCCCGTGCCCTTGCTCGGGCTCGTGTAGAAGTTCAGGTTGTTGCTGCGCAGGTGCCGCAGCTGGGTGGCCATCGACAACATGTTCAGTCCCTTGTCGACGCTGACCGTGTCGGTGGTGGCGTTGAGGAACGAGTTGATCCGCGACGGGCTGGACAGGGTGCCGCTGGACGACGCCTTGTCGAGGATCGCCTTGATCACCTGCTGCTGGTGGCGGATCCGGGCGAAGTCGCCGTCCTTGAACGCGTAGCGCTCGCGGGCGTAGTCGAGGGCCTCGGCACCGTCCATCTTCTGGACGCCCTTGTCGAAGTGCCGGGTGTGGGTGGCACTGAGGGAGTGCGTCGAGGTGAACGACGTCTCCACGTCGACGGTGATGCCGCCGAGCGCGTCGACGACCTCCTTGAAGCCGGCGAAGTCGATCAGCGCCACGTGGTCGATGCGGACGTTGGTGTAGTCCTCCACGGTCTGCACCATCAGCGGGACGCCACCCCACGCGTACGCCGCGTTGATCTTCGAGTCGACACCGCCGTGCTTGCCGTCCTGCGACTTGGGGATGGAAACCCAGGAGTCACGCGGGATGGAGATCAGCTGCGCGGCGTCCTGCTTCCCGTTGAGGTGCAGCACGATGATCGTGTCGGAGCGGGAGCCGCCCTCGTTCTCCGGGTCTCGGGTGTCGCTGCCGAGCAGGAGGAAGTTGGTCGCGTCCTTGGCCGCCGCGTCCTTCTGCGGCCGGCTCGCCTCCGGGACCTCGGTGAACGCGTCGACGCGCTGCACGTTGGACTCGACATTGTGGAGGTAGAGACCCGCGCCGATGAGGCCGATGCCGACCAGGATGACCGGCACCAGGACGACGATCAGGATGATCTTCTTCCGGTTGCGCTTCTTGTGCGTCTTGGGTGCGCCACCTGGGATGTTTCCGTCGTTGCCCACGCCGATCACCTCGGTGGCATCACGGTCATAGGTCGGCTGTCTGGTCGGCATGGCAGAGATCGTACTGACCGTTGCAAGTCGCCACCGACCTTGAACAGTGCATAAACGCGCGCAAAATGAAGTTGTGAGGAATTGCATCGAGTCGACCCGGTGGACCAATTGGGGGGATTCGACAGTAGATGACCGCACTGTAAATGCTAACCAGTTTTACAAACTGGGCATAGTGGGACATCATCCGCCGCCCAGTTCGCCGATTGCGGGGCCCCGGGCCGGGTGGCGCATATCCCACGGTCCGCTCTATCATTCCCCGTCGATCGCGGTATATGAGCCGCTTTCGTAACACGGGGGAACACGATGGTGCAGACCGGCCCTACGTTCTCGGGACACTCCCCGAGGCCGTCCGACGACGGGCCATCAGACGTGCTCAGCGAACGCAACGAGTTCGACTGGTGGACGCCGACCGGGGAGCACGAGTCGATCGAGCCGATGGTCATTCCCGGTCCGAGGCGCAGCCCTGAGGATGCGGGCAAGCAGCCCGAGGAGCCGCCGACCGAGCGGCTGATCATCCCCGGCAGCAACTCCCGCTCCACAGTCGTCCTGCCGTACATTCCGTCGGCCAAGGCGTCCCGCACGCGGCCGCTGCGTGCCTGGATGCTCGCCCTGCCGATCGACCTGGTCGCCCTGCTGGCCCCGATCGCCTGGAACCAGCAGTACTGGAAGGGCGTCGCCGCGGTCGCGCTGCTGACCGTGGGCGCGTTCGCCATCGGCGGGCTCTACCGCGCCCGCCGGCACCTGAGCGTGCTCGACGAGCTCCCCTCGATCTACTTCCGGTTCCTGGCCGCGACGGCGGTGGCCGCCATCGTGATGGCCGGCCGGCACGGCTCGATCGAGTACATCGACGGCTTCCTGCGGCTGATCGCCATCTCGGGTGCGCTGCTCCTGCCGGCCCGCGCGATCAGCCGGCTGGCGGTGCTCTACGCCCGCCGCAAGCGCATCGTCGAGCACTCGGCCATCATCCTGGGCGGCGGCCCGATCGCCATCGAGCTGGCCCGCCTGCTGCGCCGCTACCCGCAGTACGGTCTGCGCTTCGCCGGCTTCGTCGACGTGCCGTCGACCGCGCACAACAAGCGCGAGAGCATGCCGCTGGTCGGCGAGCCGGAGTCGCTCGAGGAACTGGTGCGCTACACCGAGTGCGACGTGGTGATCATCGCCGACATCGACTGCTCGGAGAACCGGCTGCTGCGCGCGGTCCGGGCGCCCGGGCTGGCCCGCACCGACCTGTGGATGGTGCCGCGGCTGCGCGAGTTCCCCGGCTCGGTCGGCTCCCCCGACCACATCGGCGCCATCCCGGTCGTACCGCTGCGCCGGCCCAACCTGTCCGGCCCGAAGTGGGCGGTCAAGCGCAGCACCGACGTGTTCTTCTCCGGCCTCGCGCTGCTGCTGCTGTCGCCGATCCTGGCGTTCTGCGCGATCGGCACGCTGCTCGAGGGCGGCCCCGGCATCATCTTCAAGCAGCAGCGGATCGGCCGCTACGGCAAGCCGTTCAACGTGCTGAAGTTCCGCTCGATGCGCCCGGTCGACGACGCCGAGTCGCAGACCAACTGGAACATCGGCCACGACCCGCGGGTGGGCCCGTTCGGCAAGTTCATGCGGCGCACCTCCCTCGACGAGCTGCCCCAGCTGTGGAACATCCTGCGCGGCGACATGACCATCGTGGGCCCGCGGCCCGAGCGCCCCTACTTCGTCGACCGCTTCTCGGTCGACTTCCCGGAGTACGCGATGCGCCACCGCGTGCCGGTCGGCTTGACCGGCCTGGCCCAGGTCAGTGGCCTGCGCGGGGACACTCCGATCTCCGACCGGGCCCGGTTCGACAACTACTACATCGAGAACTGGTCGCTCTGGCTCGACGTGAAGGTCATCCTCCGAACCGTCGGCGAGGTCTTCCGCGGCGGCGGCCGGTAAGGACACACCGACGGATGGAACTCGTTGTCGACCCTCCGACGGGTGGTTTGCCGTCACTGGCTGCTATTCCTGATGACGCGGCACGTCCGGAGCCGGTTTCGGACCAGCCGCCCACCGGCGGCCCACTCCGCCGGGGCATCACCCGGGCGCGGCCACTGATATTCGCCGCGGGGGCCGCGCTCGTCGTCCTTCTCGTCCAGGCGGCAGTGGTAGCGGCGGACGCCAATCCGTACTCCGGCCGGACCCAGTACGGGCTCCGTTCCCTCCCGATCGTCGTGGCCGCCCTCGCGGTCGGCGTCGTCTGGTGGGCCCGGCGGACGGGGCGCACATGGGACGCGGACCTGCTGCCGGCCCTGTTCGGCGGCATGGGCTCGCTGACCCTTCTCATTGCGCTGCACGGCACGCCGTTCGACACGTTGGGGCTCACCGGGGACGCGACGTTCCGGCAGGAGGCGATCACCCGCTTCGCGGACACGTGGCACCTTGACGACTACACGTACAAGGGACTTCCTGCCTACTATGCGCCGGCGTTCTTCTGGGTGTCGGGGCGGGTCGCGGCGGTCGCCGGCATCACGCCCTGGCACATGCTGAAGCTGGGCACGATCGCCGTCGCGTTCGTCGCGCCGGTCCTGTCGTACCTGCTGTGGCGCCGGATCGTCTCGGCTCGCACCGCGGCGATCATCTCGGCGACTGCGCTGCTCATCCCCTGGCTGGACGAGGCATACGCCGCCATCATCGTGGTCACCTTCGTTCCGTGGTGGCTCGAGGTGGGCTTCGGCCTGACCCGCCGCGGGGTCAAGCGACTGCATCCGGTGACTCTCGGCCTGATCGGTGCGGCATTCTTTCTGTGCTATTACTACTTCTTCTTCATCATCCCGTTCGTTCTGGTGCTGCAATTCTTCGTGGCGCGCCGCGGCGGGTGGCACAGCTGGCGCGAGACCGGCCGCACCGCCGTCATCCTGGGCATCGCGGCCGCCGGCTCGGCGGTGTTCTGGGCGCCGCTCGCCTGGAGCATGCTGACCGCGCCGAATGTCGAGTCACTGAACAATCGCTGGATCGTCCTGGAGACCACCGGGCTGGCCCTGCCCTTCTTCGAGCCGTCGGTTTTCGGCGCGCTCTGCCTCATCGGCCTGGCCTTCCTGGTGGTGACGGCCAAGGAGGCACTTTCCCGGGCCCTGCTGATCCTGCTCGTCTCGCTGTACGTCTGGCAGGTCGTGGGTTTCCTGCTGTTGGCGGTCGAGAAGCCGCTGATGTCGTTCCGCATGCGAGAGCTGGTCCCGGTGGTGCTGCTGGCCGCGGCGGCGATAGCGGGTGCCCGCCTGACGAAGTACGCCACTGAACACCTCTCCCTGGACCTGGCGGGCCGGCTCGCTGCCGCCGCCGGAGTCCTTCTCGTGGTCTTCGCCGGTGACCGGTTCGTCGGCACCGTCCTGGACCGGGTCAAGGTCGCCCACAACCAGACCTTGCCGGACGGCACTCTTCCGCAGTACCACCGCGACGACGCACAGGCGTCCTCCACTCCGTCCGGCCCGATCAGTGCGGCCATCGACGGGATGTACCAGGGCGAGGGCCACCCGGTCGTGCTGACCGACCGCCTCGAGCTGATGGCCATCAAGCCGTATTACGGCTTCGTCCAGTTCAACGTGAACTACAGCCACCCGTCGAGCCAGTTCCACCCGCGCATCGCCTTCCTCCGGGAACTCGCCGCCGCGGCCACCCCGGCACAGTTCGCCGCTCTGACTGACAACAACCCCTACGACAAGATCGACGCCCTGGCTCTGGGCTCGAAGGACAAAGACGATCTGGTGTTCTCATACAGCGAGGACGCCTTCCCGTTCGGCAACGAAATCACCGAGATCACCATCCCTAAGAAGCTGATCCAGGCAAATTACTTCGACATCAAGCAGGTCGGGCCCGACCTGGTGGCGGTCCGTCGACCCGGTACCTGACCCACCCAGATGAACATCAGTGCGGCGGCCGTCCGGGCCGCCGCACTGCTCTTTGGCTCGTGCCGCGCCAGGGAGGGCCGTCTTCCTATGAACTGATCTACGTGATCGATACCGCCACACGCCAAGCCGCCGACACGCCTCTCACGAACTCTGCGGGGGTGCCCCCTATGGGGGGTCCGTAACGCGAACGG
>NZ_BOQN01000002.1 GCF_018332695.1 Paractinoplanes toevensis
CGGAAAAGGGTTTGATTCTCGGCGTCTGGATCTCTCAACCGGGCGCCCCGGGCACCGATAGGAGGCCGTGCCTAACGAGGAGTCGTCGATGCCGGAACGCAGTGCAGCGGCCCGGCAGGTGGCCGAACTCCTGCGGACCGCCCGGGAGTCGCTCGGGCTGGGTATGGCGTTCCTGAGCCGGATGGACGGGACTGTCCAGCACCTGGAAGTGGTCGAGTCCGACCTGCCGTTGCCGGACGGCATGACGCAGGTGCAGGAGACCTCGTTCTGCCAAGCGATCATGGACGGCGAGCTGCCGCCGGTGATCCCGGACGTCACCCGGTTCCCGGCGGCGATGCGGCTCCCCGCCGTCGAGCAGGGGATCCGCAGCTTCATCTCGGTTCCGGTCCAACTGCACGACGGCACCGTCTACGGCACGTTCTGCGGTGCCGGTTTCGCCGCCGACCCGCAGCTCACCGAGCGTGACCGGGCTCTGATGACGGTGCTGGCGCACGCCGCTGCCCTGATCATCGAACCGGAGGTGGCGCGGGAACGCCGGCACGCCGGGATCACCAGCCGGCTGCGGCCCATCCTCGACCGCGGCGGCCCGGTGGTGCTGTTGCAGCCGATCGTCGATCTGGCGAACGGCCGCCGGGTGGGGACCGAAGCGCTCAGCCGGTTCCCGCAGGAGTGGAACCGGCCGCCGGACGAGTGCTTCGCCGAGGCGGCCCTGATCGGCGAGCGGGAGAGTCTGGAGATCGCGGCCCTGCGCGGGGCCGCGGCCTACCTGCCGGACGTCTCCGGGTACATCGCCATGAACATCTCCCCCGCTACTCTCTTCACCCCCGAAGGCGTGGAGTTCCTGGCCGGGCTGCCGCTCGACCGGGTCGTGCTGGAACTGTCCGAGCACGACCCGATCGACGACTACGACCACCTGCGGGCCGTGCTGGCGCCGCTGCGAGCGCGGGGCATGCGCCTCGCGATCGACGACGCCGGAGCCGGTTTCTCCTCGTTGCGGCATATCGTCGCCACCGCGCCCGACGTCATCAAGCTCGACCGCAGCATCGTCGCCGGAGTCGCCGGCGATCCGGTGCTCGCCGTCGTGGTGCGGTCGCTGGTCCAGCTGGCCGGCGCGGTCGGCGCCAAGACCGTGGCCGAGGGCATCGAGACCGAGACGGACGCGGACGCCCTGGCCGGCCTGGGCGTCGACCTCGGCCAGGGCTGGCTCTTCGACCGGGCGACCACCGCGGCCGACCTGCGCGACGAGTACGCCCGCGCCGGCGCCGTCGTCTGACGGCACCGGCACCGGCACCGGCGTCAGACGGCGATGCGACCGCCGTCCGCCGGCAGGATGGCGCCGTGCACGAACGACGCCGCGCCGGTGGTCAGGAAAACGATCGCCGCCGCGATCTCCTCGGCGGTGCCGGGCCGCCCGGCCGGGCCGGCCGCGGCCAGCTGGTCGAGAGCCGCACCCATGGCGGCGGTTCCTTCGGTACGGGTGGGGCCGGGGCTGACCGCGTTCACCCGTACGCCACTGGGGCCGTACTCGGCCGCCCATGACTTGGTGAGCAGGACCATCGCGGCCTTGGTCGAACCGTAGAGGCCCATGCCGGCGGCACCGAACTCGGCCACCATCGTGGTGACGTTGACGATCGCGCCGTGGCCACGGCTCGCCATCGCCGGGGCCAGTTCGGCGACCAGGAAGTACGGCGCCCGGACGTTCACGGCGTACACCTCGTCGAACTGCTCCTGGGTGGTCTTCTCGGTGGGTCCGAACGGGAAGATGCCCGCACTGTTGACCAGGATGTCGACCGGTCCGGCGAGTTCCGTGGCACGGGCCGCCAGTGCCCGCGCGGACGCCTCGTCGCGCAGGTCCGCCGCGACGAAGTGCGCGACCCCGCCGGCCTGCTCGATCCGCCGGACCGTCTCCTCGCCGCGGGCGGCGTCCCGGCCGGACACCACCACCGTGGCGCCCAGAGCGGCCAGCGCCGCCGCGGTGGCCCGGCCGATGCCGCTGGTACCGCCGGTGACCAGAGCCGTCCGGCCGGCGAGTTCTGTTGCCATGACCATTCACCTTTTCCGTTCCGTCGACCCCCGGGCGGGGGTTCCGGCAGGTGTAAGCCACCGGTGCCGGCCCGGCCATCCCGGCCGCGATAAGGCCTCCTTATGGCTCGTCATCGCGGGCCGCGTGGTGCGATGGACCCGTGGATCTACGGGAGTTTCGAGCCTTTCTCGCGGTCGCGGACGAGGGCGGGGTGTCGGCGGCGGCCCGGCGGCTGCGGGTGAGTCAGCCCGCCGTCTCGCAGACGATCGCGGCCCTGGAGCAGCAGGTGGGTGTCGAGCTGTTCGTGCGCAGCAGCACCGGGGTCCGGCTCACCGAGGCCGGGACGGTGCTGGCCGGCGAGGCTCGGGCGGTGCTGGCCCGGTACGACCAGGCGCTCGCCGCGGTCGGCCGGTTCGCCGCCGCGGGCGACACCGTGCTGCGCGTCGGGATGCCGCTGGAACTGCCGCCGGACCTGCTGCCGGACGCGCTGCAGGCGCTGGCCCGGACCCATCCGGGCACCCGGGTGGTGGTCCGCCATCTGTCCTCGGCCGCCCAGCTCGACGCGCTGCGCGACGGCGAGCTGGAGGTGGGCCTGCTGCGCACCCGCCCGGCCGACCGGGAGCTGGACGCGACGGTGGTGGTCGAGGAACGGCTCGGGGTCCTGCTGGCCTCGGGCGGGGAGGTGCCGGGGCCGGCCGGCGTACGGCTGGAGACGCTTGCCGGTCTCGACTGGGTGGGATTCCCGCGGGCCGACAGCCCGGCCTGGTTCGACGAGATCGTCGCGGTGCTGCACAGCCACGGCCTGACACCCGGCCCCGCCGCCGCGCCCGGGCAGTCGCTGATCGCCGAGGTCAAGTTCGCGGCGGTCAGCGCGGGGCAGGCGTTCGCCTTCGCCCCCGAGCACTGGACCCAGCCGCTCCCCGACGGAGTGGTGTGGGCCGCGCTCATCGGCGCGCCGCTGGTCCGGCGTACCTGGGCGGTCTGGGCCGCCGACGCCCGGCGCCGCGACCTGGCCCGCCTGATATCTCTTCTAGACTCGGCGCGTGACGTTCCGGGGCTGGCCGAGTGAGGCGCTGGAGTTCTACGAGGGACTCTGCGCCGACAATTCGAAGACGTACTGGACCGCGCACCAGGCCTTCTACGAGGAGCAGGTGCGCGGGCCGATGGAGGAGCTGCTCGCCGCGCTGGAGCCGGAGTTCGGGCCGGGCAAGATCTTCCGGCCGTACCGGGACGTTAGGTTCAGTAAGGACAAGACGCCCTACAAGACCCACCTCGGGGCGTGGCTGTCCTTCGGCGGGTACATCCAGCTGTCGGCGGACGGGCTCGCGGCCGGCTCGGGGATGTACCAGCTGGAACCCGACCAGCTCGACCGTTACCGCCGGGCGGTCGCCGACGACCGGACCGGGGCGCAGCTGGCCGCGCTGATCGCGGACATCGAGGCCGCCAAGATCGGGGTGGTCGGGCACGGCAGCCTCAAGACGGCACCGCGCGGCTTCCCGAAGGATCATCCCCGGATCGAGCTGCTGCGGCACAAAGGGCTGACCACCTGGACGGAGTGGCCGCCGGCGGCCTGGCTCGGCACCGCGGCCGCCCAGAAGCGGATCGTCACCTTCTTCCGTGCCGGTCGCCCACTTCGGCAATGGCTGGACGAACACGTTTCCGGCCACCCCCGTGCGGGCACCTGACGTGCATGTTCCCTGCCGAAAACCTGCGTGACTGGCGAGGCGAGAAAGTCATCGATCCGGACGGCGCCAAGATCGGTGACCTGGAGGCGGTCTACGTCGACACCTCGACCGACGAGCCGGCCTTCGCGACCGTGCGAATCGGCATGATCGGCCGGCACCGGCTGGTCTTCGTGCCGCTGGCCGGCGCCACGGTCACCCCGGGCGCGGTGCGCGTCCGCTACGACAAGAAACTCGTCGGTGACGCCCCGGCCATCGACGTGGACGGCGAGCTGACGGCGGCCGACGAGCCCCGGGTCTTCGCGCACTACAGCGTGCCGTACCAGACCGGCACCGCCGGCGAGCGCCGCCTGGCCCGCCGCTGAAGCTCCCGGCAACCACCATCGCAAGGACGCTTTCGCGCGAAAGATCAAATCTTTGCGTACGCGCCGGCTCAGTCCTACGGCACTCGGTCCCGGCAGGTGCAACTCACCCTCCGCGCGCCGGCTGCGGGCGGGCCCGACCCAAGCTCGCAACCCAACCCGCCCGCCGGCCAGTGCGGCGCCATCGACCTCCTGCATGGTGGTTGCTGCTCTCGGATACTGGGACGCGGTCCGGCATCGCGGGCATGGTCCCGCCTGATGAGCAGCGCTTCCACCTCCTGGACCACCCAGCGGCAGAAGAGCATGACATACCGCCTATGTCCGACGCAGTCAGCTCGATCAGACGCGATCTTGTGGACTTTTCCGTGCGGACAGAGCGGCAACTCCACAAGATCTGCGAAGCCGGGCGCCACGTCGCGGCATTGACCCGTCTGCGAAGCCGGGCGCCACGTCGCGGCATTGACCCGTCACCGACGGCCGAATACATATAGACGCCCTCCGGGCAGAGCGGCGCCCGGATGCGGATCGTCTTCGACTATGGCAATGATCTTCGGCAGATCGCCTGATGGCATGAGGGTGCCCGGATCGGCCGGTCGCCGGGCATGATCGTGGGGTGATGGTCGGTGGCGTGGATGCTCTGCTGGAACGGGTGCGGGACGGGGTGCGGCGACTCGATCCGCACGAGACGTGGGCGGCGGTGCGGGGTGGGGCGCTGCTGATCGACACCCGGACCGATCGGCAACGTGCGGTGCAGGGTGACCTTCCCGGTGCGATCGTCATCGACCGTACGGTTCTGGAATGGCGTCTTGATCCGCGGTCGGCCAGTCGCATCCCGGAGGCGACCTACGACCGGGACATCGTGGTGGTCTGCCGGCAGGGTTACAGCTCCAGCCTGGCGGCGGCCAGCCTGCGGGCGATCGGGCTGCACCGGGCCACCGACATGACCGGCGGGGTCGAGGCGTGGCTCGCCGCCGGCCTGCCGACGGACGGCGGACCGGCGGACGTACGCGAATGATCCGCGCGGTGATCGTCGACGTCGACGACACGCTCTGCATGACCGAGGCGGCCTCGTTCGCGCTGGAGAACGAGGTGCTGGCCCGGATGGGCCGGGCGCCGATGACGCGGCCGGTGCACCTGGCCACCTGGGGTGAGCCGCTGCTGGACGCCATGCCGCACCGCTCCCCCGGGCTGGATCTGGGCCGGTTCGCCGAGCTGTTCCCGGGGCTGCACCAGCGCTACCTGGCCGACGGCCGGCTCGACGTGATCCCGCCGGAGAACCTGGAAGCCCTGGACCGGCTGGTCGAGGACGGGCACACGATCCTGCTGCTGACCTCGCGGACCGAGGCCGAGGTGCGCCACCTGCTCGAACCGGACCACGTGCTGGCCGGTCGGATCACCGGCGCCTACCACCAGGGCAACACCCGCTTCCGCAAGCCGGATCCGCGGGTGTTCGACGAGTTGCTCGCCGAGACCGGGTTCCGGCCGGAGCAGTGCGTCTACGTCGGTGACTCGCCGGGTGACGCGGTGGCCGCCGGCGGTGCCGGCATCCGGTTCGTCGCGTGCCTGCAGAGTGGTGTGCGCCGCCTCGACGAGTTCGACCCGCGCTACCTGACCGCCGCGGTGGACACCTTCCCGGAGATCATCGAGCTAGGCACGCTACGGCCAGGAGAGCGGCAAAAACCCCATAGAGGTGTACGGCGTGCAGCCGCTCGCGCAGCACCGAGCGATTGAGCAGCAGCGTCACCGCGGGATACAGCGACGCCACCACGGCGGCGGGGGCCAGCGCGGTCGCGGCACCGGCGATGAACGCCGCGTCGGCCATCGCGTCCGATGCTCCGACCACCAGGATCGGCAGGCCCAGCAGGGTGCGGTCGCAGCGGTGCAGGGCGACCGCGAGGACCAGCGCGATCACCCCTTCGGCGACGCGGACGGTGACCAGCGCCCAGAACTCGTCGGCCCGGCCCGCCTCGTGCAGCAGCACGAAGTAGACGCCGAGGCCGAGCGCGGCGCCGAGCGCGCACAGGTTGGCCGAGCGCTGCGTGCGGCGCCGTTCCGCGTCGGGGACCGGCCAGCTCGCCATGGTGGCGCCGACCAGCCCGGCCGTGACGCCGAGGGCCGCGCCGAGGCCGAGGCGTTCGCCGTGCAGCAGTCCCCAGCCGACCGGGACGAGGGCGGAGATCGCGGCGACCGGGGCCACCACGGCCGGTGAGCCGTCCCGCATCGCCCGGTAGAGCAGGCCCATCGACGGCAGCCCGATCAGCCCGGCCAGGACCGCCAGCCAGAGCCGGTCGTCCCACCGCGGCGGGGCACCCCGCGCGAGCGCGACCGTCAGGGCCAGCAGCATGGCGGCGATCTCCGAGCCGATCAGGATCGTCATCACCGGCAGGCGGCGGCCCAGCAGGCCGGCGAGGAAGTCGGAGAACCCCCACGCGACCGCCGCGCCGAGGGCGGCCGTCATCATCCACGCCATGCCCATCAGCGGGCGACGCCGTCACAGGAAACCATGCGGCCGATGATGCCGACCGCAAAGCCGCAGGTCAGTCGCCCGCAGGTGGGGGACCGACCGGCCTAATCCGGGCGTGCCGCAGCTCTTGCAGCTCTTCCAGGTCGAGGTGGTCCTGCACGCTGCGGAGCACCTCGTCGTCGATGTCGCCGTTGTCGTGCATCCGCACGATCGTGGCGTGCTTGTCCCTCAGCAGGGCGAGCTGGAGATCCGTGTACTGCTGCTGCCAATCGGCGGCGCCGTCGCGGAGGGCGTGCAGCCGGCGGTCGTACTCGGCCCGCAGTTGCTCGGCGACCTCGGCGTCGGTGCCGAGGCGCTCGGCGGTGGCGGGCAGTTCGCTGAGGGCGTGTTCGGTGGCCGCGACCTCGGCGGTGTGCCGTTCGGACTCGGCCGCGTGGTCGTCACCCATCCGGGACCAGCGCACGATCCGGGGCAGCAGCGGCGCCTGGACCAGCAGGGTCACCGCGATCACCGCGGCGGTCACGAAGATGATCAGGTCGCGGTCGGGGAACGGCTCACCGGAGGCCAGGGTGTTGGGCACCGACAGGGCTGCCGCCATCGACACCGCGCCGCGGAAACCGGCGGACGCCATCACCGTCCGGGGCCGGGCGCCCAGGCGCCGGTCGCGCTGCTGCGGGCGGCGGTCGACCGTCCGGATCACGTACGGCAGGGTGAACAGCCAGCCGAACCGCACGCCGATGATGACCGCGCAGACCCCGGCCGCGATGAGTACGCCACTGGTCAGCCCGACGCTGTTGAGGCCGCGCACGGCGTTCTGCGCCTCCAGCCCGGTCAGCACGAACAGCGCCGAGTTGGCCAGGGTGGTGAGGAACGACATGACGGTGCGGGTCTGCTGGCGGGCGTAGGCCGGGAACGCCTGCGGCGACACCCGGCCGACCCACAGGCCACTGGCCACCACCGCGAGTACGCCGGACACCTCGACCAGCTCGGCGAGCAGGTAGGCGGCGAGCGGGGTGATGACGGCGAAGAGGTTGTGCTGGAACGGGTCGGCGATCCGCTTGCGCACCTGGAGGACGACCCACGTGACGGCGATGCCGATCGCGACGCCACCGCCGTACGAAAGAAGGAACTGAAGGCCGAGATGGCCGAAGCTGAAATGTTCCGCGCCGAGGGTGACGCCCACCGCGAGCGCGTAGAGGACGAGCGCGGTGCCGTCGTTGACCAGGCTCTCCGCCCGCAGCATGGTGCCGACCCGGCGCGGCAGCACCCGGCCCAGCACCCCGACGGCGGTGGCGTCGGTCGGCGCGATCGCGGCCCCGAGCACCCAGGCCGGCCCCCACGGCACACCGAGCGCGTGCGCGGTGGCGGCCGCGCCGGCCGCGGTCAGCACCACCAGGACCGTGCTCATCAGCACGATCACCCGCAGGTCGCGGCGGATCTGCCGGATCGAGGAGGTGAAGCCCTCCCAGTAGAGCAGGACCGGCAGGAACAGCAGCAGCACCGCCTCGGGCGGCAGGTGCACGGCGCGCAGCGCGGGCACGAAGCCGAGCAGGATGCCGGCCAGCAGCAGCGGCACCGGCGGTGCCGACCCGAACCGGCGGGCCAGGCCGTTGCAGACCAGGATGGTGACACCGATCGCGACTACCAGAGCGAGACTGGACACGCGAATATCTTGGCGTCGCCGCAGACATAAAGCAGCCCCCACCGGAGCGGATCCGGTGGGGGCTGGGCGCTGGCTTCGCTCAGACGGCGAAGCCGCGGTGCCGGCGCACCAGCTTGCGCAGCATGAAGACGGTCTGGGCGATGGTGGCGATGTAGAGGATCGGCCAGCCCAGCGAGAGGATTGCGGACTGGACGCCGACGCTCTGCTGGCTCCAGGCGTAGATGCCGCCGGCCAGGATGGCGAACAGCACCACCAGCGGCATCACGTAGGCGGAACCCTTGCCCTTCTCGGCGTTCGCCTGGGCGGCCCAGTTGTCCTTGTCGCTCTGCGCGAGGAACTGCGTCCAGGCCGAGACGAAGTGCCCCATCCGGATCCACATGTACAGCTCGGCCGGGATGATCAGGAACGCGTACAGCAGGTCGGACGCGCTCTTGTCCTTCATCGCCAGGGCGAGCCGGAAGTTCAGCAGCATCGCGATGGCCGGCGGAATCAGCCAGATCGGGTTGAACACGAACGCGTGGATCGACAGCGCCGCCACCAGCAGGAGCATGAAGCCCAGCCGGGACGCGATGTTGAAGCCCATCGAGATGTTCTCGTACCACCGCAGCCGCAGGTTGGGGTGCATCGGCTGGCCCTTGTTGTCGCCGCGCTGGCCGGGCCAGAACAGGTCGATGGCGCCGAAGTTCCACTTGACCTGCTGGCCGTGCAGCGCGCGCAGGTTGGTCATCGGGCCGACGTACGCCCGGGCCGAAGCGCTGATCTTGGTGCTGTAGCCGGCGTCCTTGATCTGCAGGGACAGCTTGCTGTCCTCGACCTCGCTGTCCCGCACCCACGGCGCCTGCTGGTGGTGCCGGATCATCACGGTTTCCAGCGCCCGCATGTTGAACAGGCTGCACTGGCCGCCGAGCACGGCCATGTTACGGCCGCGCAGCAGGTTGTCCATGTTGAAGGCGGCGAACTGGGCCCGCTGGCCGGCGATCAGGAAGCGCGCCATGGTGCCCCTGAACCGGCTCTTGTCGATGCTGTAGATGGCGCTCAGCCCGCCGATCCGCGGGTCGTCGGTCATCTCCAGTTCGAGCCGCTCCACGGTGTCCCGGGACAGGGTCGTGTCGCCGTCGACGCCGAGGATGTAGTCGAAGCCGCGGGACAGGAAGTAGCCGTAGTTCAGCGCCCCGACCTTCTTGTCGGGGTTCACGCCCATGTCGTGCACGTGGACGGTGGTGACGAACTCGGTGCCCTTGACCTTGCGGCTGTGCCGGCCGGCGAAGCTGCGCGCGATCTCCGGGGTGTCGTCGTCGGTGTTGTTGATGATGACGTGGATGACGTCCGGCAGCCGGGTCTGGGCGAGGATGCTCTTGAGCACCTCGGCGATCGTGTCCTGCTCGTTGTAGCAGGGAATGATGCAGCTGATGGTGGCGTGCCGGGGCGTGTTGCTGCTCGCGCTCGAGGCGATCTCGCCGGACACCGCCTCGACGGCCTCCAGCTCGTGCAACTGCGGTACGGCCGGCGGCAGCGCCAGCGGCCCGGCCTTGTCGCTGCGCGGCAGCAGGATCTGGCGGTCGGTGGCCCGGCGCAGGCCGGGGCTTGACTCGGTCATTCGGTGGCACCATTCGTCAGCAGCGGCAAGGTCAACGTGTCCAGAGCGGTGGAGCGGTAGTAGCTGTTCGACTTCGGGGCGGTCTCCACGAGGAGGTCCACCTGGATGGTCAAGGTGAGCTTCGTTGCTCCGGTCGTTGCCGCCGGCACCGTCACCACGGTGTTGTAGGGATACGGCGGGGTGACGTCGAACTTGCCGGTGTCGGTGTCGACCACCGAGCGCTTGGTGCCGTCGTCCTGGATCACCTGAAAACTGGAGATGATCACCTGGTGGGTGCTGTCGGCGTCCTCGATGTGGGCCGCGACGTTGATGGTCTTGAGCGACGCGGCCGTGTAGAGCTTGGCGTTGTCGGAGGTCCAGTAGGTCAGCTGGACCGTGAAGTTGCCCTGTTTCAGACGGTGGGTCACCGTGCCGGTGTCCAGCGGGCCGCTGGCTCGGGTCGCCAGCACGACCGGGACGGCGCTCGGCGAGGCCGAGGGCGTGGCGGACGGCTTGGGGGTCGCGCCGGCATGGACCAGTGGTTTGCTGCTGCTGGTGAGCTCTTTGAGGTTGCTGCAGCCGGTGAGGCTGCCGCAGAGCACGGCGGCGGTCATGCCGACTGCCACGATTCGGGGGAGTCGCAACGGTGGCCCTTCGCTGAAGATCGGACGGCGGGTCGGCCAGCAGGTCGGCAGCGGTGACGGGCAGTTGAGCGAAATTCCGCTCCGAACTTGAAACCGAGCTGAACCCTCAGCCCGCGAGCTCGCGGATGAGCGCGATCGTCCGGGTCAGGTGCGGCTCGGCGCGCTCGGCGCGGTGGGCCAGGGCGAGCTCGATCCCGGCGTCCGGATGGGCCAGCGGGCGGTAGGCGACGCCGTCGAGGGCGAGCGCGGTGACCGGCTCGGGCACGACCGCCACGCCCAGTCCCCCGGCGACCAGGGTGATCAGGGTGGAGGTCTCGCCGACCTCGTGCCGGATGCGGGGATCGAGGCCGGCGTCCCGGAACAGGCCGAGCACCAGGCCGTACATCACCGAGCGGCGGTCGGCCGAGTGCACGATCAGCGCGGCGTCCCGCAGGTCGGTGATCCGCACGTCCGGACGTGCGGCCAACGGATGACCGGCCGGGACAGCGACGACCAGGCGGTCCCGGCGCAGCGGGGTGACGGTCAGGGACGGGTCGGCGACCGGCGGGCGCAGCAGGGCCAGGTCGATCTCGCCGGAGCGCAGCGCCTCGATCTGGTCGGGGGCGAGCATCTCGCCGCGGAACGAGAAGTCGACGCCGGGCAGCTCGACGGCCAGGTGCCGGGAGAGGGCCGGCAGCAGGCTGTAGGTCACCGACCCGACGCAGCCGATCGCCAGGTGGCCGACCGCGCCGGCGGCGACCCGGCGGGCCTCGTGCCCGGCGTCGTCGAGGTCGGCCAGGATCGCGCGAACGCGGGCCTGGTAGGCACGACCGGCGTCGGTCAGCTCGACCCGGCGGGTGGTGCGGTGCAGCAGCTCGACGTTCAGGGCGGCTTCGAGTCGCCGGATGGCCTGGGACAGCGGTGGCTGGGCCATGTTCAGCCGGGCGGCGGCCCGCCCGAAGTGCAGCTCGTCGGCGACCGTGAGGAAGTACCGCAGCTGACTGAGACTCTCCACGTCTCAATCGTACGAGATATGGATACTTCAGCGTCTCAAGACAAGGGCCTACCGTTGGCAGCATGACTGCTTACGTCTATGCGGCGACCCGCACCCCGTTCGGCCGGTTCAACGGCGCTCTCGCCGGGGTGCGGCCCGATGACCTGGCAGCCCACGTCATCACGGCGCTGCTGGCGCAGACCCCGGCCCCGATCGACGAGGTGATCTGGGGCAACGCCAACGGCGCCGGGGAGGAGAACCGCAACGTCGGCCGGATGGCCGCGCTGCTGGCCGGCCTGCCCACCACGGTGCCCGGCTCCACGGTCAACCGGCTGTGCGGTTCCAGCCTCGACGCCGCGATGATCGCCTCCCGGGCGATCGAGACCGGCGACGCCGAGATCGTCCTGGCCGGCGGGGTCGAGTCGATGACCCGCGCGCCCTGGGTGCTGCCGAAACCGGCCAAGGGCTTCCCGCCCGGCGACCTCACCGCGGTGTCGACGACGCTGGGCTGGCGGCTGGTCAACCCGCGGATGCCCGCGGAGTGGACCGTCTCGCTCGGCGAGTGCAACGAACAGCTGCAGGAGAAGTTCGCGATCAGCCGGGTCCGGCAGGACGAGTTCGCGGCCCGCTCCCACCGGCTGGCCGCGAAGGCGTGGAGCGACGGGTTCTACGACGACCTGGTCGCCCCGGTCGAGGGGCTGACCCGGGACGAGGGGGTTCGCCCGGACTCGTCGCCCGAGAAGCTGGCCGGGCTCAAGCCGAGCTTCCGAAAGGACGGCACGATCACCGCCGGCAACGCCTCGCCGCTGAGCGACGGCGCCTCCGCCGTGCTGATCGGCTCCGCGGCCGCGGCCGACGTGATCGGGCAGCAACCGATCGCCGCCATCCGGGGCCGGGGCGCGTTCGCGCTCGACCCGCAGGAGTTCGGCTACGCGCCGGTCGAGGCGGCCAACCGGGCCCTCAAGCGGGCCGGTGTCACCTGGGACCAGGTCGGCGCGGTCGAGCTGAACGAGGCGTTCGCGGTGCAGTCGCTGGTCTGCGTGGACGCGTGGGGCATCGACCCGGAGATCGTCAACACCAAGGGTGGCGCGATCGCGATCGGTCACCCGCTCGGCGCGAGCGGCGGCCGCATCCTCGGCACGCTCGCCAAGGTGCTCCGCGAGCGCAACGAGCGGTACGGCGTGGCCGCCATCTGCATCGGCGTCGGTCAGGGCCTGGCCATGGTCCTGGAAAACCTGGAGGCCGGCCGATGATCGCCGAGAGCGTCGACGAGGCGGTCGCCGGCATCGAGGACGGCAGCACCGTACTGGTCGGCGGGTTCGGCTTCGCCGGGATGCCGTTCGACCTGATCGACGGCCTGATCCGGCAAGGCGCCACCGACCTCACCATCGTCAGCAACAACGCCGGCAACGGCGACGTCGGCCTGGCCGCGCTGCTCAAGGCCGGACGCGTACGCAAAGTGATCTGCTCCTTTCCCCGGCAGTCCGACTCGTACGTCTTCGACGAGCTGTACCGGGCCGGGCGGATCGAGCTCGAGGTCGTCCCGCAGGGCAACCTCGCCGAGCGGATGCGGGCGGCCGGCGCCGGCATCGGCGCGTTCTTCTGCCCGACCGGGGTGGGCACTCCCCTGGCCGAGGGCAAGGAGACCCGCACCATCGACGGCCGCGACTACGTCCTGGAATACCCGATCAAGGGCGACGTCGCGCTGATCAGCGCGCACCGCGCCGACGGCATGGGCAACCTGGTCTACCGCAAGACCGCCCGCAACTTCGGCCCGGTCATGGCGACCGCCGCCACCCGGACGATCGTGCAGGTCACCGAGGTCGTCTCGACCGGCGGCCTGGACCCGGAGGCGGTCGTCACGCCGGGCATCTTCGTCGACCGCGTCGTGCGGGTCGAGGCCCGCAACTACACCGTGCAGGGAGCCCGCTGATGTCGCTGACTCCGGACGAGCTGGCGGCGGTGGTCGCCCGCGACATCCCGCCGCACTCCTACGTCAACCTCGGCATCGGCCAGCCCACCAAGGTCGCCGACCACCTGGACGCGGACGCGGGCATCGTGCTGCACACCGAGAACGGCATGCTCAACATGGGCCCGGCCGCGACCGGCGACCAGGTCGACCCCGACCTGACCAACGCCGGCAAGGTCCCGGTGACCGAGCTGCCCGGCGCCTCCTACTTCCACCACGCCGATTCGTTCCTGATGATGCGCGGAGGCCACCTCGACGTCTGCGTGCTGGGCGCCTTCCAGGTGTCGGCGGCCGGCGACCTGGCGAACTGGCACACCGGCGCGCCGGACGCGATCCCGGCGGTCGGCGGGGCGATGGACCTGGCCATCGGGGCCAAGCAGGTCTTCGTGATGATGACGCTGTTCGACAAGAAGGGCCGGCCCAAGCTGGTGCCGGCCTGCACCTACCCGCTGACCGGCCTGCGCTGCGTCAGCCGCGTCTACAGCGACCTCGCGATCATCGACGTCGGCCCGGACAGCGCGAAGGTCCGGGAGACCTTCGGCGTCACGGTCGAGGAACTGCGGAAGCGGCTGGACGTGCCACTCACCTGAGCGCCTCCTCCGGGCTCTGCGCCGCGCCGGTCTCGTACGCCGCGGTGAAGCGGTCCGGACCGAGAGCTTTCTCCGCCGCGGTGCGGGCGTTCGCCAGTTCCCCGGCGTCGTCCGGGTCGGGCACCTGCCCGATCGCCGCGTAGGCGCGGTCGGTGAAGCCGATCATCCGCGCGGCCTGTTCCGCATCGCCGTCGGCCGTGGCCATCGCGGCCGCGGCGACCCCCAGGTAAGGGATGAACGCGCGGTAGCCCTCGCGGAAGACGCGTGCCCGGCCCTCGGCGAACAGCTCTCGGGCCCGGTCGAGGTGCCCGAGGTGCAGTTCGACGAAGGCCAGGTTGTGGTACTCGGAGTTGACCGTCTCGGGCCGGCCGAGCTCCTCGTTCAGGGCGATGTTGGCCAGGTAGAGGTCGCGGGCCCGGAGGTTGTCGCCGGACATCCGGGCCACCGCGGCGAGCACGTGCCTCGGTCGCTCCTCGATGCGCCGGTCGCCGGCGCGGACCGCTACGTCGAGCGCTTCCTGAGCCAGCTCGGCCGCCCGGGACAGGTCGTCGCCACGCAGCGCGACCCGGGCCATCGCGTACAGCCCCTCGACCTCGCCGGCCGGGTCACCGGCCGCTCTGGCCCGCTCGACCTCGGCCTGGGCCAGGCGCCGCACGGTGGCGCTGTCGCCGCTGCGGAAGGTGGCACGTAGCTGGTTCTCGGTCACCGCCCAAGGTTCTCACCTTCCGGCGAGCTTTCCGGGGATCGCCATCGGCGCCGCGGGCTCCGCCGTCAGGGCCGGCATTCGCCGTAGGCCGGCCGCGAGGGCGCCACTGATCGCGATGAAGGCCAGGGCCAACGTGACCACCGCCGGCCAGCCGCCGAGCGACCAGGCCGTACCGGACAGGCTTCCGAAGATCGACGAGCCGGCGTAGTAGGCGAACAGGTAGAGCGACGCGGCCTGGCCCGGTGGCACACCGCCGGCGTGGGCGCGCGCCGGAACCCAGCCGCTGGCCACCCCGTGCACGCAGAAGAAACCGGCGGTCATCACGGCGAGTCCGAGCACCACGACCGGGAGCCGGTCGGGCAGGGTGAGCAGCAGGCCGGCCGCGGTGAGCAGGCAGCCGAACGGCATCACCGCGCGGCGGCCGTACCGGTCGGCGAGCCGTCCGGACACCGCCGAGCTGAGCGTGCCGACCGGGTAGACCAGGAAGACCGCGCCGGCCGCGCCCGCGCCGAGCAGGAACGGCGCCGAGGTGAGGCGGAAGCCCATCGCGTTGTAGACGGCCACGAACGCGCCCATCGCGCAGGCGCCGATCGCGTACAGCGAGAGCAGCGCCGGGTCGGTGACCGCGCGCAGTGTCATGGCGCCGGCCGCGCGGGGTGCGAAGTTGCGCGAGGGCGGCAGCAGCGCACCGACCGCGGCCGCGCAGAGCAACCCGAGCAGGGCCACCCCGGCCATCGCCCACCGCCACCCGTACGCCTCGGCGATCCCGCCGGTGACCAGCCGCCCCGCCATGCCGCCCAGCGCGGTGCCGCCGATGTAGAGGCCGGCGGCCCGCGCGTGGGTGTCGGCGTGCAGTTCCTCGCGCAGGTAGACGGTGGCGACCGCGGGCAGGCCGGCCAGCGCGACGCCCTGCAGCAGCCGCAGCGCGAGCAGCGCGGGCCAGCCGGGCGCGACCGCGCACGCCAGCCCGACCAGGCCGGACAGGGTCAGCGACAGGTGGATCAGCCGGGTGCGGCCCACCTTCTCCGACAGCGGGCCGGTGACCAGCAGCGCGACCCCGAGCCCGACCGTGGCGACGGACAGCGACCAGGCGCTCTGGGCGGGCGTGACCCGGAAGGCGACGGCCAGCTCGGGCAGCAGCGCCTGGGTGCTGTAGAGCAGGGCGAACGTGGCCACCCCGGCGGCGAACAGGGCGAGGCAGACGCGGCGGTAACCGGCCTCACCGGCGTGATATCCCATCCGGCCACCGTGCGCCGCCTGCTGATATACGTCCAATGCATTGATCGGGTCATCCTCATGCTTCGTACGTATGATGCCTGGCGTGCAGATCGAGGATTTCCGCAGCCTGCTGGCCCTGGGTGAGTACGAACACGTCACCGAGGCGGCCGCCGCCCTGCACACCAGCCAGCCCACCCTGTCCCGGCTGCTGTCCCGGCTGGAGAAGGAGCTCGGCGCCCGGCTGTTCGAACGCGACGCCAAGGGCGTGCACCCGAACCCGCTCGGCGACCTCGCCCTGGCCGCGGCCAGCGACATCGTCGAGCGGCACGACCGGCTGCGCCGCGACCTGGCCAGCGTGCTCGACCCGGACGCGGGCACGGTCCGGCTCGCCTTCCTCGACTCGATGTCCACCTCGCTGGTGCCGCGCATGCTGCACGACGTGCGGCTGCGCGCGCCCCGGCTGCGGGTCGAGCTGCGGCAGGAGCCGGGCCACGAGATCCTGCGCGACCTGACCACCGGCGCGGCCGAGCTGGCCCTCACCTCGCCGCGACCGGACGGCCCGTACGGCTGGCGGGTGATGCAGCGGCAGCGCCTGGCCCTGATCGTCCCGGCCGGGCACCGGCTGGCCGGCCGGCGCTCGGTCCGGCTGTCCGACGTGGCCGGCGAGGACGTCGTCACGGTGCCGCCCGGCTTCGGGTTCCGCGCGCAGGTCGAGGAGCTGTTCGCGGCGGCCGGGGTGACGTTGCGGGTGGCGTTCGAGATCGGCGACCTGGGCACCGTCGAGGGCCTGGTCGGCGCGGGGCTGGGCGTGGCACTCGTGCCCGAGCAGTTCGCCGGCGCCACCGGCACGGTCGGCGTTCCGCTGGCCGCGGACGGGGCCGAACGGGTCGTCGGCCTCACCTGGCGCACCGACCGCCGCCTCGCGCCGCCCGCCGAAGCTTTCCGGAAGTGGGTCCAGGAGGCCGGACCGTACGACTGACCGCGAAAGTGAATGGTGGAGCCGGAGTCGGCCGATCAGTGGACTACCGCGATTTCGGTTCTGCATGAGAGTGAACCGGCAACGCTCGTCCTCTGCGAAAGGCCCCACCGTGAGAATTCGCCGAATTCTGGTCGCCCTGGCAATGACGCCGGCGATCTTCGGCATCGCCGCGCCCGCCTATGCCGCCGCGCCGGCCGTCTCGTTCACGAAAATCCAGTACAACTCGCCGGGCACCGACACCCGCAGCAATGCCAGCCTCAACGCGGAATGGGTGCGGCTGACCAACAACACGTCCAAGGCGATCCAGCTGAAGAACTGGACCGTGCGCGACAAATCGAACCACGTCTTCAAACTGCCGACGGTCACCGTGGCGGCCCGGGCGAACCTGTATATCCACACCGGCAAGGGCACCGCGTACAGCGGCCACATCTTCTGGCAGTCCGGCAATTACATCTGGAACAACACCGGCGACACCGCGACCCTGAGGAACACCGCCGGGAAAACGATCGATACCTGCACCTGGAAATCCGGTACCGCGCCGACCAACTGCTAGAGCTTCTCGTTTCAGGCCGGGCCCGCCCGCAGCGGGCGCGCGGAGGGTGAGCGCCGCCTCGCGAAACCGTGGGGCGGGGACCGGGCCGACGCGTACTCGAAAAAAGCGTGGGCTTATCGCCGGGCGGTCAGCAGGCGGGTTTCGGCGAAGCCGAGGAGGGTGTCGGTCAGCTTGCCCAGGGCCGCCAGCAGGACTATCGCCAGGAGCATGACGTCGGTGCGGCCGGTGTTCTGGCTGTCGATCAGCAGGAATCCCAGGCCCATCGACGAGGCGATCAGCTCGGCGGCCACCAGGAAGAGCCAGCCCTGGGCCAGACCCAGGCGCAGGCCGGAGAGGATTGCCGGGGTGGCGGCGGGAAAGAGCACCGTGGCCACCAGGCGCAGGCCGGAGCGGCCGTAGGCCCGGCCCACCTCGGTCAGGTGCGAGTCCACGTGGGTCAGGGCCGCCGAGACCGTGGCGTAGACCGGGAAGAACGCGCCGATCGCCACCAGCACGATCTTCGGGGTCTCGCCCACGCCCAGCCAGAGCAGCAGCAACGGCACCCAGGCCAGCGACGGTACGGCTCGGATCGCCTGGACGGTCGGCGACAGGGCGGCGTTCGCGGTGCGGGAGAGGCCGACCAGGCCGCCCAGCGCCAGGCCGAGGACGGCGCCGAGGGCGAAGCCGATCAGTACGCGCTGGGTGCTGATCGCGATGTGGTGCCAGAGTTCGCCGCGACCGGCCAGCTCGCCGAACGCCGACGCCACCTCACCGGGCGGCGGGAGCTGAGCGGGCGAGTAGATGCCGGAGCCGGCCAGCAGCTGCCAGACGCCGAGCAGAAGCAGCGGAAGCACGACCCCGACGGCCCGGCGGGCCGCCGTCCTTTTCGGAGCGACGGCGGTGCGCTCCTCGGTCAGGCTCAAGCGGTGCTCCGGGCGGTGGCGTACTTCGGTTCCAGCAGCGTGTCGAGGGCCGTGCGGGCCGACTCCTCGCTCTTGACGTTGTTGTCGGCGACCAGGACCGGCAGGATCTTCTCGAAGATCGCCCGCTGCGCCTCGCCGGGGACCGGGTCGACGTCGAGCCGGGTGCGCTCGGTCAGCACCCGCTTCGCCACCTCGGGCGAGATCTTCGCCTCCCGGGCGTAGAGCGCCACCGCGTCGGCCGGGTTGTCGTGGATCCACTTGCGAGCCTCCTCGTACGCGTTCACCACCGCCTGGGCCAGCTCGGGGTGCGCGGCCAGGAAGGCCTCGCGGGCGTTGAGCACGCCGTAGGAGTTGAACGCGACGTTGCGGTAGATCAGTTTCGAGCCGGCGTCGGTCTCGCTCTGCGCCATCAGCGGGTCGAGCCCGGCCCAGGCATCCACCTGGCCGCGTTCCAGCGCGGTGCGGCCGTCGGCGTGCTGAAGGTTCACCACGGTGACATCGGCCGGCTTCAGGCCGGCCTCGTCCAGGGCGCGGAGCAGGAAGAAGTACGGGTCGGTGCCCTTCGTCGCGGCGATCCGCCGGCCGCGCAGGCCGGCCACGCTCGTGATCGCCGAGCCCTTCGGCACCACGATCGCCGCCCACTCGGGCTGGCTGAACACGTCGATCGTCTTGATCGGAGTGCCGTTGGCCCGGGCCACCAGGGCGGCCGCGCCCGCGGTCGAGCCGATGTCGATCACGTCGGCGCGCAGGCCCTCGTTGGCCTTGTTGCTGCCGGCCGACAACTGCCAGGTCACCGTGACACCCTGCGCGGCCAGCTCGGTCTCCAGCCACCTCTGCTCCCGCAGGACCAGACTGGACGGGTTGTAGTAGGCGTAGTCCAGGCGCAGCGTCGTGGTCGTCCCCTGGGCCGGCTCCTCGCCCTGGACGCAACCGGCCAACAGAAAAGCGGCCAGCAGCAAACGTACGACCCTCATGCCTGGATCCTTCCGTGGATGTTCACGCCGAGCTCGGACAGCAGGGAAGCCCGCAACTCGGCGAGGGTGGAGTCACCGCGGTCGCGCGGGCGGGCGCCGGGCACCGGCAGGACCAGGCGGATGCTCGATCCGGCCGCCGGGTCCTCGGACGGGCCGAGCAGCACGATCCGGTCGGCCAGGTGCAGCGCCTCGTCCGCGTCGTGGGTGACCAGCAGCACCGTGGTGCCGGCCTCGCGCTGCACCTCGGCGAGCAGGTCCTGCATGCGCAGCCGGGTGAGCGCGTCGAGAGCGGCGAACGGCTCGTCGAGCAGCAGCACGCCGGGCCGGCGGGCGAGGGCCCGGGCCAGGGCGGCGCGCTGGGCCATGCCGCCGGACAGCTGGCGGGGGCGGTGCTGGGCGAAGGCGTCCAGCCCGACCACAGAGAGCCAGTGCTCGACCTCCTGCCGGGCCGGGGCACCGGTCACGCCCCGCGGCAGTCCATAGGCGACGTTGCGGAACAGGGTGCGCCAGGGCAGCAGCCGCGGTTCCTGGAAGACGACCGCGCACCGGGGCTCGATGCCGCGCACCGGCCGGCCGTCGACCGAGACCGCACCGGCGGTGGGCGAGTCGAGCCCGGCGGCGAGCCGCAGCAGGGTGGACTTGCCGCAGCCGGACGGCCCGAGCAGGGCGATGACCTCGCCGGGGGCGACGGTCAGGTCGATGCCGGCCAGGACCTGGCGGTGCCGGCCGGCCACCGTGAATGCCCTGCCCACGCCCGAGAACTCGAGACCCGCCGGCTCACGCATAGCCGGCATTCTATCTATTAAGTCTACATGTTTACTAGGTTTAGGCGGATCGGCTCGCGGCCGAACGCGGCCCGGCACGGTGACAACAGGTTGACAGTCGTCTATGGGATACCGGACGGTCATAGGATGCACACACACCGCTTCCGTGCATTTCTGGCCGTCCTGCTCTCCACCGGCTCGCTGCTCCTGGTCGCCGACCGGGCCGCAGCGGCGGCGGCGCCCTCCGCGCCCGCCAACCTCCACGTCACCGCCATCAGCCCGACCTCGGTGACCGTCGCCTGGACCGCTTCCACCGGCGATCCGGTCGACTACTCGCTCACCTACTGGCCCGCCTTCGGCGACGTCGGCTACGGCCAGCGCGTCGGCAACGTCACCACCGCCACCGTCACGTCCGGCATCTACCCGAACAGTCAGATCCAATTCAACGTCCAGGCCATCGACGCCGACGGCCACTCCTCGACGGCGAGCAACGCGCTCGTCGTGGTCACCCCGGCGAACACCACCGGCGACATGACCGCGCCGACCGCCCCTGGCAACCTCACCCTGACCGGCGTCGACCCGGCCGGCGCGCAGCTGGCCTGGACGGCGTCCACCGACGACGTGGAGCTGACCGGCTACTACGTCTACCTGTTCGACGGCTGGTACGTGTCCCGGTATCTCGGCAACACCACCGGCACCTCCTTCACCGCGCCGATCCTGAGCACCCAGACCGGCATGATCCGCTACTACGTGCGCGCACACGACGCGGCCGGCAACCTGTCGATCGCCTCCAACCAGGTGTCCATGACCGCCACGCCACCGACCACACCGGCTACCCAGTGCAAGGTCGCCTACAAGACGACGAGCGACTGGCCGGGCGGTTTCGTCGCCGAGGTGACGCTGACGAATACCGGGACCACGGCGGTCAACGGCTGGTCCCTCGCCGTGTCCCTGGGCGGCGACCAGCGCGTCACGTCGTCGTGGGCGGCGAAGTGGGTCCAGTCCGGCTCGACGGTGACGTTGACCAGCGAGACCTGGAACGCGACGATCCAGCCCGGGGCCGCCATCACGCTCGGCCTGGTCGGCACGTACGCGAGGAGCAACGCGCCGGCCACCGCCGCCGCGCTGAACGGTGCAGGCTGCGCCCTCGCCTGATCTGCCGGGGCGCCCCTCATCGTGGGCGCCCCGGCTCCCGGCATCGAACTCGACCACCCCATCCGCGGCGGGCACACTGGGTGACGTGCAGATGCGTCCGGAGGAACTGGCGGCGATTCGGGCCGGCGACGTCGACGTGGCGTTCCGCCGGTGGGAACGGCCTCGGGTCAAGGTCGGCACCCGGATGCGTACCGCGGTCGGGCTGGTCGAGATCACCTCGGTCGACCGTGTGCCGGTGAGTTCGCTGACCGCCGCGGACGCCCGCCGGGCCGGCGCGGCGTCGCTGGCCACGCTCCGCCACGGATTGGACCGCTTGCACCCCGACCGGCCGGTGTATCGGATCGGGCTTCGGTACGCGGGCGTCGACCCGCGGCAGGCGCTACGGGAGGCGGTACCCGACGCCGCGGAGATCGCCGCGATCGGAGCGTGGCTCGACCGGCTCGACCGCGCCTCGCCGACCGGGCCGTGGACCCGGGCAACGCTCCTGCTGATCGACGAACTGCCGGCCACCCGGGCACCCGACCTCGCACAACGGATGGGCCGAGACACCCCGTCGTTCAAGCAGAACGTGCGCAAGCTGAAGGAGCGCGGCCTGACCGAATCGCTCGACATCGGGTACCGGCTCTCGGCGCGCGGTGCCGCCGTCCTGGATCACGAGGGTCATCCCCGGTCGAACCGGGGCCGGGTGGTACCGGAGGCGGGCATTCCGCTGCCACACATCGGCGCTGCCGCGACACGTGCGCTTACCGCGCACGGCCTGGTCCGGCTCGAACAGGTGGCCGGACTCAGCGAGAGCGAGATACAGGCACTGCACGGAGTCGGGCCCTACGCCCTTCGCCACCTGCGAACGGCGATGGACGCGGCCGGACTGGCTTTCCGCGACGATCCCGGCGCCGGGCCGGAGACGTCGTGACCTCCGTCAGGGATTGGCCAGGACCGCCGGGGCGACCCGGGCCGGTGGCGGGAGGGTGCCCCGGGCCGGTTCGGCACGGAACGCTTCGAGGGCCAGGGCCGACAGGCGGCGGGCCGCCGCGGGGCGTACGTCCGGTGGGGCCGCCGCCAGGCCGCGACCGGCCATGAGCACGAGGATCAGGTCGTCCAGGACGATGTCGGGGCGTAGCGCGCCGGCCTCCTTCGCCCGGCGGCACAGGCCGGCCAGCGAGTGCAGCATGCCCGCCCGGTGCGCGGTGAAGTCGATGGCGCCCGGGTTCGACGTGACGAAGGCGTCGACGAAGCCCTGGTTGTGGGCGTTGAGTTCGGTGATGTCGCGGATCACCGCGCACAGGCCGCGCCACGGGTCGGGGTCGGCGCAGCCGTCCCGGACGATGCCGGCGCATTGCCGCAGCTCGTCGGTGAAGGCCGCGTCGATGAGCGCCTGTTTGGTGGGGAAGCGCCGGTAGAGCGTGGCCGGGCCGACCTCGGCGCGGCGGGCGATCTCGCGCATCGGCACGTCGAGGCCGCGCTCGGAGAACAACTCGCGGGCAGCCTCGAGGAGCCGGTCGCGGTTGTCGCGGGCGTCCGAGCGCAGCATCTGAGGCAATTGATCGGCCATGGGCTCTCACTTTACCCAAGTGGACGGGGGCGTCCGTTACGGTCCGACCATGAAGGCAGTGAGTATCAAGGCATTCGGCGACCCCTCCGGCATGGCCGTGATCGACGCACCGGACCCCTCGCCGGGGCCGGGACAGGTGCTCGTCGAGGTCGAGACGATCGGCGTCGGCGGGGTCGACGCGGTGATCCGGCGCGGCACCCTCGGCGGCTACGGCTTCACCGAGGGGCTCATCCCGGGCAGCGAGGTGGCCGGGCGGGTGATCGCCGTTGGCGACGACACCGACGCCGCCTGGGTGGGGCGCCGGGTGTGGGCGTTCACCGGGGTCGGCGGGGCCTACGCCGAACTGGCGGTGGCCCGGATCGCGGACGTGACCCCACTGCCGGACGCTCTGTCGCCGACCGACGCGGTGACGCTCGGCAGCGCGGGGCCGGTCGCGCACTTCGCGCTCGCCCACGCCCGGTTCTCCCCCGGCGAGTCGCTGCTGATCCGGGGTGCGGCCGGCAGCATCGGGATCATGGCGGTGCAGCTCGGCGGCCCGGGCCCGATCGCGGTGACGACCTCGTCGGCCGAGCGCGGGAAGCGGCTGACAGAGCTCGGGGCCACGGTCGTCCTGGACCGGGACGGCACCGGGACCGGCGAGTACGACGTCATTCTCGACATCGTCGGCGGCCCGGGGCTGCCGGCGTTCGTCGACCGGCTCGCGGACAACGGCCGGCTGGTCTCCGTCGGCGTGGTCGGCGGCTATCCGCCCGCGGACTTCGGGATGGCGTTCCTGCGCTCGTTCCAGCGGTCCCGCTCGTTCGCCACCTTCAGCCTGAACACGGTGCCGGAGGAGGCCCGCAACCAGGTCCGAGAGGCGCAGTTCGAAGCCCCGCTGAAGGCCGTGGTGCACGACGTCCTCCCGCTCGCCGAGGCGGCCGACGCGCACCGCCGGATGGACGCCGGTGAGGTGTTCGGCCGGATCGTGCTGACCACCGGGGCCAACTGACAGTTCCTCCCAGCTCACCCCGGGACCGTCATACCGTGTCGGGGTGAGCGTTGGCGACGAGATCCGGGACTTCCTGCTGGCCCGGCGGGCGCGGATCACCCCGGAGCGGGCCGGCCTGTCGTCGCACGGCGAGCGGCGGGTCACCGGGCTGCGCCGCGAGGAGGTGGCCCAGCTCGCCGGGGTGAGCACCGAGTACTACGCCCGCCTCGAACGCGGCGGCGCCCGCGGCGTCTCCGACACGGTGCTGGCCGCGCTGGCCCGCGCCCTGCAACTCGACGAGGCCGAGCGCGGGCACCTGTTCGATCTGGTCCACGCGGCCAACGCCAAACCGCGTCGACGGCGTTCGGGGTCGGAGCTACGGCCCGCGACGCTGCGGCTGCTCGACGCCATGGCCACCGCTCCGGCGTACGTCTGGAACGGCCGCCTCGATGTCATCGAGGCCAATGCCCTAGGCCGGGCCCTGTTCGCGCCGATGTTCGACACCCCCGGCGTGGTCAACCAGGCGCGCTTCCTCTTCCTCGACCCGCGGGCGAAGGACTTCTTCCCGGACCGTACGGATCTCGCGCACGACGCCGTCACCGTGCTGCGTACCGAGGCCGGCCGCGACCCGTACGACGAGCCGCTCGCCGACCTGGTGCAGGACCTGTCCGGGCGCAGTCCCGAGTTCCGGGCGATGTGGGCCGCGCACGACGTCGGCTACCGGCGGTCCGGGGTGAAGCGGTTCCGGCATCCGGTGGTCGGTCCGCTGACCGTCACGTTCGAGTCGCTCGCCATCGTCACCGACCCCGATCTGCGGCTCACGGCGGGCACCGCCGAGCCGGGTTCCCCCTCCGAACAAGCGCTGCGGCTGCTCGACAGCTGGACCGCGACCTGAGAAAGGCACTCCCCCTTGAGTTCCTCCGCACTGCTGGTGATGGACGTCCAGAACGCCGTCGTGCACCGCTACCCCGACCCCGATTACCTGCCCCGGCTGGGCGCGGCCATCGCGACCGCTCGCGCCGCCGGGGTTCCGGTCATCTTCGCCGGGGTCGGCTTCCGCCCGGGTTTTCCCGAGGTGAGCCCGCGCAACCGGATGTTCGGCGCGATGGCCGGCCGGGCGACCGGCGGCGACGACCGGGCGATGGCGTTCCACGCGGACGCGGCGCCGGCCGAGGGCGACCCGATCGTCATCAAGCGCCGGGTCTCCGCGTTCGCCGGCAGTGACCTCGACATGCTGCTGCGGGTGCAGGGGATCGACCACCTGGTGCTGACCGGCATCGCGACCAGCGGTGTCGTGCTCTCCACTCTGCGACAGGCCGCTGACCTGGATTTCCGGCTCACCGTGCTGTCCGACGGCTGCCTCGACGCCGATCCGGAGGTGCACCGGGTGCTCACCGAGAAAATCTTCCCGGCGCAGGCCGACGTGCTCACGGTCGCCGCCTGGGAGCCGAAAGTTTCGAATGGTTGACAGCAAAGTTTCGGAAACTTACGTTGAAGTCGGTCCGTAACTATTAGGGAAGGCCCGACGATGCTCCATGTGGCGACGACCGGATCCGACAACGCCGATGGGAGCGAGGGCAGGCCGTTCCGCACCATCAACCAGGCCGCGGCCGTCGCCCGGCCCGGGGACACCGTGGTCGTGCACGCCGGTGAATACCGGGAATGGGTCAGCCCGGCCCGAGGCGGCCTGAGCGACTCCCGGCGGATCACCTACACCGCCGCCGAGGGCGAGCACGTGGTGATCAAGGGCTCGGAGCGGGTCACCGGCTGGGAGCCGGACGACGGCACGGTGTGGCGGGTCAGCGTGCCCAACACGCTCTTCGGCGACTTCAACCCGTTCGCCGAGGAGGTCGCCGGCGACTGGATCGTCTACCCGAAGGGCGCGCCCCACAAGCACCTGGGCGACGTCTACCTCGACGGGTTGAGCTTCTACGAGGTCGGCTCGCGCGACGAGGTCGCCTCCGCGACCGAGCGCACCGAGGTCCTCGACGACTGGACCGGCGTCACGGTCCCGGTCACCGACGTCGCGCAGACCGGCTATGTCTGGTTCGCGCAGGTGGGCGCGGAGGAGACGACGATCTGGGCGAACTTCCGGGGCGCCGACCCGAACGCGTCCCTGGTCGAGATCAACGTTCGCCGGTCGGTCTTCTACCCGCTGGTGCCGCACCTCGACTACATCACCGTGCGCGGCTTCGAGCTCGCCCAGGCCGCCTCGCCGTGGACGCCGCCGACCGCCGACCAGCCCGGCCTGATCGGCCCGAACTGGGCCAAGGGCTGGATCATCGAGGACAACGACATCCACGACGCCAAGTGCTCGGCGATCTCGATCGGCAAGGAAGCGTCGACCGGCCACAACTTCGCCACCCTGCGCGGCGACAAGCCCGGCTACCAGTACCAGCTGGAATCCGTCTTCGCCGCCCGGCAGATCGGGTGGGACAAGGAGCACATCGGGTCGCACGTGATCCGGCGCAACACCATCCACGACTGCGGGCAGAACGGCATCGTCGGCCACCTGGGCTGCGTGTTCTCCACGATCGAGGACAACCACATCTACAACATCGCGACCAAGCGCGAGTTCTACGGGTACGAGATCGGCGGCATCAAGCTGCACGCGGCGATCGACGTGGTGATCCGGCACAACAACATCCACGACTGCTCGCTCGGCACCTGGCTGGACTGGCAGACGCAGGGCACCCGGATCACCCGCAACGTCTACCACGGCAACAGCCGGGACCTGTTCATCGAGGTCAGCCACGGCCCCTACCTGGTCGACCACAACATTCTCGGCTCGAAGGCGTCCTTCGAGTCGTTCAGCCAGGGCGGCGCGTTCGTCGGCAACCTGTTCGCCGGAACGGTATGGCTGCAGGCGGTGCCGGACCGGGCCACGCCGTACCACCGGCCGCACAGCACCCAGGTCGCCGGCTACGCGGTGATCTGGGGCGGCGACGACCGCTACCTCGGCAACATCTTCCTCGGCGGGGACGTCGACCAGGCCTACGGCCACGGCAGCAACTACACGGGCGAACCGGCGCACCACGGCCTGGCCGGCTACAACGGCTCCCCGGCCTCGTTCGCCGACTACCTCGCCCGGGTCAACTCGCAGGAGGGCGACCACCAGCGGTTCCTCAACGTCCAGCAGGCCGTCTACACCCGCGGCAACGTCTTCGCCGGCGGCGCCGAGCCGTTCGACGGGGAGCAGAACCCGCTGGTGCTCGGCGACGCGACCGTCACCGTCACCCGCGACGGCGACGAGGTATGGCTGGAGACCGACCTGCCGGACGGCTTCGGCCAGGCCCGGCTCGCCCCGCTGTCCGGCCGCGACCTGGAACGGGTCCGCTTCGCCGACGCCGACTTCGAGGAGCCGGACGGCAGCCCCGCCCAGATCGGGACCGACCTGGTCGGCGCGGCCCGGGACGAGACGTCCGCGGCCGGCCCGCTGGCCGCCCTGGCCGCCGGCCGTCAGCGCGTGCGCGTCTGGTGATCCCAGCCGGCCAGCTCGGCGGCGCCCGCGAAGGTTGATCGGAGGAAGGCGCCCAGGACCGCATCCGGGTCCGGGGCGCCGGCCACCGACTCGTACGGCAGCAGGTATTCGCCCATCGCGCGGTCGTACCGGGCGCCCGCCGGGAGGCCGGCCAGGTCGGCGTACCCCGGCGGCTCCGGATAGGCGTACGCGTAGAAGGCGCCCTCCTCGCCGCCGCCGGGCCAGAACCCGCAGCTGGCCAACTCGTGCGAATAACCCTCGCGCATCACCGACGGCGGGCAGTTCGGCGCGCCGCCGGGATGCGGCGGCGCGATCCGGCCGGAGAAGCGGGTGTACGCGAGGTCCATCGCGCCCCAGAAGAAGTGCACCGGACTGGCCTTGCCGTAGAACTCGGTGCGCAGCCGGCTGATGACCTGCTCGGCCCGGAGCAGTTGGCGCCAGAACGTCCGGGCCGCTTCCGGGTCGTACGCCGCGTGGGTGTCGTCCTCGGCGAACGGGATGGCGTGCTCGACCTCGTTGGGGACGGCGTGGATGGTGGTCGGCACCCCGAGCTCGGTGAGCGCCGCCATGGTCTGGGCGTAGAACACCGAGACCGGCTTCGGTTCCAGCGCCACCGCCCGGGACCGGCCGTCGGTGGTGCGCAGGCGCAGCTGGTGGTCGATGAAGTCGAACTCGGCGTCGAACGCCCCGCTACCGTACGGCACCGCCGTGGTGGTCAGCCCGCGGGCGCTCGGGTAGAGCGTGACGTGCCACCAGTGGTTGACCGGCGCGGCGTGCGCCATCCGGACCTTTCCCACGATCTGCGTCCACAGGTGCAGCGTGTCCCGCGTATCCACCCAGTCCGCCACCTTCAGGCGCGGCCACCCCGTCTCGTCCATCGCGCCAGCGTGCCACATCGGCGACGCTGATGATCTAGGCGACGTGCGGCAGGGTGAACCAGAACGACGCGCCCTCCTCGACGTCGAGATCGAGCCAGATCCGCCCACCGTGATATTCGACGATCTTCTTGACGATCGCCAGGCCGATGCCGGTTCCCTCGTACGCGTCGCGGGGGTGCAGTCGCTGGAAGATCACGAACACCTTCTCGGCGAACTCCGGCTCGATGCCGATGCCGTTGTCGCGGACGTTGATCGCCCATTCCTCGTCGTCGCGGCGCGCGGTGACCCGCACCTCCGGCGGCACACCGGTGCGGTGGAACTTCAGCGAGTTACCGATCAGGTTGACGAACAGGGTGGTGAGCAGTGGCTCCTCACCCTCCACCTCGGGCAGCTGATCCCAGATGATGCGCGCGCCGCCGGACCGGTGTTCCAGCTGGGAGGTGACCTCGGTCAGCACCCGGTGGAGCTCGACGCGCTTGAAGCCGGTGGTGATCCGGCCGATCCGGGAGAACGCCAGCAGATCCTTGATCAGCCGCTGCATCCGCTCGGCGCCGTCGACGGCGAACTGGATGTACTGGTCGGCGCGCTCGTCGAGCTGACCGGCGTACCGGCGCTGCAGCAGCTGGCAGAAGCTGGCCACCTTGCGCAGCGGTTCCTGCAGGTCGTGCGACGCCACATAGGCGAACTGCTCGAGGTCACGGTTGGACCGGGTGAGCTCGTCCGCCTTCTCCGCCAGTTTCTCGTGCGCGGCTTCGGCCTGGGCGCGGGCCGCGCGCACCTCGGCGAGCTCGGCCGCGATCCGGCGGCGCATGCCGTCGACGTCGGCGGCCAGGCTGCGCAGCTCGGGCGAGCCCGAGCTGGTGATCTGCCGGTGGTAGTCGCCGGCGGCCACCTCGCGGACCTGCTCGGCGAGGGCGGTCACCGGCCGGGACACCAGGCGGTCGAGCAGGAGCAGCATCAGCGCGCCGACGATCAGCACGATGCCGGCGGCCCCGCCGAGCAGGCCGACCAGGACGGATCCGGTTCGCCGGGCCGCCGCGGCGGCATCGTTGCGGAGCACCAGGATGTCGGCCTGGAGCTGATCGACCGCGGTCCGGACCGCATCGAACCGGGCGGTGCCGGTCGCCTCGTCGATCTGCAGACCACCCGTTTCGCCGGCCGCGATGATCGGATCGGCGATGTCGGTCCGCCATCGGTCCGCCGATTGCCGGACGCGCTGCAGATCGGCGGTGATGGCTTTCCGGCCGTGCGAGGCGTTGAGCGTCTCGATCCGGGTAAGCAGTTGTTGCTCGGCGGCGACGCCCTGCTGGTAAGGCTCGAGGTTCTTGGCCGACCGGCTGAGAACGTATCCCCGGATGCCGGTCTCCTGGTCGAGGTAGGCCGAATAGAGCTCCTGCCCGGCGACCCGCATCGGACCGGTCTTGTCGAGGATCGTGTCGAGATGCTCGTTGCTGGCCGCGGCCGTGGTCGCGGCCGAGACACCGATGCCGGCCATGACGGCCCCGGCTATCGCGAACAGGACCACGACGCGTCGGCGCAGCGTCCAGGTGCGCAGATCGACCAGTTTCACCGGGCACATTGTCCACAGGCGGTTGCGGTGTGGCAAATAACTGGACGCATCCTCCTAACGGCCAGCTTCTTCCACCCGATCGGACGAGTTTATGCAGGCTGGGATTGCGGAAATGAGGACCCCGCAGAAAGACCGCGTACCCTTCGGGGTCACCGAGCAGCCTGAAAGCAGGGAACTTCATGACTGAGGCCGCCGTCGCCACCCGCACCACCGACAGCACGCCGGAGACGTCGTCGGCCAGCACCGACCGGGCCGGCGAGCTGATCAATGCGCTGGCGGCTCTGCCTCAGGGCCACCCGTCCCGGCCGCAGATGCGGGACCAGGCGATCGAGGCGTGGATGCCCCTGGCCCGGCACCTCGCGAACCGGTACTCGGGCCGTGGCGAGCCCGTCGACGACCTGTTCCAGGTCGCCCTCGTCGGCCTCATCAAGTCCGTCGACCGGTTCGACGCCGACCGTGGCATCGAGTTCGCCGGCTTCGCCATCCCCACCATCGTCGGTGAGCTGAAGCGGCACTTCCGCGACCGCACCTGGTCCATCCGGGTGCCGCGGCGCCTGCAGGAACTCCGGCTCGCCATCACGGCCGCCAACAACACCCTGACCAACACGCTGGGCCGCTCGGCCACCGTCGCCGACATCGCCGCGCACCTCGGCATCACCGAGGAAGAAGTCCTCGAAGGCCTGGAAGGTGCCCGCGCCTACAACTCGACCAGCCTCTCCACGCCGGCCAACGACGAGGGCAGCCTGACCCTCGGCGACACGCTCGGCGGCGAGGACGCCGAGTTCGAGATCGCCGAACTGCGGGTGGCGCTCGGCCCGGCCATGGCCCGGCTCGACGAGCGCGAGCAGCAGATCATCAGCCTGCGCTTCTACGGGAACATGACCCAGTCCGAGATCGCCGACCGGATCGGCATCTCCCAGATGCATGTCTCCCGCCTGCTGACCAAGGCGCTCGGCAAGCTCCGCAAGCAGATGGACGACTTCGCGGCCTGACCGCGGTCGGGAATCAGCCTGCGCTGACTGCCGACAGTCGCGCCCAGACGACCTTGCCGTCGCGGCACATCCGCACGCCCCACTGTGCCGCGACGGCTTCGATCAGATGCAGGCCCCGCCCGCCGAGACGGTTGGCGTCGGGCGGTTCGAGGCGCGGGGCGGTGGTGCTGCCGTCACCGACCTCGACCAGAACGGTGCCGTCATCGAGGCTGACCACCAGCTCGCCGTCGGAGTGGGTGTGCTTGCTGACGTTCTGGACCAGTTCGCTGATCACGAGCAGGGTGTCGTCGATCCACTCGGTGTCGGCGGCGGCCCGGGCTGAGTCGCGCAGGGCGTCCCGGGCGGTGTGCCGCAGCGGCTGGGCGGGGTCGCCGTTGCGGAATCGGCGCCGGACGACCTCCCTGGCACCGCCGACCTCCCCCATACCCGGGAGAATGCCCGACCTCACGATACGTAAACGGTGATCCAGGGACCATCAGCCCTGATCTTGGCCGGCGCCGGCGCCAAGACTGAAGACATGGTTCTGGTCACCGCACGGCCCGTCGAGATCGCGAGGGCCCATCCGCTCCGGCCGGAGCGCGTGGACATCGCCATGGCGGCGGGCGAGTTCGGCCTGACGACGGCGTTCTTCTTCACCGTCTTCGCCCTGGTGCGCTGGGGGCTGGGCACCACCGGCGCTTGCGCCTCCCGCACCGAGCTGTGGTTGCGCTGCGCCGTCGTGTCGATGCTGGTCGGCCTGGTCATCGTGGGTTTCGTCGTGTCCCGGCCGGGCCGCTGGACGGGCGCCCACATGAACCCGGCGATCACCCTCGCGCTGTTCGTGCGCGGGCACACCCCCGGCCGCCGGGTCCTGCCCTACCTGGTCGCCCAGGTCGCCGGCTCGATCGCCGCGGCGGCCGCGGCCCGCCTGGTCTGGGGCCCCGCGATGGCGGCCGACCCGACCCGCTGGGCGGTCGTCCAACCCGATCTCGGCCTCGGCGGGCGCGTCGCGGTGGTCGCGCTCGCCGAGGCCGCCGTTCTCGCCGTGATCGTCGGGGTGATGTGCTGGGTCCAGGACCACCGTCCGGCGTGGCCGCTGCCGTGGATCGTGGGCCTGATGTTCGGCCTGCAGGGCGTCGCCCTCGGCACGTTCACCGGCGGCTCGGCCAACCCGTCCCGCCAGCTGGGCCCGGCCCTGCTCTCCGGCCAGACCCACCTGCTGGCGACCTACTTCCTCGCCCCGATCGCCGGCGGCGTCCTGGCCGCCTGGGCCATCCGCACCGCCTCGGCCCGGCCCACCTCGGCCCGGCCCGCCTCGGCCCGGCCCGCCTCCGCCCGGCCCGCCTCCGCCCGGCCCACCTCCGCCCGGCCCACCTCCGCCCAGCCTGCCTCGGCCGGCGGGGAGATCAGCGGCCGTCGCTCACTCCTTGATGCCGATGTGCTCCACCGGGGGCACCCGCAGCAACCGGGCGATCGGCAGGATCGTCGTGGCCAGGGCCAGCACCGTGGTGCCGCCCAGGACGGCCACCAGGCCCAGCGGCGGCACATAGGGCACCAGGTTTCCGGTCAGCGCCCGCACCACGCTGCTCAGGGTGAGCGCGGCGATCGCTCCACCGAGCACCACGGCCGTGCCGAGCAGCCCGATCTGCTCCGCGTTGACCATGCGCCGAACCTGACGCCGGGTCACGCCGGTCAGCCGCAACAGGGCCAGCTCGCGGCGGCGGGCCAGGGCCGCCATGACCATCGTGTTGGCGGCGGCGACCACCGTGTAGCCGACCATCACCGCGATCAGCATGCGGTTCAGCCAGGCGCTCAGGGCCAGGTCGCGGGCGAGGCCGCCGGTCAGCGTGGCGGTGTCGACGAGCGTGCTGCCGGGGTGCGCGGCGGCGACCTCGCGCAGTCCGGCGTCGGCGGAGGCCGAGGCGCTGATCAGGATCTCGTCGTCCAGGTTGGTGGCAGTGTGCCCGACGACCGTCGCCAGCGGCAGGATCACGTCACCGAAGCCGAGGCCACGCTGGTAGATCGCCACCACCAGCGGGTGGATCGCGGTGCCGTCGCCGAGCCGCATCTCCACCTTCTCGCCCAGGTCCCAGCGGAACATCGACGCCTGGGTGCGGGAGATCGCGACCGTGCCGTCCCGCAGGGCGGCGAGACTGCCCGACTTCACCGACAGGTCGACCGTGGACGCGAGACCGGCCGGATCGACGGCCCGCGCGGCCACCGACTCGCCGTCGCCCATCAGCGCGGCGAGCACCGTCGTGTGCCGGATCGGCGTCGCCGCCCGCACGCCCGGGACCGCCCGGAGCGCGGCCACCGCCGAGTCGGACAGGCCCGCCGGGGCGACCAGGGCTCGCGAAGCGAGCAGGCCGGAGTGGTTCTCCGCGACCGCTTGGCGCTCGATGTTGTTCTGCAGGAACCACACCGAGCCGCCGAAGCCGACCGCGAGCACGAGCGACGTCAGCACAGTGGCGGTGCCGCGGGCGTTCGCCCGCAGATTCGCCGCCGCCAGGTAGCCGCTGGTGCCGAAGACCGCGCGCAGCGGCGTGGCGAGCAGCCGGGCCGCGGACCGGTTGATCCACGGCGCCAGCAGCGAGACGGCCAGCACGAACAGGTAGAGCATGCCGAGCGCGGCGCCCATCGCGGTTTGCCCGGTCGCGGCAACCGCGGCCAGCGCCGCCGACCCGGCCGCGGCCAGGGCGATCAGGCCACCGATGAACCGGGCCTTCCCACCGCCGGCCGGTTCGGCCGCGGCCTCGCCCAGTGCCTCGGCCGGTTTGATGCGGCTGATGCGGCGGGCGGCCAGCAGGCCGGCGAGCACCGCGGAGACCAGGACAATCAGGAAGGCGGCCGGACCGGCCAGCGCGCCCGGCACCATCGGGAAGCCGGCGGGCAGGAAGCCGCGGCCGGTGAGCTCGGCGGTCAGCCAGTGGGCGGCGGCGAGACCACCGGGCACGCCGAGCACGCCGGCGATCACGCTGATCAGGGCCGACTCCGCCACGATCATGCGGCGCACCTGACCGGGCGTGGCGGCCACGGCCCGCACCAGGGCCAGGTCGCGGCGGCGATGCCGCACCGAGAGCCCGACGGTGGCGGCGACCACGAAGATGACCAGCAGCACGACATAGCCGCCGAACGACGCGCCGACCTGGATGAGCAACACGGCGGCGGCGCGGTCGGTCGACTGCTCGGCCAGGCCGCTGTCGTCGCGGGTGAGGACCCGCGCCTCCCCGGCCAGCCCCGCGATGCGGTTGCGCAGGTCATCGAGGTCGGCGCCGGGAGCGGCAATCACGCCGATGGCGCTGACCTCGCCCCGATGCGGCGCGAGAGCGGCTGCCTGCGCGTCGGTGAAGAAGACCGCGTCGCCGCTCACCGAGCCACTCACCGTGTACGACCGGAGGACGCCGCCGACCACCAGGTCGACCCGCGAACCGAGCCGGACCCCGCCGAGAGCGACCTCATCGTCCCGATCCGGCGCGGCGCCCGCCTCCAGGACGGCGGGAGTCAGGGCCGCACTCCCCCATCCGCGCCCGGACAGCGGCACGCCGGCGGTGGAGACGACCGGGATGTTCTCGTCGGTGCCCACCACCGAGACGCCGGGCAGATCGCGAATGCGGCCGGCCAGCGCGGCCGGCACCGTCCCGCCCTCGGGCAGCGCGACCGTGCTCCGGTAGATCTCGCCGTCGAACTCCTTGCCGGTGAACGTGGTGTCGGTGCGGGCCACGACCAGATCGGCGGCGGCATAGCGGACGGGCTCCGGGTGATAGCGCAGCCCGGACTCGACGAGCACGCCCATCGCGGTCAGGATCAGCGCGCCGAGGGCGAGCGCGAGCAGGGTGGCGACGGACGAGCCGGGGCGGTGGCGCAGCATGCGCGCGGCGAGCGAGGTCATCGGACGGCCCCCTCACCGGTCACGGCGCGGCGGTGGCCCAGGGCGGCCAGATGCTCGGCGATGCGGTCGGCGCCGGGCTGCGGCATGTCGTGCACGATCCGCCCGTCGGCCAGCACGATCACGCGGTCGGCGTAGGAGGCGGCGACCGGGTCGTGGGTGACCATCACGACGGTCTGCCCGTGCTCGTCGACCACCGCGCGCAGCAGGGCGAGGACATCGGCGGCGGTGTTGGTGTCGAGCGCGCCGGTCGGCTCGTCGCAGAAGATGACCTCGGGCCGGGAGGCCAGGGCCCGCGCGATGGCGACCCGCTGCTGCTGACCGCCGGAGAGTGCGGAGGGCCGGTGCCGTAGGCGGTCGGAGAGCCCGACCCGCTCGATCACCTGGGACAGCCAGGCGCGGTCGGGACGGGTGCCGGACAGGCGCAGCGGCAGCAGGATGTTCTCCTCGACGGTGAGCGCGCCGATCAGGTTGAAGGCCTGGAAGACGAAGCCGATCCGGCCCCGGCGCAGCTCGGTCAGCTTGGTCTCGGAGAGCCGGGACAGCTCGGTGCCGCCGATCCAGACGCTGCCCGAGGTGGGCCGGTCGAGCCCGGCCGCGGCCTGCAGCAGGGTGCTCTTGCCGGACCCGGAGGGGCCCATCACCGCGGTGAAGGTGCCCCGGGTGAAGACCGCGTCGACTCCGGCGAGGGCCCGGACGGGCTCCCCGTCGGCCGGATAGATGCGGGTGAGCCCCTCGACCCGAACCGCGGGCTCATGGTGGACCATCATGCGCTTGCCTCTCCGTGTGCTGACCGCTTTCGATGTGCGCACGGAGAAGTCTTCTCGGGAAGGGCGGGCCCGAAAATGAAGCCAGCTGCCCAATCGAGGTACAGCAGGCGCTACCTGGCCGCCTCCAGAAAGCGCAGGACGGCGGCGACCCGACGGTCCACCTGGTCGTCCGGCGTGAGGCCGAGCTTGGCGAAGATCTGCCGGACATGCTTGTGCACGGCGCTGTCGGACAGGACCAGCTTCGAAGCGATCGCGGTGTTGCCGAGGCCCTCGGCCATCAGCGCGAGCACCTCGGTCTCCCGCGGGCTGAGCCGGTCGAGTCCGCTGTCCGGGCGAGCGCGGACGAGCAGCTGGCCGATCACCTCGGGATCGACGGCCGTGCCACCGGCGAACACCCGGTGCAGCGCGTCCAGGAACGACGAGACCCGGCCCACCCGCTCCTTGAGCAGATAACCCAGCCGGGCGCTGCCACCGGCCAGCAGGTCGGTGGCGAACGCCTGCTCGACGTACGCGGAAAGCACCAGCACGGCCAGCTCGGGCTGCCGCCGCCGGGCCTCGACGGCGGCCACGATTCCCTCGTCGGTGTGCGTGGGCGGCATCCGCACGTCGACGATCGCGACGTCCGGCTTGTGCTCGTCGACCGCGGCCAGGAACGTGCCGGGCGAATCGGCGGTGGCGACCACGTCGAGACCCTCGGCGCGCAGCAGCAACGCGAGACCCTCCCGCAGCAGCGGGTCGTCCTCGGCGATCACGATCCGCACGGCAGCTCCACGTCCATCGTCGTCGGCCCACCGGCCGGGCTGGTCATCGCGAAACGGCCATCGTAGGCCGCGACCCGGCGGCGGATTCCGGCCAGTCCCGAGCCGCTGCTCTCGTCGGCGCCACCGCGTCCGTCGTCGGTGACCCGCAGGCGCAGCCGGTCACCGTCCCGGCGGGCGGTGACGGCGACCGAGCCGGCGCCGCTGTGCTTGACCACGTTGGTCAGCGCCTCGGCCACCACGAAGTAGGCGGTCGCCTCGACCGAGGCCGCACACCGGCCGGGCAGGTCCACCTCGAGCGCGCACGGCACCGAGCACGCGCCGGCCAGCCCGGCGAGCGCTCCGGCCAGGCCCCGGTCGTCGAGAACCGGCGGCAGGATGCTCCGGACGACCGCGCGCAGCTCGGCCAGGGCCTGCTCGGTGGCGTCCTGCGCACGGTTCAGGATGTCGGCGACGGCGGCCGGGTTGCGCTCCTGGGCCCGGCGGGCCGCCCCGATCAGCACGTTGAGCGCGACCAGGCGGTTCTGCGTGCCGTCGTGCAGCGAACGCTCGATGCGGCGCAACTCGGTGGCGTGCGCGTCGAGCGCGGCGGCGCGGGTCGCGGTCAACTCGGCCACCCGTAGCGACAGGTCGGCGTCCGCGGCCGGGGCGAGCAGCCGTCGCCCGGGAAACGCCTGCAACTCGGCGATGCCGGGCAGAAGAGCAAAGGCAGCGACCGCGAAGAGTACGCCGATCAGAAACACCCCGAACGCGTCGGCGAGCCCGTCGATCCCCCACGTGACGAACCCGGGCCCACCCATCGACGGGTCGAGCAGCCGGTACCAGAGCGGGAACGTGCAGTACTGCACGGCGTACACCGGAAGCGACAGCCCGACCAGCCCGACCACCAGCCCGGCCGTGGCGTGCAGCGCCGCCCAGCCCAGCTCCCGCCGGTCGCCGGGCACCGGCGGCAGGTCGACGATCCCCAGCCGCGACCGCTCCCGACCGGCCGCCGCCCGAAGGACCCGGCGGGTGAACGGCGCGAGCAGCAGGGCGGCCAGGGCCAGCCCGGAGGTGCCGAGGCCGCCCAGCACGCACCGAAACGCGCGCCACCGCGAGACGAGATAGGCGCGCAACTACAGAGCCATTACGCGGGCCTGGCCGCCGGAGCCGCCCTCGTACGGGATGAGGCCGACGACGATGGTGGCGCCGTGCCGCGGGAGGCGGTCGAGGTTGGCCAGGTTTTCCAAGCCGTAGCGGTCGGCGCCGAGCAGGGCCAGGTGGGTGTCGAAGGTTTCCGACGGGCCGTGGTCGATGCTGAGGGTGTCGACGCCGAGGCTGCGGATCCGGCGTTTGCGCAGCAGCCATTCGCAGGCGTCCACGCCGAAGCCGGGGAAGTGCAGGGTGCCGGCCGCGTCGACGCCGCGGTAGGCGGGTGCGTTGCCGATCTTCGCGCCCCAGCCGGAGTACATCAGAACGGCGGCGTCGTCCGGGATGCGGCCGTGCCGGCGCTCGTGGGCCCGGATGTCGTCGACCGTGACGACCGTGTCGGCGTCGCGGGCGGCCCGGGCGGCGATGTCGATGACGACGGCCGGCACGATCAGCTCGGACGGCCGCAGCTCGACCGATGTGCGGCCGCCCTTGGCGAAGTGGCAGGGCGCGTCGACGTGCGTGCCGATGTGCTCGATGAGTCGCCATTCCTGCATGTAGTAGCCGTCGTCCTCGATGGTGGCGACGGTGCGGCGGGTCGGTTCCTCGCCGGGTGAGAACGGCGGGATCGTCGTGGTGAGCGGATGGGTGAGGTCGAGCGGCCCGCGCCGGCCGCTCGCCTGGGCGGGGGCGGGAAGCGCGACGGCGGTGGCTACGCCGGCGGCGCCGAAGAGCGCGGCGCGGCGGGTGACGGTGGCGCTGTGGTTGATACACATTGGCTCATCCTGCCTGTCAGATCCCGGCGTCGTGGACCAGAAGTGCGAGCTGCACCCGGTTGTCCAGGTCGAGTTTGGTCAGTAGGCGCGACACGTGTGCCTTGACGGTCGGCACGCCCATGCCGAGCTCGGCGCCGATCTGCCCGTTCGACAGCCCGCGGGCGACGGCCGACGCCACCTCACGTTCGCGGCCGGTCGCGCGGTCGAGCAGGGCGGCCGCGCTGGTCCGGCGATCGTGCGCGACCGGGTCGGCCACCTGCTCGATGAGCCGGCGGGTCACCGCGGGGCTGAGGATCGGCTCGCCGGCCGCGACCCGGCGGACGGCGTCGAGCAGTTCCCGTGGCGGGGCGTCCTTGAGGAGAAAACCGCTGGCGCCGGCGCGCAGCGCCCGAAGGACGTACGCGTCGGCATGGAAGGTCGTCAGCATGACGACGTACGGACATCGCGCCCGCGCGGACAGCCGTTCCATCGCCGCCAGCCCGTCGACCCGGGGCATCCGCACGTCGAGCAGCACCACGTCCGGATGGTGGGCGTCGACCAGGCCGGGCACGTCGGCCCCGTCCGCCCCCTCGGCCACGATCTCCAGATCGGTGGCGCCGGCGAACAGCAGCCGCAGGCCACTGCGCACGAGCGGATCGTCGTCGACGACGGCCACCCGGACCGGCCGGGTCACGCCAGCCACGGCAGCAGCACCTCGAGGCGGAACCACCCGTCCACGGTGTCCCGCACCAGCCGGCCACCGGCCAGCTCGACCCGTTCGGCGACACCGACGAGTCCGAGCCCGCTGCCCGGCACCGACCCGGACCGGACCGAGAACGGGTTGCTGACCGAGATCCGCAGCCCCTCCCCCGGCCCGCCGTCGAGCACCAGCCGCACCGGGCGGCCGGGGGCGTGCTTGCGCGCGTTGGTCAGCGCCTCCTGCACCACCCGGTAGGCGACCCGGCCGGCGGCCCCCGGCGGCGCGGTGGCGAGGCGGTCGTCGAAATCCACCTCGCTGCCGCAGCGATGGGCGTCGGCCACCAGATCGCGCACCTCGGCCAGGCCGGGCTGGGGCGGCTCCGGCTCGTCGCGCAGCACCCCGATGACCGAGCGCAGCTCGTCGAGGGCCTCGTGCGCGCCGGTCTGCACCACCCCCGCCGCGAGATGCACCTCGGCCGGCAGGGCCGGGTGCAGTTCCAGCGCACCGGCCTGCAGGCTGATCATCGACAGGCGGTGGGCCAGCACGTCGTGCATCTCGCGGGCGATCCGGTCCCGCTCGTCGCGCCGGGCCCCGGCGATCCGGGCCGCCTGCTCGGCCTCGGCCCGGTCGGCGCGCTCACCGAGGTGGTCGATCAGCGCCTGCCGCTCCCGCGCGTAGAGCCCCCAGCCCACCGCGGCCGACACCAGCACACCGCGCACGACGAGATCGGTCCACAGCGAATGCCGCGGGTCCGGCTGCATCAGCAGGTAGACCGGGATGGTCGCCAGATAACCCAGGGCAAAACCGAGAGCAACCAGAAACGTACGGCGTAGAGCCAGCCCGAAGACAGCGCCCAGGACCGCCCCGCTGGCCATGACCGAAACGGCACTGAGGGGTACGACCACCGCCGCCAACCCCAACGGCCACCGCCGCCGCAGCACCAGCCCGAAGCAGGCGAGCACGCCGACCGCGACGTCCGCCTGCCACGGCACCAGCCCCGGCACCTCCCCGGTCGGGTCCCCGACGACGACCAGAAGCGCGCCGAGGCCAAGCGCGCCGCCGACCGCGACGACGTCCCGGACACCGTTCACGAGCTCAGGCTAACCGGAGCGACCGGCGCGCGGCCCCTACCAAAGTAGGGGGTGCCGGTGACCTTCCGCCGACGACAGGACATCGCCCACCGCCCACCCTGTCCGCATGACATCCACCGAGACCCCGGCCCAGCGCTCACTGCTCTCCCGACGCACCACCCTGTTGGCCGCCGCGACCGTCCTGGTCGGAGCCGCGGCGGCCGGGCTGACCGCCCGCTCGGACACCGGCTTCCGCGACGTCCTGGAGCCCGTCCAGATCGCGATGTCGGTCCTGGTCCCGTTCTTCGGCGTGCTCGCCGTAACCGGCCTGCACGGCCCCCCGGCGCCTCGGCCGGACGCGGATCGGCGGCTCACACCGCGACTGGTCACCGCCGTGGGGCTCGCGGCCGGCTTCGCGCTGTCCGGTGTGCTGCTGGCCGCGGTGGCGACCGGGCTGGCCGGCGGCGGGTGGCCGCCCGCCTCGCGGACCGCCGCCTTGCTGGTGGGAGCCGTGCTCGTCCAGGTCATCGCGCAGTTGGTCGGCACCGGGTGCGGGCTGCTGCTGCGGCGTCCCGGCGTCGCCATGGCCGCGACCATCGTCGTGCCGATGGGCGTGACCGGCCTGCTGGGCGCGATCGACTCCGGCGGCGGCCTGGTGCGATGGTTCACCCCCTACGGCAACGCCCAGGCGCTGCTCGCGGGTGAGCCGACCGCGGCGCTAGGCGTGGTCGTGCTGCTGTGGTGCGTCACTCCCAACGTGGTCGGGGCGGTCAGCCGGGCACGGCCTCACCGGGCCGTACCGGATCGGGCCTGACCGGATCGGGGGCCGGCCACGGGCCGGGCCGGTGACCCCGGCCCGGCAACCCGTCCAGGCGTGCCGCCACCAGCGCCGCGACCGCTGCCATCAACAGCGCCGCACCCGGGACGATGGACAGACCGTCGGCCGGATAGCCGCGTCCTTCGGTCGCGAACAGCAGGTTGGGCACGATCTGCCCGAGGAACAGCGCGGCCACCAGGAGCAGCACGGTCCCGGGCAGCGCGGCGAGCACGAGCAGGGTCCACACGGCCGCGGTGCGGCCACGTCGCCGTTCCCGGTGCCGGCGCAGCAGCGCGACGACCAGGACCGCCAGCGGCAGCCCGGCCAGCGCCCCGAAGGACGCGTTACCGGTGTCCTCGGAGTCCACCGACACCGGCGCCAAGCCGGCCGCGACAACCACCGCCACCGGCAGCACGACCAGCGCGACCGCTGCCCAGGTCGGAACCCGGCGCCGACTGAGCGCCATCGCCGGAATCGCCGCGAGCAGCACCCCGAGGACCGCCAGCCCGGTCGTGGTGAGCGTCAGCCCGGCCGGCAGAAACGGGTGGTTGACGCCCGGCGTGCCCTGCGTCAGCAGCAGGGGGGCGCAGGCCGCCGCCACCACCCCAGCCGCCGCGACCCGGCGGCGAGCAACCCGGGCAACCGCCCCGGCGCCAATCCCGGACCCGCCCGTCCCCGGGACCGCGCCGAACCCAGACCCGCCCATCCCGGGTGCGGCGCCCGACTGCGTGCCGGCGAGAGGGCCCCGGGCGACCAGCCAGGCCACGAGGACGACCAGGCCGCCGATGAGCAGTGCCAGCCGCAGGCCGCCCGCGCCGGCCGCGCCGGCCCGGACGAGCACGCCGTTCGCGACGACCAGCGCCGCGGCCAGCACGAGCGCGGCGGCGAGGGCACGCCGCCGGGCGGCGGTGGCGATCAGCATGGCCAGCGCCGCGAGGAGGATCGCGCCCCAGCGCAGCTCCGCCACCCACAGATAGATCTCGCCGTCGCCGCCCGGCATCGGCGCGGTCGCGGAAACGCCCGGCATGGCCGGGCTGAGGATCGTCAGCGTGTAGGCCCAGCCGATCACGGCAAGCGCGACGCACGAGGCCCCGACCCCGACCACGACGGGCATCCGGCGCGCCAAATCCGGTCCCACCCCCGTCTCGGCCCCGGCGACCCCAGCGGCCCCAGCCCCGGCGGCCCCAGCCGCAGCAAAGTCGAACGCCGGGCCGGGCAGCGGGCGCAGGGCGGCGATCCCGAATGCCAGCGCCAGCACCCCGAACGCGGTCAGCGTGATGGCCCACGGCCCCAGGTAGTAGAAGGCACGGCCGCTCAGCCCGTCCTCGATCACCGTGTATTCCGGCGTGGGCGACCCGGCCAGCAGCGATGCCGCGGCAGCGCGCAGCCCACCGGACAGACCGTCCCGGCTGGACAGCACCATCGGCAGCGTGGCGGCCATCGCGCCGGCGGCGCTGATCAGGGGCACGGCGAGCAGAGCCCGGCGCCGGCCCCGGACCACGGCGACGCCGAGCGCCGCCATGGCGGGCACCCAGACCAGCAGCCCGATCGACAGGCTGAGGAGGTAGAAGGGGTCCTGGTCGACGAGGGCCGGGATCAGCATGGCCGAGGCGATCAGCGGCGGGGCGAACGCGGCCGAGGTGGCCGTACCCAGACGCCCGGCCGGTTCGAGCGGCATCCGGCGGCCGAGCCACCACCCGGCGAGCAGGCACCACGCCCCGGTGACGAGCCCTTCGGCCAGGGCGGGCAGCCAGGTCATCGCGTACGGCTCGAATCCGAAGGCCGAGAACAGCAGAGAGGTCAGCGAACCGGCGAGCTGTCCCGCCGCGAGCGTCAGCAGAGCGGCGAGGACGAGTGCCGCGGCCGGCGCGAGCGGCCCGGTGGTCTCGGCCCAGCCGCGCGGCGCACCGGTGCGGTCCCGCAGCGGCGGCGAGGTGAGCAGGCTCAGCGCGTAGCCGAGGCCGCGCCGCCGGCCGCCGGGCTCGGCCTCGATCGCGGCCAGTTCGGCGTGCCACTCGCGGGCCATCTCGTCGCGGATCTCGGCCGGCCAGCGCCGCGCCGCCGCGTCGAGGCACCAGCGGGCGAGGGCGCTCATGCGGTCCTCGGTTTCGGGGCCGTGCCGTACGCCCGGTCGAGCTGCTGCCGCAGCGCGGCGATCTCGGTGCGCGCCGAGATGAGCCCGTCGGGGGTGAGCCGGTAATACCGGCGGGGCGGGCGGCCGGCGGCCACCGGGTCGAGCTCTTCCCACACCGCCTCGACCCAGCCGGCGTCCTGCAACCGCAGCAGGATCGGGTAGAGCGTGCCGCTGGGATGGCCGGTGGCCCGCATCAGGTCGAGACCGTAGCGGTCGGCGGTGGGGTCGGCGAGGAAGGCGGCGAGCACTTTGGACACAGCCGCGGTGACCCGCACGGGCGTCGTCATGCGGCCACCCTAGCCGACCCTCGCTCGGTTTTCTACATAGGGTCCAGGCAGCGGATAATCTCGTCGGCAACCAGCTGGGGATCGGTGAACATGATGTTGTGCCCGGCCCCGGCGGCGACGACCAGGCGCCCGCCGGAAAGAGTGTGGGCCGCAGAGCCCGCCGAGATGATGGTGACGGGAAGATCGCCGAGATCCGGCGGATCGGCGCGCAGCGACGCCAGGCCGGGCAGGAATTGGCGGACCTCGGCGGAGAGGGCCCGCGCCGCGCGCCGGCCGAAGTTCTCGTCGCGGAACCGGGCGTAGCGGTCGGCCGGCAGGGCCCGGCCGATGCGGGCCGCGGCCCGATAAACCCCGACCGCGGCGAGCGTACGGGTGAGCGGCCCGGCAACCGCCATCCGCCGTCGCGTGGCCGCGGTGAAGAAGTCGTCGTCGTGCTCGTCGGAGGGGTCGACGAGGACCAGAGCCCGCACGTCGGCGATCCGGCGCGAGGCCACCAGCCGCACGATCGGCCCGCCCCAGCTGTGCCCGACCAGCACGACCGGTCCGGGCACGGAGAGCAGCAGCGCACCGAGATCGTCGGCCAGCGCGGCCAGCGTGCGGGGCCGCGGGCCGTCGTCACTGGCCCCGATGCCGGCCCGGTCGTAGACCACGGTGCGGGCGTGCGCGGCGACGAGCGGAGTCACCAGACCCCAGCACACCGCCGACATGCCGAGCCCCGCCTCGAACACGACGGTGACGCCGCCCGCACCCGCGGTGCGCAGGTGCAGGCGGCGGCCGCCGAGGTCGATAAAACTCAACTGAGCTTCTTGGCGCTCTTCAGCTCACCGGCCAGCTCGTTGTAGATCTTCGCGTACGACTGGTACGAGTACGGCGCGGCCGCGTACCACGGGTAGACCTGGCCGGCCTTGACGGCGGGCAGGTTGGCCCAGGTCGGAACCTTCGCGAGGTCGGCCTTCGAGGCGTCGTAGGTGCGCGCGTCGACCAGGATGACGTCGGCGTCCTTGAAGTCGACCGCCTTCTCCCAGCTGAACTGCGCGAAGACCTCGTTCTTCGGGTTGGGCGGGCTGATCACGTCGAGGCCGGCGTTCTTCAGGGTGTTGCCCTCGGGCAGCTGCGCCGGGTCCGCGACGTAGAGGCTGTCGGTGCCGGGCGACATGATGGCGACCTTCAGGCCGGAGGTCTTGGCGGCCTCACCGACGGCGGTGAGGGCGGACTCGTAGTCGGTCTTCGCGGTGGTCAGCGCGGCACCCTTGGTGTCGGCGCCGAGCTTGCCGGCCAGGTCGACCATGGTCGAGATGGCCTCGTCGGTGGTCTTGTAGTTGCCGGGCACGGCGAGGCCGGGCGCGAGGCTGAGGATCTTCTCGGACTGGGCGGCCGGGACGTACCACAGCGCCTTGTTGTCGAACGTGTAGTCGACGAGCAGCTGCGGGTTCATCAGGGCGTACTTCTCGGTGTCGAACTCACCGTAGGTGCTGCCGACGACCGTGACCTTGCTCAGGTCGAGCGAGCCGGCCTGATAGCTGAGTTTGCCCGCGGCGTCCGGCTTGAGCTCGCCGTACGCTCCCTTGACCTGGAATCCGGCGTCCCACAACGCGGCCGCGACGCTGCTCTGCGCGACCACCGTGGTCGGCGTCTGGTCGAGCTTGATGTCCTTGCCGAGGGCGTCCTTGTATTCGAACGGCCCCGACGCGGTGGCGCTCGCGGCGGGCTCGGCGGAGTCGTCGCCGCCGCAGGCGGTGAGGGCGAGCGACACGGTCACCGCGAGGGCGGCGCCGGCCAGGCGGGTCAATCGGCTGTTCAAGAGGTTTCCTTTCCGGGGTGGTGCCGCGGAATGACCAGGGGCGTGTTCGACTCCGGGTCGGTGATGATGCGGCAGGGCAGTCCGAAGACCAGCTCGATGAGCTCGGGGGTGATGATCGTGGTGGGGTCGCCCTCCGCCACGATCGCGCCGTCCTTCATGGCCACCAGGTGGGTGGCGTAACGGGCGGCGAGGTTCAGGTCGTGCAGGACGGCCACCAGGGTGGAGCCCCGCTCGGCGCGCAGCCGGGCGCACAGGTCGAGCACCTCGATCTGGTGGGCGATGTCCAGGTAGGTGGTGGGCTCGTCGAGCAGCAGGATGCCGGTCTCCTGGGCGAGGGCCATCGCGAGCCAGACGCGTTGCCGCTGGCCGCCGGAGAGCTCGTCGAACGGCCGCGAGGCGAGGTCGGCGGTGCCGGTCATCTCCAGTGCCGCGGTAACCGCGGCCTGGTCGGCCGGTGACCACTGGCGCAGCAGCGACTGGTGCGGATAGCGCCCGCGGGCGACCAGGTCGGCGACGCTGATCGACTCGGGTGCGGTCTGGGACTGCGGAAGCAGCCCGAGCCGCCGCGCCACCTCCTTGGCGGGGTGGTCATGGATGGCCTTCCCGTCCAGCACGACCGCGCCGGTTTCCGGTTTGAGCAGGCGGGCGAGCCCGCGCAGCAGCGTCGACTTGCCGCAGCCGTTGGCGCCGACGATGGCGGTGAACGAGCCGTCCGGGACGACCAGGTCGAGGTCGTGCACGATGCGGGTGCCGTCGTAGCCGAGCGCGACGTTCTCCGCGCGTAACCGCGTCATGCGCGTCCTTTCCGCCATTCGCGGCCCAGCAGCCACGCGAGATAGGCACCGCCGACGATGCCGGTGAGCACGCCGACCGGCAGTTGCCGCGGCTGGAACGCCTCCCGGGCGGCCAGGTCGGCGACCAGCAGTAGGAGGGCGCCGGTCAGCCCGGAGGCGGTGAGGTTGGCGCCCTCGGTGCCGGTCAGCCGGCGGGCCACCTGCGGCGCGGTGAGCGCGATGAACTGGATCGGGCCGGCCACCGCGACGGCACCGGAGGCGAGCAGGACGCCGGCCGCGATCGCGAGCACCCGGGTGCGCCCGACCGGCAGGCCGAGGCTCATCGAGCGTTCGTCGGAGAACTCGCTGAGCGTGAGCGGCCGCCACAGCACCACGCAGGCCAGCAGGCCGATGCCAAGAATCCCGCCGATCAGCCGCACGTCCGACCAGTCGCCGCCGACCACGTTGCCGACCAGCCACACCGAGGCGCTCTGCGCGTCGTAGACCTGGGCCCGCACGATCAGCAGCGAGTTGAGCGAGTTGAGCATGGCGGCCGCGCCGATGCCGACCAGCACGAGCCGCAGCGGCGCCACCCCGTGCCGGGACGACAGCAGCAGGACCAGCAGCGCGGTCACCGCTCCCCCGGCCACCGCGCCGAACGACGTCGCGACCAGGCCGCCGTGCAGGACCAGCAGCACGACGAGCGCGCCGGTCGAGGCGCCGGTGGTGAAGCCGACGACGTCCGGACTGCCCAGCGGGTTGCGGGTGATCTGCTGGAAGATGGCGCCGGAGACGCCGAGCGCGACGCCGACGAGCACGGCCAGGACCGCCCGGGGCAGGCGCAGCTCGGCGACGATGAGCTTCTCGGCCGGGGTGCCGTTGCCCAGCACGGCCGCGATCACCCGCGGGATCGGGAACGAGTTGACCCCGGCGGAGAGCGAAACGACGACAACGGCGACAACGGCCACCAGCAGGAGTACGGATACCAGCACCGCGCGGCGCCGCACCCGGACCGACCACGGGCCGGCCTTCACCACCGGGACGGTGATCATGCCGCAACCAACGTACGGCGACGCACCAGCGCGATGAAGACGGGGGCGCCGAGGACGGCCGTCACGATGCCCGCCTGGATCTCCGCGCCGCCCGAGACGACCCGCCCGAGGGTGTCGCAGAAGACCAGGAAGCCGGCGGCCAGCAGCATCGACAGCGGCACCACCTTGCGCTGGTCGGCGCCGACCAGCCGGCGGGCGACGTGCGGCACGGTGAGGCCGACGAAGACGATCGGCCCGGCCACCGCGGTCGCGGCGCCGCACAGCAGGGTGATGGCCACCGCCACGGCGATCCGGGCCCGGCCGACGCCGAGGCCGAGCGCGTGCGCGCTGTCGTCGCCGAGCGAGAGCGCGTTGAGCGCCGGGGTCATGGCCAGCGCCAGCAGCACGCCGACGACGATCAGCGGCAGCGCGATGAGCAGCCGGTCGTAGCCGCGGTTGACCACCGACCCGACCACCCAGAACCGCATCTCGTCGAAGCTGGCCTGGTCCTTCATCGCCACCGCGTTGATGTAGGAGAACAGCACCGCGGTCAGGGCGGTTCCGGCCAGCGCGAGCCGGGCCGGGGTGGCGGCCTCCCGGGAACCACTGCCGAGCAGGTAGACCACCACCGACGCGACCGCGGCGCCGGCCAGGCCGAGCCCGGTCTGGGCGAAGCCGTCGGCGACGCCGAAGAAGGCGAACCCGGTGACCACCGCGGCGGCGGCACCCGCGTTCACCCCGAGCAGGCCGGGGTCGGCGAGCGGGTTGCGGGTGAGTGCCTGCATGAGGGCGCCGGCCGCGCCGAGGGCGAGACCGGCGACGAGCCCGATGACCGTGCGCTCGAGCCGCAGCCCGCGCACGATGTCGGCGTTGTCGCCGGTGGCGCCGGGCAGCAGGGCACGGATGACCTCGCCGGGTGAGATCGCCTGCCGGCCCACCATCAGGCTGAGGACCACGACCACGCCGAGCAGGGCCACCGTGACAACGAAGACTCCGAGTCTCCCGATGGTCCTGGGGCGCACGGAGGTAAGGTAAGGCTAACTTTGCACGCTGTCCAATCGCCGCGCGCATTTGATCAAGCGGTTAGCCTCGGGCGATGCACGGCGACACGATTCGGCAGACCTACACCCTGGTGCACTTCGGGGACGACTCCATCGCGTACGCCGGACGGCATCTGCACGAGGCCGAGATGACACTGCACACCCACAGCTTCGTCGAGATGGCGATCGTGGTCGGCGGCGCCGGCTCGCACCGCACCCAGGCCGGCCTCGACCCGCTGACCATCGGTGACGTGGTGTTGTTGCGGCCCGGCGTGTGGCACGGCTACGAGGAATGCACCGACCTGGTCGTGCACAACTGCTGCTTCTCGGCCGAGCTGCTGCACCGCGAGCTGGCCTGGACCCGCGAGGATCCGCTGCTCGGTCACCTGCTCTGGACCGGCCCGTACGCGGGTCAGCGCCGCGGCGTTCTCAGCACCCACCTGCCCGAGCCGGAGCTGGCCGCGTGTGTGGAACATCTCGACGCGATGAGCGGGCTCGCCGCCGAGTCGTTGCGGCTGCACCGCGGCGACATCATCGCCCGGCTGTCGCTGGCCCTCGGCCATGTGGCCCGCGCGGCACTCGGCGAGGCCGGGACGACCGGCGCGACCGCGGAGCGCGTGCATCCCTCGGTCGTCGAGGCCATGCGCCGGATGGAGGCCCGCCCGGCGCACCCGTGGACCCTCACCGAGCTGGCCACCGACCTGCACCTGGCCCCCGGTTACCTGGTGCGGCTGTTCAAGCTGGCCACCGGCCTGCCACCGATGGCGTTCCTGTCCCGGCACCGGGTCGAGCTGGCCGCGGAACAGCTGCTGCACAGCGACCGCCCGATCAACGCCATCGGTGAGTCGGTCGGCTGGCCCGATCCGAACTACTTCGCCCGCCGCTTCCGCTCCCACTTCGGCCTGAGCGCCTCGGCGTACCGCTCGAAGTTCGCCCGGCCGAAGGCGCTCAGGCCGGTGCGATCCAGTCCAGCAGCGGACCGGTGACCAGCCGGTGCCCCGGCGCGGCGGCCAGCCCGAGGGCGTCCACGAAGAGGAACAGCAGGGCCGCGGCGGCGAAGACCCAGCCGGTCGGGGGCCGCTCGGCGTACGGCGTCAGCCTGCGGGTGAGGAAGGCGACGGCGTACCCGATGGCCATCCCCGGCAGGATGAGCACCGCGCCCCGCGCGGCGATGCCCCACGCCTCGGCCGCGAAGCCGGGCCCGAGGTCGTACTGCGACCCGGCGGCGGCGTAGCCGGCCGGCAGCACCGCCGCGGTCGCCCCGATCAGCGCGAGGCCGCCGGCGGCCGCCGCGAGCGCGGCGACCGCCGGGCGGAGAAGTGTGCCGGCGATCGCCGCCCAGACCCCGGCGACCAGCGCGGCCGCGACCAGGGTCCGCCGCGCGTCGCCGGGCGGATCGATGAACTCACGGCTGCCGGCCGAGGAGATGAAGAGCCACAGCAGGGGTACGGCGGCGGCCGCCACGATGAACCAGATGAGCGCGGTTCGCGCGCGATGCGGCGTCGTCATCTGCCCAGTGTCGGCAACCGGCGCAATCATCCGGGAAGCTGGGCGGAGACCTCGTCGAGGGCCCGGCGCTCGTCGGCGTCGAGGTCCAGGGTCGCCGAGGCGATCAGGGCGGGCAACTGCTCGACGGTGCGAGCGCTGGCCAGCGGTGCGGCGACGTCGGGGCGGCCGCGCAGCCAGGCCAGGGCAACGCTCGCCGGGGCCACGCCGTGGCCGGACGCGACGTCCTCCAAGACCTTCACGACCGCCAGGCCGGCCTCGTTGAGGTAGCCGCGGGCCGCGCCGGCCCGGGCGCCGGACAGGTCGTCGGTGGTCTTGTACTTGCCGGTCAGGAAGCCGCTCGCCAGCGCGTAGTAGGGCACGACGGCCAGGTTCTCGGCCGCCGCGACCGGGGCGATGTCCCGTTCGTAGGCGGCCCGCTGCACCAGGTTGTAGTGCGGCTGAATCGCCACCGGCAGGGTGAGGTCGTTGCGGCGGGCCGCCTCGAACCACTCCCGGACCCGGTCGGCGGTGTAGTTGGAGACCGCGATCGCGCGTACCTTCCCGGCCTTGACCAGGGCGTCGAAGGCGCCCGCCGTTTCCTCGATCGGGGTGTTCGGGTCGTCGTAGTGCGCGTAGTAGAGGTCGATGTAGTCGGTCTTCAGCCGTTTCAGCGACGCGTCCGCCGCCGCGGCGACGTTGGTGGCGGCCAGCCCGCGGAACTGGGGGTGCTGGCTGACCTTGGTGCCGATGACGACGCGGTCGCGGTTGCCGCGGGCGGTCAGCCAGTTGCCGATGATGGTCTCCGACTCGCCGCCCGAGTTGCCGGGAACCCAGGCCGAGTAGCCGTCGGCGGTGTCGACGAAGTTGCCGCCGCCCTCGGCGAACGCGTCCAGGACCCGGTGGGACGTCGCCTCGTCGCTGGTCCAGCCGAACACGTTGCCGCCGAGGGCGAGCGGGAAGACCTCGATGCCGCTGTTACCGAGTGTGCTCATGAACCGAACCTAGTCACGGCGGATGCGCGGGCGCGTGTGATGGCCAGCACCCGGCTCGCGATCGGCTGGCCGAGGAGAACACCCAGAAAAACCAGGACAAGGCCGGAGACCTGCTGTACGGAGAGGGTCTCGCCGCCGACCGCGGTGCCGAGCAGGACGCCGGTCACCGGGTTGAGCAGTCCGACCAGGCCGACCGTGCCGGCGCTGAGGTGCCGCAGTCCGGCGAACCAGGCGGCGAAGGCGAGCGCGGTGGCCACCACGGTGACGTAACCGAAGGCGAGGCCGGCGCCTGCGCCCAGGGCCGGTGGCGCGCCCTCGACCAGGACGGCCGCCGGGAGCAGGATCAGGCCGCCCGCGACGAGCTGCCACGACGTCAGCGAGAACACGTCGATGTCGCTGCTCCACTTCTTGGCCAGCACGTAGCCGAACGACGACATCACCATGGCCGACACCGACGCGAGGACGCCGCCGGCGTCGACCGCGACCGGGCCGGTCAGCAGCATGAGGCAGACGCCGGCGACGCCGATACCGGCGCCGGCCAGGTGGACGGCCCGCGGGCGCTCGGACATCGCGGCCCAGGCGAACAGCATCAGCATCACCGGCGAGGTCGCCATGATCGTCGACGCGATGCTGGTCGGCAGGGTCTGCGCGGCGAGGTAGATCAGGGCGAAGAACGCGCCCATGTTGAGCGCACCCAGCACCAGCGACCGCCACCACCAGGAGCCGGTCGGCAGCCGGCGGCGGACGAGCAGGAGCAGCACCCCGGCCGGCAGGGCCCGGATGGCCGCGCCGTACAGCGGGTAGTCGGCCGGAAGGTATCGATGGGTGACGTAGTAGGTCGTGCCCCACGCGATCGGCGCGAGCGCCGTAACGGCGGTCCATCGCAAATTAGCTTCCATGGAAGCTACTATAGCTTCCTCGGAAGCTATAGTGGAACCATGAGCGACCACGTAGCCCGCATCCAGGAGGCCTGGGCCCGGGAGCGCCCCGACCTGGACGTGCGCCCGCAGGGGGTGATCGGCCGCCTGCACCGCGTCGCCGGCCACCTGACCGAGCAGCTCCAGGTCGTCTACCGGCGCTTCGGCCTCGGCGAGGGCGAGTTCGACGTGCTGGCCGCGCTCCGCCGGGCCGGCCCGCCGTTCGAACGCGCCCCGGGCGAGCTCGCCGCACACACCATGGTCACCACCGGCGCCATGACCAAGCGGATCGACCGCCTCGAGCGCGACGGCCTGGTCACCCGCCGCCCGAGCACGAGCGACGGCCGCGGCCGGGTGGTGGCCCTGACCGACGCCGGCCGCGACCTGATCGACCAGGCCTTCACCGAGCACATGCGCAACGAGCGCCGCCTGCTCGACCAGCTGTCCCCCGAGGATGCCGCCCGGCTGGAGGCGATCCTCACCACCTGGCTGGCCGGTTTCGAGAGCTCATAGGCGGAACGCCGCCGGCGAGCCCGTCGCACACGTAGGTCGCCCATCCGCCCCCGATCCCCGCTTACGACAAACTTGATTCATTCCAGATAAGGGCCTAAGGTTCCTCGGGTGACACCGGACTTCGAGGCGCAGCTCCGGGCCGTCTCGTTGCGGGTGACCAGGCCCCGGCTGGCGGTGCTGAGTGCTCTGCGCGACCATCCGCACGTCGACACCGACGCGGTGATCGACCTGGTTCGGGCCGATCACCCCACGGTCTCCCACCAGGCGGTGTACGACGTATTACGAGCGCTCACCGACGCCGGCCTGATCCGGCGCATCCAGCCCGCCGGTGCGACCGCCCGCTACGAATCCCGGGTGGCGGACAACCACCACCACGTCGTGTGCCGCTCCTGCGGGGCGATCGCCGACGTCGAGTGTGCCGCCGGCCATGCACCCTGTCTCACCGCCTCCGACGACCACGGGTTCGTGATCGACGAGGCGGAGGTCGTCTACTGGGGCGTCTGTCCCGACTGCGCGACCAGCACCAAGCCCACCGAAAGCGCCAGCTCGGAAGGAACCAGATGAGCGACACCCAGGACAATGCGGCGTCCGGCTGCCCGGTCGCACATGACTCCGTGACCTCGCACGGCAGCGAGAGCGAGAACCCGGCGATCGACGCGCCCACCCCGAAGACCGGCGGCCGTCCGCACGGCAACCGGGACTGGTGGCCCAACCAGCTCGACCTGTCGGTGCTGCACGCCCACTCGTCCAAGGGCAACCCGCTGGGCGAGAACTTCAGCTACGCCCAGGAGTTCGCGAAGCTCGACGTCGACGCGATCAAGCGGGACATCACCGAGGTGCTGACCACCTCGCAGGAGTGGTGGCCGGCCGACTTCGGGCACTACGGCGGCCTGATGATCCGGCTGAGCTGGCACGCGGCGGGCACCTACCGCATCGAGGACGGCCGCGGCGGCGCCGGCGACGGCGGACAGCGGTTCGCCCCGCTCAACAGCTGGCCGGACAACGCGAACCTGGACAAGGCGCGCCGCCTGCTCTGGCCGGTCAAGGCGAAGTACGGCCAGAAGATCTCCTGGGCCGACCTGCTCGTGCTGGCCGGCAACGTCGCCCTGGAGTCGATGGGCTTCAAGACCTTCGGCTTCGGCTTCGGCCGGGTGGACGTCTGGGAGCCCGAGGAGATCTTCTGGGGCCCGGAGGACACCTGGCTCGCCGAGGGCCGCTACGTCTCCGAGAAGGAGGTGCTGCCGGGCGTCGGCGCGACCGAGATGGGTCTCATCTACGTCAACCCGGAGGGCCCGGGCGGCAACCCGAACCCGGCCGCTTCGGCCTACTTCATCCGCGAGACGTTCGGTCGCATGGCGATGAACGACGAGGAGACCGTCGCCCTCATCGCCGGCGGCCACACGTTCGGCAAGACCCACGGTGCCGGTGTCGCCGACGGCCACGTCGGCCCCGAGCCCGAGGGTGCCGAGCTGGAGGCGCAGGGCCTGGGCTGGCTGAGCACCCACGGCAGCGGCAAGGGCGCCGACGCGATCACCAGCGGCCTCGAGGTCACCTGGACCGACAAGCCGACGCAGTGGAGCAACCGCTTCTTCGAGATCCTCTTCGGGTACGAGTGGGAGCTCACCACCAGCCCCGGTGGTGCGAAGCAGTGGGTCGCCAAGACCACCGACGAGATCATCCCGGACGCGTACGACCCGGCCAAGAAGCACCGGCCGACGATGCTGACGACCGACCTGGCGCTGCGCGTGGACCCGGCGTACGAGAAGATCTCCCGCCGCTTCCTGGCCAACCCGGACGAGTTCGCGCTGGCGTTCGCCAAGGCCTGGTACAAGCTGCTGCACCGCGACATGGGCCCGGTCGCCCGGTTCCTCGGCCCGTGGGTACCCGAGGCCCAGCTGTGGCAGGACCCGGTCCCGGCCGTCGACCACGAGCTGGTCGGCGACGCCGACGTGGCCGCCCTCAAGGCGAAGGTGCTCGAGTCCGGCCTGAGCACCGCCCAGCTGGTCGGCACCGCCTGGGCGTCGGCCGCGACCTACCGGTCCACCGACAAGCGCGGTGGCGCCAACGGTGCCCGCATCCGCCTCGAGCCGCAGCGCGGCTGGGAGGTCAACGCCCCGGCCGCCGAGGTGGTGGCCGCTCTCGAGGGCATCCAGCAGGAGTTCAACGCGGCCGGTGGCGCGAAGATCTCGCTCGCCGACCTGATCGTGCTGGCCGGCTCGGCCGCCGTCGAGAAGGCCGCGAGCGACGCCGGCGTCCAGGTGACCGTGCCGTTCCGGCCGGGCCGCACCGACGCGACCCAGGAGCAGACCGACGTCGAGTCGTTCGCGGTCCTCGAGCCGCGGGCCGACGGGTTCCGCAACTACCTGCGCCCCGGCGAGAAGACCCAGCCCGAGGTGCTCCTCGTCGACCGGGCCTACATGCTCAACCTGACCGCACCGGAAATGACCGTCCTGGTCGGCGGCCTGCGCGCGCTCGGCAACAACTTCGGCGGCACCCAGCACGGCGTGCTCACCGACAAGCCGGGCGTGCTGACCAACGACTTCTTCGCCAACCTGCTCTCCCCGGGCACCCGGTGGAAGGCGGCGGAGAAGGAGGAGCACGTCTACGAGATCCGCGACGTCACCACCGACGAGCTGAAGTGGACCGCCACCGCGGTCGACCTGATCTTCGGCTCCAACTCCCAGCTGCGCGCCCTCGCCGAGGTCTACGCCAGCTCGGACGCCCAGGAGAAGTTCGTCACCGACTTCGTCGCGGCCTGGACGAAGGTCATGGAGCTGGACCGCTTCGACCTGGTCTGACCACATAACGCGAAAGCCCGGCCGATGCGGATCGGCCGGGCTCTTTCGTGCCCGCGGGTCAGCCCCAGACGGCCAGTTCCCCGCCGGCCAGGCAGACGATCAGCAGGCCGTCCGGGCCGATGACGGCCCAGGACTCGTAGTCGTCGTCGGCGCCGACCAGCAGCCGCGCGCCGCCGGCGAAGCCGATCTCCAGCTCACCGGTGTCGCGCGCCCGCGCCGTCCGCACGGTGTCGCCGAGCAGGGTCGCGAGGACCTCCGACGAGGTGACGCCGGGCAGCACGGCGAACGGGCCGTCCGCGCCGACCAGCAGCGCGGGGGTCTCGATCACGACCTGGCCGCCGCCGGACAGGCCGAGCACGACGGTGGAGTCGAGCCGTACGTACTCCAGCTTCCGCCCGGCCAGAGCCTCGAGCTGCAGCGGACGTCGTTCAGCCATGACAGACACCATCGGTAACCTCGATCGACTAGTCGAACGTCTTGATCGCAGGACGGTATCCGGGGCTTTCATAAAGAAGCCTTAAATCGGCGGAGGCATCGGGGAAGCATCGATTGCCCGTTGAGGCAGCCGGTCGGCCCACACATTGACAGGCAACAATCTAATAGGATTGTTAACTTTATGTTTCTGAGCGCCGGCACCGCGGCCCTGGTCGCGGCGGCATCCCTGGTCACACCGGTCGCCGCGGCGGCCACCGTCTGCAATCGGTACTGCGACGGCCGGGACGCGGCACTCGCGCCCGCCGACCGGGTGCCGGTGTCCACGAGCATCTACGGCCGGGTCGTCAAGGTGCACGTCAACGACACCGACGCGATGGCCTGGGGCTCGATCGAGAACGGCCAGGCGGGCGACGAGGTGTGGCTGGACCGGTCCTTCGACGGCGGCCGGAGCTGGGCGGACGGCTCCCGGCTCGGCGACACCACCGGCGGGCGGACCGCGCAGTTCAACGTCGACGACTGGGGCAGCAACGGCGTCGGCGCCCTGCGCGCCTGCGGCAAGGCCGGCGACCGGCCGGAGATCGTCTGTACCGCCTGGACGCGCAGCACCTGGAACGCCTGGGACCGGCGTACCGCCGCGGCCACCGCGCTGATGATGCGCTTCGACCGCGGCACCGGACTGTTCGACACCAACGGCTGGTGGACCGGCGCGAACGCGCTCACCGCGATCATCGGCAACATCCAGCGCAGCGGCATGAACAGCTACCGGTACGCGATCGCCAGCACCTACGACAAGCAGATCAACGCGGCGCAGGGCCAGTTCCGCAACGAGTACCTCGACGACACCGGCTGGTGGGGCCTGGCCTGGGTGGCGGCCTACGACCTGACCGGCGACAGCCGCTACCTGAACACCGCCCGCGCCGACGCCGACTGGATGTACGCCAACTGGGACACCCGCTGCGGCGGCGGCGTGTACTGGAGCACCGCCCGGACGGTGAAGAACGCCATCCCGAACAGCCTCTACATCCAGCTCAATGCCGCGCTGAGCCGGCGCATCGGCGGGGACACGGTCTACCGGCAGCGGGCCCAGGCCGGCTGGACCTGGTTCTCGAGCACCGGCATGCTCAACAGCCAGAACCTGGTCAACGACGGCGTCAACCTGAGCACCTGCCGGAACAACGGCGACGTGACATGGACGTACAACCAAGGGGTTTTGATCAATGCTCTGGTCGAGCTGAATCGTCTGACCGGGGACGCCGGCGCGCTCGCCACCGCACGCCGGATCGGCGATGCGATGACCGCCAGCGGTTACCTCTCCCCCGGCGGCATCCTGCGCGAGCCGAACGAGCCGGACGCGTGCGGCGGCGACGGGGTCTCGTTCAAGGGGGCCGCGATCCGCGGGCTGGGCGTGCTCAACGCGGCGACCGGTGGCGCCTACAACGCCTACCTGCAGCGCAACGCGGACAGCGCCTACAACAACGACCGGGACACCCTGGACGCGTACGGATCACACTGGGCCGGCCCGTTCCGCGGCACGAACCACGGCTGCCAGCACAGCGCCCTGGATCTGCTGAACGCCGCCCCGTGACCAGGGCCTGTCCTAGCGTTCGGTGGCCGTGCAGAACGCGTCGGCCCGGTCGGTGACCAGGTCCTCCGGCGACGGGAAGCGGCGCTGCAACGCGGCCAGGGCATGCTCGTAGGCGGCCTGGGTGTGGAACGAGTCCCGCATCCGGACCACCGACGCGCGGACCTGGGCGGCGAACTCCTCCGGCCAGCCGACGCGGTGCATCGCCATGACGGTGTTGGTGTCGCGGTCGACCAGGACGATCTGCACGACCGGGTCGACGTCCACCCCGGGCAGGCCGTCCTCGGGCCCGAACAGGTGCGGGGAATACGGCACCTGGGACCAGCCCAGCACCGGGCCCAGACGGTAGAGAAGAACTCCGGCGTCCTCACCGTCGACCCAGGCGAACTGGGTCGGTGGTGTCGCGACAGCCTGGACCTCCAGCGGATGCGGCCGGCTCAGGAAGATCATCAACTGGACCGGCTCGCCCGCGAACATTGTCAGGGCGGCACCCTCCGGCCAGCTGATGTCCGGGTCGAGCCGACTGCCGACCTCGACGATCAGGTGCACTTCGTCAGCGTATCCGTGACGCGCGGGTTTATCCGGCACTTCCCGGGCAATCTCTCCGAGGTGAAGCTGATCGTCAACGGGGTCGAGTACGAATTCGACCTGGACCCGCGCACCACCCTGCTCGATCTGCTGCGCGAGCACCTCGGCCTGACCGGCGCCAAGAAGGGCTGTGACCACGGTCAGTGCGGCGCCTGCACCGTCCTGCTCGACGGGCGGCGGGTCAACAGCTGCCTGATCCTGGCCGTCGCGCAGCAGGGGGCCGAGGTGACCACCGTCGAGGGCCTGGGCACCGCCGAGCGGCCGCACCCGGTGCAGCGCGGTTTCCTCGACCACGACGGTTTCCAGTGCGGCTACTGCACGCCGGGGCAGATCTGCTCGGCGGTCGGCATGCTCGACGAGGTGAAGCAGGGCCGGCCGAGCGCGGTGACCACACCCGGCGACGACCTGCTCAGCGACGCCGAGATCCGCGAGCGGATGAGTGGCAACCTGTGCCGCTGCGGCGCCTATCCCAACATGGTCCCGGCGATCAGGCAGGCGGCCGGCGAATGAAGACCTTCGAATACCGTACGGCTACCGCCGCCTCCGCCGTCCTCGCGCCGGACGCCGCGTTCCTGGCCGGCGGCACCAACCTGGTCGACCTCATGAAGCTGGGCGTGGCCACGCCGGACGTCCTGGTCGACGTCACCAAGCTGCCGCTGGACCGGATCACCGATCTTCCGGACGGCGGCCTGCGGGTCGGCGCCACCGTCCGCAACAGCGACCTGGCCGCCGATCCGCGCATCCGCGAACGCTATCCGGTGCTCAGCCAGGCACTGCTGGCCGGCGCCTCAGGGCAGCTGCGCAACATGGCGACCACCGGCGGCAACCTGCTGCAGCGCACCCGGTGCACCTATTTCATGGACCCGAGCACGCCGTGCAACAAGCGGGCGCCCGGCTCCGGCTGCCCGGCCCGCGCCGGCGACCACCGCAACCTGGCGATCCTCGGCGGTTCCGAGGCGTGCATCGCCACCCACCCGTCGGACATGGCGGTGGCGCTCGCGGCCCTCGGCGCGCAGGTCCGGGTGGAGAGCGCGACCGGCGAGCGGACGATCGCGGTGACCGAGCTGCACCGGTTGCCCGGGGACCGGCCGGACCTGGACACCGTTCTCGACCACGGCGAGATGATCACCGCGGTGGACCTGCCCGCGCTGCCGTTCGCCACCCGGTCGGCGTACCGCAAGGCCCGCGACCGGGCCTCCTACGCCTTCGCCGTGGGCTCGGTCGCCGCGGCCCTGGACGTCGCCGACGGCCTGGTCCGGGACGTGCGGCTGGCCTGGGGTGCGGTCGCGCCGAGGCCGTGGCGGGCGACCACCGCCGAACGGCTGCTGCGTGGGCGGCCGGCCACCCACGAGAACTTCCTGGCCGCCGCCGACGAGGAGTTGCGCGCCGCCCGGCCGCTGCGCGACAACGCGTACAAGACGACCCTGACCCGCAACCTGACCGCCGCGGTTCTCACCCGGCTGGCCTCGGCCGGGGAGGCCCGATGACCGCGACCGTGGGCACACCGCTGGCCCGCCTCGAAGGACCGGCCAAGGTCACCGGCGCCGCCCGGTACGCCGCCGAATACCCGCAGGACGACGTCGTGCACGGCTGGATCGTCCAGTCCCCGGTGCCGCGTGGCCGGCTCAACGCCGTGCTGGCCGACCCGACGGCCGACGCCATCGCCGTCCTGTGGCACGGAAACGCCCCGCGGCTCGAGCCGGCCGACGACCCGGAACTGGACGTCCTGCAGTCGGACCGGATCAGCTACCGGGGTCAGCCGGTCGCGCTGGTCGTGGCCGAGACCCTGGAGGCGGCCCGCCGCGCCGCCCAGGTGCTGCAGCTCGACATCACCGCCGAGGAGCACGACGCGGTGCTGCGCGCCGACCATCCCGGCCTCTACACGCCGGAGCAGGTCAACCCGGCCTTTCCCAGCGAGACCGCGAGCGGTGACGTCGACGCCGCGCTGGCCGCCGCGCCCGTCACGGTCGACGTCACCTACTCGACGCCGGCGCTGCACAACAGCCCGATGGAGCCGCACGCCACCATCGCCCGCTGGGCCGGCGACGACCTGACCCTCTACGACTCGAACCAGCACCCGTCCGGGATCGCCGCCACGGTCGCCGGCGTCTTCGGCCTCGAACCCGAGCGCGTGCACGTGGTGACCGAGCACGTCGGCGGCGGTTTCGGCTCGAAGGGCTCGGCCCGGCCGAACGCGGTCCTCGCCGCCATGGCGGCCCGGGTGGTCGGCCGCCCGGTCAAGCTGGTGCTGCCCCGGCAGGCGATGTTCAGCCTGGTCGGCTACCGCACCCCGACGATCCAGCAGATCCGGCTCGGCGCCGACCCGGACGGCACGCTCACCGCGATCGACCACGCGGCCATCGGGCAGAGCAGCCGGATCCTCGAGTACGCCGAGCAGACCGCGGTCGTCACCCGGCACATGTACGCCGCGCCGAACCGGCGTACCGGTCACCGCCTGCTCCGCCTCGACATGCCGACACCCCGGTGGATGCGCGCACCCGGTGAGGCGCCCGGCATGGCCGCGTTCGAGTGCGCGCTCGACGAGCTGGCCGAGAAGCTCGGGATCGACCCGATCGAGCTGCGCGTCCGCAACGAGCCGGCCGCCGAGCCGGAGGGTGGCACCCCGTTCACCAGCCGCCACTACGTCGAGTGCCTGCGGACCGGGGCCGAGCGCTTCGGCTGGGCCGGCCGCGACCCACGACCGCGGCAGCGCCGCGAGGGCGACTGGTGGATCGGCACCGGCGTGGCCGGGGCGATCTACCCGACCATGGCGCAGCCGTCGACCGCCCGGGTGCGCGCCGTCGGCGACGACTTCGAGGTCGCGATCGGCGCGGCCGACCTCGGCACCGGAGCCCGCACGATCCTCACCCAGATCGCGGCCGACGCGCTGGGCGTGCCGGTCGACCGGGTGCGGGTCCGGATCGGCGACAGCACCCTGCCCAAGGCCTCGGTGGCGGGCGGCTCCTCGGGCAGCGCGTCCTGGGGCTGGGCCGTCACCGGCGCCTGCCGGCAACTGCGCGAGACGGGCGGCGACGAGGCCGTCTTCGACACCACCGAGCTGATCGAGAAGCAGGAGACCGAGGGCCGGCACGCGTTCGGTGCGCACTTCGCCGAGGTACGCGTCGACGCCGTCACCGGCGAGGTGCGGGTCTCCCGGCTGTTCGGCATGTACGCCGCCGGCCGCATCCTCAACCCGCGCACCGCCCGCAGCCAGTTCCTCGGCGGCATGATCATGGGAATGGGCATGGCCCTGCACGAGGAGGGCGTGCTCGACCCGGCGATGGGCGAGTGGATGAACCACGATCTGGCCGGTTACCACATCCCCGCGCACGCCGATGTCGAGTCGATCGACGCGGCCTGGCTCGACGAGCGGGACGACCAGCTCAACCCGATGGGCAGCAAGGGCATCGGCGAGATCGGCATCGTCGGCTCCCCCGCCGCGATCGTCAACGCGGTGTGGCACGCGACCGGCGTCCGCGTTCGCGACCTGCCGGTCCGTCTCGACAAGCTGCTGTGTGCCGATTGACGCATTGACTTGAATCCCGGCCGCCGATGCCGATCACGGCCGGCGTGGATCGCTTACTGACCGGCCTGCTCACCGGAACGGCCCTGGTGGTCGCGCTGTACGCGGCCGGCCTCGACTCCACCCCGATCACCTGGATCGTGGTGGCGATCATCCACGTCTGCCTGATCTGGGTGGCCCGGTCCACGTCCCGGATGCCCGGCCTGACGCCACCGCTGCGCCGGTTCTGGCGGGCGGTCACCGCGGCCGGTGTCGTCTACCTGCTCGGTGACCTCGCCCAGATCGGCACGGCCGCCCGCGACCCGTACGCCGCCGTGGCGGCGACCGGCGGCCGGATCCAGATGATCACCCTCTCGGTGGGCAGCGCGCTGCTGATGCTGACGCTGCTCACGGTTCCGCTGGGGTTCGGCTCGCGCCGCGAACGCATCCGGTTCTGGATGGACGTGGCCACCGTGATGGTGGCCGCCGCCGTCGTGGGCTGGTACATGGTGGTTCCCGACCTGCCCGCCGCCCTGCTCAAGGTGCTCAGCGGCCCGGTGATCCTGCTGCTGTGCGTCTTCGTGGTGGCCAAGCTGGTCATGTCGGGCACGGCCCCGTTCACCCGGGCGTGCGGGATCATCGGCGCGAGCGCGGCCGCCATCAAGTCGGGCGCGGACCTGGTGAGCCGCGACGGTCTCGGCGGCGGTCGCCTGCACTGGTACCTGGCCTGCACGATCGCCGCGCACGCCGGGCTGGCGATCGCGCTGCGGGTCAACCAGATCCAGCTGGGCCGCAAGGCCGAGAACCTCGCGCCGCGGCCGCGCAGGCCGTACAGCCTGCTTCCGTACGGCGCGATCGCCGTCACCTACCTGCTGCTTTCCGTCGCGGTGGTCCGGGACGGGTCGCCGACCGTGCCGATCGCGCTGGCCGGCGCGGCCGTCAGCACCGCGCTCGTGGTGCTGCGCCAGTTGATGGCGTTCCGGGAGAACGCCCGCCTGCTCGGCGAACTGGACACCAAGGTACGAGAGTTGCACGAGACCCAGGAGGGGCTGCGCGAGACCCTCGCCCAGCGCGACGCCCTGGCCGCCCGGCTGCACCACCACGCCTTCCACGACGGCCTGACCGGCCTGCCCAACCGATCGCTGTACGCCGAGCGGCTGGACGCGGCGATCGCGGCCGGCGGCGCGGTGGCGGCCATGCTGATCGACCTGGACGACTTCAAGGAGGTCAACGACCGGTGGGGACACGCCGCCGGGGACACCCTGCTCCGCGAGATCGCCCTCCGGATGACGGCCTGCGTGCGGGCGGAGGACACGGTGGCCCGGATCGGCGGCGACGAGTTCGCGGTCCTGCTGACCCCGGGCGCGGACCCGCGGGAGGTGGCGAGCCGGTTGGTCCGGGCGGTCGAGGAGCCGGTGCTGCTGGCCGGCTTCGGCGAGGCGCGGGTCGGCGCGAGCGTGGGGGTGGCGACGGCCGGCGAACTGACCCGGGACGGCGACTCGCTGCTGCGCGAGGCGGATCACGCGATGTACACGGTGAAGCGGGCCGGCAAGGGCTCCTACGCGCTCGCCCCCTGAGGCAGGCTGGCCCGCACCAGCCAGCCGCCGCGCTCGGTCGGCCCGGCCGTGAACTGGCCGCCACGCTGCTGGATCCGCTCGCGCAGACCGGTCAGCCCGTGGCCGGTGCCCGGCACTCCGGGTGGCTCCGCGGCGGCGGGATCGTTCTCCACCCGTACGGCCAGATCGCGATCCGAACCGCTCACCGTGACCCGCACGGCCGAGCCCGGCGCGTAGCGCAGGGCGTTCGTCAGGCTCTCCTGCACCACCCGGAACGCGAGGTGCGCGACCGGCGCGGCCACCCCCTCGCGGTCGCCCTCGAACCGGCAGGTCACGTCCAGGCCGCTGCGCGCCGCCCGGGTGACGACCTCCTCGATCAGCGCCAGGTCGGGGCCGTTCACCTCGGTGCCGCCGAGCAGGTCGACCAGCCGCCGCAGGTCGCCGCGCCCCTGCCGGGCCGACTCGGCGATCGCCTCGAGGGCCGCCCGGGCCCCGACCGGATCGCGGTCGACCAGCCGCTGCCCGGCCGCCGCCTGGATGATCATCACGCTGATCGCGTGGCCGATGATGTCGTGCAGTTCGGCGGCGATCCGGGCCCGTTCCTGGCGCAGGGCCAGCTCGGCGAAGAGCTCCCGTTCCTCCTCCAGCTCGCGGTTGCGGTCGGCGAGCTGTTCGGCGGTCTCCCGCCGCAGCCGCAGGATGACGCCGGCCAGGAAGCCGGGGACCCCGAAGATGATCAGCGGGACCGGGTTGGTCTCGCCGGTGGTCAGATGGAGCACGGCGAAGAGCGCGACCAGGTAACCGGCCAGCCCGACGCCGGCCCAGTAGCTGCGGAAACCCAGCCCCGCCACGGTCGACAGCAGAGCCATCAGCACGAAGGCGAGATCGGGGAACCGGCCCGGCCCGGCGAGCGCCGCGCCCGCCAGCCACAGCGCGCCGCCGGTCAGGGCCACCGCCCGGGGACGGGTGCGCCACCACAGCAAGGCCAGCCCACTCCCGATCAGGCAAGCGGTGATGAGCACCCCGCTCACCCCAGGACGGGTAACTGGGCCACCACGCGGGCCGAACCCCGCGCGAGCTTCACGTCCACCGAGCCGGCGTGCAGTTTCGCCCGCTCGCGCACCCGGGCCACGGCCGCCCGCAGGTCGGCGCCGCGCCCGACCGAACCCTGCACCCGGATCTCCAGCGCGTCGTCCTCGAACCGCACCGCCACCTGCACCGGACGCTCGCCGAGCGCGCTCACCAGGTACTCCACGATGCGGTAGGCGGACAGCTCGACCGCGGCCGGCAGCGATCGAGGGTCACCGGTCACGGTGAGCCGGGACTGCGGCGAACGGTGCCGGGCCAGCAGCGCGTCGAGGTGCGCGACCGTGGGCGCCGGCGCCAGGGCGACCTCACCGCCGCGCAGCAACCCGACGATCTCCCGCATGTCGTCCATGGTCTGCCGGCCGCCCTCCTCGATCGATCGGAACTCCGCCCGCTTCCGGTCCGGTGGCAGATCGAGAGCCGACTCGGCGGCCCGGGTCAGTTCATCGAGACGTTCCTGCAGCAGGCCGTCGAGCTGCCGGGACAGCCGCGCCCGGTCGTCCGCCACGATCAGCGCGGCCCGGTCGTCGCGCAGTTGCCGCAGTTCCTCGTCGCGGGCCGCCAGCTGCTGGTTCAGCAGCGACCGGTGCCGCGCGGCCCGGCCCACGCCGAACACGATCAGCACCACCGGCAGCGCCAGGACCAGGGCACCCGGGCCGGCCGACGCGTCCACCACCAGGACGGCGCCCGTTTCGGCGACCGCCAGAGCACAACCGATCCAAGCTTTGGTACGCCCGTAGGACAGTGCTGCGAGAAACGCGAACACGAACGCCAGCGGCAGCCCCGCACCACACCGGGTCACCCAGCCGAACAGCAGGTCGTGCAGCACCATCACGCCGAGCGAGACGCTCACCGCGACCAGGACGCCGCGCCGCCACCACAGCACCGGGACGAACGCCGCCACGAACACCGGCAGCTGCAGCCACGAATGGGTGCCGGTGTCCTCGGCGGTGATGTTCATCAGGGCCAGCAGCGCAGCGAGCCCGGTGAGAACTCCCGCGAGCAGCCAGTCGCGGCCCTTGACCCCACGGAAGATCTCACCCACGGCCGAGCTCCTCACACCGTCGCCGGCTGCTTCTCGCTGAGCTCCTGCTTCTTGCTGACCCGATTCTGGACCAGCAACCCGGCACCGTAGAAGAGGGCGGCGCCCGGAAGAGCGATCGGCAACGCGCCGGCGAGGTCGGCCGACGAGTCCCGGAACAGCGTGATCACCAGCAGAACCACGACCGCGGCCAGGCCGAGCAGGTGATCGCGGCGGGTGCCGGCGTAACGGGCGATGGCATACGCGAGCGCGAACGACAGCGGCAGCACCACGCCGCAGCGGGTGAGCCAGCCGAACGCCAGGACGTGCAGGCCGGTGGCCACGGCGGTGATCCCGGCGATCGCGGCCGGGTTCCACCGGCGCCACAGGATCGGCACGGTGACGATCAGGAAGGCCGGCACGACCAGCCACGAGTCGGTCGACGCCGGGTGGATCAGCGAGGGGTCGTTACCGGCGTTGATGTTCTCCCACATCAGGAAGACACCGGCGGCGGTCATCAGGGCGGCGAGCAGATAGTCGAGCGGCCGGATCTTGGTCATGGCGTACTCCCCTGGGGCTTTTGTTGATTGATGGCCATGACGCTAGGGATCGGCGGTCGTAGCCCTCGTCTTCCGCAAGGACGATTTGCCGGGCCGCCATCCTCCGCAGGGAGGACCCGGCGACGACGCCGTGAGCGGGAGAATCGTGGCGTGCCGAAGATCCGGGTCCTGGTCGCCGACGATCAGACCCTCGTGCGCACCGGCTTCCGGGTCATCCTGGAGACGGAGGGCGACATCGAGGTGGTGGCCGAGGCGGCCACCGGCACCGAGGCGATCCGGCAGGCGCAGCTGGCCGCGCCCGACGTGATCCTGATGGACATCCGGATGCCGGAGATGGACGGCCTGGCCGCCACCGAGGAGATCCTCCGGCAGCCCGATCCGCCCACGATCGTGGTGCTGACCACCTTCGACCAGAACGAGTACGTGTACCGCGCACTGCACGCCGGAGCCGCCGGTTTCCTGCTCAAGGACGCGCCGTCCAGCCGGCTGATCGCCGCGGTGCGAGCGGCCGCCACCGGCGACTCGCTGATCGAGCCGTCGATCACCCGCCGGCTGGTCGAGCGGTTCGCCGCGCCCGCCGAGCCGGTCGGCCGCCCGCCCGAGCTGGCCGCCCTGACCGAGCGCGAGCTGGACGTGCTGCGGCTGATCGCGCGCGGCCGGTCCAACGCCGAGATCGCCGCCGAGCTGGTGGTGGCCGAGACCACGGTGAAGACGCACGTGGCCCGCATCCTGACCAAGCTCGGCGTCCGCGACCGGGTGCAGGCGGTCGTCGTCGCCTATCGGACAGGTTTCGCCACCACCGGTTCCGAATAGGACAATCTGTCGGATAGCTGCCTGTTCGAGTTGCGCCAGTTACCTATCGTGACCGGCAATTGAATCCGGCCGTTCACCATCACTTCATGGGGGGAGTGATCGAACATGCCGCGTCTCGGACACGGACGTTCAATCACCGAGAACGACATCCAATCCGCCGAATCGGGCCTCGCCGAGGTCGGCGTCGCCAGGACCGCAGCGTTCGCGCTGACCACCCCGGCGGGCAGCCAGAGCTTCGACTTCCTGTTCCCGAGCCTGCAGGACGACGAGGCCAACCTTCTACCGCAGGGCGCCAACACGCCGGAACTGCTCAAGAACCTCGGCTCGTCCATGGTGGACACCGATACGGCGGGCGAGGACAGCCCGATCCCGGCGGCGTACACGTACTTCGGCCAGTTCGTCGACCACGACATCACGCTGGAGATCCAGCAGGGCTTCGGCTCGGCCACCATGGCCCAGCTGCTCGACCCGGCGATGACTCCGCTGAACGTGGCGGCGATCCGCAACGCGCTGCTCAACCACCGCACACCCACGCTCGACCTGGACAGCGTCTACGGCCTGCCGGCACCGCACGACCCGGCCGACGGCAACAAGATGCAGCTGGGCACCGTCGAGCTGCTGAGGAGCACCACCCCGCCGACCGCCCGGCCGGCCGGCACGGAGGCCGACGACTTCCACGACCTGCCGCGCGAGCCGCGCGACGAGGGCAACATCGAGCACGACCGGGCCGCGGTGATCGGCGACCCGCGCAACGACGAAAATCTGATCATCTCGCAGCTGCACGTGGCGTTCCTGCGGGCGCACAACGCGCTGGTCGACCAGGGGTTGTCCTTCGAGGACGCGCGCCGGGTGCTGCGGCAGCACTACCAGCACGTGGTGGTGCACGACTTCCTCAAACGGGTCGCCGACCCGGCGATCGTGGACGACGTGGTGACCAACGGCAACCGCTGGTTCGACCCGTTCTCCGAGCCGAACTTCATGCCGCTCGAGTTCTCCGTCGCCGGCTACCGCTTCGGGCACACGATGGTGCGCGCGGAGTACGACTTCAACAGCAACTTCAACCTGGGCGCGATCCCGGCCTCGCTGGAACTGCTGTTCACGTTCACCGCGCTCAGCGGCAACATCAGCGACCGCTTCAACACGCTCCCGGACAACTGGATCATCCAGTGGCAGAACATCATCGGCGACGGCGACGCGGTCATGAAGACGCGGCGGCTCGACCCGGGTCTCGCCACGTTCAAGCAGAACGAGTTCGCGGCGCTGTTCGCGCTGAAGAACCTGACCGGCGCCACCGAGACCCCCGACCTGGCCGCCCGGCTGGCGGTGCGCAACCTGCTGCGGGGTTACCGTCTCCGGCTGCCCACCGGTCAGGCCGTCGCCGAGCACATCGGCGTGCAGGTGCTCACCAAGGACGAGGTACTGGCCGCCGCGATCAGCGACGAGCAGCGCATCGCCCTCGAGGCGGGCGGCTTCCAGTTCCGTACGCCGCTGTGGTTCTACGTCCTCGCCGAGGCGCGGCACTTCCACAACGGCGCCCACCTGGGCCCGGTCGGCAGCACCCTGGTCGCCGAGGTCCTGGTCGGCCTGGTGCGGCGCAGCACCGATTCGATCCTGACCCAGCCCGGCTGGACCCCGTCCCTGCCGTCGGCGAAGCCCGGCACCTTCGAGCTCGCCGACATCCTGCGCCTGGCCGGCGTGCTGGCCGGCAGCCAGCCGCCGGCGACCCACACGGTGCAGGCCGGCGACACCCTGAGCAGCATCGCGGCGGCCAAGCTCGGCGCCGCCAACCGCTGGCCGCAGATCTACGCGCTCAACCAGGCCCTGATCCGCGACCCCGACCGCATCTTCCCCGGCCAGGTGTTCGTCCTGCCGCCGAAGCAGCCGGTCGGCCCCATCCCGCGACTGCACACGGTCTCCCGGGGCGACACGCTCAGCGGCATCGCCGCCGCCAAGCTCGGCGACCAGAACCGCTGGCCCGAGATCTTCACCCTCAATCGCGCCATCATCACCAACCCCGACCGCATCATCCCCGGTCAGGTCCTGATCCTGCCGGCCGGCTGATCCGGCGGCCGCCGGGCGTCACGGCGCCCGGCGGCCGGCCCAACCTCAGTGCTGCGGGTTGCCCGCGGTCAGCCGGATGGTGAAACCGTCGGCGTGCCGGTGCAGGACGACGTGGTTGCAGGTCTGGTGGGCGATCCACAGGCCCAGCCCGCCGGCGGCGCCGTCGCCCACCGGCACCAGGCCGGTGAACGGGTCCTTGGGGCCGGCGCCGGCGTCGGTGACCGTCGCGACGATGCGGTCGGTGCCGCTCCACAGCCGCATCCGGACCGGGCCCCGGCCGTGCAGCTGGGCGTTGGCCACCGCCTCGCTGACCGCCACCACGAAGTCGTCGACCTCGTCGGCCGGCAGGTGGCCGTGATCGGCGGCGCGCACCGCCGCGCGGGCCTCGGACAGGGCCGGGTCGACCAGGTCGACCTGCGGTTCGGTGTGCTGAAGGGGGTCCGGGACCGGCTCGTGGGACTCGCCGAGGTAGAGCGTCGGCTCGGTGTAGCCGGTGTTGGCGACGTGCCGGCCGTCCGGCATCGCCGAGCGCGGATGGGTGCGCAGCACGTCCGCCACCGCGTGCTCCGGGACGCGCCGGGTGTCGTAGGCGCACATGCTCCAGAGCGGGAAATCGTCGTACGCGTGGTTGATGGCCGATTCGTACCGAGCCCACGAGCCCCAGGTCACACCGACATTGCCCGGCCACACCTCGCCCATGATGCGGATCTGGGTGGCACCGCCGGCGACGTAGTCGGCGAGCAGTTTGCGATAGGCCCGGATGGCGGCGGCCGGGCGCGCGTAGATCGTCCCACCGGTGAGGAAGGTGACCCCGCTGCCGGCCGGTAGCGCGGCCCGCAGCACCTCGGCGCCGTGCTCGCCGAGCGAGACCACCGCCGGCTCGCCGGCCGCGACCCCGTCCAGCAGGAACGGCAGGGCCAGGGCGAGCAGTTCGTCGTCGGACCCGTAGCACGCGGCCTCGTGGTAATAGCCGACATGCCCGGCGGCCGCACCTGTCCTCATCGGGCGATCTCCACTTCCCGATCGGCATTCACCGCCCGGCTCTGCCGGCAACAGTAACCAGCCCGGACCTCCTCGGCGACTCCCCGCCGCCGGACATCGGCCATCTTGCATGGGTTCGATAGACAGGGCCGCATGCGAAGACTCCTCATACCGACCGTACTGGCGGCGGCAATGGTGATGGCGGCGGGAGCGGCCGGCCCGGTGTCGGCCGCTCCCCCGGCACACCGATCGGATCCGGCGGGTAACTGGTCGGTCGCGGACGGCAGGCTGACCTGGCAGTCCGACAAACCGGTGCCGATGGGTGACGCGGCGGTCGAGTTCTGGTCGGGCGACACCCTCCTCGGCCGGCCCCGGCCGCTCGCCGACGGCCGGACCTTCCGCCTCGACCTCGGCCAGGCCAAGCTCGGCGATCTGTCGGTGCGGGCCGGCGGCAAGCGCCTCGACCAGGCACCGCCGGCCGCGGCGGCGAAACGGGCGGCGCCCGCGACCGCTCCCGCCCTCGGCACCGCCAACCCCGTGGACCCGGGCGTCAAGGGCCCGTTCCGCACCATCTCCGGGGAGTACGACCTGCCCGGTGTGAAACTGCCCGACTTCCCGGAGAACGTCGAGATGCGGGCCGTCGTGGTGGCCCCCAAGGGCGCTCCGGGCGCGCGGCCGCTCGCCCTGTTCCTGCACGGCCGGCACACCGTCTGCTTCCACGGCACCGACGAGGACGTGCCGCAGGAGTGGCCGTGCCCGGCCGGCACCGACCCGATCCCCAGCTACCGCGGTTACCTGCAGGCGCAGGAGCTGCTGGCGTCGCAGGGCTACGTGACCGTGTCGATCTCGGCGAACGGGATCAACGGCCAGGACTTCGCGTCCGACGACGGCGGCGCGCAGGCCCGCTCCTCGCTGGTGCGGCTGCACCTGGCCCGCTGGGCCGACTGGGCGGGATCCGGCCGGGCGGGGGCGCCCGCGATCGTCCGGGCCGCACCGCGAGCCGACCTGTCCAAGGTCTTCCTGATGGGGCATTCACGCGGCGGTGAGGGCGTCAGCCGGGCCGCCATGGACACGCTCACCCCACCGCCCGCCGCCCAGGACGGTTACCACGGCAAGGTCCGCTGGACGATCCGCGGCCTGCTGCTGATCGGCCCGACCATCTTCGGCCACGACCCGGTGCCGGACGTGCCGTCCGCGACCATCCTGCCCGGCTGCGACGGCGACGTCTTCGACCTGCAGGGCCAGATGTTCGTCGACGAGACCCGGGGCGTCAGCCGCGGGAAGGCGCTGCACAGCGCGCTCTACGTGATCGGCGCCAACCACAACTTCTTCAACACCGAATGGACGCCGGGCCAGTCGGTGGCGCCGTCGTTCGACGACTTCTTCAGCGGTGACGAGCCCGACCCGGTCTGCTCGCCCGGCACGCCGACCCGGCTCACCGCGCCGCAGCAGCAGAACGTGGGCGCCACCTACATCGCGGCCGCCGCCCGGCTGTTCGTGGCCGGCGACGACCGGGTGCGGCCGCTGCTCGACGGCAGTGGCGCGCGGGCCCGCTCGGCCGACCCGGCCCGGGTGCTCAGCCACGCGCTCGGCGCCCGCCGCGACGCGGTCCTCACCCCCGACCCGACGGTCCGGGTGTCGGCCGGGGCACGCATCTGCGAGCAGGTCACCCGGGACGCCGCCGCGTCCTGCCTCGACCCGGAGGACATCAACTCGGGAACCGGGCACTTCACCTGGTTCGGCCCGGTCATCCCGGAGCCCGGCCGGTACGCCGCCGCACTGAACTGGTCGGCGGCCGGCACCCCGATCCGGCTCACTCCCGCCCGGCCGGTGTCGGTGGCCGGTGACCAGGCGCTCGCGCTGCGGGTGATCGTGCCGCCGAACAGCACCGGCACCCGCTTCGGGGTGACCGCGGTCGGCCCCGACGGCCGGCGCACCACCCTCGGCGACGTGCGGATCGACGGCCTGCCCGGCACCGAGCTCACCACCTCGTACTGGGGTCAGGAGGTGCGGGTGCCGTTGCGCGGCACGCGCACGGTGGCCGCGGTCGAGCTCACCCCGCGGACCGCGACCGGCAGCGCGTGGGTGCTCGACGCGTGGGGCTGGAACCCCGGCACGCCGAACCCGCAGGAGACCGGCCTGCCCCGCATCGACATCGGCAGCCTCGTGGTCGTCGAGGGTGACTCGGGCACGAAGACCTACCGGGTGCCGGTGAACATCACCGGCCGCGGCGCCGGCGTGGTGCGCCTCTTCCAGGTCGACAGCAACACGTACGAGTCGACGTCGTGGCTGGCCACCGTCCGCCCGGGCGATCGCAGCATCACGGTGCCGGTCGAGGTCGCCGGCGACATCCTGTACGGCGAGGACGAGAACCAGTACATCCTGGCGAAGGCCGAGAAGGGCGTGGTCATCGGCGACTGGATAGGCGGCGTCGAGGTGCAGAACGACGACCCCGAGCCGGTCGTCACGGTCGAGCCGGTCGCCGACCGGGTCGCCGAGGGCGGCACGCTGAGCTGGCGGTTCTCCCTGTCGGCCCCGACCGAGACCTGGTTCTACGTGGTCACCGAGCCGCACGCGCCGACCGGCGGAGCAGAGCTGTCCACCACCGATGTCGACCCGGAGTGGTTCGAGCAGAACGCCTACGAACCGGTCGAGCCGTCCCGGCCGCTCTCGTCGACCTATCTGACCCCGTACGTCTTCTTCGATCCGGGGGTGACCACCGCCGAGCTGACCGTTCCGACCGTCACCGACGGCCTGACCGAGCCCGACGAGGCGGTGGAACTGCACTTCGTCTACGGCTACGAGGGCCCGCCGCTGACCGGCGTGGTCACCGGCGGCTAATCCGAGCGCCGTCCAAATTCGTCCAGACTCCACCCGCTCGGGGCATCGACGCCCGACACTCGACGAGTCGCCGGCTACGGGGGTCAGGGATCTTCGTCAATCCCTGATACGCCGGCTCTGGACGATCGGCTCCGCGCCTCGCCCCGGCGCGGGGCCGATCCCGGGACATGCCCGGGGCCTACGATCGGCACCATGATTCCGGAGGGCGACCATCGGGACGTGGAAGCGGCGTTCCGCGCGGCGGGGTGGACGCCGTGCGGTGCCGGGGACTGGGCGATCGCCCTGCGCTCGCCGGACGGCACCCGGGCCGCGCGGATCAGCCCCTTCATGGCCGACATCCCGCTCGCGTCCACCGGGCCCTGGCCGCCGGGCGAGCAGGAGGCGCTGCGGGCGGCACTCGCGTCAGCCCAGCGGGATGCTGATGCCCGCTGAGCTGGTCGACTCGCGCAGCACGATCGAGGTCAGGGTCGTGGTCTTCGGGACGTCGTAGATCAGGTGATCGTCGATCGTGGCGCCGCCGGCCAGGTCGTCGAGCAGCAGCGAGCCGCTCCGGATCTGGGCCAGGGCATCGGCCAGGTAGGCGGTGCCCGCACCGTCGTACGCCGTGGCGAAGGAGATGCCCGGCTTCCGGGCCGCGATGGTGAGGTTGTGCACGGTGAGGCCGACGGTGCAGGCCGACTCGGCGCACTTCAGCGAGGTCACCGTGTACTCGAAGGTGCCCTCCCGGGTCACCGGTGCGCCCATCGTCCCGCTGGTCACGGTCGCCACCGGCCGCGCCCCCTCGGTGCCGCCGCCGCACCCCGCGAGCAGGACCACCAGGGCCAGGACGAGCTTCTTCATGCCCGGTCATTTCGGCAGCCGCCGCCCCGCGGTCAAAGGTTCCGCCGATACAGTGCGGGGGTGGCGGACCTACGGCAGCACATCCTGGCCGAACTCGGCGTCAACCCGGCGATCGTGCCGGCCGACGAGATCCGGCGGCGGGTCGACTTCCTCAAGGAGTATCTGCGGGCCACCCCCGCGCAGGGCTTCGTGCTCGGCATCAGCGGCGGCCAGGACAGCTCGCTCACCGGCCGGCTGTGCCAGCTCGCCGCCGAGGAGCTGCGGGCCGAGGGCCGGACGGCAACCTTCGTGGCGGCCCGGCTGCCCTACGGCGTGCAGGCCGACGAGCACGACGCACAGGTCGCGCTGGAGTTCATCCAGCCCGACCGGTCCATCGCGGTGAACGTCAAGCCGAGCGCGGACGCGGTCGCCGCCGAGTCGGCCCTCGGGCTGGGCGAGCTGCTGGGCGAGGAGCCGAGGCTGCGCGACTTCGTCCGCGGCAACATCAAGGCCCGCGAACGCATGGTGATTCAGTACTCGATCGCCGGCCAGCTGAACCTCCTGGTGGTAGGCACCGACCACGCCGCCGAGGCGGTAACCGGCTTCTTCACCAAATACGGCGACGGCGGCGTCGACATCACCCCGCTGACCGGCCTCACCAAGCGACAGGGCGCCGCCCTGCTCCGCGAGCTGGGCGCACCCGACAGCGTCTGGCAGAAGATCCCCACCGCCGACCTGGAGGACGACCGCCCGGCCCTGCCCGACGAGGTAGCGCTGGGCCTCACCTACGCCCAGATCGACGACTACCTGGAGGGCGTGGACGTCACCCCCGAGCTGGCCGGGCGGGTCGAGTCGATCTACCGAGCGACCCGGCACAAGCGCACGGTCCCGGTCACCCCACTGGACGAATGGTGGCGCGACTGAGGCGTGACCTTGGCCGTTCCCGGGTAACGGTGTCCGTATGATCCCGAACCTGATCCGCCGCTTCGTCATCATGGCAGTCGCCGTACCGCTGGCCGCCGCCGGAGCCCGCAAGCTGAGCGAGAGGCTGGAGGCAAAGCGCGGCTCAACCCGCGCAACCCGCCTGCTCCGCCAGGGCGCCGACACCCTCCAGGGCCTGCGCCCTCAAAAAAAGCGCCGCTTCTCCTTCCGCTGACCGAATCCCCCACGGCAGCGCTTCCCTTTTTTCCGTACGCGGTGGCCCAAGTCCCGTGGCGCTCAGTCCCGCCACGCGACCCTCACCCTCCGCGCGCCCCCGCCGGGCGGGCCCGCCACCCAACGCACCCGCCCGGCGACCACGCGCGCTCCCCGTATCGAGTGCCGCCCACCCACCATCCTGACTCCCCCAACCACGCGCGCCGACCAGCCCGCGGTTCCCAGCCACGCGGTCGCCGCCACGCGCGCCCAACCACGCGGTCGCCGCCACGCGCGCCCAACCACGCGGTCCCCACCACGTGCGCCCCAAGCACCACGCTGGACCGAGAGCGCCCGGTGGCCCGACCCGCTCTCCTTCGCACCGCCGCTGCCAGATCTTGTGGAATACCTGCCACGTCCGCACGCCAAGTCGACAAGATCGCGTCGCACCGGCCCACCGAGCGGCGACATAAGCGATATGTCGGGTTCCGTGATGCCGACGGAGACCGCGGTCCATGCCGACCACCACCCAGGGTTGAGCTCGCGCGCAGGCCGACCGCCGCCCAAAGCCGGCGTCCCAGACTGAGCGCTGAGTGCGAGGCGGGGCGGCTGCCGCTCGCCCGGCCCCACCGCATCGCCCCCGCCAGATCTTGTGGAATCGCTGCCAACGTGCGGCGATATAAGCGATATGTCGACTTTACCGATCACGCCAGAGCCGAAATGTGGAAGCGCTGTCCCATGATGCGGGACCAGGACCGCCATGCGGGACGCCGTCCCAGGATTTGAAGGCGACAGCCAGCATGCGGGACAACGGCTCCCCAAGGCCGACCGCCGCTACGCGGGGGTGGGGACGCGGGCTGAGATTCCCGTGCCGGTGCCTGGCTCTGACTCGATGGCCAGGGTGCCGGCCAGGGCCTCGACACGCTGGCGCATCGCCAGCAGGCCGAAGCCGCCCGTCGGGGTGGTCGGGGGCGGCGCGGCCGGGTCGAAGCCTCGGCCGTCGTCGCGGATGTCCAGGGCCACGTCGTTGTCCAGGTACGACAGGGTGATGCCCACCCTGGTCGCCGACGCGTGCCGGGCCGCGTTGGACAGGGCCTCCTGGGCGGTTCGCAGCAGCACCGCTTCCGTTTCGGGAGGCAGCGGACGGGGCGTGCCGGTGGTGGTGAATCCCGCGGTGACGCCGTGCCGGTCCGACCAGCGGGTGGCCACCTCGGCCAGGGCTTCGGCCAGGTGGCCGGTTTCCAATTCTCGGGGGCGGAGCGCGTGCACCGAGCGACGTGCCTCGGTCAGGCTCTCCCGGGCCAGTTCGGTCGCCGAGTCGTGATGGCGCCGCCAGTCGTCGCCGGGGGCCTGGGCCGCCGCCTGCAACTGAGTGACGATCCCGATCAGGCCCTGGGCGACGGTGTCGTGGATCTCGCGGGCCATCCGCTGCCGCTCGTCCAGCACCCCGGCCGTCCGGGCCTGGGCCAGCAATTGTTCCTGCAGGTCGGCGTTCTCGGCCAGGGCCGCGGCCAGTCGTTCGTTGGCCGCGCGGGCCTCGCCCAGGGCCGCCTCGCGTTCCCGCTGGTGGCGCTCGTTGATCCGGACCAGCCAGGCCAGCCCGCACAGCGGCACCGCGTTGGCCAGCACCGTCACGGCGTAACCGGTCAGGCCGGACGCGGTGCGGGCGTCGAGCCCGGATCCCTGGGCGATGCCGGCGATGACTCCGGTGCCGGCGATGAAGTACAGCTCGGCCGGCCACCCGATGATCCGGAAGGCGTAGAAGTAGCAGGCGGGCGTGAACAGTGCGTACCACGGGTCGCGGAGGACCAGTGCCAGGGTGATCAGCAGCAGGCCGGCCAGGAAGACGCCCATCACCCGCGGGCGGTCCCGCCAGGCGGGGTGCAGCGTGTAGACCATCAGGATCCAGAGTGCGGCCAGCGCGCACAGCGCCAGGTTGACCGCGTCGGCTCCGGCCACGACGGTGACGGCGGCGAGGGCCCCGAGCAACACGTACGGCACGACGGTGGCGAGCGGCTTCAGAACATCCACCGGGACAACTTAAGTGCGCCGGGAGAGGCGCTGCCAGAGCCAGCCCGCCGGGACGGTGCGGTCGTTGAGGACGTACTCGCTGGTCGCTCGGTTGATCATGGTGTCGATCAGGGCGCGGCGGGCCATCGGGTGGCCGACGAACAGGAGCTGGTCGCCGGGCTCGACGGTCACGTCGTCGGCCGGGCCGAGGGTCGCCTCGTCGCCGCGGAGCAGCAGCAGCGGCACCGCGGCGACCTGCCGGTCCCGGTCCTGCGGGCTGCGCACCAGGTCGCCGAGGCGGGCGTGATCGCGGCGCAGCCAGGGGCCGAGCGCGGGGGCCTCGCGGTCGTCCAGGGTCATCTTCCACACGCTGCCCAGCCGGCTGCCGCAGTGCGCCTCGAGCCGGTCGAGCAGGTCGGTCGCCCAGTCGTTGCCGCAGGCCGGCATCTCCTGCAGGAAACGCCACAGCAGCGGCGTGCTCAGCTGGGCGTAGATCTCCCGGGCCACCACCTCGGCGGCGACCAGGACCCAGTCGACGTTCAGCGCCGCGAACAGCGGCGCGTTGGAGCGGTGGTTCTGCCGGGCGGCGATGAACAGGCCGGGGTTGAGGCGGCGGGCCGCGGCGATCAGCGAGAGGTTGGTGGTGTCGTTGTCGGTGCCGGCGACGAAGCCGACCGCCTCGGCCGGGCGGGCCTTCGCCAGGACCGCGGGGTCGGAGGCGTCGCCGACGATGACGCCCGGCTCGTCCTCCTGCTCGGTCACGTCGATGATGGTGACCTCGAGGCCGTCGGCGCGGAGGTCCTCGACGAACTTGCGGCCGAACCGGCCATAGCCGCACACCACCCAGCGCCCGGCGCCGGGTGGCCGCCCGGGGTCGGGCAGCTCGGCGCCGGGCCCGCCGGCCAGCCAGGACATCAACTGGTACGACGCGGGAGCGTGCAGCGCGAGCCGGACGTGGTCGCCGAACCGGTCGAACGGGTTGACGACGGTGGGCGAGCCGAACGCCCGCATCCGGTGCTCGGTCGCCGGCGAGACGGTGCGGGCGACGACCGGCACGTCCGGCCGGATCAGCGCCGCGGTCATCGCGACCACCAGGTTGACCTCGTCGTTGTCGGTGAGCGCCAGCACGCCCTCGCACTGCGGGTGTTCCAGGCCGGCCAGGTCCAGGGTGCGCGGGTCGGCCCCGTCGCCGACCAGGCCGGGCACGTCGGCGTGGTAGGAGTCGATGTCGAGGGCGTCCACCCGGTCGGCCGACAGGTCGAGCACGACCATCCGGCGGCCGAGCGAGTCGAGCGCCCGGCCGAGGATCTGACCGGTCTGCCCGAAGCCGACGAGCAGCAGGAACGGCTCGCGCAGCCGGTTGACCGTACGGCTGAACCGGCGCAGGGCCAGGGCCTGCCGGAACGTGCGGTCCTGGAGCAGGGCCAGCAGCGAGCCGATGGTGTAGGCCCAGCCCACCACGGTCAGATAGATCGTCGCCATGACCCACAGCCGCTGCGCGCCGGTGAACGGCTGGGGCAGCTCGCCGTACCCGATGGTGGTGGCCGTGTAGCTCATGAAGTAGAACGCGTCGAAGAAGCTCAGCCGGGGCGGGATGAGGGTGAGGCCGAGGACGCTGATCGCGAAGTTGGTGATCAGCAGGATGAGCGGCGCGCGCATGCGCCGCAGGATCAGGAAGATGGTCGGCGACCGTTCGGCGTAGCGCGCCGAGAAGTGGCGCCGCCGGGCCGTCATCGGCGGTGGAACGTCGTCGTCTCGATCACCAGGAGGGCGACCGAGACGAGGTTGGCCAGCAGCGCGCCGCCGGACAGCGACACCACGCCGGCCATCGCCTCGGCGTCCAGCCCGGCGGAGGAGATCTGCGTGGCGTACGCCCACATCAGAGCGGCCGCTATCAGCTGCAGGTCGGCGACCAGGCTGGTGGCGAGGTGGACCGCGCCGATCTGGGTGCGGTCGCCGAACTTCAGCACGGTGGCGATCAGGCTGACCACCACCGCCGCGAACAACTCGTAGACGTTGTGCAGCGCCGGGTCGGAGATGTCGCCGAGGAAGAACCCGAAGTTCAGCGTGGCCGCCAGCAGCACGAAGAAGCCGAAGACGACCTTTTCCAAACTCATGGCGATTACGGTAGCGGCGCGCTGAGCGCGCCGCTCACCGAAGCTCAGTTCTGCGGCGGTACGTCCCCCGGGCCGCTGCCCCAGGTGCTGCTGGGTGCGGTTCCCAGGGCGTACGCGAGATGGCCGCCGACCAGGACCGCGCGCGCCGGCAGCCAGGCCTTCGTGGTCGCCCGGCCGTTGACCTTCAGGCCCTGGACGTACGGTCCGGTGCCGGGCGCGTCGATGACCAGTTTGCCCCCACCGCCCAGCCGCACCGAGGCGTGCGGAAAGAGCGGCGTGGTCAGGGCGAGCTCGGCCCGGGTGGGCACGGTCGGGTAGAGGCCGAGGGCGGACAGTACGTACCAGGCGCTCATCGTGCCGGCGTCGTCGTTGCCGGGGATGCCACCGGTGCCGTTGCTCCACTTCGTGTCGATGATCGCTCGCACGGTCTCCTGTGTCTTGTAGGCGGCGCCGAAGTAGTTGTAGAGGTACGGCGTCTGGATGTCCGGCTCGTTGGTGGCGTCGAACCGGGTGGCCTGCTTGGCGCTGAGGTCGAACGTGCCGTCGGGGTTGCGGAAGAACGCGTCGAGCCGCTCCAGCGCGATGTCGGTGCCACCCATCCGCTCGGCGAGGGTGGTCACGTCGGAGTAGACCATCCAGGTGTATTGCGCGCTGCTGCCCTCGACAAAGCCGGTCTGGGTGGACGGGGTGAACCCTTCGGCCCAGGTGCCGTCCCGGTAGCGGTCGCGCATCCAGCCGACGTAGGGGCTGTCGATCGGCGCCGGCGTGGGCACGGCCGGGTCGGCCAGTTCGAGCTCGCCGAGCTGCACGATGTCCTCACCGCCGTTCTTCGTGACGTTCAGGCGGTAGTGCGCGTAGGGCTGCGGCGCCGCCACGGCGTACTCCCGGGTCTGGCCTCGTTTTTCGAACTTCTGCCCGGTCTGTGTGTCGAGCGTCGTCCAGGTGGCGCCGTCGGCCGAGCCCTGCAGTTCCCAATCGACCGGGTCGCGCCCCGGCTCGTCGTTGCCGGAGGTGAGCGCGTAGTGGTCGACGGTCAGTGGCGCGTCGAGTTGAGCGGCGAGCCAGCCGGTGGTGGCGAAGGTCAGCCACTTGGTGCCCTTGTCGCCGTCGAGCGCCTGCGCCTTGCCCTCGCCGGGCGGGTTCTCGCCGCTCGCGGTGATCGCGGTGACGTGCTCGCGGATGTTGTGGGCCAGGCCGGGGTCGGCGGTGGCCTGCGGGTCGAAGACGTTGCGCCAGTTGTGGCTGCGGGCGAGGAACGTCCGGTAGGTCGAGCGGTCGCCGAGCGCGAGGGCCAGCTGGGCGATGCCGTAGTCGGCGGCCGCGTCCTCCAGGGTCTCGGCGGCGCCGCCCCAGCAGTGGCAGTCGTCGGCCGGCACGTAACCGAGCGACATGTACTCCTCGAGCGACGGCCGCTGGCCGAAGCACTCGACCGGGCAGCCCAGGTCGCTCTCGTCGTTGGCGGTCGGCACGGTCGCGGCGTGCACCAGCGACGTGAGCGCGCCGCGGGCGTCGAAGTCGCGGGCGCCGAACGCGTAGATCGCGGCGATGGTGGCCGCGGCCGGGTCGCCGGACATCACCGCGGTCTTGCCGTGCTGCAACAGCCAGCGATCCCACTCGCCGCCACGCTGGGTGGCGTAGTTGAACAGCGACTGCGCATAGTCACTGGCCTGCCGCCGGTCGAGCAGCGCGAGGAGCTGCACCTGCGCCCGGTAGACGTCCCAGCCGGAGAAGGTGCCGTATTGAGCCTTCTGTCCGGTCGACAAGCGGTGGATCAAGCCGTCGGCCCCGTAGTACTGGCCGTCGACGTCACTGGTCAGGGTCGGTTCCAACGCGGAGTGATAGAGCGCCGTGTAGAAAGTGGCGCGCCGGTCCGCGGTGCCGCCGGAAATCCGGATCTTGCCCAGTCGCGCATTCCACGCGGAACGGGCCTTCGCCCGGATCTCGGCGAAGCCGAGCCGGGCCGGTGACTCGGCGGCGAGATTGGCCTCGGCGCCGGCCGCCGAGGTGTACGAGATGGCCACCCGCATGGTGACCGCGGTCGTCCCGGGCGCGAACGTGACGTAACCGCCCGAGCCCTTCCCGGCGACCGGCCGTCCGGCGCTGGTCCAGCCGCTGCCGCCGGACGCGTCGGTGGAGTCCGGGGTGAGCGTGCCGTCCTTCCAGGTGCCGGCGGCCGCGAATGGCTGGTCGAGGGTCGCGACGAAGTGCAGCGTGTAGTACGCGTGCGAGTTGTCGGTGCTCTGCGGCCCGCAGAAGTTGCCGGCGCTCACCGAGCCGGTGATCGTGCGGGTGGCGGCGTCGAGGTGGACGGTGGCGTCGGCGCTGCCGGTCTCCGACATCGAGGTGCGGAACAGCAGGCTGGCGGGCTTGTCGGCCGGGAAGGTGAAGTTGCCGATCCCGGTGCGGTCGGTGACGGTCAGCTCGGCACCGGCTCCGCTGTCCAGGCCGACCCGGTAATAGCCCGGCGAGGCCGCCTCGTTGGCGTGCGCGAACGTGCTCGCGTAGACGGCGTCGCTGGTGTCGGCGCTGGGCGAGCCGGTGACCGCCCCGGCGTGCGGCATGATCGGGATGTCGCCGTTGGCGCCCGAGCAGCCCACCCCGCTGAGGTGGGTGAGGCTCAGTCCGCGGATTCGGGTGGCGGTGTACTGGTAACCGCCCGGCGCCGGGGTGGCGACCTGGTTGCCGCGGGAGGTCTGCGGGCTCCAGGCGAGCATGCCGAACGGGCGCACCGCGCCGGGATAGGTGTTGCCCAGGTTGGTGGTGCCGATGAACGGGTTCACCAGGGCGGCCGGATCGAAGGCGGGGGCGGCGTGGGCCGCCGCTCCGATCGGGACGGTCACGGCCAGGCCGGCGAGCGCGGCGAGGACACGAGTGCGGAGCATGGCGGACTCCTCCTCTGACAACGATGTCAGGCCAGGCTGTATCGAGACAGAGAAATGTGTCAATGCTTTGCCGGATTGCTGCCCTTCCGGGCAAAAGCGTCAGCCGTGCGTGCAGACGCGGTCGCGGCCGGACCGCTTGGCCTGGTAAAGCGCCCCGTCGGCGTGCGCGAGCAGCTGCCGCAGGTCCTGGTCGCCGCCGTCCAGCGCGGCCACCCCGACGCTGATGGTGACCGGCAGCAGGCCGGCCGTGGTCGGGATCGGCTCGCCGGACACCGTGCGGTGCAACCGCTCGGCCAGCTCCACCGCCGGGGTCTGGGTGGTGACGACCGCGAACTCCTCGCCGCCGTACCGGCCCACCACGTCGACGCCGGCCAGCGCCCCGTTCAGCCGCGCGGCCACCGCCCGGATCACCTCGTCGCCGACCGGGTGCCCGTACGTGTCATTGATCCGTTTGAAGTGGTCGATGTCGACCATGACGGCCGCGATCGGCCGCCGGTCCCGGCGGGCGGCGGCCAGCTGCCGCTCGGCCTCGGCGAAGAAGTGGTTGCGGTTGAACAGGCCGGTCAGACCGTCGATGGTGGCCATCGCCCGCACCTGGCTGAACAGGCGGGCGTTCTCGTACGCGGTCATGCCCTGACCGGCGATGGCCGCGGCCATCTGGATCTGCGCCTCGGTCATCACGTCCTCGGCGGTCGCCCCCACCAGCAGGACGCCGAACGGCTCGCCGCGCTGCACCGCCGGGATCGCCCACCAGCAGCGCACGGCACCGAGCACGCCGGCGAACGGCGGCCGGTCCCCCGGGAACACCGTGCGCACCCGCGGGCCGGTCAGCTCGAACAGCTCGCGCGGCACCGGATGCACCCCGGTGCCCACCGGCGCGGTCACGCCGTAGGTGGCGGCGACCGTCAGCCGGTCGGAGTCCACCCAGGTCAGCAGCGCGGCGGTGTCACCGCGCAGGGTGCCGGCCAGGCTGGTGAGCAGGCGTTCCATCACCTCGTCGGGGTCCAGCGACGAGCTCTGGTCGGCCATCGCCGCGCGCAGCGTCTCGGCCACGTCGCGCTGCCGGCGGGCGGTCTGCACGGCGACCTCGAGCTGCGCGGCCCGGGCGGTCTCCAGCGACACCGCGATGTGGTTGGTGATGGCCTTCAGGATGTCGACGTCGTCGGCGGTGAACACGCCCTTGGCGACCCGGCTGTCCAGGTAGACCACGCCGCGCAACCGGCCGTCCAGCTGGAGCGGGGCGATCAGGATGCTGCGCAGGCCGTGGACCTGCACACTCTGCGACCCGAGGGCCACGCCCTCCTCGCTGCCGGTGACCACCAGCGGCTCCCCCGAGCGCCGCACCCGGTCGACCAGGGTCGAGCTGTACCCGGTCAGCTCCCGGATGTCGTTGCCCTGGCCGTCCCGGCCCACGTGCGGCACGAGCTGGTTGCGCTCGCGGTCGAGCAGGAACAGGAACGCCCGCTCGGCGCCCATGATCCGCAGCGTCTCGTCGAGTGCCACCCGGGCCAGCGCGCTCGGGTCCAGCACCGTCGCCGAGGCCAGGCTGACCTGCTGCAACGCCTCCAGGCGGCGCTGGTAGCGGGTGGGGTTGTGCGGTTCCGCGCTGTGGTTGGTCGTGGTGGTGATCGTGCCCGGGTTGGTCGAGGTGAGCTCGTCGATCCGGAACTCGTCGGTGATCCAGCGGACCCGCTGCGGCCACCGCTGGTCGATGGCGATCATCTGGGCGAGCTTGGCGTGGTGCGCGGCCGGGGCGGGCTGGTCGAGAGCGCCCAGGGCGCGGGCCCGCACCCGGGCCGCCTCATATCCGATCAGCGGCGCGTCCAGCGGCACCAGCTCGGCCTCGGCCGCGGACAGGGTGCGGAGCGCGTCGCCCGGGCGGCCGGCCAGCACCTCCAGGTCGGCCCGGGTGACCAGGTGCCAGGCCCGCAGCGGCTTGGTGTCGGCCATCGTCGCCAGCCGGGCCACCGCGGCCCCGGCCGCCGCCCGGTCGGATCCGCCCTGATGACACCGGGTGAGCCGGCCGAGCGCCTCGAAGACGTAGTAGACCCGTTGCTCGGGAACCATGGCCTGGGGCTTCAGGCCGAGCGCGGCGAACTCGGCGGTGCACCGCTCGAACGGCTCGCCGAGCTCGCTCTCCTCGACCAGTGCCACGATCCGGGCCCCGTACACATTGATCTGTTGCATCGGGTTGTCCGGGTTGGCGCTCTGGAAGCGCTGCATCGTCTCGAGCTTGGCGGCCGCCTCCTCGGGCCGGCCGCGCTGCGCGGCGAGCACGACGCCGACCGCGCTGATCGCGGACCCCTCGGCCTGCGCGCCCGGACCCAGCCGGGCCCGGCCGCGTTGGTACCAGGCCTCGGCCTCGGCGGTGCAGCCACGCTTGAAGTACTGCATGCTGACCGTGGACACGCCGGTCAGGTAGTCGCCGAGCTCCAGCCACCGCTCGTGCTCGATCAGGACCCGGCTCCACACCTGCCCCTCGTCGTCGCGGCCGCCCAGGTGGCTGCCGGCGCCGCGCTTCCACTCGACGTAGCCGACCAGTTCCGGGTCGCCGATGTCGGCGGCCACCGCGGCGGCCCGGTCGAACAGGCTGGTGGCGAGTTTCGCCCGGCCGGCCACGTCGGCGATCACCCCGAGGCCGGCCATGTGCTGGGCGTACTCGCGGCCCGGCCCGAGCCGGTTGATCGGGTAGATCGCGCGGAAACTCATGGTCGCGCGCATCGCCCGGCGCATCCGCATGGACAGCGCGAAGGTGGCGGTGTCGCACAGCACGGCCTGCACCCGGAAGCGGTAGCGGGCGCGGCCGCGGGCCGAGCCGAAGCCCAGCCGGGTGCGGCCGACGAGCAGGCCGACCAGCATCGACCAGACCGTGCTCAGCACGATCGCGAACTTGCCGTTCGGCAGGGGCGCGCCCACCTCGGCGAGTCCGCGGCGGACCGCCTCGAACGCCTTGTCCGGGTTCCACGCGCTGTTGTGCACCAGGGCCACCTGGGCCAGGATCTCGGCCCGGCGCAGCCGGTCCGGTTCGCCGTTGAGGGCGCCGTCCAGGTGGCGCAGCGCCTCGGCGAACCGGCCGGACCGCGCGCAGCTGGTGCCGAGGGCGAGCAGGAAGTCGGGTTGCGGGGTGACCCCGGCCGCGGTGGCCGCGCTCGCGGCGACCTGGAGGAACTCGCGGGCCTCGGCCGGCGCGTGCTCAGCCAGGGCCAGCCGGCCGGCGGCGAACCCGCTGAGGTAGACCCGGTGCGGCCGCCGTTCGGTCTCGCCGAGCGCGTAGTGCCGGGCGATCGAATAGACGTAACGGCGATCGTCGGGCGCCACCACCTCGAGGACCTCGGCGATGCGCTGGTGCAACCGGCGCAGCGACGCGACGTCCAGGGCGGCGAGCAGTGCCTCCCGGATCCGGTCGTGCAGGAAGCGGAACGCGTCCGGTCCGGCCGCGGTCACCAACCGCCGCGACTCGGCCTCGGTGAGCAGGGCGCGGGCCTGCCGCGGATCGATGTCGCAGACCTGCGCCACCAGCTCGGTCGGGAAGTACCGCCCGCCGGCCGCGCCGGCCGCCAGCAACTGCCGGCTCTGCACGCCGAGGGTGTCGATGCGCTGCAGCACCAGCTCGATCGCGTCGCCGGACGGCTCGAGGCGGTCCAGCCCGGACTGATCGAGCCGCCAGCCGCTCCAGGACGGCGTGACCAGCCCGGCGTCGAAGACAGCCCGGACGTACTCGCCGATGGTGAACGGGTTGCCGCCGGCCCGGACGGCCAGCTCGCCGATCTGCTCGGCGGGCAGCCGGACCGCGCCCAGGTGCTCGGTGACCAGCTCGATCACCGCGTCGGAGTCGAGCGGCCCGAGCGGGATCCGGGTGTCCAGGGTGGCGTCCATGTCGATGCCGAACCGGTCCAGCGCGGCCGAGCTGGCGGCGTCGTCCCGGCTGGTCGCGATGACCAGCAGCGGAGTGCCGGTCAGCCGGCTGGTCACGTGCCGCAGCACCCGCCGGGTCGGGCCGTCGAGCCACTGCACGTCGTCGATGTGCAGGACGGCGCCCTGGAACTCGTCGGCCAGCCCGATGAGGAACGCGGCGACGGCGTTGACGAACTGCTCGTGGTGGTTAAGCTCGCCGATCTCGGGCGCCTGCACCAGATCGGCCAGCAGCGGCGACAGCGTCCGCAGCAGCGGGCCACCCCGGCCGGCCGCCCGGGTCAGCCGCTGGACGGCGTCGTCGCGCTCGGCCGGCGGCAGCCGTTCCACCGTCTTCAGGTACCGCTCCACGGCGCCCCGCAGCGGCGCCAGCGGCACCGGGTCGTCGGGGACGCACTTGCCGTACAGGACGAGGTCGCCGTCCACCACGACGGCGTTGGTCAGCTCCCGCACCAGCCGGGTCTTGCCGGCACCGGCCGGGCCCTCGACCACGGCCGCTCCGCCGCCGCCGTCCCGGGCCCGCAGCCAGCGGTGGGCCAGGGCAATCACCTCCTGGTCCCGGCCGACCAGGCGCTGCGGACCGATCGGCTGGACGGTCCGCTGGTCGGCCGCCACCGGGAACCGGGTGCCCGGGTCGTCGGCCAGCCGGCGCAGGTCGTTCAGCAGGCTCTCGCCGCTCTGGTAGCGGTCGTCCGGGTCCTTGGCCATCAGGGTGGCGATGATCGCGGCCATCGTGGGTGACAGGTCGGGCCGCAGGTCGCGGGCGTCCGGGACCGGGGCGGTGGCGTGCAGCCGGATCAGCTCGCCGGCGTCCTTGGCCTGGTAGGGAACCTGGCCGGTGACGCACTCGTGCAGCAGCACACCCAGGGCGTAGAGGTCGGAGCGGCCGTCGACCGGGCGCTTGAGCATGCCGGTCTGCTCCGGGGCGCTGTAGAGCAGCGTGCCGGCGACCCGGTCGTCCGGGGCGCCGCGGCGGGCGGCCAGTCCGAAGTCGATGAGGCGACCGGTGCCGGACGGCTCCATGATCACGTTGTCCGGCTTGACGTCCCGGTGCACCAGGCCGGCCCGGTGGGCGGCGGCCAGCGGCCCGGCCAGGTCGATGGCGAGCCGGACGGCGGCCGGTTCGTCCAGGCGCGCCTGGCGCAGCCGGTGCGACAACGGGGAGCCGTCGATGTACTCAAGGATCAGGTAGGGGCCGGCGGCGGTCTCGCCGACCTCGAAGATCTTGGGCAGCAGCGGGTGGCCGACGCAGCCGAGCAGGGCGGCTTCCCGCCGGACCGTGGCGAGGGCCTTACCCGCATCAGGCGAGGTCAGGACCTTCAATGTGTACTCGTCGCCGTGCCGGCGGACACGATAGACGACAGTCTCGGCGCCACGCCCGAGCTGCGAGATCACCTCGAGGTCGGAGAACGCCCCGGGCGCCGTCCCAAAGATCGAGGTCAACGGATCCTTCCATTCACGACGAGTTTCTCGGACGTTACGCCCCGGGCCTCGCGTGATGCCAGCTTTGAAAGTCTTCCTGGCGGTCCCTGGACACTTCGATCATAGTGATGCGGATCACAGTCTAACTTTCACCGCATTTCGACCGGCATAGACATCCACGATTGGCGTAGTTGCGCCGGACTGCGATGATCCGAAGACCGGGACCCGCGGGGGGCGTGTCATGAAATTCGGTGCGTTGCTGTTTCCGTTCCATCACCCGGCCGAAGATCCGACCCTCCAGCTCGAGGGGGATCTCGCACTGGCCGAGCACTGCGACCAATTGGGCTACGACGAGTTCTGGTTCGGTGAGCACCACTCCGGCGGCTGGCAGATCATCGCCGCGCCCGAGCTGATGATCGCGGCGGCGGCCCAGCGCACCCGGCGCATCCGGCTCGGCACCGGCGTGTCGACGCTCTCCTACCACCACCCGTTCATGCTGCTCGACCGCATCATCCAGCTCGATCACCTGACCCGCGGGCGGCTGATCTTCGGGGTCGGCTCGGGCGCGCTGACGCTGGACGCCACCATGATCGGCCACGATCCGATGCAGGCGCGCCGGATGATGGAGGAGTCGCTCGAGGCGATCACCGCGATGCTGCGGTACGACGGGCCGGTCACCCGCAAGACCGACTGGTTCGAGCTGGACAACGCCGCCCTGCACCTGCGCCCCTACCGCTGGCCGTTCGACATCCGGGTCGCCGCGTTCAAGTCGCCGGCCGGGCCACGGCTGGCCGGCCGGTTCGGGGCCGGCATGGTCTCGTTCGGCGCGTCCGCCTCGCTCGGCACCGGCTCGGAAAACCCGCTGAAGACCGCGGCCGGCATCGCCGAGGAGGAAGCCAAGCAGGCGGGTCACCGGTTCGACCGCAACCGGTGGTCGGTGATGAGCCTGATGCACATCGCCGACACCGAGGAGCAGGCCCGGGCCGAGGTCCGCTACGGCCTGACCGCCTACACGAAATACATCCGGCAGATCCTGCCGATGAACGTGCCGGTCGACCTGGACGACCCGGACGCGATCGTGGACGTCCTCACCACCACCGGCACCGCGGTCATCGGCACCCCCGAGCAGGCGATCGCGCACATCGAGAAGATGTGGGAGCTCAGCGGGGGCTTCGGCACGTTCCTCATCGAACAGTCCGACATCGCCGACCCGTACGCCACCCGCCGGTCCCTGGAACTGTTCGCCCGCCGGGTGATTCCCTACTTCACCGCGGCGACCTGGCCACGGCTCGCGGCCTACGAGGCGGAGCTGCAGACCGACGGCCGAACCCGCCGGACGATGGCCGCCGCGCAGGCGAAAGCGGGGGTGGAGTACTCGCACGAGGTCGCCGGGCGCCGGCGGGCGTCGTAGTCGTGACCAGCGAGGTGCTGTCGCACGTACTGCTGAGTCTGGCCTTTGTCGTGGCCCTGGCCCGCCTCGGCGGGTTCCTCTTCGAACGGGCCGGGCAACCGCCGGTGGTCGGCGAGATCGTGGCCGGCATCTGCGCCGGGCCGTCGCTGCTCGGCCTGTTCGCGCCGCAGGTCAGCGATCTGCTGCTGCCGGACGACGCGAAGCCCTACCTGACCATGCTCGCCCAGCTCGGCCTGGTCATCTTCATGCTGGTGGTCGGCCTCGAGGTGGAGACCGCGACGCTGGGCCGGCGGGCCGGCACCGTCGGGGCGGTCGCACTGGGCGCGACCCTGCTGCCGTTCCTGCTCGGCCTGCTGCTCGCGGTGGTCATCTGGCCGTGGTACGAGGTGCCGGCCGGCCGCACGCCGTTCCTGCTGTTCGTCGGGGTGGCGGTGGCGATCACCGCGTTCCCGGTGCTGGCCCGCATCCTGCGGGACCGGGGCATGTCCGGCACCCGGATGGCCGGCATCGCCCTGGCCTGCGCCGCGTTGATCGACGTGGCGGCGTGGCTGGCCCTGGCGGCCGTGGTCGCGCTGGCCGGCCAGGGCAGCCACCGGCCGTGGGTGATGCTGGCCCTGGTCGCCGCGTTCGTCCTGATCATGCTGCTGGTGGTGCGGCCCGCGCTGGCCACCCTGCAACGGCGTGGCGCCCTCGACCGCATCTCGCCCCGGGCCCTGCTGATCGCGGTGCTGGTGGCCGCGGTGCTGGCCGCCTGGTTCACCGAGAGCATCGGCCTGCACAGCATCTTCGGCCCGTTCATCCTCGGCCTCGCCCTGCCCCGGGTCGAGTCCGTCATCGACCTGATCACCACCCGGGCCGCCGACCTGAGCAGCGGGCTGCTGCTGCCCGCCTTCTTCGTGGTGGCCGGCATGGGCGTCGACGTCGCCGCGATGGGGTGGCGGGACACCGCGGTGCTGGTCGCGGCGGTGGCGGTCTCGATGATCGGCAAGATCGCCGGGGCGGCCGGGCCGGCCCGCCTCACCGGCATGGACGGCCGCGACTCGCTGACCCTCGGCGTGCTGCTGAGCACCCGCGGCCTGACCGAGCTCGTCGTGCTCAGCGTGGGCGCGGCCGCCGGCCTGCTCACCACCACGCTCTACACCGTTCTGGTGATCAATGCGGTGCTCACCACCCTGGCGACCGGCCCGCTGCTCTCGCGGATAGAGCGAAAGGGCAGGCAAACTGTGAACCGGAAGGATCAATCATGGACACCCGCGTCGACGTAACCGTCCTCGGCAGCGGCATCGGTGGCAGCACCGTGGCCGCCATCCTCGCGAAGCTCGGAGTCTCGGTGGCCATCGTGGACGCGGCGAAACACCCGCGGTTCGCCCTGGGCGAGTCCACCATCGGCGAGACCTCGTTCCTGCTGCGCCTGCTGGCCGCCCGTTACGACGTACCGGAGCTGGCCCACGTGTCGACCAGCGGCGGCATCGCCGAGCACGCCAGCCGCCGGTGCGGCATCAAGACCAACTTCGGCTTCGTGTACCACACCGCGGGCGTCGACCACGATCCGTTCGAGGTCACCCAGTGCAGCGTCTCCGAGGGCCCGTACGGCCCGGAGTCGCACCTGATGCGCGCCGACATCGACCAGTACCTCTTCGAGGCCTGCAAGAAATATGGCGCGATCGCGCGCGAGGGCGTTCGCGTCCGGTCGGTCGACATCGGGGCGGACGAGGCCGTCGTCGTGCTCGACAGCGGCGAGACCTTCCGCAGCGACTACGTCATCGACGCCACCGGGCGCACCTCGGTGCTGGCCGACGCGTTCGGGCTGCGCGAGGAGCCGTGCCGGTTCGAGACCAACTCACGGACCATCTTCACGCACATGCGCGGCGTCGTGCCGTACGACTCGGTGGAGGAGTCCAGCGGCCAGCCCAACCTCTGGCACGAGGGCACCCTGCACCACCTGTTCGACGGCGGCTGGCTCTGGGTCATCCCGTTCGACAACCGCGAGGGCAGCGAGTCCGACCTGGTCAGCGTCGGCCTCAGCCTGGACGTCGACAAGTTCCCCAAGCCCGAGGGCGTCACCCCGGAGCAGGAGTGGACCGATTTCCTCGACCGGTTCCCGGCGATCGCCCGGCAGTTCAAGGGGGCCACGTCGGCGTTCCGCTGGATCTCCACCGGCCGCACCCAGTTCTCCTCGTCGCGCACGGTCGGCGACCGGTGGGTGCTGATGAGCCACGCGGCCGGGGCGATCGACGCCCTGTTCAGCCGGGGCATGGCGAACACCATGGCGGTCATCGAGGCGTTCGTGCCGCGGTTCCTGGCGGCCCGGGCGGACGGCGACTACTCGGCCGCCCGCTTCGACTACATCGAGACGCTCAACCAGAACATCCTCGACAACAACGACAAGCTGATCGCCGGGTCGTACATCGCGTTCCGCGACTTCGACCTGTGGCGGGCCTGGTCGAAGATGTGGTATTTGGCGTGGAACCTGGGCGTGATCCGGGTAGCCGGCACCTACTACCAGTACCTGGAAACCAACGAGCCGGCGCTGCTGGAGCGGCTGCACCAGGGCGCCGTGCCCGGCTCGTTCTGCCCCGACCTGCCCAGCGCCCAGGAGCAGTTCGAGGCGTGCTTCGAGGTCATGCTGCGGGTCAAGCGGGGTGAGCTGTCGCCCACCGACGCCGTGCCGGAGCTGGCCTGGATCCTCGGCGACGGCGAGGCGTCACCGTCCCCGCTGAACCTGCACGACGTGCTGCGCCGCTGGCACGACGGGTCGATGGAGACCCAGCGGCTCATCTACCAGTGGGGCCGCACCGCGGCGCCGGAGCCACTGCGCCCGTACTTCAACTACGACCGGGCCACCATCGCCAAGGCCGCCGAATTGGTCCGCACTGCCTGACCTTTTTTCGTACGCGGGCGGGAGCAGTCCCCGCCGCACGGTTTCGGCCGGGCGGAACTCACCCTCCGCGCGCCCGCTGCGGGCGGGCCCGCCACTGAAGGGTCGTGGGTCAGCGGGCCGAGGCGGTGCGCGCGGCGATCATCTGGGCGCCGGTCAGGCTGCGGACCCGGACCGCCACGCCGGGGCGGGACCGGCGCCGGAAACCGTCGGCGTCGCCACCGACCCGGGCGGCGGTGACCACCGCGGCCGCGTCGACCGCCACATCGTCGGAGGTCGTGGGCCGGGACAGATCCGGATGGCGGGCCTCCCACGCCTCCCGGACCCGCTGCGGCAGGTGCAGGCTGCGCCAGAGCCGGCGCAGCACGCCCGGGTTGAGCAGGTCGTTGACCTCGCAGCAGTCGGCGGCCTGGCACAGCACGGTCTGGTAGGCGGTGCGCTGCTCGGCCGGGTCGTCGAGGTTGAACCGGCGCCGGCTCCGGCGCCCGGTGATCATGTGATGCGGCACCTCGAGGAGACCCACGCTGTGGCCGTGCAGGTCGGCGAGTTGAGCGGGAACGACGGGGGCACGGTCGGCGGCGCTCCGGCGCCGCCGACCGTCTCTTGCGGCAACGTACGACATACGGCCAGGCTAGGCGCGCGGGGGTGCGCCGGACCCGGGGTCACACGTTCTGGTAGCCATCGCGCCTCGAGTGACGAACCGGCCGGTTGGGTCAGGTGGGCATAATCGTCGGGTGACGTGGCAGACCGGTGCGGCCGGGTTCGTCGTCGGCCTGCTGATCTCGCTGATCACCACGCCGGCCGGGGTGTCCGGCGCGGTCTTCCTGCTGCCGGTGCAGCTCAGCCTGCTGCACGTGCCCAGCCCCGCGGTCACCCCGACCAACCTGCTCTTCAACGTCGTCTCCGGGCCGGGTGCCCTGATCCGCTACCGGCGGTCCGGCCAATTGACCGGGCCGCTGACCCGGCTGCTGCTGGCCGGCACCCTGCCGGGCATCGTGCTCGGCGCCTGCCTGCGGGTGTTCGCGGTGCCCGGCCCGCGGGTCTTCCGGCTGATCGTCGCCGTGGTCCTGCTCCCGCTCGGGCTCTGGCTGATCGTCCGAGCGCTGCGTCCCGGCATTCCCGATCGCCGGCCGCTGTCCCGGCGGGCGACCCTCGTGCTGGGCGTCGCTGTCGGCACCGTGGGCGGCATCTACGGCATCGGCGGCGGCTCGCTGCTCGGCCCGATCCTGGCCGGCCGCGGCGTCCCGATGGCGACCATCGCGCCGGCCGCGCTGGCCTGCACCTTCCTGAACTCCATCGCCGGCGCGGTCACCTACGGCTTGCTCGCCCTGACCACCGGCGGCGACATCGCCCCACACTGGACACTCGGGCTGCTCTGCGGCGCCGGTGGCCTCCTGGGCGGTTACCTCGGGGCCCGGCTGCAACCGCGCCTGCCCGAGCGGGCCCTCCGACTGCTGCTCGGCGGCCTGGCCACCGCGCTCGCCGCGCTGTATCTGACCCAGGCGGCCCGGTAACCGGGGATCACCGACACGCCGACACGATATCTAGTGGTTTCCATTCAGACCCGTACCCATATATGGTGTTGATCGCAGCTGGTTCGACCGCCGGAAGGCGGCCGAGGCAACAGGGAACCCGGTGTGATTCCGGGACTGCCCCGCAGCGGTAAGTGGGAACGACCGCCGTCATGAAGCACTGGGCTCCGCGGAGCCTGGGAAGCGACGGCCAGTAGGAACGAGTGCGACGCCCGCGAGTCCGAAGACCTGCCAGCGCGCCGCGTGCCGACCGGTGCGCGGCGGTCGAAGGCCGCGTGGGACGGCCGACGCCGTCAGTTGGCGTCCTCCTGCGCGCTTTCCCAGTGGCGAGGGGGACACATGACGGTGACACAGTCCGTGCCGGAGCAGCGTCGGCACGTGATGCAGGTGCGCAAGCGCGACGGCGATCTGGAGATCGTCGACGTCAACAAGATCGTGAAGGCCGTCGAGCGGTGGGTGGACGACCTCGACGAGGTGGACCCGCTCCGGGTGGCGACCAGGACGATCAGCGGGCTCTACGACGGCGCTACCACGTCCGAGCTGGACAAACTCTCGATCCAGACATCGGCCGAGCTGATCGGCGAGGAGCCGCAATACTCGAGGCTGGCGGCCCGGCTGCTCGCCGCGTACGTCGAGAAGGAGGTCCGCCAGCAGGGCGTGGCGTCCTTCAGCCAGTCCATCCGCTACGCCCACCAGCAGGGACTGATCGGCGACGACACGGCCGCTTTCGTGGCGCGCAACGCCCGCAAGCTGGATGACGCCGTCGACCCCAACGGGGACAAGAGGTTCGAATACTTCGGGCTGCGTACCGTCGCCGACCGCTACCTGCTGCGGCACCCGCAGTCCCGGCTGGTCGTGGAGACACCGCAGTACTGGCTGCTGCGGGTCGCCTGTGGACTGAGCGAGACGCCGGCCGAGGCGATCGGCTTCTACCGGCTCATGTCGTCGCTCGCCTATCTGCCCAGCTCACCGACCCTGTTCAACTCGGGCACCCGGCACACCCAGATGTCGTCGTGCTTCCTGGTCGACTCGCCCCGGGACGAGCTGGACTCGATCTACGAGCGTTACCACCAGGTCGCGAAGCTGTCCAAGTTCTCCGGCGGCATCGGCATCTCGTGGTCGCGGATCCGGGGACGGGGAGCCCTGATCCGCGGCACCAACGGCAAGTCCAACGGCATCGTCCCGTTCCTGAAGACGCTCGACGCGGGCGTCGCCGCGGTCAACCAGGGCGGCCGGCGCAAGGGCGCGGCCTGCGTCTACCTGGAGCCGTGGCACCCGGACATCGAGGAGTTCCTGGAGCTGCGGGACAACACCGGCGAGGACTCCCGGCGCACCCACAACCTCAACCTGGCCAACTGGATCCCGGACGAGTTCATGCGCCGGGTCGAGGCCGACGGCGACTGGTCGCTGATCGACCCGTCGGACGCACCGGACCTGCCCGACCTCTACGGCGACGCGTTCGACGAGGCCTACCGCCGGGCCGAGAAGAAGGCCGTCAAAACCGTCAAGGCCCGCGACCTGTACGGGCGGATGATGCGCACCCTGGCGCAGACCGGCAACGGCTGGATGACGTTCAAGGACCCGTCGAACCGGCTGTCCAACCAGACCGGCGCGCCCGGCAACACCATCCACCTGTCGAACCTGTGCACCGAGATCCTCGAGGTCAACTCGGACGAGGAGACGGCCGTCTGCAACCTCGGGTCGATCAACCTCGGCGCGCACGTCACCGCGGACGGCGGCGTGGACTGGGCGAAGCTGCGCGAGACGGTCCGCACCGCGGTCGTCTTCCTGGACCGGGTGATCGACATCAACTACTACCCGTCGGCGCAGGCGGCGGCCTCGAATCCGCGGTGGCGCCCGGTCGGGCTCGGGCTGATGGGCCTGCAGGACGCGTTCTTCACGCTGGGGCTGCCGTTCGACTCGGCCGAGGCGAAAGAACTGTCCACCCGCGTACAGGAAGAGATCTTCCTGACCGCGCTGGAGAGCTCGGTGCGGCTGGCGGAGCAGTTCGGCCCGCACCCGGCCTTTGCCGAGACCCGGGCGGCCGGCGGCGACCTGCACCACGAGTTGTGGGGCGCGACCGCGGAGCAGACCGAGCGGTGGGCGGCGCTGCGTAAGAGCCTGGAGATCCACGGCCTCCGGAATTCGCTGCTGATCGCCATCGCGCCGACCGCGACCATCGCGTCCATCGCCGGTTGCTACGAGTGCATCGAGCCGCAGGTGTCCAACCTGTTCAAGCGCGAGACGATGTCCGGCGAATTTATCCAGATCAACACCTATCTGGTACGGGAGTTGAAGGCGCGCGGCCTGTGGACCGCACCGGTCCGCGAGCAGATCAAGCGCGCGGAGGGTTCCGTGCAGGGCATCGCCGAACTGCCCGCCGAGGTTCGCGAGGTGTTCCGCACCGCCTGGGAACTGCCGCAGAAAGCGCTGATCGATCTGGCCGCCGCCCGCGCGCCGTACATCGACCAGTCCCAGTCGCTGAACCTGTTCCTGAGCGCACCCACCATCGGCAAGCTCTCCTCGATGTACCTGTACGCCTGGAAGGCCGGCCTGAAGACGACCTACTACCTGCGTTCGCGCCCCGCGACACGTATCCAGCAGGCAACGGTGCCGATCGAGGCGGTCACCTGTTCCCTGGAGAACCCCGAATCCTGTGAGGCCTGCCAGTAATGCTGCTCGATCCCGGAATGGACCTGACCCTGCGGCCGATGAAGTACCCGCACTTCTTCGACCGCTACAAGGACGCGATCAAGAACACCTGGACGGTCGAGGAGGTCGATCTGCACTCCGACCTGGCCGACCTGAACCGGCTCTCGCCGGCCGAGCGGCACCTGGTGTCGCGGCTCGTCGCGTTCTTCGCCACCGGCGACACGATCGTCGCGAACAACCTGGTGCTCAATCTCTATCAGCACGTGAACTCGCCGGAGGGCCGGCTCTACCTCTCCCGGCAACTGTTCGAGGAGGCCGTGCACGTCCAGTTCTATCTGAACCTGCTGGACACCTACGTGCCCGATCTCGACGAGCGGGCGGCGGCGTTCTCGGCGGTCGACAACATTCCGTCGATCGCCGGTAAGGCCGAGTTCTGCTTCAAGTGGATCGACTCGCTGTTCGAGGTGCGGCTGCTGAAGACGCGGGAGGATCGGCGGGCCTTCCTGCTCAACCTGATCTGCTTCGCGGCGTGCATCGAGGGGCTGTTCTTCTACGGCGCCTTCGCGTACGTCTACTTCCTGCGTTCCCGCGGCCTGCTGCACGGCCTGGCGAGCGGCACCAACTGGGTGTTCCGCGACGAGTCGATGCACATGGCGTTCGCCTTCGACGTGGTCGACCAGGTGCGCAAGGAGGAACCGGACCTGTTCGACGCCGACCTGGAACAGCAGGTCCGGGACATGCTCGCGGAAGCCGTCGAGTGCGAGGTGCAGTTCGCCGCCGACCTGCTCGACCAGGGCGTCTCCGGAATGTCCCTGGCCGACATGCGGGAGTACCTGCAACACGTCGCCGACCGCCGGCTGGCCGTGCTCGGCATCGAGCCGATGTACCACAGCAAGAACCCGTTCGCCTTCATGGAGTTGCAGGACGTCCAGGAGCTGTCCAACTTCTTCGAACGCCGTGTCTCGGCGTACCAGATGGGGGTGACCGGAACGGTGAGTTTCGACGACGACTTCTGACCGCCGGGACAACAGGTGGTCCGGCAGCACGGGCAACCCCGCGCCGCCGGACCGCCGGGCTCAGCCCCAGCGCTGCCGGTTGTTGCCCGTGTCGCAGGGCTCCATCCGGACGTACGCCGGGTTGCCGTTGGCCTGGAGGCACAGGTGCAGTCCCTGGTGAACCCAGGCACCCCAGCTCTTGAACACGTAGAAGGTTCCGCCGTTGTGCGAGACCGGGTACACCTCCCAGTTCTCGTAGTGACTGCTGCAGGCGCTCGAGTAGGCGGTTCCGCCGGCGGTCGAGGCATGGCTGCTGATGCACTGGTTGGTCAGGTAGCTCTGGAGCTTGATGATCGAGTGTCCGGACGGGCTCTTCCCGGCGCCGAGCGAGTGCCAGCGCTGGTAGTTGTAGCAGCCGGCGAGGCACGTCTCGGACAGCAGGATGGTGCCGGGCCGGTTCGCGTTGATGGAACCGAAGTAGTAAGCGTCCGTGTAGAGGGCGCCGTACGGCGGCGGGTCGTCCGCCTGAGCCGGCGCGGCGAAACCCGCGACCATGGCGACCATCAGCAGCGCGAAAGCCATTGCTTTCCGCACGCGCCATCGAACCTTGAATGACATAGCAGTCCTCCCCGTGAGGGACCTCGCTCGAGGCCCGAAGGAAAGCTATATCGAAGATCGTCAAATGGGTGGCCCCGCTTCCACCTATCCGACAAGACGGACATGACGGTTTCCCTCGACAGACAGCGAGCCGTCAACCGGCGTTGCGGGACTCCTGGACGCGCATGGCGGCCACCAGGTCCTCGCGGGCCCGGGCTATCCGGGACCGGATGGTGCCGACCGGGCAGTCGCAGATCTCGGCCGCCTCGGCGTACGACAGGCCGGCCACCTGGGTCAGCAGGAACGCCTCCCGGCGGTCCGGGGCGAGGCCGCGGATCAGGTCGGTCAGGGCGTGCTGCTCCTCGAAACGGGACGACGCCGACGACGGCACCTCCGCGTCCGGCAAGGGCGCCGTGCGGGGGCGGCGGGTCGCGTACCGGACGTGGTCGGCCGCGACCCGGCGGGCGATCGCGAACAGCCAGGTGCGCACCGACGAGCGGCCGGCGAAGCGTGGCAGCGCGCCCACCGCCCGCAGATAGGTCTCCTGGGCGAGATCCTCCACCTCGGCCGGCGACGTCAGCGGGGACAGGAAACGCTGGACGTCCCGCTGGGTGAGCCGGATCAGGTCGGTGAGCGCGTCCCGGTCACCACGCCCGGCCGCGTACGCCAAGGCGGCCAGGGGGTCGGCGTCGGTCACGCCCGGAGGTACGCGGCGGCGAGCGGAAAAGTTCACCCCCGGGAACCACCGGGCCGCGCGGACCGACTTGGGCAGGGTGCGTGCTGCGATGAAAGCGCCGTCGCTGGTGACGGCGGCTACGGGTACGGGTGTCGCGGTCCTCGTCGGGGGACTGCTGTTCGGCGGGGCGGTGGATGACGCCGTGCTGCCGGGGATACCCGAGCCCGGTGCCCTCACCGAGTGGGCCCTGCCGGTCCTGACCATGCTGGCCGACGTGCTCGGTGTGCTCACCGCCGGGATCACCGTCACCGCGGCGTTCCTGCTGCCGGGGGACGGCCGCAGCGTGGCCGCGCACGGGTGGCGGCTGCTGCGCCGCACCACCTGGCTGGCGCTGCTGTGGGCCGCGACCAGCCTCGTCCTGGTTGCGTTCGCCGTCTCCGACCTGCTGGGGATGCCGGTCGCGAGGCTGGGCCGGGAACCGCTGCTGAGCTTCGCGTTCTCGGTCAACCAGGGGCAGGCCTTGGTGCTGCAGGCCGGGCTCGCCCTCGCGGTGGCCGTCCTCAGCCGGGCCGGGCCGGGGCGGGGCACGGCCGCGGTCACCGCGGGGCTCGCGATGGTGGCGCTGCTGCCGCCGGCCTTCACCGGGCACGCGGCCGGGGCCGGCAACCATCAGATCGCGGTGAGCAGCCTCGCGGTGCACGTGCTCGCGGCGTCGCTGTGGCTGGGCGGGCTGGCCGGGCTGTTGCTGGTGCGCCGGCATCGCCGGTTCGCCGACACCGCCGACCGCTACAGCCGTCTCGCGCTGGCCTGCTTCGTGGCCACGGCGGTGAGCGGGGTGGTCAACGCGGCGGTGCGGCTGGGTGCCTGGCCGGCGCTGTGGAGCACCCGCTACGGCACCCTCGTACTCCTCAAGGTCTTTGCCCTGGTCCTGGTCGGGGTGATCGGGGCCGCGCACCGCGGCCGCACCCTGCCCGGCCTGCGCGCCGGCCGGCCCCGGGCATTCCTCCGGCTGGCCGCCGGTGAGCTGCTCGTTCTCGGTGCCGCGGTCGGGCTCGCGGTGGCGCTGTCGCGCAGCCCCACCCCGCCGGCCGCCGCCACGCCGGATCCGCTGGTGGAACTGCTGGGCTTCGGGCAGCCCGGTCCGCCGACCGCCGCCCGGATGGTCGGCGATCCGCTCCCGGACCTGTTCCTGCTCACCGCGGTCGCGGTCGGGATCGCCGCCTACCTCGCCGGGGTGGTGCGGATGCGCCGCGCCGGGCACGACTGGCCGGTCGCCCGCACCGCGTCCTGGGTGGGCGGGCTGCTGTTGCTCGGCGCGATCACCGGGCTCGGCGTGGCCCGGTACGCGTACGTGCTGTTCAGCGTGCACATGGTGCAGCACATGGTGTTGTCGATGGTGGTGCCGATCCTGCTGGTCGGCGGCGCGCCCGTGACGCTCGCGTTGCGGGCGCTGCGCCGGCCGGCCGATCCGCAGGTGCGCGGGGCGCGCGAGTGGCTGCTGGTGGTGCTGCACAGCCGGGGGCTGCGCCTGATCGGCAATCCGCTCGTCGCGCTCGGGATCTACGTCGTGAGCCTGTACGGGCTGTACCTGGGTGGGCTGCTCGGCACTCTGATGCGCTACCACCTCGGGCACCTGGCCATGCTGGTCCACTTCGTCCTCGCCGGCTACCTCCTGTTCTGGGTGCTCATCGGCGCCGACCCGGGCCGCCGCCGGGTCCATCCGGCCCTGCTGACGGTCGTGCACTTCCTGGCCATGGCGGCGCACGCGTTCTTCGGGTTCGTGCTGCTGCAGTCGACGACCGTCATCGCCGCCGACTGGTACCCGGCCGTGCACCCGGCCTGGGCCTCGTCCCTGCTGGCGGATCAGCGGCTCGGCGCCGGCCTGGCGTGGGCGCTCGGCGAGCTGCCGGCCGCCGTGGTGATGCTGGTGCTGGTGCGCCAGTGGATCCGCTCCGACGAGCGCGAGCAGGCCCGCCTGGACCGGGCGGCCGACCGCGCCGACGCGACCGGCGAGGACGACGAGTTGGCCCGCTACAACGCCTTCCTGGCCGCGGCGGCCACCGACGAAGCCCGGGAACCCGGACGGCCGTCTTGACGACTATCGAAAAGGAGCGGGAACTTTTCGGCGACTCCGCGGGACCAATGAACTGAAGGTCCGGCTATAGAAGTGGATGTCATGAAAAATACGCTTACTCGTCTCGCGGCCACGGCCGGGCTCCTGGTCACCCTCGGTCTGGCCGGCTGCGGCGACGATTCCGCCGCCGGGAGTACGCCGAGTCCCGCACCCTCCCCCGCCGCCGCCCTGACCATCCGCGACCCGTGGGTCAAGGCGGCACCGGCCGGCACCATGACGGCGGCGTTCGGGGTGCTGGTCAACGACACGGGCGCCGACATCACGGTCGCGGCGGCCGAGTCGCCGGCCTCACCGATGGAGCTGCACGAGATGACCATGAAGGACGGCAAGATGGTCATGCAGCCCAAGGAGGGCGGCTTCGTGATCAAGGCGAACGGCACGCACGAGCTCTCCCCCGGCGGCGACCACCTGATGCTGATGAACCCGGCCCGGGCCATCGAGGCCGGCGACGAGGTCAGCTTCACCCTGAAACTGGGCGACGGCACGACCGTACCGTTCACCGCGATCGCCAAGCCGTACGCCGGCGCGGGCGAGAGCTACGACCCCGGCATGTCGATGGCACCGATGGGCAGCGCCGCGCCATGACCGCCCGCCCTTCCCCGGTGAGCCGGCGGCGCCTGCTCACCGGGGCCGCGGTGGCCGGCCTCGGCGCCGCGGCCGGCGCCGGCACGGTCGCGGCAACCGGCCAGGAGACGCCGGTTCCGGTCGCGGTCACCCAACCCCAAACCTTCCCGACGGGTACGGCTGCCGTCGCGTTCCACGGCCCGAGGCAGGCCGGGGTGGCCGAGGATCCGCCGGCGCACGCCGCGTTCGTGGCGTTCACCCTGGCCGCCGGCACCGACCGGCGCGCCCTCGGTCGGATGCTGCGGTTGCTCTCCGACGACGCGGCCCGGCTCACCCAGGGCGAGCCGGCGCTCGGCGACACCGACGCCACCCTGGCCGCGCTGCCGGCCCGGCTGACCGTGACGTTCGGGTTCGGGCCGGGCCTGTACCGCGCCGCCGGCCGGCCGGCGCCCATCGCCGACCTGCCGAAGTTCCGCATCGACCGGCTCGAGCGCCGCTGGTCCGGCGGCGACCTGCTGCTGCAGATCTGCGCCGACGACCCGCTGACGGTCGCACACACCCAGCGAATGCTGATCAAGGACGCCCGCCCGTTCGCCGCGATCCGCTGGGTGCAGCAAGGTTTCCGGCGCAGCCCCGGCGTCCAGGCACCCGACCACACTCAGCGCAACGTGCTGGGCCAACTGGACGGCACCGCCAACCCGCGCGGCCCCGAGATCGACCCGGCGGTGTGGAACGAGGACGGCTCCACCACGCTGGTGGTGCGGCGGATCCGCGCCGAGATCGAGAAGTGGGACATGCTGTCGGTCTCGGACAAGGAGAACGCGGTAGGCCGCCGCCTGACGTCAGGTGCGCCCCTGAGCGGCCACGAGGAGCACGACAAGCCCGACTTCACCACAGTGGACCAGTCGGGCCTGCCGGCCATGCCGGACTTCTCCCACGTAACCCGCGCCCGCGTGGAAGACCCCACCCAGAAGATCCTGCGCCGCCCGTACAACTACGACGACGCACCCAACGCCGCCGGCCTCCCCGACGCGGGCCTGATCTTCGCCTCCTACCAACGGGACATAGCCCGCCAGTACGTCCCCATCCAGCAACGCCTAGCCGACAAGGACCTGCTGAACGAATGGATCACACCGATCGGCTCCGCCGTGTTCGCCATCCCGCCCGGCTGCACCGAGGGCAGCTGGATCGGCGCCGGCCTGTTGTCATAGCCGCAGCGGGCCGGCCGGTGTCCGGTGTCCGGAGAGCACTGGTGGCCGTGGTGGCGCTGGTGGTCGTGCTGCTGCCGGGCGCCCCGGCGTGGGCACACACCGCGCTGGTCTCATCGGTGCCGGCCAAGGACGCCGCCCTGACCAAGGCGCCCACCGCCGTCGCGCTGACCTTCAGCCAGCGCCTCAACCCGGACTTCACCACCATCGTCGTCAGCAACGCGGCGAGGCAACGGATCCCGGCCGCTCCCCCGGCCATCGATCGGGCGACCGGCACGCTGACGCTGAGCGAGGCGCTGACCAACGGCACCTACACGGTCGCCTACCGCGTGGTGTCCACAGACGGCCACACGGTGCAGGGCGCCTACACCTTCACCGTCGCCGACCCCGCCCAGCCGTCCGCCCCAGCCACCCTCTCCCCCACCGCCGAGCCGGCGACATCGGCAGCGGCCGCCCCACCGCCGCCCGACTCCACCGCCGGCGGCATGCCGACCGGGTTACTGATCGGCCTGGGCTCCGCCGGCCTACTCCTGGCGGCCGCCGCGCTCTACCTGTACATCTCCGGCAGGCGCCGCACCACAATCCACAGCGAGTCAGCCGCCTGACAGCCAGGCCGGCCCACCACCCACCCACGACCGCGGCCGGCCCGGCAGCGACCCGGCCCGGCCACCCCGCGCTCAGACCTCCCGCCGCCCCGCCCCGCCGCGCCGCGCCGCGCCCCGCCCC
>NZ_BOQN01000003.1 GCF_018332695.1 Paractinoplanes toevensis
CCGCCTGCTGGGGCCGCGCCGTTCAGCGGACCAGCAACGCGATGAGCAGCTGGGTCAGCCAGGTGCGGGCGGCCGGCATGTCGCCGTCCAGCAGGAGCTGGACGGTCACGCCGTCGTAGGCGGCGACCACCGCGTGGGCCGCCGCCGGCACGTCGGCGACGCCCGGCGGCAGCGCCAGCCGGCCCTGCACCCCGCGCAGCCGGCTCTCGATCGCGGTGCGGAGCTGGGTGCGGTGCTCGGCGAGGCGGGTGGCGACCTCGGGGTGGCGGGCCGCGTACAGCAGGAAGTCGGTCTTGACCAGCAGCCAGTCGCGGTCCAGCAGCAGGGTCGCGGCGGTCCGGGCGATCACCGCGTGGATCGACGGCTCGATCGGGGCGGACCCGTCCGCGGTCAGCGCGTCGGCCACCTGGGCCGCGATGATCGCCGCGCGCTCGTCGTACAGCGCGAAGAACAGCTCGTCGAGGGTGGCGAAATTCGAGTAGAACGCGCCGCGGGTGTAGCCGGCCTCGGCACAGACGTCGTCGATGCGCGCCTGCCCGTACCCCTTCGCCGCGAACACCCGGAACGCGGCCTCCAGCAGCCGGCCCCGCGTCTCGGCCCGCCTCTTCGTGACCCGCACTCGTCGAACCCTATCCAATACAAAGATGTATCCGATACATTCCTGAATCGTGAATGCGGACGTCATCGTAGTCGGCGCCGGCCTTGCCGGTCTGGCCGCCACCCATGAGCTCGTCACCGCCGGCAAGCGTGTCGCCCTGGTCGACCAGGAGAACGCGGCCAACCTGGGCGGCCAGGCGTTCTGGTCCTTCGGCGGCCTCTTCCTGGTCGACACCCCCGAGCAGCGCCGCCTCGGCGTGCACGACTCCGTCGAGCTGGCCTGGTCGGACTGGCAGGGCAGCGCCCAGTTCGACCGCCTCGACGACGAGGACGTCTGGGGCGCCAAGTGGGCGCGCGCCTACGTCGAGTTCGCCGCCGGCGAGAAGCGCTCCTGGCTCTCGTCGCTCGGCCTGAGCTGGCTGCCCACCGTGGGCTGGGCCGAACGCGGCAGCCTGCGCGCCGACGGCCACGGCAACAGCGTGCCGCGCTTCCACATCACCTGGGGCACCGGCACCGGCGTGGTCGCACCGTTCGTGGCCTCGGTGCTCAAAGCGGCCGAGGCGGGACTCGTCACGTTCCATCACCGCCACCGGGTGGACGAACTCATCGTGACCGCGGGCGCCGTCACCGGCGTACGCGGAAAGGTCCTTGCCCCGGACACCTCGGCCCGCGGCATCACCTCCAACCGCGACGAGACCGCGGACTTTGATTTGACCGCGCAAGCGGTCGTGCTGACCACCGGCGGCATCGGCGGCAACCACGAGATGGTCCGCGAGTACTGGCCGGAGAGGCTCGGCACCCCGCCGAAGAGCATGGTCACCGGCGTGCCCGCCTATGTGGACGGCCGGATGCTGGGTATCGCCGACGAGGCCGGCGCCCGCCTGGTCAACCGGGACCGGATGTGGCACTACACCGAGGGCATCCGCAACTGGGACCCGATCTGGCCCGGCCACGGCATCCGCATCCTGCCCGCCCCGTCGTCGATGTGGTTCGACGCGCTCGGTCGCCGGCTGCCCGACCCGTGCCTGCCCGGTTACGACACCATGAGCACGCTGCGTCACCTGCGCACGACCCCGGACATCGCGGTGCACGATCACTCCTGGTTCATCCTGACCCAGAAGATCATCCGCAAGGAGTTCGCGCTCTCCGGCTCCGAGCAGAACCCGGACATCACCGCCAAGGACCGCCGCGCGTTCGTCCGCGAGCGCATCCTCGGCAAGGGCGCGCCCGCCCCGGTCGAGGCGTTCAAGCGCAACGGCGCCGACTTCATCGTGTCCACGTCGCTGGACGACCTGGTAGCCGGCATGAACAAGCTGACCGACGAGCCGCTGCTCGACCCCGCCCTGATCCGCCGCCAGATCGAGGCGCGCGACCTGCAGGTCGACAACCCGTACAGCAAGGACTCGCAGATTCAGGGCATCCACAACTCCCGGCGTTACCGCGGCGACCGGATCGGCCGCACGGTGGCCCCGCACCGCTTCCTGGACCCGGCATCGGGCCCACTGATCGCGGTGAAACTGCACATCCTGACCCGCAAGACCCTCGGGGGCATCCAGACCGACCTGGAGTCGCGCGCCCTGTCCGCGGCCGGCACCCCGATCCCCGGCCTCTACGCGGCCGGCGAGGTGGCCGGTTTCGGCGGCGGCGGAGTGCACGGCTACAACGCCCTGGAGGGTACGTTCCTCGGCGGTTGCCTGTTCAGCGGCCGCACAGCGGGCCAATCCCTCGCGAAGTCGCTCTAGGACCGAGGGGCAGTTCGTCGCGCGGTCGCGCCTGCGGCTCGTTTGCTCGCGCGGTGGGTCTGGTGGCTGTCGTCCGTCCGCTGTCTCTTCGCGCGGTGGCGTCAGGCGGCCGGGCGGCGGGCTGCTTCCTCGGCCGGCTCCCTCGGGGGGCCCACGAGGCGGAACTCGGTGTCGTCGGGGTCGGCGAGCCGCACGCTGTCCCGGCCGGAGTCGATGAGCGTCGCGCCGAGCGAGACCAGCCGGTCGACCTCGGCCTGCCGATCGCTGCCGGCCGGGGTCAGTTCGAGCGTCACCCGATCCCGGCCGGCCCTCGGCTCCGGCGACAGGCCACCCCAGCTGATCTTCGAGCCGCCGAGCGGTGACTGGATCGCGGTCTCCTGGTTCTGGTCCCAGACCAGCGGCCACCCGAGCGCCGCACTCCAGAAATAGCCGGCCGCCTGCGAACCGTCGCAGGCCAGCGCCCCGATGAACCCGCAGTCGGCCAGAAACTTGTTCCCCGGCTCGATGACGCACAACTCGTTGCCCTCGGGATCGGCGAGCACGACGTGACCCTCCTCCGCGAGCTGACCCACGTCGATGTGCCGGCCGCCGAGCTCGAGGACGCGCGCCACCGTCCGTTCCTGCTGCTCAAGGGATTCGCTGGTCAGGTCGAAGTGCGCGCGATTCTGCCCGGCCTTCGGCTCGGCGGTCGGCACGAACCGGATCCGGAACCCGCCGTCGTCACCCGACCGGAGAGTGGCATCGCCGACCGGCTCCCAACCGAGCAGCTCAGCCCAGAATCGCGCGACCCGGTCCGGTTGGTTCGCGGCGAAGCAGACGGCGGAGAGTCGAGAGCCCATCCTCCGGTTCTACGACCACCCAGCGCCATCCGCACCTCATTTTCGTCCCACACCCGGCTTCACCGCTCAACCGCCGGCGGCGAGCCCGATCCGGTCGCTCAGTCGATGCCCCCGCATCCGGGCCGACCGCCGGCGTGCGGGGTTCAGCCCGGCCGGCGCATCCTCAGGGGAGGGACCAGCGTTCGTTGGCTCGGCCGTTGCAGGTGGTTACCGTGACGGCGGTGCCGGCCGTCGCGCCGGAGGCCGGGTCGGTCAGGCACTTGTCGTTCGCGGCGTTGATGATCAGCTGGCCGGAGGTGCGCCATCGGGCCGTGGTGCGCCCGTCGCAACCGACGATGTGGACGGTGTCGTCGCCCAGGATCAGCGCGCACATGCCCTGCACGCGCAGCGTGCCGTCGGTGGCCAGCGTCCAGCGTTGCGCCGCGGTGCCGTTGCAGTCGGTGACCTGGATGTGGTTGAACGCGATCGCCACCCCGCCGTTCAGGTCCAGGCAGAGCCCGTTCTGTCCGCGGATCGTGCCGGTCCGCTCGGTCACCTGCGGCTCGGGCGCGACGGCGTCACCCGGCGCGATCACCGTCTTACCGTCCTCGGCGGCCGTGCCGGTCACGCTCGGCTTGCCGGAGGCGGCTTTGCCGCTGGTCGCGGTCGCCGCGGCGGTCGCGCTCCGGTGCGACGATCTACTGGGTACGGGCGATGAGGTGACCGCCGAAGTTTCCGGTCTCGCCGTGGGGACCAGACCGGTGAGCGCGGGAACCGGCGGCTCGGCCAGGGTCGCCGAAGCCGTCGGGCGGCCGTCGGTGCGCAGCGCGGCAACGGCGGCCGCACCGGCGCCGAGCACGATCAGCGCGAGCGCGGCGGCAACGATCAGCAGACGGTGGTGCTGTCGGCGGGGCGGCTCGGGCAGATAAAGAATGGCGGTCGGGTCGTCGGCGCCCTCGAGAGCGATCTGCGATCGGACCTCGCGGGTGGTCGCCGACGGCCACGTCTGCGTGGACGGGTCGCCGCTGTCGGCGCCCGCGTCACCATGCAGATAGGGCCGGACGAGAAGCGGGTCACGCTCCTCGTCGTAGTCGTCGTCCGTCACGAATCACCCGCCGCCATCGAGCTTGTCAGAGACGATCGAGCGCCCAACCTACCCGCGGCGGCGGGGGACACGCCCGGGCCGAAACATCCGACTTTCCGTGCGATGGGCCCGTCGGGGCCGACAGGACGCATACTGACCTGCTGCGATGTCCGAACGGTCGGGAAGAGGACACTGAACGGCCGCAACGGACCTACACCTTTACCGCGAACCGAGAAGAACCGCCGCGAATCTACCTTTCTGACTATCCGGGACAACAGGGGGACCGGGTCACCAGGTAGGTCACACATGCGGTTCTCCACCCGTCTGCTCGCGGCCGGCGCCGCGGGTCTGGCGCTGGCCGGGGCGATCATCGCGCCCACGCCGGTCGTCGCGGCACCCGCGGCCTCCGGCGATCGGACCGGTGCCGCCGAGCGGCACCGCGTCGACGCGGTCGCCACTCCGAAGCTGCGCTGGTACTCCTGCTACGGCTGGGGTCAGTGCGCGACGGCGAAGGTGCCGCTCGACTACGACCGGCCGTACGGCAAGCAGGTGACCCTCGCGCTGCTGCGGGTGAAGGCCAAGGACCAGAAGCACCGGATCGGCAGCCTGTTCGTGAATCCGGGTGGCCCCGGCGGCTCCGCCGTCTCGATGGCGCTCGCCGCCCCGTACTTCCTGAGCGACGCCCTGCTGGACCGCTTCGATGTCGTCGGCATGGACCCGCGCGGCATCGGGTTCAGCGACCAGGTCAACTGCTTCGGTGACGCGGCCCGCCAGACGCCGGTGATGAACCGGCTCAACATCGGCTTCCCGTGGGGTGCCGCCCAGGAGAAGTCCTACATCACGGCCGCCGGCAAGATGGCCCGCGCCTGCTCGACCACCGGCCGTGAGCTGGCCGGTGCGATGTCGACGGCCGAGGTCGCCCGGGATATGGACGTGATGCGCCGCGCCGTCGGCGACAGCAAGCTGACCTACCTCGGCTTCAGCTACGGCACCGCGCTCGGCCAGTACTACGCCAACATGTTCCCCGACCGTTTCCGCGCCGTCGCCGTCGACGGTGTGATCAACCCGCGGGCCTGGGTGGGCACCGCGAAGACGGCCGGTCAGATCCAGGACGACCGCCTGCACTCCGCCGACGGCGCGTACAAGGCGCTCGCCGAGATCCTGCGCCGCTGTTCGGCGGCCGGAAGCACGAAGTGCGCGTTCAGCGCGAGCCCGATGGGCAACTTCCGGGTCATCGCCGAGCGCCTGAAGAAGAAGCCGCTGGTCGTCGACGACCTGACGCTCACCTACGCCGGGTTCATCAGCATGGTGCTGAGCGCCCTCTACCAGCCGGACGCGGGCACCGAGGTCACCGGCCTGGCCGCCGAGGTCTTCGCGTTGACCACCCCCGGTTACCGGCCCAGCCGGGCGAAACTGACCGCTGCCGCCGATCTGTTCCGCCGGATGCGCAAGCAGGCCGAGGGCCGCGCGTTCCCCTACGACAACTCGTTCGACGCCTACTCCGCGGTGATGTGCACCGACGGCCGTCACCCCGCGCACGGCACGACCTGGCCCAAGGCCTCGGCGAACGCCGACCGGCGGGCACCGTACTTCGGCCGCGCCTGGGCCTGGGCCAGCGTCCAGTGCGCCGGCGACCACTGGACGGTCCGCGACGAGGACGCCTACACCGGTCCGTTCACCATGCACACCAAGCACCCCGTCCTGATCGTCGGAAGCTTCTGGGACCCGGCCACCAACTACGCCGACGCCGTGGCGTCGTCGAAGCTGCTGCCCAACAGCCGCCTGCTGTCCAGCAACAATTGGGGCCACACCGCCTACGGCACGTCGGCGTGCGCCACCGGTGCCACCGACCGCTACCTGCTCTACCGTTCGCTGCCCGCCAAGGGCATCACCTGCATGGGCGACCAGCAGCCGTTCCGCGTCCCGCTCGACAACGACGACGACGCCAAGGCCGACTCGGTGCCGTTCGACCTGGCCGCGGCCACCCCGGCCCAGATCGCCGCCCAGGGCCTGCCGGCCCCGAACACCGCGAAGGTGCTCCCGCCGGTCCACTGACCGGGTCCAGGATGCCCCGCCCCTTTCCCGGGGGCGGGGCATCCGCCTTTTGCGCAGCCGCTCAGCGTCGTTCCGGCTCGGGTGTTCGGTGGCCGTCGGTGTGCAGCGGCTCAGCGCTTCCAGAACGTCTTCCGGGACGGTCGTTCGGTCTCCGGCTGGTGGCTGCCGCCGCCGAAGGCGGTCAGGACCTCCACGGCCCTGGCCCACTTCTCGTCCAGGGTGGCGTCGCCGTCGAGGAGCGTGACCAGGTCGTGCAGTGGGCTGAACTCCTTGTCGGACAGGGAGCCGAGCAGGACCGCCAGGCGGCTGGACAGGTCGTCCAGCAGGTCGCGGCGATCGTAGGCGGGCAGCGCCGTGGCGTCGTGCAGCCGCTTCGCCTCGGTGGCGGCGATCTCGCGCACCTGGTCGAGGGTGAGAGCGGCGCCGGCCGGGACCGCCATCTTGCCCGCCCGCAGCATCGACGGGACGGTGGCGAAGCCGATCGGAGCCCGGGAACGTGGAGGGCCCGCGGAGGCCGCCTCCGCGCGGGCGGGGGCGAACCGGGCCGGGCCGGCCGGCGCGCCCGCGGACGGCGGGGCGGGCGGCATCGGGCCCGCGGCGCTCATGCGGAGCATCGCGGGGGCCACATCGCCGCCGCTCTCCCAGCCGGACGGCAGCTCGACCGGCTGGGTGACGCGGCGGGTCTGGCCGCCCTCGTTGACCACCCGACTGTCGACCGCGACGAACGCGGTGAAGCGGCACAGCACCCGGTAGCGCAGCGAGGTCGCGACGATCCGCTGCTCGAGGCTGCGGTCGCCGGCCGCGTAGGCGTCTTCCAGATCGCGCAGGCGGCCCCGTGCCCACTGGGCGGCGATTGCCGGCTCGGTGCGCTCGTGCACCTCGACCGTGGTGCGGAACTCCTGGTCATCGCGGGTGCGGCCGGTCACCGTCAGGCTGCCGCCGGGCTTCCCGGCGAAGCGGCCGGAGATCACTAGCGGCACGCCGGGGTAGAGGCCGGGCAGCCGCGCGGGGGTGCGCTCGTCGTCGAGCAACCGCAGGCCGGTCGCCTCCACCCGCAGGCCGGTGACCACCGGCGCCCCGATCCGGCGATGGATGTGCTCCATCGCCTCGTCGAGCCGGTCCTCGCTCTCCACCAGCTCGGCGCGGCCGGCGCCGAGTGCGGCCAGGCGGCCCAGGAAGCCGGCGTTGACCGCGCGGTCGATGCCGATCGTGTGCACGCGGGTGGTGCCGATCAGCGCCGTGACGTCGTGGACGATCTGGTCCTCGTTGCCCACCTGGCCGTCGGTGACGAGCACCAGCACCCGGTCACGGCCCTCGCTCGCGCGCAGCAGGCCCAGCCCTTCGGTGAGCGGGGCGAGCAGCTCGGTGCCACCGCGGGCATCGGCCCGGGCCAGATGCTCCACGGCGCGGAAACGGTTGCGATCGCTCGCCTCGGCCAGCCCGTCGCCGAGGTCGGCGGGGCGGTCGATCTGGTGGTCGAAGGTGAGCACGGCGAAGCGGTCGGCCGTGGTCAGCGTGTCGATCACCCGGGCCGCGGCGCGGCGGGCGGCCACCATCTTCCAGCCGCCCATGCTGCCGGAGCGGTCGAGCAGCAGCACCACGTCCTTCGGGTGGGCCGCGGCGGTGCTCTCCGGGGGGAGGACGACCAGCTGGTAGACGCCGCCGGGCTCATCGGCCGTCTCGTCGGGCACGGCGATCGCCGTCTCGGTGCCGCCGGCGTAGCCGATGCGCAGCACGAAGTCGCGGTCGGCCCGCTCGCCCGGCTGGATGCTCAGCGTGCCGTCCTGCTCGGTGACGGTGTGCAGGCTGGAGCGCACCTCGCCGAGGGTGAGCCCGGCCGGGTCGATGGCGACGCCGACCGACAGGCGCAGCGGATTGGGGAAGCCCGGCAACAGCACGGGCGGGGAGATGCGCGAGGCGTCGGGCACCGCGTCGGTGTCGGGCAGCTGGCCGTCGCCGACGTAGGGGCCGGGCAGCGGGGTGCCGGGCACGTAGCGCGGCGCGACGACCAGCGGGAAGCGGAATGTGGCCGCGCCGTCCTCGAACGGGAGCGGGCCGACCAGGCGCAGCTCGATCACCACGCGCTCACCGGGCAGGATGTTGCCGACCCGCATGGTGAACACGTCGGGCCGCTCCTCCTCGGCGATCGACGCGCGCTGCCCGGCGGCGATCGCCTGGTCGTACGCCTCGCGGGCGGCGCCGCGCTCCTTCAAATCGGCCTCGACGGTGCGGTCGTCGGCGGTCATCGTCATGCCGGTGACCGCGGCCCGGTCGGGGAGCGGAAAGACGTAGGTCGCCTCGAGTGCGGTGTCGTGCACGTTGACGAACTCGGTGACCACCGTGGTGCGGGCGGTCAGCCCGCTCACCCGGGCGCGGACGTCGAGCCGGTCGAGCGGCAGGTTGCCCCGGTCGGTGACCAGGTTGCCGAAGCCGGCGTCGGGCAGGATCCGGATGCGGTCGAGCTCACCCGGGCTCATCGGAGTGACGGAAACGGTCATGAGAATCTCCCATCGATCAGGCCACGGGACTCGAGCAGGCGAAGCAGGGGAGCGGCGGCCGCGGCGATCTCGGAGCGGTCGCCGTCGGACGCGGGATGGGGCAGGAGCAGGATGGCGCCGCCGCCGAGCGTGACGCCGTGCACCGGGGCGGGGATGTCGGTCGCGGAGAGGCCGAGCGCGGCGCGGCGCACGGGTGGCTCCGCGGTCGAGGCCGGCGTGGAGGGCTCCGTCGGCGCGGTGGCGTCGGCGGCCGGCTGGTCGGCCCAGAATCGTGGCCGCGGCGAGTGCCGGGTGGCCGCGCCGTCGTCCACCCCGTCCTCGCTGGTGACGAGAAGGCCGGGCGGCACCCGTGAAGCCTCGGAGAGAGCCTCGGGGGTGAGCCAGACGAAGTCGGCCTGGATCTCGGCCAGGCTGCGGCCCTGGGCCTGCATGCGTTTGATCGCCACGAGCTGCTGCAGGTGGCGGGGACCGTAGAGCGCCGTGCGCCCGCGCATGCCGAGCGGGCGGTCGACCAGGCCGATCGTCGTATACCACCGGATGGCGCGGCGGTCGGGCACGTCACGGACACGACCGTTCGGCGCGCCGGGGTATTCGGCCTCCAGGGCCTGGCGCACTCGCTCGACCAACTCTTCCATCGTCCACACGCTGCGAGCTTGACACTGTCACCATGACAGTGTCAATGTTTCGGGGCAACGAGATCGAGGGAGCCGGGATGAAGCGGGAGTTACTGGTCAGCCTCTCGCACGTCAACGACCCGGCCACCACGACTGTCTACCCGGGAGACCCGCCGTTCGAACTCGAGACCGTGGCGACGATCGAGAAGGACGGCTACTGCACGCGATATGTCCGCCAGGGCGAGGACACCGGCACGCACAGGGGTCCGCCCGGCACCTCAACGCGGGGTCTTAGCCGCCCGGCTGGAGATTGCCGTTCGCGACCAGGCGGTAGGGGGCGTACTGCGTCACCTTCTCGGTGGGCTCGTCGTAGGCGATGATCGCTACGACCTTGGGGTAGGCCTTCAGTTCGGCCCACTTCTCGATCGGGACCTGGCGGGCCCGGTGGCCGTCGATGCCGACCAGCGTGGCGTGCCAGGCGTGCACCGGGGTCGGCACGATTGCCGTGGGGGAGCGCCAGCCCGCCAGTGAACTGCCGTCGCTCAGCGTCTTGTCGCCCAGGGTGATCTTTCCGATGCGCCAGCCACCCCGGTTCACGACGTCGTCGGTTGTGCAGCGCAGGCTGAGCAGGACCTTCTTGCCCGCGTAGGCGCTCAGGTCGTAGCTGACCGTCACCACCTTGCCGCTGAGGCCGGTCAGGGCGGGGCCGAGCGTGCCCTTGCGGTTCCGGTCGCCGGCTACGGGGGTGTAGGTCCGGCCGCCGTCGGTGGAGACGGAGACATAGGCGAAGTCGTAGGCATCCTCGAGGGCGTAGGAGGTCTCCAGCCTCAGGGTCGGTGACTTGGTGGGAACCCGGATCGGCAGGACGGCCTGGGAGTCCAGATTGGAGGTGTTGCCGGAGAACAGGGTGTTGTCGGCGATGGTCCAGCCGGTCGGCAGTGCGGGCAGCACCTTCCCGCCCTCGAAGGACAGCGACCGCAGCGGCGTCGGCAGCGGCACGTAGTCGGCACCGTTCGGCGCGGCGCCGGGGCGGTCGTACGCCGACGGGTTGTCCAGGTTGACGGTCGAGCGCAGGCTGTCGGCGGTCACCCGGCCGATGGGTGCGCCTTTCATGTCGCCGCCGGGCTCGCCGACGATCCCGTCGACCAGGGTCATGGTCTGGAAGTCGTGCAGCACGTCGTACAGGGCCGTGCCGGTGGGCAGGGCCGCCTGGACGCCGCCCAGGCCGCGCCGCAGTCCGTCGCGGTGCAGCAGCGAGATCGTCGGCAGGCCGAAGCGGTCACGCAGGTAGAGCAGGAACTGGTAGGCGATGCCGTAGTCGGCCAGCACCTCGCTCGGCGCGCCCTCGTCCCACAGGTTCATGGAGTTCTGCGGTCCGCCGCACTGCCGCGGGTCCGGGTTGTACTTCGTCTTCACCGGCCCGTAGCCCTGGTAGCAGAACAGGTGGTTGTCGTTGCCGGGGTCGTGCACGCCGGCGCGTCCGTCCACATAGCCGACCAGGGTCTGCGCGAAGTCGGACAGGCCCTCGTTGAGCCAGGTCTCCTCGGCCGGGTCGGCGTAGTACTCGAGCAGGTGCTGCCACTCGTGGGCGAACGTGCTCTCGTACATCCGGGGGTGCGCCGGGCGGCTGGTGCACAGGTCGCCGGTGGGCTCGTCGGCGGGTGCGGCGCCGAGACGGTGCTTCCAGTCGTACGCGTCGATCGTCATGACGTTGCGGTCGAAGATCTCATTGAGCTGCGGTGAGAAGAACCCGGCGACGAAGGTGACCGCCTTCGGGAAGTGGAAGTAGTTGTCGTCGCGGATGTTGTCGACCAGGGTGACCGTCTTGTCGCCGTCCCCGGTGTAGTCGCCGCTGCGGGCCGCCTTGGTGCCGTCCCGGTCGGGCGGGGTGCTGAAAGCAGTCGTCTCCTTCGGATAGATCGTGTCGTCGAACTCGTGGATCAGGTCGGCGATCTGCGCCTCGGTGACGTCGACCGCGTCCTTGCGGCAGTCGCCGGCCGGGAACGCGATGTCGTCGGCCACCCACACCTCGATGTGCCGGCCGACCGCCCGCAGGCGGTACGTCTTCGGATAGACCTTGCCGGTGGTCTCGTCGAGGCCGACCCATTCCCGCTGGGTGCCGATCGCGGGCGTGCCGGCCGCGGCCCGCCGCTTCTCCGGCCGACGGTTGTGGCGGTAGTGGTAGCGGGGATGCTCGGGCAGAGCGACGCCGCCGGCCGTGAAGCTGGTCCGGTCGAGCTCCCGGGCGTCCCAGGCGGCGCCCGCACCGGGGGTGGCCGCGGCGGGAGTGGCGTGAGCCGGCGCTGGCAGACCCGCCGCGCACACGAGCGAAACGAGAAGGGCCCCGAACCGGACGTACGTCATGAAAAGGGACGCTACCCCCTGGCTGACCAGGGGATCGGCAAGACGCGCTACTCGAACAGGGAGTGGTCGCCGTCGCCCTCGGCGCGATGCCGGGCCCGCCGCCGCAGCTGCACCACCACGATGTCGATCACCGCGACGACGGCCCACGCGGCGAGCAGCCAGCCGGGCAGCGTCCAGCCCTCGTGGAACAGCCAGATGGACAGGACCGTGCACACCACGAAGCCGAACGCGGCGAGGACGAGCCGCAGGTTGAGCGCGCTGTACGGTTCGTCGACGGTGCCGTGCCGGCCGGGCGGTTGCGCTCCGATGGGCATCGCCGGAGCCTACCCCCGGCCGGCGGCGGGCAAACTAGCTCACCTCCTTGCGGAACATCCGCCACGCACCGAGCAGCAGCGGCAGCGCCACCCAGACCAGGGCGGAGACGGCCAGCCGGCCGTACTGCCCGGCGGACATCGACGGGACCGAGAGCGGCTCGGTGGTGATGCCGATGTTGAGCCAGTTACCGACCTCGCGCAGCGCGCGGATCGACTCGGACAGCGCGCCCCACAGGGTCGGCAGGGCGAAGTAGGCGACGATGGCCAGCGGAGAGCTGAGCAGCAGTGCGCCGAATCCCATGCCCATCCCCACGAACAGCAGCTCGGTCAGCAGGCCCTGCCAGATCAGCGAGCCCTCGACGTGCCAGCCGCCGTCGCCGCCGATGGCGATGCCGATCAGGTTGGCGGCGGCGCTCAGCAGCAGGGTCGCGGCGGTGGCGGCCACCGAGACGACGACGCCGGCCGCCACCTTGGCGCCGATCACCCGCAGCCGGGCCGGGACGAGCGCGAACGTGGTCAGGGCGGTGCGCTGCGACCACTCGCCGGTCATCGACAGGATGCCGAGGATGGGCAGCAGCACGGTCGGTGGCAGCAGGCCGAAGGCGAAGAAGTCGGCGAACCGCAGCTCCTCGTCGGGGGCCCAGCCGAGCAGGATCGCCGCGGTGCCGACGCTGCCCAGGCCGATCAGCAGGAGCAACCACAGGCCGGCCCGGGTGTCGGCCAGCTTGCGCAGCTCGACCACGGTGAGCCTCATCGGGTCAGCTCCAGGAAGAGCTGCTCGAGCCCGCCCGGGCCGGCCGGGCGCAACTCCAGCAGGACCAGGCCGGCCTCGGCGGCGGCCCGGCCGATCGTCTCGGCCGGGGCCCGCACCACCACGCCACCGTCGGTCGCCGGGGCGGCGTCCAGGCCGGCCCGGTCGAGCAGGGCGAGCAGCGCGGGCGGATCGAGGGCCCGGACGAGGGTGCCGGCGGTGGCGAGCAACTCGTCGCGGGAGCCGCCGGCCACGATCCGCCCGTTGCCGATCACGACCAGGTGGTCGGCGACCGCCTCGACCTCGCGCAACAGATGGGAGGAGAGCAGCACGGTGCCGCCGCGGTCGGCGAACTCGCGCAGCAGGCCCCGCATCCAGAAGATGCCCTCGGGGTCGAGGCCGTTGGCCGGCTCGTCGAGCACCAGCACCGACGGGTCACCGATCAGCGCGTGGGCCAGGCCGAGCCGCTGCCGCATGCCGAGCGAATAGCGCCGCACCCGGCGGCGGGCGGCCGTGGTGTCCAGCCCCACCCGTTCGAGGGCGGGCGGGACTGCGGAACGGCGTACGCCCATGGTGAAAGCGGCCAGGGACAGCACCTCCCGGCCGGTGCGGCCGCCGTGCTGGGCGGAGGCGTCCAGCAGGACGCCGATCCGGCGGCCGGGGTTGCCGATGCGGCGATAGGGGACGCCGCCGATGGTGGCGGTGCCCGAGGTGGGTGTGGTGAGCCCGCAGATCATCCGCAGGGTGGTGGACTTGCCGGCCCCGTTGGGCCCGAGAAAGCCGGTCACCGTGCCGGGTGGGCAGGTGAACGACACGTCATCGACGGCGCTGTGTCTCCCGTACCTCTTGGTGAGGTTGTCGACCGTGATCATGCGTCTCAGCGTGCCCAGTGGGCCGGTCCGGCCGCGTCGGCCGGAGGTCGACGGCCGGCGTCATCGGTCTATGAATGCTTCGACCAAAGTCAGCGTGCCGGGGTCGGCGGCCACAGCGGTTCCTGGGCCAGCTGCTCGGCCGAGCGCAGCACGCGCAGGATGTTGCCGCCGGTGAGCTTGCCGAGGTCGGCCGGGGACCAGCCGCGGCCGGCCAGTTCGTCCAGCAGGCGCGGATATCCCGAGACATCCTCCAAACCGGACGGAAGGTCGGTGGTGCCGTCGTAGTCGCCGCCCAGCCCGACGTGGTCCAGCCCGGCCACCTCCCGGGCATGGTCGACGTGGTCGGCGACCTGCGCAACGGTCACCACCGGCCGGGGGTTCGCGGCCAGCCACGGCTGGAACTCCGGCGCGGCCTGCGGGTCGCCCGGCGGCCAGTTCCGCACCGACGCCGGGTCCTCGCCCGGCCGCGGCGCCGGCGGCCACCAGCCCACCTCAGGCAGCTCGAGCCGCCGCCATTCCGCGTCGGCGGCCACGAACCACGCCCGGTAATCGGCCGAGATGAACGGCGCCACGAAGGTCAGCTGGATGACGCCGCCGTTGTCCCGCAGCCGGGTCAGCACGTCGTCCGGCACGTTGCGCGGGTGATCGTGCAGGGCCCGCGCGCCGGAGTGGCTGAAGATCACCGGAGCGAACGCGGTGTCCAGCACGGCGTGCATGGTGACCGTGGCGACGTGCGAGAGGTCGACCAGCATGCCGATCCGCTGCATCTCGCGGACCACCGCACGGCCCTCGTCGTTCAGGCCGTTCACCGCCGGCTCGGCCGCCGCCGAGTCGGCCCACGAGGTGTTGTGGTTGTGGGTGAGGGTCATGTAGCGCACGCCGAGCCGGGCGAACGCCCGCAACACACCCAGCGAGGTGGCGATGCTGTGGCCACCCTCGATGCCGATCAGCGACGCGATCCGGCCCTCGCCGATCACCCGCTCGACGTCGTCGGCGCTGTACGCGATCGCGAGGTCCGAGGGGTAGGCGGCGGCCATCCGGTAGACGGCGTCGATCTGTTCCATCGTGGCGACCACCGCCTCCGGCTCGGAAAGGTCGGACGGCACGTACACCGACCAGAACTGGCCGCCCACCTGCCCGGCCCGCAGCCGGGGGAGCGAGGTCTGCACGCCCGGCCGGTCCTCGTCGAGTCCGTCGACCCGGTAACCGAAGCGGGCGCGCAGTTGCATGGGCAGGTCGTTGTGACCGTCGATGATCGGCATCATGTATCCCTGGCTACCCCGGCGGCCGGGACTGCGCAACCACTTCCGGCAGGTCTAGCGTTGCCGAACATGCGGATCGCCGTTCTGCTGGCCGCCACGATCACCACCGGGATGATGGCGGGGCTCTTCTACGCGTACTCCATCTCCGTCATGCCCGCCCTGCGCGAGGCCGACGCCGCGGTCTTCACCGAGGTGATGCAGCGCATCAACAAAGCCATCACCAACGGATGGTTCTTTCTGTGCTTCGCCGGTGCTGCGGTCTTCTCCGCGACCGCGACGGTCCTCTACGCGATCAGCGGCCCGGCCGAGGTGCTGGTGCCCACTGCGATCGCCCTGGTGCTGTACACGGGGCAGCTCGTGCTGACCGCGGCCCTGCACATTCCGCTGAACAACGCGCTGGACGCGGCCGGCCGCACCGATCCGGCGGCGACGCGGCGGGCGTTCGAGCCGCGCTGGGTGCCGTGGAACCACGTGCGCACGGTGCTCTGTCTCGGCGCGTTTGTCGCACTGTGCTGGACTTTGACGCGGGTTTGAGGGTCGATCTGCACGGAGTTCATTCAGGGATGACCACACGACCCCTGGGGTTTCCGTATCGTTGACCCGCAGCCTTGGCGCGGCAGGTGATTTTCGTTGCCACGCAAGGGAAAGCAGGGGCGCCGAAGGGAGACCGACGATGGCCAAGAAGTCGAAGAAGGACAAGAAGAAGGACAAGAAGAACAAGAAGAAGAAGTAACTCTTCTCGTTCGACCGGCGGGCGGTACCCGGTTTCCCGGGACCGCCCGCGTCGTTTTCCCGGACAACCCTCAGATGGCCGGCAACTCGCCCGATCGTGGTTCACGGACAGGTCGGCCGGGCGAAGGGGGGTTCCGATGACCACGGTCATCGGCGCTGCTACCGCTGTGGCGGCTCTGGCCGGCGCGATCGCCTGCCTGATCCGGGCTCGGCGGCGCACCGGCCGGGAGCGGCTCGCCTGGGCCGCCCTCGGACTGGGCGCCGCGGCCGCCGGACTCTTCGGCGGCACCGCGGCCGATCCGGCCGCCGGCTACCTCGTCCTGGTGGCACTGGGCTGGGCCGGTCTGTTCGTGCTGCCGATGCCGGCCCGCTCCGGCGCCGAGAAGGTGCGCGCCCTGCTCGACCTGCTGATCATCAGCACGTCGCTGACGGCCCTCAGCTATCACCTGATCATCGGGCCGGGTCACGCCACCGGGCCGGCCGTCCCGCCGTACCCGGTCGCCGACATCCTCCTCGGCACCGCCGGACTCACCGTGCTCACCCGGATCAACCGGACCCTGACCGGCCGCCGCGGTCTGATGCTCGCCGCCGCCTCGATGTTCCTGCTCGCCGTGGCGGGCAGCGCCGGCCATGCCGGCCTCGACACCCTGGGCTCGATCGGCTGGCTGGCCGGTTTCGCCGGCCTCACGGCCGCGGCCTGCGGCCGATGGCCCGAGAAGGACAGCGAGGAGGACGGGCGCCAGGCCGTCGCCATCTATTTGCCGTACGTCGTTCTGACGCTGAGCCTGGTCGTCGGCCTCGCCCGGCTCGTCCTCGGCGCGCAGCCCACCGCGGTCGGCACCTGGACCCGCTCGATCCTGGTCGTGCTGATCGTCGTCCGCCAGCTTCTCCTGGTGATCGACAACCGCCGGCTGGTGGGCCGGCTGGAGAGCCGGGTGGCCGAGCGGTCCGCCGCGCTGCACGCCAGTGAACTGCGCTTCCAGGCTCTGGTCGAGCAGAGCACCGACTCGCTGGCGATCCTCGAGGCCGACTCGACCGTGCGCTACCAGAGCGAGTCCGTCCTGCGGATCTTCGGCTACCCGGCGTGGATGCTGATCGGCAAGCGGTTCGTCGAGGTGGCCGGGCGCAAGGTCGGCAGCCGGGTGCAGGCCGCGATCGACGAGGTCAAGGACGTTCCCGGCGCCACCACCGTCTTCGAGATCACCCTGTTCCACGCGGACGGGCAGCCCCGCCTCGCCGAGATGACCATCACCAACCGGCTCGACGACCCGTACATCCGGGGTCTCGTCTTCAACACCCGGGACATCAGCGACGCCCAGGAGCTGCAGGACCAGCTGCGCCACGACGCCTACTACGACGTGCTCACCGGGCTGGCCAACCGGGCCGGCTTCCGGGAACGGCTCGCCGAGGCGGTCGGCCGCAACGAGCCCGGCCGGGTGGCGATCCTGCTGCTCGACCTGGACGGCTTCAAGGAGATCAACGACAGTCTCGGCCACGACGCCGGCGACCACCTGCTCGTGCACGTCGCCGAGCGGCTGCGCCGCCGCCTGCCCGCACCGAAGGTGGTGGCCCGGGTCGGCGGCGACGAGTTCGCCGTGATCATGGAGGCGGACGAGGCCCGCGACGAGGCCGAACTGATCGCCATGGAGCTGCTCGCCGCGCTGGCCGAGCCGATCGACGTCGACGACCGCGAGCTGCACATCGGCGCCGCGATAGGCATCGCCACCTCGGGCGACTGCCTCGACGCCGACCAGTTGCTGCGCGACGCCGACCTCGCCATGTACCGGGCGAAGGACGCCGGTGGCGGCGGTTACGCTACCTACCACCCCAGCATGCACGACGCCCTCGCGCACCGCCTCGAGCTGGCCGCCGACCTGCGGCTCGCGCTCGAGCGCGACGAGTTCGTCCTGTACTACCAGCCCAACGTCGACCTGCGCAGCGGCGAGATCACCGGCTTCGAGGCGCTGGTCCGCTGGAACCACCCGACCCGCGGGATGGTGCCGCCGCTCGACTTCATCGGCGTCGCCGAGGCGACCGGCCTGATCGTGCCGCTCGGCCGCTGGGTGCTCACCGAGGCCTGCCGGCAGGCCGTCGCCTGGGACCGGCCGCTGAAGATGGCGGTCAACGTCTCGGTGCGCCAGTTCGAGGACGACGACCTCGCCGGCATGGTGGCCGCGGTGCTGGTCGAGACCGGCATGCCGCCGCAGCAGCTCTGCCTCGAGATGACCGAGAGCGTGCTGCTCACCGACACCGACGAGAACCTGTCCCGGATCGTCGGCCTGAAGGCGCTCGGTGTCCTGCTGGCGATGGACGATTTCGGTACGGGGTACTCCTCGCTCGCCTACCTGCGCCGGTTCCCGATGGACGTACTCAAGATCGATCGCTCCTTCGTCGACCGGCTCGGCGGCGAGACCGAGGACGAGGCGCTGGTTCGCACGATCGTCCGGCTCGGCCAGCGCTTCGGCATGTCGACGGTCGCCGAGGGCATCGAGAACGAGACCCAGCTCGCCGTCCTCCAGGAGATGGGCTGCGACACCGCCCAGGGCTACCTGCTGTCCCGCCCGGTGCCGGCCGCGGAGGCGACGGCCCTGCTGGAGAGGAACGCCCCGTTCCCTCTCCCATCCGCATACCTAGCCTCCTAGGACGATCTGCGAGGTGTGTGGCCGGCCGCTGTCCAAGCGGCCGGCCACACACGTTTCAGGTCAGCTGTGTCAGGTCAGCTGTGTCAGGTCAGCTTTGTCGCGCAGACGACGGAGATCCACAGCATCGCGGTGATCGCACCGACGGCCAGGACCAGGGATCCGGCCGGGCCGCCGGTCATCGGCCAGAGGTTGCCGATCAGCAGGGCGGTACCGGCGACGGCCGACGCGACCGAGCGGGCCCGATCGCCGGATCGGGCGTAGTGGCGGGACAGGACGTAACAGGCGGCGATCAGGGCGATGAAGGCCACCGAGCCGCTCGCGAAGTGGGCGAAGCTGTGCCAGGTCAGGACGCCGGGGCCGGCCGGGGTGCCGACCGGGAAGCCGTCGGCCGGATCCATCGTGAAGACTCCGGCGCAGAGCATGCCGAGCCCGTTCAGGGCGATCAGACGCGGCGCCCAGGTGCTGCTCAGGGTTCTGCCAAGGCCGATCGCGCCGCCGATGGTAAGCAGCCCGGCCAGGACGAAGTTGGTGACCTGCAGCCAGCCCAGCGCGCCGTTGCTCAGCATGCTCAGCGGGTGCCGCGTGATGTCGTACCCGTCTCGGGTGAAGGCCTGCGTCAGTGCGACGGCGGCCCACAGCGGGCCGGCGGCGACGCCGAAGGCGAGCAGCGTACGGGTGGTGCGAATCGGTGCGGCGGTGAGCGGGACGACGGTCATGGCGAATCCTCCAAGGTTTGGGTCTCGCCAGGACGTCGTCGCCGCGATGCGACAGGGAATGCGTCCGTTCCCTGTCGCTATGCTGAGGCGACGTAGGGGTGACAAGTTCATCCCGAGGGGAGTCACCATGCGTTTCCTGATGATGCAGAAGCCCACCGACACCGCGCCCGACGAGAAGCTGTTCGCCGAGATGGCGGCATTCGTCGAGGAGCTCACCGCGGCCGGCGTGCTGCTGGCCACCGGCGGCCTCGAAGCCGGCGGCATCCGGCTGTCGTCGCGCGGCGACGAGATCACCGTGACCGACGGTCCGTTCGCCGAGGCGAAGGAGGCGGCCGCCGGGTTCGCGCTCATCGAGGTCGGATCGCGGGAAGAGGCGGTCGAGCTGGCCCGCCGCTTCCGCAAGATCGTCGGGGACGGCGAGAGCACCATGCAGCAGGTCTACGGCTGACCTGCGCCATGTCCGACGTCCACCGCACGATCGACGCGGTGTGGAAGCTGGAGTCGGCCCGCATCGTCGGCGGGCTGGCCCGGCTCGTCCACGACGTCGGCCTGGCCGAGGAACTCGCCCAGGACGCACTGGTCGCGGCGCTGGAGCAGTGGCCGCTCGCCGGCGTGCCCGACAATCCCGGCGCCTGGCTGACCACGGTCGCCCGGCGCCGGGCGGTCGACCACATCCGCCGCTCCCGCACCGCTCCGGTCGGGGAACCACCCGTCGAGCCGGAACAGCAGGAGCAGGACGACGTCCTCCGGCTGATCTTCGTGTGCTGTCACCCGGCGCTGCCCGCCGACGCCCGGATCGCACTGACCCTGCGGCTGGTCGCCGGCCTCACCAACGCCGAGATCGCCCGCGCGTTCCTGCTGGACGAGCCGCGGGTGACCCGGCGCATCGCCGCGGCCAAGCAGACCCTGGCCGACGAGGGCGCCGGCTTCACCCAGCCCGACGCCGCGTCGCTCGCCGGGCGGCTGGCGTCCGTGCTCGAGGTGCTCTACCTGGTCTTCAACGAGGGCTATGCGGCCACGGCCGGCGACGACCTGATCCGCGGCGACCTCTGCCGGGAGGCGCTGCGGCTGGGTCGGATGCTGGCCGAACTGGTCCCCGGCGAACCCGAGGTGCACGGCCTGGTCGCGCTGATGGAACTGCAGGCGTCCCGGTCGGCGGCCCGCATCGGCCCGGACGGCGAACTGGTGCTGCTGCACGAACAAAACCGCGGCCGCTGGGACCAGCTGCTGATCCGCCGCGGCTTCGCCGCGATGCTGCGGGCCCGCAAAACTGGCAAACCACCCGGACCGTACGTCGTACAGGCCGCGATCGCCGTCTGCCACGCCCAGGCCACGACCGCGGAGGACACCGACTGGCAGCGCATCGCCAAGCTCTACGACACCCTGGTACGGCTGATGCCGAGCCCGGTGGTGCGGCTGAACCGGGCGGTGGCGGTCGGGATGGCGTACGGCCCCGAGTTCGGCCTCGCCGAGGCCGACGCCCTCCTCACCGATCCCGCGCTGCGCGACTACTACCTGCTGCCCGGCGTCCGCGGCGACCTGCTCGCCCGGCTGGGCCGGCCCGCCGAGGCGCGGCGCGAGTTCGAGCGCGCCCTCACGCTGACCCGCAACCGCCCGGAACAGCAGTTCCTGCACCGCCGGGCCGCCGACATGGCCGCCCTCCTCGCCGCCGTCCCGCCACCCGCGCCGCCACCCGCGCCGCCGGCCGTCTCGTCGCCGGCCGTCTCGTCGCCGGCCGTCGCGTCGCCGGCCGTCGCGTCGCCGGCCGTCGCGTCGCCGGCCGTCTCGCCGCCGGCCGTCTCGCCGCCGGCCGTCTCGCCGTCGGCCGGGGCGGCGGCCACCGCCTCCGGTTTGCCGGATGCCGGAACGTCGTTCGCCGGTGTGGCGCGTTCCCGGAACGCGGGCGCGGACGTCGCGAGGGCCGGTGCGGCGGTTCGGGTGGGAGCGCCGGGGCCGGCGGACACGCTCGGGGCGGTCGCCATCGCTTTTCTCGGGCGGGACGACCTGGACGCGGCCACGGTGCGGTCCTATCGGCAGACCGTCACCCGGCTCCGGCGCGGGCTCGGTGACAGCCTTCCGCTCGGCCTGCTCACCGCGGAGACCGTGGCCACGGTGTTCACCACCACATGGGGGAGCGCCGCCCCGAAGACCTGGAACCGGCATAGAGCCACCCTTCGCTCCTTCGGCGCCTGGTGCGGCCGGGCTGACCTCGCAGCCGGGCTGGAACGCCGGGCCGAAACCGTCTCGCCGGTCGTGCCGCTTCCGGCCGAAGACCTGGCCGCGCTGTTCGGCGATAATCGGCGGGCGCTTCGGGAGCGCACCCTCTGGTGTCTGCTGCACGAGTCCTCGGCGCCGGTGACCGCCGTGCTGGCGCTCGACGTCGAGAATCTGGATCTGGACGACCGCCGGGCGAGGGTCGGTGGCCGGTGGGTGACCTGGCGTTCGGGAACCGCCCGGCTGCTGCCGGAGCTGATCGCCGGTCGCACGTCGGGGCCGCTCTTTCGCACCGACCGTCGCCTGGCTCCCGGTGCGCAGGGCGATCGGTGCCCGCACACCGGCCGGGGCCGCCTGTCCTACGAGCGGGCCGAATACCTCTTCAAGCAGGCCACCGGGCACACCTTGCGGCAGTTGCGGGCCGCTGACCGATAGGACACAGGGCGCAGGCTGCGACGGTTGGGGGCCGCTGACCGATAGGGTGCCGGGCGCAGGCTGCGACGGTTGGGGGCCGCTGACCGATGGGGTGCCGGGCGCGGGCTGCGACGGTTGGGGGCCGCTGACCGATAGGACACCGGACGCAGTTTGCGATGGTTGCGGGTCGCCGACCGATAGGGTGCCGGGCGTGAGTGAGTCGCCGTGGCGGATGGTCCGTGAGTTCCATGAGGTCTTCGGCCTCGCCCATCCGGACCGTCCCACGCCGATCCCGCCCGAGCTGGCCGCGGTTCGTCAGCGACTCCTCGAGGAGGAGGCGGGCGAGGTGGGAGAGGCCGCCGCGGCGGCGCTTCTCGATCCGTCCCCGGGGCGGCTGGCCCATCTGGCCTGCGAGCTGGCCGACGTCGTCTACGTCGCCTACGGCACCGCGATCAGTTATGGCATCGACTTGGACGCGGTGATCGCCGAGGTCCACCGGGCCAACATGAGCAAGCTGGGCAGCGACGGCCGGCCGATGCTGCGGGAGGACGGCAAGGTGCAGAAGGGCCCGAACTTCCGCCCGCCCGACGTCACCGCCCTCTTCGCCGGCTGACGGCACCGCGCGGTCTGCGTTCCCTGGGTCCTTTCGGGTGGGGGCGCGGCGGCGTCCGGCACGGCGGATGCGTCTTCGGCGTCCCGCATCGTGGCAGCTGGTTCCATAGTTTGGGTCGGATGTCCGCATCGCGGCTGCCGTCCTGCTTTGCGGGAAGTGCATTCCGCATCGTGGCCGCAGGAACATGATATGTCGTTTATATCCCCCACCCGCGATCGGACCTGCGGCGAACTTGTCGAGTTCGGGCGTTGAGCGGACGCTAAATCATCAAGATCTGCGCTAGTTGGCTGGGGAGCCTCCGCCACGCCGCGCCGACAGCCTTGCGATCCGACAATGCAAGACCCGCGCGGGGTTTACGGCTGTGACGGACCAGCTGGTGGTGGGACGGCCTCCGTGGCTGGTCCGGGCTTCGCCGGGGTGGCCGCCGACGGGGTGGCCGCTGCAGGCTCGGCGGGTGCGGGTGCGGGTGCGGGTGCGGGTGCCGGTGGAGGCGCGGCTGCGGGTGCGGGTGCGGGTGCCGGTGGAGGCGCGGCTGCGAGGGCTGGCGCTGGTGGGCGGGGGTGGAAGGCGCTGGTTGCGGCGGCGGTCAGTAGGCCGGCTATCAGGCCCCAGAAGGCGGAACCTACGCCCAGGAACTTGACGCCGGAGGCGGTGGCCAAGAAGGTCACCACGGCTGCCTCGCGCCAGCGGTTGTCGGTCAGGGCGGTGGTCAGTGATGAGCCGATCGTGCCCAGCAGGCCGATGCCGGCGATGGCCAGGACCAGGGCCGCGGGCAGGGCCGTGAGCAGGGAGCTCACCGTCGCGCCCAGGGCGCCCAGCGTCAGGTAGAAGATGCCGGCCCAGACGCCCGCTACGTAGCGGCGGCGTGGGTCGGGGTGGGCGGCCGGGCCGGTGCAGATGGCCGCGGTGATGGCGGCCAGGTTCAGGCCGAAGGCGCCGAAGGGGGCCAGCAGCAGGTTGGTGGCGCCGGTCCAGGTGATCAAGGGGGAGACCGGGACCGGGTAGCCGTCGTTGCGCAGGACCGCTACGCCGGGGAGGTTCTGGGAGGCCATTGTGACCACGAACAGGGGGAGCGCCACGCCGATGGCGGCCTGCCAGGAGAACGTGGGGGCGGTGAAGATCGGTTCGGCCCAGGCCAGGTGGATCTCGCGGGTGTGCAGGGCATGGGTGGCGGCGGCCACCGCTGTGCCGGTGGCCAGTGCGGCCAGCACCGCGTAGCGGGGGAGGAAGCGGCGGCACAGCAGGTAGGTCGCGAACATGGTGAGTACCAGGGCGAGGCTGTGCTGCATCGAGGCGAACAGGCCGATGCCGAACTGGACCAGGACGCCGGCCAGCAGGGCCGCGGTCAGCGGGACCGGGACCCGGCTCATGATGCGGGCGAACCAGCCGGTCACGCCGGACAGGGTGATCAGGGCAGCGGAGATCAGGAAGGCGCCGGTGGCCTCGCGGAGGGTGAAGCCGTCCAGGCCGGTGGCCAGCAGGGCGGCGCCGGGGGTGGACCACGCGGTGATGATCGGGGCCTGGTAGCGCAGGGACAGGCCGATGCAGGTCAGGCCCATGCCGACGCCCAGCGCGAGCATCCACGACGCCAGCTCGGCGTCGTCGGCGCCGGCCGCTCGGGCGGCGCTGAAGACGATGGCTGCCGAGCTGGTCACGCCGACGATCGTGGCCAGCAGGCCGGCGGTGACGGCGGAGAGCGGGGCGGCGCGGGTCAGGAGGTTCATGTAACGCGCGATGCTAACCGAGAATCCCGCCGCTGCCAGGGACGCGGGTCACGGTCCGGGGACGGCGGAAGCCCCGCGCCGTGCAGGCGCGGGGCTTCTTGTGCCGGTGGTTCAGCTCGTCGCCGTCTGGGTCAGGTCGTAGACGGTGGTGCCGCCTACGGTCGTGGCCGTGTAGTGGGCGGCCACCCAGGTGGCGATCTGGGCGGCGTCGGTGCTCGAGCCGCTCGCTCCGCCGCCGCCCATGCCGCCGCCCGCGATGTAGTAGTGGATCTGGCCGGCCGCCACGTACGCCTCGAACTGGGCCAGGGTGGGACTCGGGTCGCTGCCGTTCCAGCCGCCCAGGGCGATCACCGCGGTGCCGCTGTCCAACTCCAGTTGGGCGGCTGAGGTGGCGCCGCTGATCGCGGCCGACCACTTGGTGGTGCTGGCCTTCAACAGGGCGGTCAGTTCGCTGTTGCTGCTGCTCTCGCCGCCCATGCCACCGCCACCGGGGCCGCCCTGGGTCGTCGTCGACGAGTCGGACGAGGACGACGACGGGGCCTGGCTCCCCGCACTGGACGATGAGGAGTTACCCGCGCTTCCGTCCGGCCCGCCGGTGCGGTTGGCCGCCCCGCCACGCGTACCTCCCGTGCCTGAAGATTGGCCGGACGGCCCGGACGTCGGAATCGAACCCGTATGGGCCACCGAAGCGGTCGATGCGGCGTAGGCCGCGCCGGAGGCGCCGGCCGAGAGGATCGCCGCGACCAGCGCGATCACCGCGAAGCCGCGCAGGTTCGCGGCGGGCAGGAGAAGGACCAGGGTGAGTACGACGCCCAGCGCGAGCGACGCCCAGCGCAGAGCGGGCAGCCAGTCGGCGCGGCCCATGAGCACCGAGCCCCAGATCGCGGTGGCCAGGAGCATGGCGGCAAGCAGGGCGCGGGCCCACATCCTGGTGCGGTAGAGCCACAGCACCCGGCCGCCGATGGCGACCACCGCGGCGATCGCGGGGGCCAGCGCGACGGTGTAGTAGGGGTGGATGGTGCCGCTCATGTAGGAGAACGTGATGCCGGTGACCAGCAGCCAGCCGCCCCACATGATCATGGCGGCGCGGGCCCGGTCGGTGCGCGGTGCGGTCCAGGTCAGCGCGAGGACGGCGATGAGCGCGATCAGCGCGGCCGGCAGCAGCCAGGAGATCTCGGTGCCCATCGAGCTGCCGAACAGCCGGCCGATGCCGGTGGCGCCGCCGAAGCCGGTGTTCTGGCTGCCGCCGCCCCCGCCGCCGTTGCCGCTGCCGCCGAAGATGCGGCCCAGGCCGTTGTAGCCGATGGCCAGTTCCCACAGGCTGTTGTTGGTCGAGCCGGCGATGTAGGGCCGCGAGGAAGCGGGCCACAGCTCGACCAGGGCGACGTACCAGCCGGCCGAGACGACCAGGGCCAGGCCGGCGATGAGCAGGTCGCGGATCCGCTTGCCGAGGCCGGTCGGCGCGGCGATCAGGTAGACCAGGGCGAAGGCCGGCAGGACCAGGAAGGCCTGCATCATCTTGGTGAGGAAGCCGAAACCGAGGAGTACGCCGGTCAGCGCCAGCCACTTCCAGGAGGCTTTCTCGACGGCCCGGACGGTGGTGTACGCGCCGGCCGTCATCAGCAGCACCAGCAGGGCGTCGGGGTTGTCGTAGCGGAACATCAGCACCGCGACGGGAGTCAGTGCGAGCGCGACTCCGGCGAGGAGGCCGGCGTTCTGGCCGAACCAGCGCTTCACACTCGCGTAGAGCAGGTAGACGCTGGCCACGCCCATCAGCGCCTGCGGGGCGAGGATCGACCAGCTGTTCACGCCGAAGATCCGGGCGGACAAGCCCATGATCCACATGGCGGCGGGTGGTTTGTCGACGGTGATGGCGTTACCGGCGTCGAGCGAGCCGAACAGCCAGGCCTTCCAACTCTGCGCGCCGGCCTGGGCGGCCGCCGCGTAGAAGCTGTTGCCCCAGCCGGAGGCGCTCAGGTCCCACAGGTAGAGGACGGCGGTGGCGGCGAGCAGGACCAGGACGGGCCATCGTCGCGCGCGGCGAGGAGATGGCGGTGACTCGGGCCGGGGGTCGGCCGCCCGCGGGCGTTCCATCAAGGTCGTCATGGGTGACAACGTTCGCCGCGGCGGCTACGTCCGCTCTGTGGCGCTGCTGTGCGGTGTCTATGAGCCGGTCAGTGGTGAACTGATCGGTGGCTCGCTCCGTTTCATGCCAGGATGAGGACGAGAGTCCGGGTTCGAGCGAGAGACAAGGCCAATGAGCGAACACGTTTCCGACAGCGCCGAGTGGCAGGTCCTCCAGGGGCATGCCGAGAAGTTCTCGGCGGTGCACCTGCGCGACCTGTTCGGCAGCGAGCCGGGGCGCGGCGAGCGCCTCACCGCGACCGTCGCCGATCTGACCGTGGACTACAGCAAGAACCTGCTGACCGACGAGGTCCTGTCCTCGTTGATCGCCCTGGCCGAGCGCGCTGGTCTGCGGGAGCGGATCGCCGCGATGTTCGCCGGCGAGCACATCAACGTGACCGAGGACCGGGCGGTGCTGCACACCGCGCTGCGCCTGCCGCGCGACGCGACGCTCGTCGTGGACGGGCAGGACGTGGTCGCCGACGTGCACGAGGTGCTCGACCGGATGGGCACGTTCAGCGACAAGGTGCGCTCGGGTGAGTGGACCGGCCACACCGGGCAGCGCATCAAGACGGTGGTCAACATCGGCATCGGCGGGTCCGACCTCGGGCCGGTGATGGCGTACGAGGCGCTCAAGGCCTACAAGGCGCCCGAGATCGAGTGCCGGTTCATCTCGAACATCGACCCCACCGACCTGTACGAGAAGACCCACGACCTCGACCCGGCCACGACGCTGTTCGTCATCGTGTCGAAGACGTTCGGCACCCAGGAGACCCTGACCAACGCGACCGAGGCGCGCAACTGGCTCCTCGCCGCCGACGGGTTCGACGACTCGGCCGTCGCCAAGCACTTCGTCGCGGTCAGCACCAACGCGTCCCGCGTGGCCGACTTCGGCATCGACACCGCCAACATGTTCGGCTTCTGGGACTGGGTGGGCGGGCGCTACTCGCTGCCGTCCGCGGTCGGCCTGTCGGTCATGATCGCGATCGGCAAGGAGCAGTTCGCCGAGATGCTCGCCGGTTACCACACCGTCGACGAGCACTTCCGCACCCAGCCGCTCGAGTCGAACGTGCCGGCCCTGCTCGGCCTGATCAACGTCTGGTACGACACGTTCCTCGGCGCCCAGTCGCACGCGATCCTGCCGTACTCGCAGTACCTGCACCGCTTCGCCGCCTACCTCCAGCAGCTCACCATGGAGAGCAACGGCAAGTCGGTGCGGCTGGACGGTTCGCCGGTCGGCTTCCAGACCGGCGAGGTCTACTGGGGCGAGCCCGGCACCAACGGGCAGCACGCCTTCTACCAGCTGATCCACCAGGGCACCAAGCTGATCCCGGCCGACTTCATCGGGTTCTTCCAGCCCAACCACGACACCGACGGCATGCACGACCTGTTCATGTCGAACTTCTTCGCCCAGACCGGCGCGCTCGCTTTCGGCAAGACCCTCGAGCAGGTCAAGGCGGAGGGCAGCAGCGACACGGTCGCGCCGCACCGGGTCATGCAGGGCAACCACCCGACCACCACGATCGTCGCGCCGAAACTGACGCCGGCCGTGCTCGGGCAGCTCATCGCCCTCTACGAGCACATCACGTTCACCCAGGGCACGATCTGGGAGATCAACTCCTTCGACCAGTGGGGGGTCGAGCTGGGCAAGGTCATGGCCAACCAGCTCGCGCCCAAGCTGACCTCGGAGTCCGCGCCGGCCGACGATGACGACTCGTCGACCAACAACCTGATCAAGCTGTACCGGGCCGGCCGCGGCCGCTGATTTCTTGTCATACCCCCGGCCTAGGGTCGTCCCATGGATGTTCGGACGGCCCTGGGCCTGCGGTTGACCAGCCTGCTGCTGCGCGGTGGCGGCCCGTCCACGGTCGAGGGCATCGCGTCTTGGTTCGGCGCCATGCAGGCGCAGGACGTCAACAGCGTCCTCTGGTCCCTCGGTGCCCGGCTGCCGGGTTGGTCGCTGGCCGAGGTCAACGCGGCCCTCGAGGACCGTTCCGTGCTGCGCACCTGGCCGATGCGGGGCACGGTCCACCTCGTGCCGGCCCGCGACGCGCACTGGATGCTCGACGTCATGGGCTCGCGGTCACTCACCGGCGTGGCGAAACGCTGGGAATTGCTCGGGCTCGACCGGCCGACCGCCGAGAAAGCCACCGAGCTGCTCGGCTCCGCCCTGACGGGCGATCGCCGCCTGACGCGAGCTTCGTGCCTGGAAGCGCTGGCCGAAGGCGGCATCGACGTCAGTGGGCAGCGCGGTTACCACCTTCTTTGGTACGCATCACAGGTCGGCGTCACGGCCATCGCCCCACACGTGGGCAAGGACCAGACGTTCGTGCTTCTCGATTCCTGGGTGCCGTCGCCGTTTCGTCCCTCGCGCGAGGAGGCGCTGGGGCTGATCGCGATGCGGTTCTTCCAGAGCCACGGCCCGGCAACGCGTAAGGACTTCGCGGGCTGGACCGGCCTGCCGATGTCCGACGTCAAGATCGGCCTGGGCGAGGCCGGAAAGGCGCTGGTAGCGATCGACGTCGACGGCGTGGAGATGATCGTGGCGGCCGAGGCGCTGGACCAGCTGACCGTCTCGGCCACGGCGGGCTCGGGCGGCGGGGCGGGCTCGGGCGGCGCATACCCACGCCCCGCGTCCGATTTTTCGGATAAATCGTGGCTTGCTCTGCCGGGGTTTGACGAATACATGCTCGGCTACAAGGACCGGTCGATGATGGCGTCGCCGGCCGACCTCGCGGCGATCATCCCGGGTGGCAACGGGGTGTTCCAGTCGACGCTGGTGCGGGGCGGGCGAGTGGTCGCGACCTGGAAGCGGGTCATCGGGCGCAAGGGGGTGACCGTCACCGTCCAGCCACTGATCGACTTCACTGCCACCGATCATCGCCGGGCCGCGAAAGCGCTCGAACCGTTCGCCGCGTTCCTCGGACTTCCGCTGACTGTTAAGAACCCTTGATATTTACGAATGTGAACGCCACTATGTGAGTGTCGCGGGTCACGTTCGATATCGAGGGGGCAGCCATGGGCGTCCGTCGTCGGGTGTTAGCGCTGGTCGCAGGGGTTGCGGTGGCGGCCGGAGCGATGGCTGTCGTCGTCGCCGGAGAGGGCACGTCGTTCGCGGCGGTGGCCTGCTCGGGGACGGTGTGGACCGAGGGACCCACCTACACGGCGGGGCAGCAGGTCACCTACAACGCCCACCTCTACCAGGCGCTCGTCACGCACACGGCCTATGCGGGGGCGGGCTGGAACCCGGCCGCGACGCCGTCACTGTGGAAGGACCTCGGGGCCTGCACCGGTGGCACCACGACCCCGCCCACCACCGCGCCGACGACGACTCCGCCGACCACCCGGCCCACCACCACGCCGCCGACCACGGCACCCACGACGACCCCGCCCACGACCTCCCCGACCGTTTCGCCCACCGGCTCGACGTGCGCGGTCAAGTCGCGGCCCGCCGGGAAGGTGCTGCAGGGGTACTGGGAGAACTGGGACGGCGCGTCCAACGGCGTACACCCCGGGTTGGGTTGGATTCCGATCAACGACAGCCGGATCCTTTCCCATGGCTACAACGTGATCGCGGCGGCGTTCCCGGTGATCCGTTCGGACGGCACGGTGCTGTGGGAGAACGGCATGGACGCCGGGGTGAAGGTGTCCACACCCGCCGAGATGTGCGCGGCGAAGGCGGCCGGCAGCACCATCCTCATGTCGATCGGCGGCGCCGCGGCCGGCATCGACCTCAGCTCCAGCGCCGTCGCCGACCGCTTCGTGGCGACCATCGTTCCGATCCTGAAGCAGTACAACTTCGACGGCATCGACATCGACATCGAGACCGGCCTGACCGGCAGCGGCAGCATCACCACGCTGTCCGCCTCGCAGGCCAACCTGATCCGCATCATCGACGGGGTGCTGGCCGCGATGCCGGCCAACTTCGGCCTGACCATGGCGCCGGAGACCGCGTACGTGACCGGCGGCAGCGTCACCTACGGCTCGATCTGGGGCTCCTACCTGCCGATCATCAAGAAGTACGTGGACAACGGCCGGCTGTGGTGGCTGAACATGCAGTACTACAACGGCTCGATGTACGGCTGCTCCGGCGACTCGTACTCGGCCGGCACGGTGCAGGGCTTCACGGTCCAGACCCAGTGCCTGAACAACGGCCTCACCATCCAGGGCACCACCATCAAGGTCCCGTACGACAAGCAGGTCCCGGGCCTGCCCGCCCAGTCCGGTGCGGGCGGCGGCTACATGACGCCGTCGCTGGTCTCCCAGGCGTACAACAGCGTCAGCGCCATCAAGGGCGTGATGACCTGGTCGATCAACTGGGACGGCTCGAAGTCCTGGACCTTCGGCAACAACGTGAAGTCGCTGCAGGGCCGCTGACCGAGCGTCCGCCCCGGGATCGGCGGCCGATTCCGGCCCGGGGCGGCAGTGCCGCCGGTTCTCCCGAGTCCCCCCTCCGCGGGTGCACGGCGGCGCCGGCCCGGCCGGGTCCTCTTCCACCGACCCGGCCGGGCTCGGCGGCTATCCGGCCAGTAGCTCCAGGACCAGCGCCTTGACGTCGTCGGCGCAGCCCCAGGACGTGCTCACCCCGGCGCCGCTGTGACCGTAGTTGTGCACGACGTGCCGGCCGTCGCGTTCCTCGTGCTCGAGGCGGATCATCGGGCGGGACGGGCGGACGCCCACCCGGTGCTCGAGCACCTCGGCGGCCAGGACCGCCGGGAAGACGTCCCCGCATCGCTTCACGATCGCGGCGGCGATCTCCGGGTCGGGTAGCCGGTCGGCCATCCCCGGCTCGGCACTGCCGCCCAGCAGCAGCACCGCGCCCTGCGGAATCAGGTAGGTCATCTCGCCCAACTCGGCGGTGTGCTCGGCGAAGAACTCGGTCAGACCCGGATTGCGCACCGCGACCAGTTGCCCGCGGATCGGGTGCACCTCGGCGTCGCCGACGAGATCGTGCGCTCCGGCACCGCTGCAGTTGACCACGATCGGCGCGTCCACCTCGGCCAGGCTGCCCAGGCGCTCGCCGAAGGCGAAAGTGCCGCCGGCCTCGCGCACGAGCCGTTCCAGCCGGGCCAGGTAGTGCGGCATGTCGATGATCGGCGCCCGATAGCGCCAGCCGTGCACGAAACCGGCCGGCAGATCGGCCGGCTCGCACTCGCGATAGCCGGGCAGACCGAGCGCCCAGTCGGGAGTGGTCATCGGTTCGCGGGCCGCTTCCACGCCGTCGACCAGGCGCACCCCGTCCCCGGCCATCCTGGCGAACTCGTCGTAGCTGCGGGCCGCCCAGGCGCCGACCCGGGGATGGTTCGCGTAGATCGGGTCCCACAGCGCGCCGGCCGCGGCCGAGCTGGTCTGTCCGGGTGCGTCGGCCGCGACGATCCGGACCGCCAGGCCCTGCCGGGCCAGCTGAAGGGCGGTGGTCAGGCCGGACACCCCGGCACCGATGACGAGTACGTCGTGCCGGTCGGGCGCCATGCCGCGAGCGTACCGACCGGCGGTGGTCGTGCGGTTCCATCGTGTGACTGAATTTCGTGGCTGGACTGGCGGCCGCCGGTGCTATCCAATCAATCCAATTGCCGGGCCTCCGGCAGAGGGCGGGGTAGAGATGCTCATCGTCGGCGAAGTGCGGACGGGCCGGTCGCGAGTTACCGCGGCGGCGATGCGGCGGTGAGCGCCGACGGGTGGCCGAGGCCGCGCGACGGAGTCGGCGCCGTGCGAACGGCGGTGATCACCATCCTCGCCGGCGGTCTCACTTATCTGATTACCGACCTTCTGAACCAGGATCCCAGCCTCCGCCTGATGTTGTCCGTCCTGGTTGGTGGCGTCGTGCTCCTGGCGCAGTTCCTCGTCGCGTTCGAGCACCGGCTGACCGCCGTGGAGCGGGCCGGGACAGACGGGATGGCCCGCATCGAGCGGCTCGTCGGCCATGCCTTCGCCGAGTTCAGCGAGGCTACCGCGCTGTTCGGCCTGATCGAGGCGTCGGCCCTGCAGACCGATCTGGTCACCCAGTTCGTGCGCAACTCCACGCAGATCTCTCCGGAGTCGCCCCCGATCGTCTACCAGTTCGTCCAGGCGAAGATCAAAGAGACGTCGGAGTTCGTGAAGCAACTTTCCGAGGGCGGCACGGTCACGTACTACGGCGAGGACCGCGAGTGGCTGCTCGGCCTGACCAGCACCGCCACCACGAGCATCGACGCGATCAGCCTCGCCGCGGCCGACTACGACCTGTGGCAGAGCCAGCTCGGTCAGCGCTACCTGGACGCGCAGGGGCGGGCGGCCCGCGACGGGAAGCGGGTGCGGCGCATCTTCGTGATCGACGAGCCGTCGCGGGCCGACGACCCGATGCTGCGGCGGGTCTGCGTGGAACAGCTCGAGGCGGACATCGAGGTTCGGCTGCTCGTCCTGGACCGGGTGCCGCCCCGGTTGCAGGGCCGGATGCGCGACCTGGTCATCTTCGACGACGTCCTCGCGTACGAAACCACCGCGACCACCGGCGCCCTCGGGCGTGCTCAGGTCGCCGAGACCCGCATGGTCCTCACCAGCTCACGGGTCAAGGAGTGCATCCTGCTGTTCATGGAACTGTGGGACATGGCCCACGTGCCGCCGCACCGGACCGATTAGGAGACCCGGGATGCTCATCGTCGGCGAGGTGCAGACCGGCCTTCTGCGCGGCGGCGGTCCGGTGCCCGCCGATGTCGCGAGCACCCTGGTCGACCTGGTGGCCGGTGAGCCGGTGCGGGTGTCCACCCGGCCGCGGTCGCACGTACGCTCCCCCGACAAGCCGGTCGGTGTCGACTGCCCGCTCGGCCTGCCCGGTTCGGCCCGGCGGTTGCGCGGCATCGGCACGGCCTGGCAGCGGGCATCGATCGTGGACGGTCACGTGGTGCAGGGCTCGGCGTACGCGACGGTGGTCCGCGCTGACGGCAGCACCCGCCGGCCCTGGTCGCACTATCTGAGCCGGCCCGGCGTCATCGAGGCGGTCGGCCGCACCCGCTGGAACGAGCTGGCCGACGCGTTCGCCGCGACGCAGCGCGATCCGGAGGCTCTCGACCTGGGCGGCATCGCCCGCCGGGCCGCGGATCGGGTGCAGCGCAACTCCCACGCCGCCGGGCGGCCGACTCTGCGGGCGGCCCGCACCGGCCTGCGCTGGGTCGTGTCGATCGAACCGAGCGACCCCGATCCGGCCCGGGTCCGCTTCGCCGTGCACGACGACCTCCGGGTGCTCAGCTTCGCCGCCACCGAGGCCGATCCGGCCCGGCTGGCCGCCGTCGCCGAGGACGTGGCCCTGCACGACTGGCTGATCACGGTGCTGCTGGAGGTGACCCACAAGGCCGCGATCGGGGTTCTTCCTCGCGACGAGGTGCTCGCCCGCCTGCTCCCGGCCATCGACTACCTGCTGCACCTGTGGCTTCCGCGGGCCTTCGACGGCGAACTGGCCGGTGCCCTGTGGGCGGCCCTGGAAAGCGGGGTCGGCCTCAGCCGCCAATGGAACATCCTGGTCAACCGCGTCCGCGACCAGGTTGCGGTCGCGGCGGCGATGCAGCGGTGAGCGCCCCTCCATATATAGAGGCATCCGCCGCCGCGCGGTTTGATACGCGCGGCCTATAAGGGTGTTAAAGTGCGAGGTTTTCCGCGCGAAATGTCTTCGTGGAGCTGGCGATGATCAATTTCGTGAGGGGAACTTCACAGCCTAATGCACCGACTGTGGGAACGGACGACGCCGCAGAGGAAAGTTATCGAACGGCAGCTTTTGGTCGATGGCTTGACAGCGGGGCTGAAATGGGGTGGTGTTGCCGCCGGGCGGCGCCGTGCGCTTCTGCCCGGTCGTTGTCAAAATCGCCGACGAATGGAGGAAATGGTGATCGTCCGGGGGTCTTCAGCGGAGGGTCAAATAAACAATCGAAGTATGGGGACGGTGGAATTCACGCCGAGTCCGACGCAATCGGAATTGCGTGGAAAAGGGCCAGACCCGGCGCCGGTGCAATGGAATCCGGATCTGGCCCACAGTCACTCGATCCCGTGCAGCCATGAGGTTGCCCCCACGGCGGGAGGAGCGGGGGGTATGATAATCCCCCAGACCGAGTCATTGCCAGCCGAGCCATCTCGTGGTCGTCCATTCAGGCAGCTCAGCACGGGCGATCTGGCTTTGCTGATGTTGGCGGCGATCATGGTCGGTTTCGTGGCCGGCTGCCTCACTCGATCAAGCGATGCTCCCGTCGAGGCCGCTTGGCTGGCCGGCATATCCGCGACAATGCTGTCCGGCACATTTCTGCTATCCATTCGGGACCGCATGATCCGCTGACAAATTGAATAGGTTTGCACAGAGGCTCCGCGCTTATGCGCGGGGCCTATCTTTATGCGCGATTCCAGGCGGATGGAGAGGGTGGCAATTCGCCCGGCGGTCAGGTTCGCGGAGTGCGTTGTGCGGCCTTGAACCGCGCTCGGAGCAATTCGCTGGTCGGCCCAGCCGGAAACCGCAGCGTTCTGAGCGCTCCCCGGCGCGTGCTCTCAGGCCGCCATGAGCACGATGGAGTGAAGCGCCCGCCGGTACGGCAGGCCGGACGGCCGGTTGCCAAGCCGCTAGTTGGCAGTCAGCGAGTTTGCAACTACCTCGGCCGGTACCGATTACGTGCTGCCTGGCCGCGGTGATGGGCCCACTGCCCCTGCATCGGATCCGGTTAGTTGTGCTCCCGCTATGCCTCCGAGTCGAAGCGGTCTCATGGGTCGCGACTCTGCCCATCCGTCGACGAGGTGACGGCTTCGCTGAAGGTGAGTGGCAGTCAGCTGACTGCAATCTGCAGGTTGATAACTTTGGTGGTATATAGCCCAATCGTGTCTACATGAAAGCGTAGGAGACGCGGCCCACCAGCTCGGCCGGCAGTTCCACGCCCTCGGCCTGGGCGCGGCCTCGCACCTGCTGGTCGACCACCGGGTCGATCCACACCTGACTCAGGACGGTGCGTACCGCCAGCTCGATCGGCAGGAAGCGGCTGTCGAGCGGGTTGAACGTGCGATAAGCACGTAGCGGGGCGGCCGCCGGGTCCAGCTGGATGATCGGCGGCATCTCGTCCCAATCGGCGGGTAGCTCGCCCACCGTGACCGGTTCCGCCACCGGCCGGCCCAGGTGTCGTAGCAGGCCGAGGCGCTGCAACTGCCAGACCGTGGCCAGGAACGGGCACGACCACAGCCGGCCGTCCGGTGAGTCGCTCCACAGCTCGATGTCCACGAAGATCGAATGGTTCTGCACGGCGCTCTGCCGCGGCGGCCGCCACTCGCGGGGCCCGGACATCGCCGAGGTGGCCCGCGCGGGGGAGCGCTCGCCGTTGGTCAGCCAGCCCGACTCGGTGGTCGGCGGGCGGCCGCCGTTGGTGTCCTCGGCCGGCTCGTGCACCAGGTGTTCCTGAACCAGGGTGGCCAGGTCGACGTCGCCGGCCCGGGCGCAGCCGGACTCCCGCGCCACGTAGTCGATCCGCAAATCCGCCGCCTCAGCGGCGGTGACCAGCGCGGCGATCACCTCGGCCGGGGTGGAGAAGCGGGTGAAGTAGTCGTCGATGAGGAAGCAGGTGCTGACCCGCGGGGTGCGCTTGGAGCCGAGCGACGCGGCGGTCTGCTCGATGGCGGTCCGCGCCCACGGCGCCACCCGCTGGAAGTGTTCGCGCAGCCGGGCCTCGCCGGCCCGGAAGTCGTCCATGTAGAGGTGGCCGAGCTCGACCGACAGGTGCGACAGCGCCACCGACTGGACGACGGGGGACGCACTCGCCTCGGTGAAGAGGCCGTCCGAGGCCGTCACAGACCCGCCCAGGCGTCCGGGTCGACGATCTTCTTGGCCAGGTCCTCGAACGCGCTGACCGTGCTCTCGTTGGCGGTCCGGTGCAGCCAGACGTCGTCGTTGGTGAGCAGCTGCTCCTGCCATTGCAGCACCGGGTCGAGCGGGATGATGCCGAGCACGTCGATCCGGCCGACCCGGTGGGTGGCGGCCAGTTCCTGCAGCCGCCGGTTACAGACGTCCAGCCAGGCCAGTTGTTCGGGCCGCATTCCGGCCTGATCGGGCGAGGCCGGGTCAACCACGGCCGTCCGCACGAAACGGATGTTCTCGCGCAGCCGGTCGCGGTCATGGCCCTGCCTCGCGCCTGCCTCGAGGAGGCCCTTCGGGCCGTACACGAGGCCGCTGGCGGCGATGATGTGTTGCCGGGTCCAGCGGTGGAAGACCACCCAGCGGGCCTCGATATCCATCAACTCGGGGCGAGCGGTGGCCGCCAGGACGATCTCCGTGGCGTACGAGCGGCCCGCGCTCAGATCGACGTGTACCAGGTCGTACTCCTCGTCCAGGCGTGCCAGTAGCTCGACGCAACGCCGGACGATATCGGGGGACGAGGGGAACTCGCTGCCGCCTCGGTCACCGGGCAGGAACATCAGCCGACCCGCGCCGGTCGGCCGGTTCCGGAGCGTCTCTCGCTGCGTCTCCGCCCAGACATTGATCTTGCGCGGCGCCGAGATATCGCCGGCCAGGTAAGCGTGCAGGCCGTCGCCGTCGGTGCCGGCCTGCGCGGCACTCAGGTCGAAAATGGCCCCCGTGGTCGGCGAACCGAAGTCGAAGTCGAGGTAGCAGGCATCCCTGCCTTGCAAGGCCTGCCGGTAGGCGACGTTGGTGCTGGTGACCGAACGTCCGGTGCCGCCCTTGTCGGAGGTCGCAAAGATGATCATAGGAGGTAGCCGGAATCGGCTCGTCGGGCCGCAGAGAGCCGGTCCAGTTTTCGCAGTACCTCCTCGACGACGGCCACCGCCGCACCCGGCCGCTGTCCGTGCATGGCACGGGCGCGTCTCAGCTCGGTCCCGATTCGTTCCAGTTCAGCCCGCAGCGTCGCGCCGCGGGTCGTGGTGCCGTTCAGCAACTCTCGGTCGTACATGTGATCCGCCTCGGCGAGCAGATCGGCCGCGATCTGCAGCAGAAGCTCGCTGGACAGCGGCGGTTCGTTGATCACAGTGGCTGCGGTTACCAGGCAGTCGACCACCCGCTTGGTGTAGTACCAGGAAGCCTGATCGACTTCCTGCGGTAGGTACACATAGGCGCCGGCGGCGAAGTCCCACAGGCCGCGGTCGCGGCCGTGCCGGATCACCCGCATGCCCAGGTGCTCCCAGATCGCGTCGGACAGCTCGAGCATCCGGCTGCGGGTCGCCCCGTCCGTGGTCATGTTGGCGAGATTGAGCGTGCGCTTCAACAGCGTGGGCGAGATGTCGGCAACCGTCCAGTGCAGAGGAGGTCCGCCTGCGGCATCGCTTCCCTCGAGGGGGAAGTGGAGGCCGGGGGAGTGGACACCGACGGCAGGCTCCGGCTCGGTTGAGCGGTGCGTGATCCGGGCTCTGTTCGCCAGTTCCTCCAGCACGGCGGCGACTCGGCTCATCTCCGCGCCGGTTGTGCGCATGGTCGTCATGTTCTGCATGACCATCCCACTGACCAGCAGCGTGAAGTAGTCGAACTCGATGCCGTCGGTGGTCCGCCAGGGGAAGTCCTCCAGAGGCCAGCGGCCCGATCCGAACGTCGCGATCGTCGCCCAATAGGACCGGGTCAGTTCGAAACGTAGCTGGAGTGCCTGAGCGAGACGTGCCTGCTCCAGATCGAGCAGGCCGAGCAGGCGGATGCGCTCGGACGAGAGTTGCTGAATGGCGTCGAGCGCGACCGCGGTGAAATACAGGTACGGCGCGTTCTGCGCCACGCCGTCTCGCTGCTCACCCACATCAGCGGACGTCTCGTTGCGTACCACCCCCCAGGACCAGCCACATTCGAACAGGCGGTTCGGGTTGTCCAGCTCGCTTCCCTCGGCGGAGCCCGAGCCCATGATGACATCGTCACGTAGCCGGGCCTGGATCTCCCGCAAAGCCCGGCGCAGCTCCTCGACCACGATGTGGGAGGGACGTCGCTCCTGATTCACCGTGCGGATCAGCTCCCGGCCGAGCGAGCTGTCCGTCGTGAACACGTTGACCGCGAAACTGTCCAGCAACCCGGTCATGGCGGCGGTCAGCCGACGGTTGGCCATCTGCTCCACCTCGTCGATCTGCCGCACCAGTGCGGCGCGGGTGACCACTTGGCGGAACACCTTGGTGAAGCCGATGATCGCCAGCGTCAGCGTCACCGATATGGAGAACGAATCGACGACATCGAGGTCCAGTTGCTCCGGCTCGATTTTTTCGCGGGGACCCTCCGAGCTGAAGTAGGTACCGCCGGAGAAGATCGGCCGCCCGTCCGGCCCGGTGTACCGGTTGAGGTACTCACCGAGAGCGCGCAGCAGGCGTTGTGGGATCTGCAGGTTGTCGCCGAGCGGGCCCAGCGCTTCGAGGACGTCGTCGGTGACGGTATCGGGCTGGTCGAGGCGGAAGATCGGCATCTCGGTCGCCGGGGCCATGATGCACAGCAACTGTTCGGCGTCGCTGATCGAGTTGCTGCCGTCGCGGCCGCCTGGCATCCATCCGTCGCCGTAGGACACCCGCGCCGTGGCGCGCCAGATTTCGAGCAGCTGCTGGCGTGGCTTGATCTGCATCCGCTTCCTCAGCTCCGCAGTTGGAACACAATGTCGGCGACCTGCTCGGCGCAGCCCCACGAGAGGGTTACCCCGGAGCCGCCGTGGCCGTAGTTGTGAATGATGTGGCCGTCGCCGGCGGGCTCGACCTCGAGGCGGACCTCGGGCCGATGGGGACGGATGCCGGTGCGTCGTCGTCGCGCGTGGTCGTCGAAGGTCTCGCCGGGGAACGCCTCCCGGCACCGCCGCAGGATCGCGTCGGGGATCTCGTCGTCGGGCATCGCGGCGTCCTCGCCCTTCTCCATGCTGCCACCCAGGACCAGGGTCGCACCGTGCGGGAACACGTACGTCATGTCGTGTTGCTCGCCGGTGGTGTATTCGGCGAAGAAGGTCTTTCGCCCCTGCGGGTTGCCGACCACCACCAGCCGGCCGCGGGACGGGTGGACCTGGGTGTCCGGCACGAGGTCGCGGGCGCCGATGCCGGTGCAGTTGACCACGATGCCGGCCTCGGCGGTCACCTCGGCGAGGGATCCCAGCCGGCCCCGCGACAGCGTCCCGCCGCCGGCCTCGAAACGCTGCCGCAGCGCCTTGAGGTACGGCGGCATGTCGATCACCGGCACCCGGTAGCGCCAGCCGGTGACGAAACCCTGCGGCAACTCGGCGGGCGGGCAGGGGCGGAAGGTGGGCAGGCTCTCGATGTACGGCGGGGGTCTGAGCTGCTGGCGGCAGGCCTCGAGGCCGTCGACCAGAGTGACTCCCGGGAAATGCTCGCCGGCGAGCTGCCCGAACCGGCGGGCGGTGCGCCCGGCCCAGTCGCCCAGGCGATCGTGCTGGGCGTGACTCGGGTCGAAGATGGCCCCGGCGGCGGCGGAGTTGGTCTCCTCGGCCCACTGCTCGGCGACGATGTGGACCCGGGGCGCCGAGCCACCGGAGCTCTCGACCAACTGGACGCCGGTGGTCAGGCCGATGACGCCGGCGCCGATGATCAGGACGTCGTTGCGGTCGGCAGCCATGTCTTCGAGATTAGATACCGTCCGCACCATCATGGCTACCCCGCGTCGTTCTGCCAGGCGGCTGCCACCCGGTCGAGTTCGCGCAGGGCCTCGAAGAGGTAGCCGAGGGCGATGTCCGGCGCAGTGGTGTGGGTCTGGCGGGCGCGTTCCAGGCCGGCCCGGATCCGGCCCATGTCGTTGCCGGTGCGGGGTGACCCGCGCAGCAGTTCGCGGCTGTAGCGGTGGTTCGCCATCTGGAGCAGATCGGCGGCCAGCCGGTCGACCAGTTCACTCTCCGGCGGTTTCCCCTCGATCACCTGGACCGCGGTGACCAGGCAGTCCACCACCCGCTTGGTGTAGTACCAGGAGACCTCGTCGTGCCGCACCGGGACGTCGGGGAGCGCGCCGATCGGCTGGTCCCAGAGGCCGGTCCAGGCGGCGTCCCGTTCTCGGCGGTGGTCGAGGTGGTTCCAGATCTCGTCGGCGAGTTCGAGCAGCTTCGCGCGTTCGTCGCCGGTGTGGTCGAACAGGCCGATCAGGTTCAGGGTGCTCTTCAGCAGTTGCGGAGCCATGTCCGCGAAGATCCAGCTCAGCCGGGGCCCGCCCAGTTTCTCGCTGCCCACCAGCGGGAAGGCGATGCCGGGATGATGCACGACGGTGGCCGGGTCGTCCGGCGGAGCCCACAGTGAGATGCGGCTGCGCTCGGCCAGGTCGTCCAGCACCTCGGCGATGCGATGCAGGTCGGCGGTCGCCGGCCGGGGTGCGATGTGGTGCAGCAGCAGTGCCGTGACCAGCAGGGTGTAGTAGTCGGTGTGCAGTCCGTCGGTGGTCTGCCAGGGAGCGTTCTCCAGCGGCCACCGGCCCGGTCCGAAGGTCGCGACGGTCGCCCAGTAGGCGCCGGTCAGTTCGAGGCGGATCTCCAGGTGCCGGGCCAGGCGGTTCTGCTCCTCGGTGAGCAGCCCGCCCGGCTGGGTGCGCTTGGCGGTGAGCTCCTGGATCGCCTCCATCGCCACGGTGGTGAAGTACAGGTACGGCTTGTTCTCCGCGACACCGTCGCGCTGAACGCCCACCGCCACCGACGTCTCGACCTTCGGCGCCTGCTCGACCAGGCCCCACGACCAGCCGCACTCGAACAGGTAACCGTTGTCCTCGAGGTCGGCTATCGGCACCATGCCCGGCTTTCCCACGACGTCGTCCCGCAGCCGGGCGCGGATCCCGTCGACCGCGGTATGCAGGCTCTGCGCGGCGCGGTCGGTCGAGTGGCCGTCCCGGGTGAGGGTCTTGAGCAGTTGCGCGCCTTCTCGGTCGTCGATCCGGAACACGTTGACCGAGAAGCTGCGCAGGAGGCCGATCAGCGCGGCGGTGAGCCGCGTGCTCGCCTTCTCCGCCAGCTCGTCCACTTTCTTCTTGACCTCGGGCCGGCGCACCTTCCGGCGGAAGCCGCGGGCGAAGTCGATGATTGCCAGCGTCAGCACCACCGAGACGGCGAACGAGTCGACGACGTCCTGGGACTGTTGCTCGGGGGTGGCCGTGGTGCTGTCCGCCCCGAAGGCCGAGCCGCCGGCGAAGAGGGGTGTCCCGTCCGCGCCGGTGTATCGATCGAGGTAGTCGGTCAGCGCCTCCAGCAGGCGCTGGGGCACCTCGATCACGGTGCCCAGCGAACTCAGCGCGGCCTCGGCGTCGCCACCGACCTCGTCCGGATCGTCGACCCGGAAGTCCCGCAGCCGAGTGGCCGGGCCGAGGATGCAGAGGAGCTGCTCGGCGTCACTGATCGAGTTGCTGCGGGCCCGGCCGCCGGGCACCCACATATCGTCCCGGTAGGAGATGCGCGCGACCCGGCCCCAGATGCCGAGGATCTCCTGGCGTGGCTCGATCTGTAACAACCCGTGTCACCTCTTGAAGCCGGTAGCCACCATCATCCCGTGGTATCCCTCGCGCAGGCCCTCGCTGTTCACGTGGGTGATCCGCACGTCGCGGGCGACCGGTGTGAGTGCCTCGGCCACGTCGTTCTCGTCCACCCAGCACGCCGGGAACTTCTGCCCGGCCACGGTGTAGCCGGAGGACCCGCGCATGAACGCCGAGGCGAACGGCGCGCCCCGGACCAGGCTGTTGACGAACAGCCGCATGGCGCGGCAGAACTCCTCGTGCTCGGTGGTGATCGACTCGGCCACGAAGAACATCGTCGCGATCTCGTAGTGGTTGGGGGTCAGCGAGAAGACGTTGCCCCGTTCGACCAGGGCGCGGCGGCGCAGGCGATCGAGTGGGTGCTCGATCGCCTGGTAGTGCGGGTACCCCTCGGACATCTCCCGCCAGAAGTCCAGCCAGGACATCCGCGGCCGGGCCAGTTCCTGCCGCAGCCAGGCGCGGTTGGAGTGGGCCCTTTCGAAAAGCGTCACCCGCGAGGAGTACGGCAACATGGTCAGCGCCGGGTAGAGGTTGGCGCCGGTGCCCACGTCGATCGCGCGGGCCGACCCGATCGGCATCCGGGTGCCGGCGAAGAACTCCTTGACGATGTCGATGATCTCGGCGTCGTCCGAGCGCAGCGTGCCGTAGTTGGTGCTCCAGTACGTGTCCGGGTCGAACATCTCCCACTCGACCTCGGCGTTCAGAGCGGTTCGGGCGATCGGGTGCATCGCGCGCGAGTCGTCATCGGCCACGGGATCCTCCGGCGCTTGGGTCGGGCGTCGACGGGTGCGTGACGCGATCATCGGCTGTCGGTGGAGCGGGTCTCGCAACTCGGCACTGAGGCTGGTAGCCGCCGTCCTTGCAGATTAGAACGTCGTCGGACATCTGTGCAGGCAAGAGCCTCATTCGACTCTATGTCCCTTTTGTTGTTATGTCGGCGCGGGCGGCCTTCCACAGTTCCTCGAACCGGTCCTGGCGTCTCTTCACCAGCAGGGGGTTGACGACGAGCGCCACGCTGTCGATCTGCGGCGTGACGTTCTTGCGCACCGATCGTGCCGTGTGGAACTCGTAGCTGATCTTCTGATCGAAGACGATGAAGTCCGCCAGGTCGTTCTGGTAGAGGAAGTCGACGTCCTCGGGGAGCAGGGTCCGGGTCTCCACGCCGATCTTCTGATGCGGTTCCAGCAGCGACTTGATCTGGTCGGTGTCGGTTGCGTCCTCGTCGAGCAGGAAGAGCCGGCGGATCTGGACCTTCCGCTCGATGGCCCGGCGCTGCCGGTCCAGATAACGCAGACCGAGGTCGCTGGCCCAGAACTCGCCCTCGTCGACGAATCCGCGGTACCGGTCGAACGACGTCATGCTGGTCGCGTCGATCAGGCGGCTGAGGCTCTGCCGGTCGAGGTGGCCTTCGGCGGTGGCCAGGTGGGTGGCGGCCGCGCTGATCGCGCCCACCGACTCCTTGAGCCAGGCCGCCTGCTCCGCGTTCTCGGTCTGGGTGCGGCGGGCCTGCTCGGCGTTCTCGATCAGGAACTGGACCACCAGGACGATGCCGGCGACGAAGACCGACATGGTCAGCTGCCAGATCTTCGGCTGCTCGGTGATGTTGGTGAGCAGATAGGTCAGGCCACCGGCGATGGCGGTAACGATGATCTTGACAAGGATCTGCACGCGTCGTCCCCCCAAGGCCCACGTGTCTACATCAGATCGGACGAGGTCAACTTCCGCAATGAGTCCGCCGATGGTTGCGCTCGGTGACGGCGAGGGTGGTGTGTTACTTCTTCCGGCCGGTCGCGACCATCATCCCGCTGTAACCCTCCCGCAGGTCGTTGCTGTCCACCGTCTCGATCTCCAGCCGGCGCGCGACCGGGGTCAGCGCCTCCCGGACGTCGTCCTCGCTCACCGAGCACGCCGGGAATCCGATGTCGCCGACGAAGTAGCCGGAGGAGTTGCGCATGAACGCGGCGGCGAACGGCGCACCGGGCACCAGCGAGTCGACGAACAGGCGGGCGGCGCGGCGGAACTCGTCGTCCCGGGTGGTGATCGACTCCGCCACGAAGAACATCGTGCCGAGGTCGTACCGGTTCGGCTTCAGGTCGAAGACGTTGCCCTTGGTCACCTCGGCCCGGTCGGCCAGCAGTCGGAGCGGGCTGGGGATCCGGGCGTAGGGCCGCCGGCCGCCGGAGATCTCCCGCCAGAACTGGAGCCAGGACTCCTGCGGCCGGGCCAGCGACTGGTGCAGCCAAGTCCGGTTGGTGTAGGCCCGTTCGTAGAGCGTCACCCGGGAGGAGTAGGGCAGCATGGTCAGCGCGGGGTAGAGATTGGTGCCGGAGCCGACGTCGATCGCGTGGCCGATGAACTTCTCCGGCAGGCTCGTTGCAAAGAAGTCCGCAATGATCCTGATGATGGCGGCGTCGTCCCAGCGCAGGGTGCCGTAGTTGTTCGCGAAGTACGCCTGCGAGTCGAAGTCGTCCCACTCGACGTCGGCGTTACCGATCAAGCCGGCCACTGATACTGCGCGCGGGTCTTCGTCCGGCACAGATGCCCTCCGTCTCTCAGGAGTCTATGAGTCAGCGGCCGAGTGCGGGAGGCGCGCGCGAAGTCGGCTGGTCCACCGAGGGTAACCCTGGGTCCACGGATGGCGCCATCATGCGATCGAGGGCCTTGGTCCGGATCGGCCGTCAGATGTCGTGTTCGCGTCGCAGAAATGACAACCGTGATCCGATGTGTCCGATCATCCGATGAACCATCGGCCACTCGGATCATGCGCGAGATCATCAATGGTCGTTGGGTGCACACATGGCCTACCACCCGACGATGTCGCCGTCACCGTCCGTGAGATCGCATGCCGGCCCCCGGCGCCGCGGCTGGGTCATCGCCGCCATCGCCGTGCTGTTGGTGGGCGGCGGTGCGGCAGCCTGGTACGTCGTCGGCAGCGGCGACGGCGACGGCGACGGAGCGGCACCGGTCGCACTCGGGTCGGCCGGGCGCGACGGGGTGTTCGAATTCGTCGTGTCGGAGGCGAAGTGTGGCACCAAGACGGTCGGCACCGGGGCCGCGGCGGCCACCGCGCAGGGTGTCTACTGCCTGGTCGGCGTCAAGGTGACCAACCGGGCCGACGCGCCGCAGACCTTCGACGGCAGCGCCCAGAAGGTGTTCGACGGGACCGGCACGCAGTACACGAGCGACACCGGTGCCGAGCGGCAGGCTAACCCGTTCAGCTGGACCGAGGCGATCGTGCCCAGTGAGACGGTGGCCGGGCGGCTGGTGTTCGACGTGCCGATGGGCACCAAGCTCACCGAGATCGAGCTGCACGAGACGCTGCTCTCGCCCGGTGTGCGGATGGCGCTGCGCTGAGATCAGGGGTGGACGGCGACCGACCACAATTGCTCGAAGCGCTCCTGGCGCCTCTTCACCAGCCGCGGGTCGGCCACCAACGCCACGCTCGCGACCAGTGGGACCATGCCGTCGTCCACCACCTGGGCGGTCTGGAACTCGTAGCTGACCTTCTGGTCGAACACGGTGAAGTCGTCGAGGACGGACTGGCGGACACCGCGGAGCACGCGGATCTCGACGCCGATGGTGCGGTGCGGTTCGAGTAACGCGTCCAGCCGGTGTGGGTCGGGGGAGCGCTCGGTCAGCAGGAACAGGCGGCGGATGCGCACGTTGCGGGCGATCGCGTCGCGCTGGCGTTCCAGGTATTGCCGGCCCAGGCCGCTCGCGAAGAACTCGCCCTCGCTGAACGAGGCCATGGTGACCGCGTCGATGCCCCTCGTCGCGGTCTCGGTCAGGCCCAGCAGCCAGTCCGAGTCGCCGCGTTCGGCGCGAACGCCGTCGAGCAGTTGGCGGCCGGGGGCGTCGGGAATTCCGCCGGCGGCGACCAGCCTGGTCACGTCGCGGCGGGACACCGATGCCTGCCGGGCCAGCTCCAGGTGGCGGGACGCCTCGGCGGCCTCGATCAGCAGCTGGGCGACCAGGGTGAACGCGCCCACCGCGGCGGCGACGGCCAGGCGCCAGATCTCGCGCTGGCCGCCCAGGCCGGTCAGTAGATAGGTGAGGCCGCTGGCGGCGGCCGCGATGAGCAGCTTGAGTCCGATACGCACGGCGACCCCCCGGCGACGACGTTGCGGACCATCACAACGCAGTCACGCCGGGTGCGCAACGGCCGTGCACGATCAACGAAAAGGGGCGACCCACCACTACCGCGAAAGGGGCGTTACGGCCCGGAGTGGCACTCAGGCCGGCCCTGAGTGCCACTCGACTCTTCGATGCCCGTACCGCTAAGGGTTTTTCAGAAGGTCCTCGAAGGAGACCGTGAGCGCGAACGGATCGGTGACCGACACCGGGTCGCGTCGTTCGATCTCGCGGGCGAGTTCGGCGGCGGCGCGGTCGATGCGCGTGCGCAGCATGCCGTCGGCCGAGTCGGCGCCCCAGTCGTCGCTGGCCGCGAAGACCGACGTCGGGACCACCGCGGCCCGCAGGTAGGCGAAGAGCGGGCGCAGCGCGTGCTCCAGCGACAGGCTGTGCCGGGCGGTGCCGGCCGTCGCGGCGATGATCACCGGCTTGTCGGCCAGGGCGTCCTTGTCGAGCACGTCGAAGAAGGACTTGAACAGGCCGCTGTAGCTGGCCGTGAAGATCGGCGTCACCGCGATCAGGCCGTCGGCGCTCTCCACCGTGTCGAGCGCCTCCTTCAGCGTGGCCGGCGGGAAGCCGGTGAGCAGGTGATTGGCGATGTCGTGGGCCAGGTCGCGCAGTTCGATGACCTTGACCGTCAGCGGGAAGCCGGCGGCCGCCACCGTCGCCGTGGCCAGCTGGTCCGCGAGCAGCCGGGTCGAGGAAGGCTGGCTCAGTCCGGCCGAGACGACCGCCAGGGTGCGCTGGTTCATGCGTTGACCTCGTCCTTCTTTGCCGCCGCGGCCTTGGCAGCGGTGGCCAGCAGGGTTGCGTGGGTGGGAGCGTCCGGGACGTGGGCCGGCTTCAGCGCGGCGAACTCCTTGCGCAGGACCGGGACGACGTCGCTGCCGAGCAGGTCCAGCTGCTCGAGGACGGTCTTCAGGGGCAGGCCGGCGTGGTCCATCAGGAACAGCTGGCGCTGGTAGTCCCCGACGTAGGAACGGAAGCCGAGCGTGCGGTCGATGACCTGCTGCGGCGAGCCGACGGTCAGCGGGGTCTCCCGGGTGAAGTCCTCCATCGACGGGCCGTGGCCGTAGACCGGGGCGTTGTCGAAGTACGGGCGGAACTCGTTCACCGCGTCCTGCGAGTTCTTGCGCATGAACACCTGGCCGCCGAGGCCGACGATGGCCTGGTCGGGGTCGCCGTGGCCGTAGTGCGCGAAGCGCTCCCGGTACAGCGCGATCATCCGCTGGGTGTGCGAGGCCGGCCAGAAGATGTGGTTGGCGAAGAAACCGTCACCGTAGTAAGCGGCCTGCTCGGCGATCTCGGGAGAGCGGATCGAGCCGTGCCAGACGAACGGCGGGATCTCGTCGAGCGGCCGCGGCGTGGAGGTGAAGCCCTGCAGCGGCGTGCGGAACTTGCCCTGCCAGTCGACGGTGTGCTCGCGCCACAGCCGGTGCAGCAGCGAGTAATTCTCGATGGCGAGCGGGATCCCGGCCCGGATATCCTTGCCGAACCACGGGTAGACGGGCCCGGTGTTACCACGTCCCAGCATCAGGTCGACGCGGCCGTCCGCGAGGTGCTGGAGCATCGCGAAGTCCTCGGCGATCTTCACCGGGTCGTTCGTGGTGATCAGCGTGGTCGCGGTGCTGAGCTGCAGCGTGTTCGTCTGCGCGGCGATGTAGGCGAGCGTCGTGGTCGGCGAGGACGAGAAGAACGGCTCGTTGTGATGCTCGCCGAGCGCGAACACGTCCAGGCCCACCTCCTCCGCGTGCTTCGCGATGGTGACGATGTTCTTGATCCGCTCGGCCTCGGTCGGGGTCTGCCCGGTGGTCGGGTCGGTGGTGATGTCGCTGACGCTGAAGATCCCGAACTGCATGACCCGCTCCTCCGGTGGTGCTTTCGCTGATGCCCGCCACAACGTCGTTGCTTCGGCAACTATTTCAAATTCAAAGAACCTGCGCAGCGGCGCGCGTCACACCGTTGACCTAGATCGATAGGGTGCCCGCCATGGGAGCGATCAAGCCGTGGCACCTGATGCTGTGTTGTTCATTCGTGGTCATCATCATCGCGGTGATAGTCGGCATCATAATCACCGCAACCCGGAAGAAATAAGACAAAACCTTTTGGGTACGCATCACGGAGAATCCCGTGAAAGCGCGAAGCGGCCCGGGTGCAACACCGGGCCGCAGCGCCCCTCTCGCGTGAGGCGGCCGCCGGCGCCGCTCCGCGGTTGCGGTCGTTGCGCGGCCGCGGCTGTTCCGGGCTCGTGTGGTTGCCGTGGGCGCCGTGGGCGGCGGCTCCGATCTTGTTGAGCTGGTGTCGGCTCCGAACGAGAATTCCGCAAGGTCGCGTGGGGTTGGCCGGTCGGCGGGGGTATATAAGCGGCTTGTCGCATTCGTGCACCGCGGGCCAGCGGCTCCGGCGCGGTGGCTGCGCGGGCGCGGTGGCTGCGCGGGGGGCGAGGGCTGCGCGGGGGTGAGGGCTGCGCGGGGCGCCCGCCCGAACCGGAAGCGCCGGCTGTCCGGATAGCGCCGGGGGCGGCCGGGGTCGCTCAGCGGCGGCTCCGATCTTGTTGAGCTGGTGTCGGCTCCGAACGGGAACTCCGCAAGGTCGCGTGGTCGGCCGGTCGGCGGGGGTATATAAGCGGCATGTCGCGTTCGCGCGCCGTGGACCGGTGGCGCCGGCCCGGTCGCTGTGCGGTCGCTGCGCGGGGCGGCCGTGGTCGCTGCTCGACGCTTGATCTTGTTGAGCTGGTGTCGGCTCCGAACGAGAACTCCGCAAGGTCGCTTCGATCGGCCTGTGAGCGGGGGTATATAAGCGGCATGTCGCGTTTGCGCACTGGGAGCCCGCGTCGTCGGCGTGGTCGCTGGGCGGGGGGGCGTGGGTGGCGTGGGTGGCGTGGGGGCGAGGCGCGGACGTCAGGCGCGCGGTTGAGGGCTGCTCGGCGCGTGTGGTGCCGGGATGGGGCGTGGGTCGGGGAAATCTGCGGTTCATATCCCCGTAATACGGGCAAGCGCTTGCCTGCTCATAGACACCTTCCTATCCTCGCTGAGGAAAGCGCTTTCCTGCGCACGCGCGGCCGGGCGCGGCTTCCGAACTACGAGAGTGGGACAGAAATGAAGCGATCAGTCGCTGTACGCCTGCTGATAGCGGGCGGAACGGCTGCCGTCGCCGGAGCGGTCGCGCTGGCCGCGCCGATGCTGGAGGCTTCCGCGGCCGCCGTCGGCACTGCCACCGGGTATGCCAGCCAGAACGGTGGCACCACCGGCGGCAACGGCGGAACCACCGTCCGGGCCACCACCGGCACCGCGATCCACACCGCCCTGTGCAACCGCGCGAGCAGCAGCACCCCGATCACCATCGAGGTCGAGGGCACCATCAACCACGGCAACACCACCAAGGTCTCCGGCGACAGCTGCAACACCGCGGCCGACAAGATCGAGCTGAAGGAGATCAGCAACGTCACGATCATCGGGGTCGGCGGCGGGGCGATCTTCGACCAGCTGGGCATCCACATCCGGGACTCCAGCAACATCATCATCCAGAACGTGACCGTCCGGAACGTCAAGAAGTCCGGCTCGCCCACGTCCAACGGCGGTGACGCCATCGGCATGGAGAGCACCGTCCGCAACGTCTGGGTCGACCACGTCAACCTCGAGGCCTCCGGCGGCGAGGACGCGGGTTACGACGGCCTGTTCGACATGAAGGACAACACCCAGTACGTGACGCTGTCCTACGCCAAGCTGAGCAACTCCGGCCGCGGCGGCCTCATCGGTTCGAGCGAGACCGACACCAGCAACGGTTACGTGACGTTCCACCACAACCTTTACACCAACATCGACTCCCGTACGCCGTTGCTGCGCGGCGGCATCGCGCACATCTACAACAACTCGTACGTGAGCCTCAACGAGTCCGGCATCAACTCCCGGGCCGGCGCGCGGGCCAAGGTCGAGAACAACTACTTCAAGAACTCGATGAACGTGCTCGGCACCTTCTACACCGACGCGGCCGGTTACTGGCAGGCCAGCGGCAACATCCTGGACAACGTGACCTGGTCGCCCGCGGACAGCGAGACCAAGCCGGCCGGCCCGAGCATGGCGTCCAACACGACCGTGAGCATCCCCTACTCGTACAGCCTCGACAACGCCGCCTGCGTCCCGGCCCTGGTGGCCGCCACGGCCGGCGCGAACACCGGGATCAAGACGTCGAACGGCAGCTGCTCCTCGCAGAACCCGACCACCAGCCCGACGACGTCGACGCCCACCACCTCCCCGACGACGCCCCCGACCACCTCACCGACCACCGCGCCCAGCGGCACCAACCTCAGCATCGGGGCCGGCGCCGACGGCTCCAGCAAGGCCAGCGGCACCAGCTACGGCAACGTGATCGACGCCAGCACCTCGACCTACTGGTCGCCGAACGGCGCGACCGGTTACGTCTCGGTCAAGTGGAGCGCCGCCAAGTCGGTCTCCCGCGTGGTCATCCGCGAGGCGTCCGGTTCCAGCATCGGCTCCTGGCAGGTCAAGAACGGCGACACCGGCGCGGTCCTGAAGAGCGGTTCGGGCACCCCGGGCACCATCAGCCTCACCAGCACCTCGCTCAAGAAGATCACTTTCGAGATCGTCAGCTCGTCCGGCACCCCGCGAATCGCGGAGTTCGAGACGTACGCCTCCTGACGGCCGGCGGGGCCGCCGCGAACGGCGGCCCCGCCCACCCCCTCAGGCCGAACGCAGTTCCTGAGCGTGGGCGGCCCGCATCAGGGGCACCACGTTCAGCGGTGTGAGATAGGGCTGCAAACGGCGTACGTAATGGGCCTGGGTCAAAATCGCCGCACGCATCTCCAGCAGCGTGCGGGCGGTGCAGGGCACCATCGCCGGATGGCCCAGCGCGGCGCTCACCACCAGGGCCGGGAGATCGGCGGTCAGCCGGACCGCACCCACGTCCCGGGCGACGCTCGTCGTCACCGTGTGCCCGGCCGGGTCGAACGTGATCGTGTAGGCAACTTCCGGCCCCGTGTAGAAGACCTGGGTGGGGCCGGTGCTCGACGGGCCGGTCAGGGCATGTTCCGCCACCAGGAAGCGGAACGCTCGTGTTACCTCGGGCTCGAAGGACCTTGCTGTCGAAACCTTGATCACCACGGTGACCCCCTTGACGGAAGCCTCCCGGTGGGCGGCGGACCCACCGGATCAGATCGACAAAAGCAGATGCCTGGCCGGTGCGCAACGTCTGTGCGCCGCCCGTCGCTGAGCGGCTCGTCCGGCTCTGTGAGCGGCTCGTCATGCCGAGCCGGCGGCGGGGAAGCGCGCGACACGGTAGAAAGAACGCATGGCGGAGATTGTGCTGATTCGGCACGGGCAGACCGAGTGGAGCGCGGCGGGCAGGCACACGTCGTACACCGATCTGGAACTGACCGGCGAGGGTGAGCGGCAGGCGCGCGCGGCCGGTGAGCGCCTCCGTGGCCGTACGTTTGCGGCCGTGATCTCCAGCCCGCGGAAGCGGGCCTTGCGGACCGCCGAGCTGGCCGGGCTGACGGTCACCGAGACCACCGAGGACCTCGCCGAATGGAACTACGGCGAGTACGAGGGGATCACCACCGCGACCATCCGCGAGACCAACCCGACCTGGTCGCTGTGGACCGACGGCGCACCCGGCGGGGAAGCCCCCGAGCAGGTCGCCGCCCGCCTCGACCGGGTCCTCGCACACGCCCGCAAGATCCTCGACGAGGACCGGGGCGACGTGGTGCTGATCGCCCACGGCCACTCGCTGCGGGTGACCGGCGCGCGCTGGATCGGGCTGCCGGCCAGCGGCGGCGGCCTGCTGAAGCTCGGCACCGCGACCATTTCGACGCTCGGCTTCGAGCACGGCAACCCGGCCATCGACTCCTGGAATGCCTGACGCCCGGCCGGGCATGATCTACCCATGACGAGAAGTGCGCGCTGGCTGGCGCTGCTGGTGGCCGGTGCGTACTTCATGGAGTTCCTCGACGCCACGGTGATCGCGCCGGCCGCGCCGCACATCGCCGCCGACCTCGGCGTCGCGCCGGTCACGGTCAACGTCACGATCACGGCGTACGTGCTGACCATCGCCGTTCTCATCCCGATCAGCGGCTGGCTCACCGAGCGGTTCGGGGCGCGGCGGGTGTTCGCGGTCGCCATCGCCGTGTTCACCCTCGCGTCGGCCGGCTGCGCGGCCGCCGTCAACCTGCCCATGCTGGTCGGCACCCGGGTGCTGCAGGGCGTCGGCGGGGCGATGATGGTGCCGGTCGGGCGGCTGGTCGTGATCCGTACCACCGAGAAGACCGACCTGGTCCGGGCCGTCGCCTACCTCACCTGGCCGGCGCTGGTCGCGCCGCTGCTGGCGCCCGCCCTGGGCGGGTTCCTCAGCGAGTACGCCTCCTGGCGCTGGATCTTCCTGATCAACCTGCCGCTCGGGGTGATCGCCCTGCTCCTGTCCTTCCGGCTCGTGCCGGACGTGCGCGCCGACGATCCCGGCCCGCTCGACCTGCGCGGCTTCCTGCTCGGCGCGACCGGCATCGCCGCGCTCGTCGTAGGTCTGGAAGGGGTGGCCGAGTCGCACCCCGACTGGCCCCTGGCGATCGGCGCGCTGGCGCTGGCCGCGGTCGCCCTCGCCGCGACGGTCGGGCACCTGCTCCGCGCCCACCGGCCGCTGGTCGACCTGAGCATCCTGCAGGTGCGCACCTACCGGGTCACCGCGCTAGGCGGCTCGGTGTTCCGGGCCGTCATCACCGCCATCCCGTTCCTGCTGCCACTGTTCTTCCAGATCGGCTTCGGCTGGACCGCGGCACAGGCCGGCCTGGTGGTGATCGCCCTGTTCGCCGGCAACGTCGGCATCAAACCGGCCACCACCCCGCTCATGCGGCACCTGGGCATCCGCACCGTGATGCTGGGCGCGGTGCTGGCGTCGGCGGTCTGCCTGGTCGGTATCGCGTTCCTGCGGCAGTCGACGCCGATCGTCCCGCTGCTCGCCCTGCTGACGCTGAGCGGGATCTTCCGGTCGATCGGGTTCACCACCTACAACACGGTCGCCTTCGCCGACGTCCCCGGCGAGCGGATGACCAGCGCCAACACGCTCATGTCGACGGTGCAGGAGCTGGGTGGCGGGCTCGGCGTGGCGGTCGGCGCCCTGCTGGTGCGACTCGGCGCCGGCGTCTCGGTGGACGGTGCCTACCGTTTCGCGTTCCTGTTCCTGGCCGCACTGCTGCTGGTGCCCGCAGTGGACGCGTTCCGCCTGCCACGCGACGCGGGCAACCTCGTAGCCGGCCGCGCACAGTCCTAACCGGACGGTCCTACCAGCACAACGAATGATCAACAAGAACTCCCTTTCACCCGAGTGCCCGCACTCCCCGGCGCCGCTACCTTTCATGATCGTCAAGCGGTCCGATCGAGGGGGAGACGTGCGCCTGCTCCGCCGACTGCTCCGGCGCTACTTCCGCCGCCGCCCCACCCCGCCACCCGGCCCGGCCGCGGCGGGCGTGCTGGCCCAGACCCGTGCGTGGCAGCAGGACCAGCCGGTCCACGAAACCGACCGCCCCGGCACCACCGGCATCCACGCCGAACGCCGCGCCGCCGACGCCCTGGACCCACCCGAGCACTGCGACTGCCCAGACAACGACTGAGCCCGCCCGCGTTCCGTCCGTCCGCTGTCCGTCCGCTGTCCGTCCGGGTGCCGTCCGTCCGGGCGCCGCCGGACCCGTGCCCGGTGCATGGGTCTCGGGCGCGCCGGAAGGCCCGGTATCAACGATCGAGGGTTGTCGCGCGGCGGCCGGCTTTCCGCACGGCCGCAGGGCTCAGCGGGGATTTTGCTGCCGCGTGTCGCAGCGCGATCTGGTGCCGGACTTGGTGCCGATCACGGTGTTGCCGTACCCCGATCTGGAGAGTTTCTGTCCGCTCCGAGCACGAACTCCACATCTTCGAGGGTCGGACTGCCGCAGGTGGGCGAAATAACGGATATTGGCGGTTGCCTGAGCGCTTTTGTCCGGATGGTGGGCGCCGCGGCCTACTCATTGAGACGGGCGACCGCTGGGTGGGACGTGCCCGGCACGTGGGCGCGCCTCCGATGGGTGGGATGTGCTCGGCACTGGGAGCGCCTCCGATCGACGGCCCTCGAAGCGATGCCTTCCACCAGTCGCTGTGCGCCGGCCGGCAGACCACCCGGAACACGCTGCGGTGAAGATGCCAGCTTCCGTCGGCGGGCGCAGGGCGGCGGGCGGCGGGCGTAAGGCCGTGGGCCAGGGCAGCGGGCCCAGGGCGGCGGGCCGAGGGCGGCGGGCCCAGGGCGGCGGGCCCAGGGCGGCGGGCCGAGGGCGGCGGACCCAGGGCAGCGGGCGCAAGGCGGAAGCGGGGTCAGGAGACTACGGCGCGGATGTCGCCCAAGCCTCTGGCCACCAGGAACTCGCCGCCGTCGGCCAGGCGGGACCAGGAGTCCGTGGTGGTGTCCCACTTGCGCCACAGGAGCGGGTCGGTCTCGACCACCACGCGGGCCGACTCACCGGGGGCCACCGTCACCGCGGTCCAGCCGACCAGGCGGACCGGCTCGTCCGGCTCGGTGGGGCGCAGGTAGACCTGCACCACCTCGCGGCTGGGCCGGGTGCCTACGTTGGTCACCGTGGCGGTCACGGCGGGGGCGTCGCCGGTGACCAGGCGTACGTCGGTGTACTCCCACCTGCCGTAGCCGAGGCCGTGGCCCAGCCAGAACGCGGGCCTCGGTGCCTTGCCGGCGAAATGGCCGCGGTAGCCGATGAACGTGCCCTCGTCGTAGGTCAGCTTGCCGTCGACCGGGGTCACCGACCAGGCCGGCGATGCCTCGTCGGCGGCGGGGAACGTGGTGACCAGGCGGCCGGCCGGCTCGATGTCGCCGAGCAGGGCCGCCGCTATGGCGTGGCCGCCCTCCTGGCCCGGGAGGCCGGCCCAGAGGACCGCGTCGACCCGGGACAGCCACGGCATGATCACCGGAGTGGCCGCGTTGACCACGACGATGGTGCGGCGGGCGGCGCCGGCCACGGCCTCGACCAGGGCGTCCTGGGCGCCGGGCAGGTGCAGGGTGGTCTTGTCGACCGACTCGGTCTCCTGTTCCTCGGTGAGGCCGACGACCACGACGGCTACGTCGGCGCCGGCGGCCGCTCGGACGGCGTCGTCGATCACGTCGACCGTCTCGCGCGAGGCCGCCCGGCCGAGGAGACCGAAGAGGCCCATGTCCGAGGTGAGCGTCACCGATGCGGTGAAGACGGTGCCGGTGGGGACGGTGAAGCGGTCGGTGCGCAGCGGGGGAGTGAGCACCTCCTCGCCGAAGCCGCTGCCGCTGGTGCGCAGCGAATAGGAGAGAGCGGCAGCGCCGACGGAAACGGTCCAGTCCCCGACGCCCATCGCACCGAGCTCGACCTCGCCGCCGGAAGGACCGGCGACGGTCCCGGTAAGGACGGCGGACGCCACCGTTCCGGGGAAGTCGTCGTCCATCCCGATCATCGTCTTGGACTGCGGGCAGAAGCGCTGCTCCAGCTCGTTCCCGGCGGCGTCGTAGAGGACGACCCGGATGCCGGCCTCGCCGGTGACCGGGTCGGTGAGGAAGCCGTCGCGGGCCGGCACCGGCCGGGTGCGCACCTCGACCCCGTCGACCACGGTGAGCCGGGCCAGGTCGCCGAGGCCGGTGGCCACGCTGACCTGGTAGGGCGGGTTGACCTGGGCGGAGCCGCCGCCCATGTCGATCGTCTCGACGGCGTGCCGGCCGATCAGTGCGACGGACGCGGCCCGGTCCAGCGGTAGCACGTCACCGTCGTTCTTCAGCACGGTGATGCCGGTGGCGGCGAGGCGGGTGAGCTGCTCACGCCGTACGGCCGAATCGGGGAGCGGAAGCGAAGACGGCCAGGAGCGGGCGGCACCCAGCGCGCCCACCCGCCTGGCCAGCAGCAACAGGCGACCGAGGTGATCGTCGATCACCGCCTCGTCGACCTCGCCGGCCCGGACCGCCGCGACCAGCGCGTCGCCCCACGGGCCGGTGGGCCCGGGCATGACCAGGTCGAGGCCGCCGTTGGCGGCGGGGGCGGCGGTCTTGGTCGCGAACCAGTCGGACATCACCAGGCCGGTGTAGCCCCAGGAGTCCTTCACGATCTCGTTGATCACGTGGTGCTGCTCGGTGGCGGCGACCCCGTTGACGTCGTTGTAGGCGCCCATGATCGACCAGGCTTCGGTGGCCATCTCGAACGGCAGCAGGTAGAGCTCGCGCAGCGTCTTCTCGTCGAGAACGCTGTCGACCGTGTTGCGGTCGGTCTCGGACTCGTTGGCGACCAGGTGCTTGAGACACGCGGCAACCCCGGCGTCCTGCAGGCCGCGCACGTAGGCGGCGGCCAGGCGGCCGGTCAGGAGAGGATCTTCCGAGTACGCCTCGAAGAGCCGGCCGCCGAGCGGGCTGCGGTGCAGGTTGATGGTCGGCCCGAGCACGACGTGGATCTCCTGGGCCATCGCCTCCTCGGCCAGCAGGGAGCCCACCTCGTAGGCGGCGTCGACGTCCCACGCCGAGGCGAGCAGCGTGGCGTTGGGGAACAGCGACACGACCCGGCCGCCGGAGAACTTGAGCCCCCGCACGCCGGTGGGGCCGTCGGAGAAGTTCATCGCGGTGAGCCCGATGGACGGCTCGGAGGCGAGGGTGAACGCGGACGCGCCGGTGAGGAGCCGCACCTTGGCGGGCAGATCCAGCGACTTGACGAGCGGGGCGATGTCGTCGGTGGTCATGGACCCATGGTTACACGTGTAAGTAGGCTTGTCACCATGACCGAACAGACCCACCGCCGGGTCACCAGCGCCGACGTGGCGCGGCTGGCCGGTGTCTCCCGCGCCACGGTCAGTTACGTCATGAACGACACCCCGGCGCAGACCATCTCCCCGTCGACCCGCACCCGGGTGCTCGACGCGGCGGCCCGCCTCGGTTACTCGCCGAGCGCCGCCGCCCGCACCCTGCGCACCGGCCGCTCCGACGTGGTTCTCTGCCTGCTGCCGGACTGGCCGATCGGCCCCGAGGTGGGCTCGATGCTGGGCAATCTGTCCACCGCCCTGGCCCGGCACGGGCTCACCCTGGTCGTCCACCCGGGCAACCGGGAGGACCGGCCGATCGGCGAGATCTGGAAGGCGATCACCCCGGCCGCGGTGATCGCCTACACCGACTTCTCGCCGGGGGAGATAGTGGCGATGCGGTCCGCCGGTGTGGCGCTCGTGGTGGCGTCGCTCGGCCGGGGCGCGCAGCCGGACCGGCGTGAGCTGGCGGTGCCGCAGCAGCTCATCGGGCGGCAGCAGGCCGGTCATCTGATCGCCGCCGGGCACACCCGGCTCGGCTACGCCTATCCGGACGACGACCGGGTGCGGATCTTCGCCGAGCCGCGGCTGGCCGGCGTCCGCGCCGAATGCCGGGACCGGCAGGTGGGTGGTCCGGCGACCGAGACGGTCGCGCTCGATCCGGAGCAGGCCGCTTCCGCCGTACGCCGTTGGCACGCGGCCGGCATCACGGCGGTGTGTGCCTACAACGACGAGGTGGCGCTGGCGGTCCTGGCCGGCGTACGCCTCGAAGGCCGGTCGGTCCCCGCGGACCTCGCGGTGATCGGAGTGGATGACATCCCGCCGGCCCGGCTGGCCGCACCCGCGCTGACCACCGTGACCACCGACCAGGTCGCGGTCGCGGCCTACCTCTCGGCCACCGTGGTCGCGGCGATCAACGGCCGTCCCGGACCCGCCGTGCCCACCGACGACCTGGTCCACCTGGTCCGGCGCGAGAGTGCTTGATCAAAGTTGTACATGAAACGCACAGGCACGCCACATGGGTGACTCAGCTCTCCGGCGAATCGTGAAGGGACCGAACGATTCACCCGCCCACCAGGGGGTCCGAAATGCTTGTGCAGCTCAACCGCTCCACCGGGGCCGGCCGCGACTTCAGCGCCACCGCCATCGACCTCCCGCTCAACCCCGCGAGCCTGCCGGCCGGTGCCGGCCCCCGCCCGGTGGTCGCGATCCTCGGACCGGCCGGCCGGGTCGCCGGTCTCGCCCAGCACCTGCCGGCCGGCTGGTCGGTGCGCAGCGCCGGTGACCTCGACGACGTCGAGCCCGACGAGCTGGTGCTGTTCGCCGGCGCCGCGGTGCGCGACATCGCCCTGGCCCGGCGGCTCCTGCCCGGCCGCACCCAGGTCATCGCGCTGGTCGACGACGCGGCACCGGCCGAGGTGGTGGCGGGTGTGCTCACCGCCGGCGCCGACGCGTGCGTGCGCGGCGGCCAGCCCGCCATCCTGGCCAGCCACCTGGTCGCCTGCCGCCGCCGCCAACTGGCCGGCCGATGGGCCCAGCTGAACCACCAGGACCGGCGCTAGTGAGCAGGCCGGGCCGTTCGCGATCTGCCGGGGGGCCACGTCGCGAACGACCCGGGGTTGAGCCCGCGCCGCCGATACCGTTACGGGGGGTACGGCACCGACGGCGCGGAGATCGGACCGCCTAGGCGGTCGGGGTGGCGCTGGCCTGCGGCTGCAGCACCTTGCAGGTCTCGATCGCCTTCTTGACGGTCGCGTCCGCGGTGTTCAGGTTGCTGGTGTCGGTGACACCGTTCTCCTTGAGGCAGTTCTGGTAGGCGGCGTTCGCGCCGCCACCGTTGCGGCCGTTGCCGCCGTTCATGCCGCCGCCGAAGGACGGCCGCACCGAGGCGCACGCCTCCTGAGCCTTCTGCCAGGTCGCGTCGTCGACGTTGTCCGGCTTCTGGAACCCGCCGCCACCCGGGAAACCGCCCTGGCCGCGACCGCCACCGAAGCTGCCGGAAGGCCGGGGCATGCCGGACGGGATGCCCGACGGCCGGCCGCCCTCGGGGAAGCCCGACGCGCCCTCGCGCGGCTGCCGGGACGGCATCGTGATGGTCACGCCGTTCTTCGCCAGGCACTGCTGGTACGCGGCGAACGCGGTGTTCTGTCCGCCACCGTTGCCGTTCCCGCCGCTCGAGGAGTCGTCCGAGCTGCCACCGCCGCACGCGGCGACCAGCAGCACGGCTGCGGACGCGACGAACAGCGCCGCCGCTCGGCGGGGCGCTTTCGAACCGACTTTGCGCACTATGCCTCATTTCTCCGGCCAGGGATGTCGGCCCCACCCAAGCCGGGCAACCTGCACGCAACGTCGGGGGATCCTCATAGTTCGCTTGGAGACCCTGTGCCGGGGCTGTGTTCAAGATCGACGTCTCCGAGCCAACTCCGAGGCAGAACCGAGCATTCGGCGAGGACAACCCGGAACACTTCCCCGCCATGGGTGAAGCTCTGGCCGGTCGACGGCGCTGGATCTGGATCGCTGCGGCTGTCGTCGTGCTCGCGCTGATCGCGTACGGGGTGGTGCACGCGCTGACCGCGGACGCCTCGGCGAAACCGCAGGCGGCCGCCACCTCGGCGGTCGACCTCGGTGACGTGACCACCGAGGTGGCCACGACGGGCACGTTGCAGCCGGCGCAGACGCGCAGTCTGTCCTTCGCGGTGCAGGGCACGGTCGAGAGCGTGTCGGTGCGGGCCGGCAACACGGTGGCCGCCGGCCAGGTGCTCGCGAAGGTCGACGACACCGACGCGGCCACGGCGGTGGGCAACGCGCAGGACACCCTCGACGACGCCGAGGACGCGCTGACCGAGGCCAAGGCGAACGCCTCGAAGACGTCCACCACGACGTCCGCCGGGTGCAACGTGGCCGCCGCGTACACCTCGACCTCGCCGACCACCGCGCCCACCACCTCGCCGGCGCCGACCGCGACGGCCTCGCCGACGGCGACCGCCACCAGGTCACCGACCGCCACGGCCACGGCGACCAGGACGGCGACCGCCCGGCCGACCGCGACCGCCACCCGGGGCGGCACCGGCACGGGCGCCGGGAGCGGCAGCTGTTCCACCGGCGGCGGCAGCGGGAGTGGCAGCGGCAGCGGCAGCGGTCAGCAGGGTGGGCAGAGCAGCGGCGGCGACGCGATCCTCAGCGCCGAGCAGCGGGTCACCTCGGCCACCACCGCGCTCGAGGAGGCCGAGGAGGCGCTCGAGGGCGCCACCATCACCGCCCCGATCGCCGGCCGGATCATCAGCGTCGGCGGCAAGGTGGGCAGCAGCGTCAGCTCCGGCTCGACGTTCATCACCCTGGCCGACGTGTACGACATGCAGATCAGCGCGTCCTTCCCGGAGGCCGACGCGGACCGGCTCGCGGTCAAGCAGAAGGCCGTGGTCACCCTGGCCGACCGGGCGGGCAAGGAGTTCAAGGCGACCGTCGTGCAGGTCGACCCGACCGGCACCAGCGACGGCACCATGGTCACCTTCGGCACGCTGCTCTCCTTCGACGAGGCGCCGACTGACCTGCTGGTCGGCCAGAGCGCGTCGGTGAAGATCACCACCGGCTCGAAGACCGGCGTGCTCCGGGTGCCCAGCACCGCGGTGCACAACGTCAAGGGCGACACCGGGACGGTGCTGAAGAAGGGCACCCAGGTGACGGTGGGCGTGGGGCTGCGCGGCGACCAGTACACCGAGATCACCAAGGGTCTCACCGAAGGTGATCAGGTCACCCGATCTTGGTGACCGTGCGTGTACAGCTGGCTCCTGCACGATTCATAGGGAATTCCTAGGTAGCATTGATACTCATTCCGGGTGCTATCTGATTCCCGATCTTCTGTCGCGGTGAGCGAGCCCCCGGCGCGGGCCGCCCGGGTCCTCGTCGTCGACGACGAGCCCAACATCTCCGCCCTGCTCAGCGCCACGCTCCGGCTGGTCGAGTTCGAGGTGCGGGTGGTCGACACCGGCCACCGGGCCCTGGTCGCGATCGAGGAGTTCGAGCCCGACCTGGTGGTGCTCGACGTGATGCTGCCCGACGTGGACGGCTTCGACGTCGCCAAGCGCCTGCGGGCCAACGGCAGCCGGGTGCCGGTGCTGTTCCTGACCGCCCGCGACGCGGTCGAGGACCGGATCTCCGGTCTCTCGGCCGGCGCCGACGACTACGTCACCAAGCCGTTCAGCCTGGAGGAGGTCGTGCTGCGGATCCGGGCGATCCTGCGGCGCAGCCAGCCCGAGCTGGATGGTCCGGGTGCCGACGCCGGGGTGCTGCGCTACGCGGATCTGGAGCTCGACGAGGACGCGCACGAGGTGCGCCGGGCCGGCCGGCTGATCGACCTGTCGCCGACCGAGTTCAACCTGCTGCGCTACCTGATGATCAACGCGGGCCGGGTGGTCAGCAAGGCGCAGATCCTGGATCGGGTCTGGAAGTACGACTTCGGTGGCGACGGCCGCATCGTCGAGTCGTACGTGTACTACCTCCGTCGCAAGATCGACAAGACCGACCCGCCGCTGATCCACACCGTCCGCGGTGTCGGCTACGCCCTGCGGCTGCCCCGCGGCGGAGAAGAGTGAGATCCGGGCTCCGCTGGCGACCGCGGCGGTGGGGCCACTGGACTCTGCGCGCCCGCCTCGTCCTGGTGGTCGGCGCGCTCGCCGCGGTCGCCCTGATCGTCGCGAACGTCGCCGGGCTGGTGCTGATCCGCACCTACCTGCTGGGCCGCATCGACGACCAGCTCACCGGGATGGCCCGGCCGTTCGCCGAGGACCACCCGGCCGCGTTCAGCAACTACGTGCCGCGGGGCCGGTTCCAGCGACTCGGGCCCGAGCAGCTGATGTACGTCTACGACCCGGACGGCACGCTGAACGCCGACCGCAGCTACACCACCGACAAGACGGCCGCCGCGGTCGAGGACTTCACCGAGGTCAAGTCCCGGGCCGCCACCGCGAGGCCGTACACGATCAGCGGGACCGGCAACGACTGGCGGGTGATCGCCGTGCCCGACTCGTCGAGTGGCGGCTACGCGGTCATCGGGGTGTCCCTCTCCGAGGTCCAGCAGACCACCGACCAGCTGCTGCTCATCGACGCCGGCGTCTCGGTGCTGGTGCTGGCCCTGCTCATCGGGGGAGCGTGGTTCGTGGTCCGGCTCGGCCTGCGCCCCCTCACCGACATGGAGGACCTGGCCACCGAGATCTCGGCCGGCAACCTCTCCGGCCGGGTCGCCGACACCGATCGGCACACCGAGCCGGGCAAGCTCGGCCTCGCGCTCAACTCGATGCTCACCCGCATCGAGGCCGAGGTGGACGCCCGCACCGACAGCGAGCAGCGGCTGCGGCAGTTCGTCGCGGACGCCTCGCACGAACTGCGCACCCCGCTCACCTCGATCCGCGGCTTCGCCGAGCTGTACCGGCGGGGCGGCGCACCGCCCGGCGCGGCCCTGGACGAGACGATGAGCCGGATCGAGGGTGAGGCCGGCCGGATGGGCGTCCTCGTCGAGGACCTGCTCATGCTGGCCCGCCTCGACCAGCAGCGGCCACCGCCCGCGCTGCGCCCGGTCGACCTGCTGGAGATCGCCGCCGACACCATCCGGGACGCGCACGCCCGGGTGCCGGGCCGGCCGGTGAAGCTGTCCGGGCTCGAGGACGACACCGACACGTTCGAACCGGCTACCGTGCTCGGCGACGAGCACGGCCTGCGCCAGGTCGCCACCAACCTGGTCGCCAACGCGCTGCAGCACACCCCGGACCGCTCCCGGGTCACCGTGCGGGTGGGCCGGCTGCCGGCTCGGCCGCCGCGGGCGACCACCGTGCTGTCCGGCCCGGCCACCGTGCGGCCCGGCCTGCCCCTCGCGGTCTTCGAGGTGACCGACGACGGGCCTGGTGTGCCGCCGCTGCACGCCGCCCGCGTCTTCGAGCGGCTCTACCGTGCCGACTCCAGCCGCACCCGCGGCCGGGGCGGCGGATCCGGGCTCGGACTGTCCATCGTGGCGGCGATCGTTCACGGTCACGGAGGGTGGGTGGAACTCGATGCGCCACGCGGCGGAGGGGCCACATTCCGGGTCCTGCTGCCGACCTCCGGTGACACCCCGTGAGATTCCGAGCTGGCTCCGAGCTTCCGACGAAGATCCTCCCAGGCCGCCCCACCACAGTGTCCCGCATGCCAGCGCGCCTTAACCTGCGACGTCCCACAGTGGCGGTCAACGCCGCCCTCGGAGTCGCCCTCGTCGCCGGGGCCTTCTGGGCGTACGAGACCCTGTCAGGACCGGACACCACGACGGCCGCCAACGCCTCGGTTCGCTCGGTTCCGGTTCAGCAGGGCACGGTCACCAAGACCGTGTCCGCGGACGGGACCCTGGAGAGCGCGAGCACGGCGACCGCCAGCTTCGAGACCGGCGGAACGGTCACCGCGATCAACGTGAAGGTCGGATCGGTGGTGAAGAAGGGACAGGTGCTCGCGAAGGTCGATCCGGCCGACGCGCAGCGCACCCTGGACGCCGCCGAGACCGACCTGGACGCCGCGAACGACGCCCTGGACCGGGCCGAGGACGCCGGGTCGGACACCTCGACCGCCGAGAACGAGGTCGCCCAGGCCCAGGACGCGGTCGACGACGCACAGGCCGGGGTCGACGGCACCGTGCTGAAGGCCCCGATGGCCGGCACGGTCACGGCGGTGAACGGCACGCTCGGCAGCTCCTCCTCCGGCAGTTCCTCCTCCTCGTCGTCGTCCGGTGGCAGCAGCAGCGGCGGCGGTTCGAGCGCCGGCGGCGGCAGCAGCTCCACGACAAGCTCCTCGAGTTCCTCGTCGTCCGGCTTCGTGGAGATCGCCGACCTGACCAAGATGCAGGTCGGCGCCGACTTCGCCGAGGCCGACGCGACCAAGCTCAAGGAGAAGCAGGTCGCCCAGGTCACCTGGAACGCGCTGTCCGGCACCACCGCGACCGCCAAGGTCACCGCGATCGACCCGTCCGGCACCACCAGCAACAGCGTGGTGACCTACGGCGTCACGCTGACCCTGGACAAGGTGCCGACCGGCGCCAAGGTCGGCCAGACCGTGTCGGTTTCGGTCACCACCGGCAGCAAGGAGAACGTCGTCTACGTCAATTCGGCGGCGGTGACGACGGTCGGCACCCGGCACACGGTGACGGTGGTCGCCAACGGTGCCTCGGAGGCGCGTCAGGTCGAGATCGGGCTGGAGGGTGATGCTGCCACCGAGATCACCTCCGGTGTCACGGTCGGCGAGCAGGTCGAGCTCAAGACCACCTCCACCTCCTCGGGCAGCGGCACCACCGGCCAGTTCCCGGGCGGCGGCCAGTTCCCCGGCGGCGGCACCGGCAACTTCGGCGGCGGCAACCTCGGCGGCGGCGGGGGCCCGCGATGACGCGCCCGGTCATCGAGGTCCGCGACCTGCAGAAGATCTACGGCGAGGGCGAGGCCACCGTGCACGCGCTGGCCGGGGTGTCGCTGGTGGTCGAACGCGGCGACTACGTGGCGATCATGGGTTCGTCCGGCTCCGGCAAGTCGACCCTGATGAACATCCTCGGCGCGCTCGACGTGCCCACCCACGGCACCTACCACCTGGACGGGGTGGACGTCAGCAAGCTGGGCGACCGGCAGCTGGCCCTGGCTCGCAACCGGCTCATCGGGTTCATCTTCCAGTCGTTCAACCTCATCCCGCGGACCACCGCGGTGGCGAACGTCGAGCTTCCACTCGCGTACGCCGGGGTGAAGCCGCGCGAGCGGCGCCGGCGAGCCCTCGCCGCGCTGAGCGTGGTGGGTCTCGACGACCGGGCCAAGCACGAGCCGAACCAGCTCAGCGGTGGTCAGCAGCAGCGCGTCGCGGTGGCCCGGGCACTGGTCACCGAGCCGGCCCTGCTGCTCGCCGACGAGCCCACCGGCAACCTGGACAGCCGCTCGACCGAGGACGTGCTCAACGTCTTCGACGACCTCAGCGCGGCCGGCCGGACCATCGTGATCATCACGCACGAGGACGAGGTCGGCGCCCGGGCCAAGCGGCTGGTCCGCCTGGTCGACGGCCGGATCGTCCAGGACACCCGCCAGTCGCCGCTCAACCAGCGGCCGGTCGGCGCCTTCGCGGGACGGCACACGGCATGACCGCCTGCACCGAGCGGCACCCAGCCGCACATGCGAACGGCGCCGCAGGCGAGGGCCAGAAGGGCATGCCAGAGGTGAGCGCAGCATGAGCTTTCGGGAAGTAGTGCGGTTCGCCCTGCGGGGTCTGTCCGCCAACAAGCTGCGATCGGCGCTCACCATGCTGGGCATCCTGATCGGTGTCGCCTCGGTGATCCTGCTGGTCGCGGTCGGCAACGGATCGGCCAAGGCGGTCAGCGACCGGATCGAGGCGCTCGGCACCAACACCATCACGGTGATGAGTACCAACCGGGGCGGCTCGTCCAACACGTCGCTGACCACCGAGATCGCCGACGCGCTGACCGACCCGACGATGGCGCCCGACGTGGCGTCGGTGTCCCCGGTGGTCAGTTCGTCCGCGACGATCACCTACGAGGGCACCGACCACGACGTCAGCACGTTCGTCGGCACCACCACCGACTGGTTCAAGGCGTCGAACACGCCGGTCGGTGAGGGCGCGGGGTTCAGCGCGGACGACGTGGCGCAGGGCCGGCGGGTCGTGGTGATCGGCGAGACCGTGGCCGAGGAGCTGTTCCCCGGCGTCGACCCGATCGACAAGCAGGTCACCGTCAGCGGCGCGCTGTTCACCGTGGTCGGCGTGCTGGCGGAGAAGAGCTCCACCGGCAACCAGGACTCCAACGACACCGCGATCGCGCCGCTCAACGCGGTCCGCCAGGTGCTCAGCGGTTACGGCGCGCTCAGCTCGATCCTGGTCGAGGCGAAGGACCCGGACAAGGTCGACCTGGTCCAGTCCGAGGTGTCCACGATCCTGGACCAGCGGCTGACCACCACGGCGTCGTCGACCAGCTCGAACAGCACGCCGTACCGCATCCAGAACGCGTCCCAGCTGCTGGAGACGCAGACCGCGACCGCCGACACGTTCACCACGCTGCTCGGCGCGGTGGCCGCGATCAGCCTGCTGGTCGGCGGGATCGGCATCACGAACATCATGCTGGTGACGGTGACCGAGCGGACCCGGGAGATCGGCATCCGCAAGGCTCTCGGCGCACCACGGCGGGTGATCCTCAACCAGTTCCTGATCGAGGCCACCCTGTTGAGCGTGATAGGCGGCGCGCTCGGCGTCGCGGCCGCGCTGATCGGCAGCAACTTCGAGATCGTCGGCGTACGACCGGTGATCGTGCCCAGCTCGGTCGGGCTCGCCCTGGGCGTGTCCATCGCCATCGGACTGTTCTTCGGCGGCCTGCCCGCCAGCCGCGCCGCCCGGCTGCGTCCCATCGACGCGCTGCGCTACGAGTGAGGATCCGCTGTGACTCCCATGAATGACGACACCGCCGTGATCTCGACCGTTCCGGCCGAACCGGAGTTCGACGATCCCCGCGACGACGACCTGGCCAAGGAACTCGCCAAGGCCGCGCCGAAGAAGTGGTGGAACAAGGCCACCATCGTGCTCACCGCGGCCGCGCTGCTGGTCGGTGGCTTCGTCGGCGGCCTGCAGGCGCAGAAGCAGTGGGGCACCAGCAGCAGCAACACCGCCGGCGGTGCCCGCGCGGGCGGCTTCGGCGCCGGCGGCACCGGAGCCGGACGGTACGGCGGCGGCACGGGTACCGGCGCCGGCGCGTACGGCTTCCCGGGCGGCGGGACCGGTCAACAGGCCGCCCCGCAGGCGGGCGCCACCACCGCTGCGGCCGCCGGCACCACCGGCACGGTGAAGCTGGTCAACGGGACGACGATCTACGTGCAGACGCCGGACGGCGACGTGGTGACGGTCAAGACCGACGGCAAGACCTCGGTGTCGACCGCCAGCAAGGGCAAGCTCTCCGACGTGAAGGCCGGCCAGTCGGTCACCGTGCAGGGCGCGACCGGCACCGACGGCACGGTCACTGCCACCTCGGTGACCGCCACCGCTAAATAGATCGATGTGAAGCATGTGACAAGGTCAATTGTCTTGTCATATTCGAAAGCATTGATGGGCGACCCCTGGCTTCCTACGCTGTAGCCAGCTCGGACCTAGGGGGTGACTCGCGTGCAGGCCGACGCGACCACCCTGCGCGGTCGCGCCGCACTCCTGGCCGCCGTCGACAGTCGGCTGGCCGCCGGGGGCGGCGTGGCTCTGCACGGCCCGGCCGGCATCGGCAAGACCGCGGTGCTCGACGCGGTGGCCACCGGTGCGGTCGCGCGCGGCGAGCTGGTGCTGCGGTTGCGGCCGGTGCGCACCGAGCGCTCCCTGCCGTACGCCGGGATCGCCGACCTGGTGTCGCAGATGCCGGAGGACGCCGCCGCGGCCCTGCCACCCGCCCAGCGGGCCGTTCTGGCCGCCCTGCGGCAGGGCCTCCCGCCGCGCGGGGGGACCGCCACGCTGGTCCGCCGGCTGGTCCTGCCGTTGCTGCTCGCCCACTGCGCCCGCAGGCGCGCCGTGCTGCTCGTGCTCGACGACGCCCAGTGGCTCGACGCCGAGTCGGCCGAGATGATCGGCTTCGCGATGCGCCGCCGGCCCGGCCCGCGGGTGCGGGTCCTCGCCGCGCAGCGCCGCCCCGACCCGGCCGGCAAGCGCCGCGCGGCCCGGCTGTGCCCGGCACCGGTCCTCGAACTGGCCGTGCCCCCGCTGGCCGCCGACGACCTGACCGCCCTGCTCGAGGCCCGCGGCCTGCCCTGCCGGACGGCCAGCCGGATGCACGAGGCCAGCGCCGGCAACCCGTTCCTCGCCCTCGCCCTGGGCGGTGCGCTCGCCCCCGGACCGGCCTGGCGGCCCGCCGCGATCCCGGAGGCCGCCCGCGAGCTGCTGCGCGACCGGCTCCGCGCGCTGCCCGCCGAGGTGACGACCACGCTGCTGGTGGCGGCGCTGGCCACCGAGCCGACCACCACCGTGCTGCTGCGGGCCGGCCGCGACGACGCCGACCGCGACCTGCGGGTGGCCGCCGCCGGCGGGACGGTCGAGCTGGACGGCGAGGCGATCCGGTTCACCCCGCCGCTGCTGGCCCAGGTGCTCGCCGAGGAATCCACCGCGGCCCAGCGGTCCGCCGTGCACGCGTCGCTCGCGGCCGGCGCGATCGACACCATCGAGGCGCTGCGGCACCGCGCCCTGCGCACCACCCGGCCGGACGCGACCGTGGCCCGCTCGCTGGCCGCCGCGGCCGACCGCTGCGCCGACCGGGGAGCCGGGCGCACCGCCGCCGAGCTCTATCTGCTGGCCGCCGACCGCTGCCCGCACACCCTGGCCGCCCAGCGGCTCGACTGGCTGGTGGTGGCCGCCCGGACCGCGCTCACCGGCGGGGCGTCGGCCCTGGCCGGCCGGGCCGCCGAGGCGGTGATCGCGGCCGACGCGCCGGCCGGGCACCGGGTGCGGGCCCGGCTCGTCCTGCTCGACCTGGCCGGGCAGGCCATCGCCGAGATGGGGGAGACGTTCGCCGCCGCCCTCGCCGAGGCCGGCGACGACCCGGCCCTGCTCGCCCCGATCCGGTTGCGGCTGACCTGGGCCGCGTTCCTCACCGGCGACCCGGACCGGGCCGCCACCGAGGCGGGGCGCACCGTCGACGCCGCCCGGCAGGCCGGCGATCCCACCACCGAGGCGATGGCGCTCAGCCTCATCGCCCAGGTGCAGCGGCTGCGGGGCGAGCCCCGCTGGATCGAGACGCTGGGCCAGGCCCTGGAGCTGCCGGCCACCCCGGCGCCGGACTGGCTGCACTACGGGCCGCGTTACATGGCCGCCCGGTTCGCCATGATGGACGACCGGGTCGACGAGGCCCGGGAGGAGTTGCTCAAGCTGCTCGTGGTCGCCGAGCACGACCGGATCGGCGAGGCCCGGGTCGAGGTGCTGCGCAGCCTGTCCGAGGTGGCCACCCGGGCCGGGCGCTGCCGCGAGGCGCTGCAGTACGCCCACCGGGCGGTCGAGGCCGCCCAGCACGCCGGGCTCAGCCCCGGCCCGACCTGGTACACGGCGGCGGTCGCCGAGCAGGCCGGCGGGAGCCTCGCCGCCGCGGCCGGGTTCGCCCGCCGGGGGGTGCGCGCCTCCGAACAGGAGGGTGACAGCCTCTACCTGCGGCGCAACCTGCACGCGCTCGGCCAGGCCGAGTTGCGGGCGGGGGAGACCCGGGCGGGGGTGGCGGCGCTGCGCCGGCTGCGCGACCTGGAGGCCGAGTCCGGCGGCGCCGACCCGATGATCGTGCGCTGGCACGGCGATCTGGCCGGCGGGCTGGCCGCCCTCGGTGAACACGCCGAGGCCGCCGCCATCCTGGCCGAGGCCCGGGCCGCCGCACACCGGCTCGGCAATTCGCCCGGCACGGTCGGCTATCTCGACCGGGCCACCGCCGTGGTGCTCTCGGAGAGTGGTCACGCCGACTCGGCGGTGGTGCTGTCGGCCGCCGCGGCCCAGCACTTCGAACAGTTGCACCAGCCGATCGAGCAGGCCCACGCGCTCCTCGTGCAGGGTGGCGCCGAGCGGCGCCGGCGGCGGTACGCGGCGGCCCGGATGGCGATCAGCGCGGCCCTGACCATCTTCCTGGCCGCCGACGCGAAGCCGTGGGCCGAGCAGACCGAGCGGGCGCTGGCCCGCACCGAGGGCAACTCGACCCCGGCAGACTTCGGTCTCACCTCGACCGAGCTGAAGATCGCCGGCCTGGTCCGGGACGGCGCCAGCAACCGGGAGATCGCCACCCAGCTCTACCTCAGCGTCAAGACCGTGGAGGCGACGCTGACCCGGGTCTACCGCAAGCTCGGGGTGCGCTCGCGCACCCAGTTGCTGTCCCGTCTGCAGACCCCCGAGGTGTCCGAAGTCACCACCACCGCCTGAGCTGCACATTGTCGACGGAGAGTGACCCCGGCGACATGAAACGCGTGGTCGCCGTCACTTTTGGATCGGGAGTTTTACCTGCTTGATTTGGGGAAGAAGCGGCGGGGGAGGATCGTTGTGAACGAAGGCGACGAAGCCTATCGCCACTACGATCCGTATAGGAGACCAGCCACCATGCAGCTCTCCAGGAGACTCCGCGACGCTCGTACCACTCTGGCCAACCGCCGGACCATGCGCGTCGCCCACCGCCGGCTCGCCGACGAGCTCGCCTCTTTCCGCACCACCGCCGAGCGCGCCGAACTGGACGAGCTCCTCAGCCGCCACAGCAGCGAGGAGACCGAGCAGATCCGGGCCATCCTCTACCGCCAGGACCTCGAGCGCCAGCAGTCCGCCGTGCGGCAGACCGCCGGCCTCGGCGGTTACCTCGGCTGAGGTTTCTGCTCCTCTGCCACTGAACCGGCCCGGACGCTGCCCGCATGGGCCTTGGCGTCCGGGTCTTTCCGTACCTTGACCAGGCTCGCCACCGTGGTGACCACCAGAACTGTCACGATGACGCCGAGCGAGAGCCCGATGCCGACCTCGGGCACCGAGTCGCTGATGTCCTTGTGCGCCCAGTGCAGCACCAGCTTGACGCCGATGAACCCCAGGATGATCGACAAGCCGGTGGACAGGTAGACCAGGCGGTCGAGCAGGCCCTTCACCAGGAAGAACAGCGCGCGCAGGCCGAGCAGGGCGAACGCGTTGGCGACGAAGACGATGTACGCCTCGTCGGTCACGCCGAACACCGCCGGGATCGAGTCGAGCGCGAACAGCAGGTCGGAGCCGCCGATCGCGATCAGCACCAGGAACAGCGGGGTGAACATCCGGCGGCCGTCGACCCGGGTGACCATCTTGCCGTCGACGTAGTCGTCGGTCAGCGGCAGGAACCGGCGGCCGGTCCGGACCACCAGGTTGTCCTCGATGTCCGGGTCCTCGTCGCGGTGCCGGAACAACTGCACGCCGGTCCAGATCAGCAACAGGCCGAACAACAGGAACGTGAACGAGAACAGATTGAGCAGGGTCGCTCCGAGCGCGATGAAGATCACTCGCAGCACCAGCGCGATGATGATGCCGAAGGTCAGCACTTCCTGCTGATATTTCTCCGGCACCGCGAACGTCGCCATGATGATCACGAAGACGAACAGATTGTCGACCGAGAGGCTCTTCTCGACGATGTAGCCGGCGTAGTACTGAGCGCCGAAGTCCCAGCCGGCGACCATGCCGAAGACGACGCCGAAGCCGACCGCCACCGCGATGTAGAAGGCGGACCAGAGGGCCGCCTCACGGAACCCGACGGCGTGCGGTCGCAGCACACCGAGGGTCAGGTCGAGGGCGAGCAGGGCGACGATGACACCGATGGTCAGCGTCCAGCCGAGCGCGGTGACCTCAAGCATGAATCAGGAACCTCCGAGCTTGGTAAAGCGGGGTGATTCCTAAGAATTGTCCCCGCTTCCCCTGGGAAGTACCTGACAAACGGCCTAGGTAACCTGGAACGATCGCTTCGACAGGCCCATCCAGAAGCCCTCGATCGGCTGGTCCGGCGCCCGCTCCGGGTCGTCGGCGGCGCCCAGGGTGAGGAACATCGGGGCGAAGTGCTCGATCGTCGGGTGCGCGAACGGCATGCCGGGCGCCCGGTCGCGGAAGTCCGCGAGCTCGTCGACCGCGCCGCGGGCCAGGGTCTCGGCGGCCCAGGCGTCGAACTCGCGGGACCAGCCGGGTGCGGCCGCGTCGGGCCGCCAGTCGCGCAGGAACGGCAGGCCGTGGGTGGTGAAGCCGGAGCCGACGATCAGCACGCCCTCGTCGCGCAGCGGGGCGAGCCGCCGGCCCAGCTCCAGCAGCCGGTCGGGCTCGAGGGTGGGCAGCGACATCTGCAGGACGGGGATGTCGGCCTCGGGGTACATCACGGTCAGCGGAACGTAGGCCCCGTGGTCCAGGCCGCGGTTGGTGCGGGCGACGCGCTCGCTGTCGGGCATCAGCTTCTCGATGCGGGCGGCCAGTTCCGGTGCGCCGGGGGCGGTGTAGGTCGTCTCGTAGAAGCGGCGCTCGAAGCCGCCGAAGTCGTAGACCAGCGGGACCGTCTCGGTGGCACCGAGCATGAGCGGCGCCGACTCCCAGTGGGCCGAGGCCATCAGGATCGCCCGGGGCCGCGGCAGGCCGGCCGTGAGCTGCTGGAGCTGGGCGACCCAGCGCTCGTCGTCGACCAGGGGCGGAGCCCCGTGGCTCAGGAACAGGGCGGGCATGCGGCTCACGGGTGGACCTCCGTTGAAGCTTCAACTAAGTAACCACAAGAGTACGCCGATTTACTTGCACCGTCAATTACTTACTCTGTGTATATGTTGGCGATCATCAATACTGTCCGTTATCAGTCGATTGCTGCCGACTCAAGCCATAGTTGTCGATCAACATGATCCACGGGGGGTAACCCGTCCGTGGGTTAAATTCGTTTTACGTTCTCCGACATCGTCTTTAACGATCCCTGGTCAGAGGCTTTGCAAAGAATGCATTTTTTCTCCGGCCACACCGGACGGGAACTTGCTCCGCATAGGACGTTGCAACTTGCACCGGACGCTGGCATGCTACGCGATGTTGCGCAGGGGGGCGCTCAACGTAACCAATAGCGACGACCGACGGAAACTACCGTCGGTAATCGCTGCCTGAAGTCACCGCACCACATAAGGAGGGCCCGGAGTGGCGTCGTCGCCGCAACTCCCCCTCGCCGATGATCTGTTTCTGACCGCGCACGACACGGTCAAGGGCAAGTCCCTGCTGACGCCGGCCACCCTTGGTCTCGGGCTCGCAGCGGCGCTGATCGGCGAGCTCGTTTTCTGGCGGCGGCTGGATCTGATCGACGGGAAGCTCGCGCTTATCGACGATCGGCCGACCGGCGATCCGGCCACCACTGCCGTCCTCGACCAGCTGTTGCGCGAGGGTCACCACCGCGCCATCCGTGACTGGATCTCCTTCCTCGCCACCGGCATCGCGACCGACCTGGTGGAGCGCCGGCTGTCCCGCGCCGGGCTGCTGCTCCGGCAGGAGAAACGGGGCCTGCTGGGGACCAAGGTGTCGTTCGTCCCCGCCGACTCCATGGTCGCCGGCTGGCCCGCCACCCGCATCCGCACCTTCATCGGCCGTGGCGAGTTGCTCGACGTCCCCGACCTGGTGCTCGGCGGTCTGATCATGGCCACCGGCCTCGATCAGCACGTCTTCATCACCCTCGACGCTCGTGGCCGCGGGCAGCTGTTCGACCAGTTCCGTCGCCGCCTCCCGGCCATGCTGCAGGATCTCGTCGCGCACACCGAGGCCTCGGTCGGCGACGCCGTCATGGCCCGTCGCGCCTGATCCACCCCCTCAAAACCCCCTCACCCCCTCATGGAGACACGCGTGTCCACCACCGCATCACCGCCGCAGAGTCAGCTCTCATCAGCACTGGCTCGCGACCGCCTCGGCGTCGCCGCGGTGGTCTTCTTCGTCATGTCCGCGGCCGCGCCGCTGACCGTGGTCGCGGGCGTCGTGCCCACCGGCCTCGCGGTCACCGGCCTGACCGGCATCTCCATCGCCTTCATCGCCATGGCCGTCGTGCTCGCGCTCTTCGCGGTCGGCTACGTCGCCATGTCCCGCCACATCGCCAACGCGGGTGCCTTCTACGCGTACATCTCGCAGGGCATCGGCCGGCCGGTCGGCGTGGGCGCCGCGTGGCTGGCGCTGCTGGCCTACAACTGCTTCCAGATCGCGGCCTACGGCGGTTTCGGCGCGATCGCGCAGCCGCTGTTCAAGGACTGGTTCGGCGTCGACATCCAGTGGTGGATCCTGGCGCTGGTCTGCTGGGCGATCACCGCGATCCTCGGCGTGCGCGACGTCGCAGTCAACGGCAAGGTGCTCGCCACCCTGCTGGTCGCCGAGATCATCCTGGTCGTGGTGTTCAGCTTCGCCGACCTGTTCTCGCCGGCCTTCCACGCCTCGTCGGCCCCGCTCGACCTGGGCAGCCTGGTCGGCGCCGGGTCCGGTGCGCTGCTGGCCATGGCGATCACCGGCTTCGTCGGCTTCGAGCAGTCCGTGGTGTTCTCCGAGGAGTCGCGCGACCCGCGCCGCACCGTTTCCCGGGCCACCTACATCTCGATCGCTCTGATCGCCCTGCTGTACGGCTTCGCCGCCTGGGCGATGATCTCCGCGGCCGGTGACGACGTGGTCGGCCGGGCCGGCAACGAGGGCCCCGACCTGTTCTTCAACGTGGCGTCCGACCAGCTCGGCACCGCGGCCATCCACCTCGGCCACGCGCTGTTCCTGACCTCGCTGATCGCCGCGATGATCTCGTTCCACAACATCATCTCGCGGTACACCTTCTCGCTCGGCCGGGAGGGCGTGCTGCCGCGCGCCTTCGGCCGCACGGTGCCCGGCACCGGCGCCCCGAAGAACGGCTCGCTCGCCCAGTCGGCCCTCGGCCTGATCGTCCTGGTGCTCTACGCGGTCATGGGCTGGGACCCGCTGGTCCAGATGTTCTTCTGGGGCGGCTCGGCCGGCGGCATCGGCGTCCTGCTGCTGATCACGGTCACCTCGATCGCGGTCATCGGCTACTTCGCCAAGCACCCGACCGGCGAGGACTTCTGGCACCGCATCGGCGCCCCGGTCATCGGCACCATCCTGCTGCTGGTCATGAGCTACCTGGCGCTGTCCAACATCGCCACCCTGTTCGGTGTCGAGCCGGGCAGCACGCCGACCTGGGTCGTTCCGCTGGCCTACGGCGTGATCGCCATCGCCGGCATCATCTGGGCCCTCATCCTGCGCAGCAGCCGCCCCGACGTCTACTCGGGCATCGGCCTCGGCGCCCGCAGCGCCACCTCGGGCAGCAGTGGTGGCGGTGGCTTCGCGGCAGCGCTCGCCGGCGACTCGGGGACGGACCGTTGAGCGACTACCCGGAGATCCGGTCGGCCCGCGAGGACGAGCTCGGTGCGGTCGGACACCTGATCAGCCAGTCCTTCTTCCACCTCGGCGCCTGCGAGTACCTGGTGCCGCCGCTGGAGGACCGGCTGCAGGTGCACACCGACTACTTCACCCTGCTCACCGAGCACGCGAACAACTACGGCCGGGTCGACGTGATCGACGACCCGTCCGGCAACGGGCTGGCGGCCACCGCCGTCTGGTTCGACTACACGCGTGAGGCGCCCGACCCGCCGAACTACGAGGAGCGCCTGCGGGCCCTGGCCGGCGAGTACCTCGACCGGTTCGAGGCCCTCGACGAGCTCTTCGCGGCGCACCACCCGCACGACCCGCATTGGCACCTCGCCTTCCTGGCGGTCCACGCCGACCACCAGGAGCACGGGCTCGGTGGCAAGCTCATGAAGCGCACCCACGACGAGCTCGACGCGGCGGGTGTGCCGCAGTACCTGGAAGCGACGAACGCGAACAACGTGCGTCTCTACCGGCGGACGGGCTACTCCGACATGGAGCCGTTCGAGATGCCGCTGCCGGACGGCACGCCGTTCTTCCGGATGTGGCGCAAGGTCTGACGTAACGGCCTTTGCCGCGAGGGGGCGTGACCACCGTCCGGTCACGTCCCTTCGCGCTGTCCGGCTACCAGTCGAACTCGGGGCCGCGGGCGCTCCCGGCCGGCAGCAGCGGGCGCTCGGTGTACCGCCAGCTCTGGGCCACCACGTAGCGTCCGCCGTGCGGCGGGTTCAGGTCGACCGGCCCGCAGCTGTGCTTCAGGGCGAAATCGGTGAACATCAGACCCTTGCAGACGTACGGGCCGGCCACCACCTCGTCGCTCTTCGCGTCCCGTACGGTCATCGAGACGTCGGTCTGGATGCCGGGGGCCGCCTCGATCTGGCCCATCACCCGCACCGTCGGGCCCTCCGCGTGACACGGCCGGGCCAGCACCGGATGGCCCAGGGTCCAGCTGTACTCGTCGCCGCAGTGCCACGGTCCGAACTCGACCCTCGCGCCCGCCTGCACCGGCCCGGCCGAGACGCCGGCCGAGGCTTCGGCCTTTCCCTTCGCCCGCCCGCGCGGATCCGCCGGTGCCGCGCCGAGCGCGCCGGTGCCGCCGGTGAGCGCGGCCGGCTGCTCGACCGGGAGCCCGGACGGCACCGGGCCGGTCGGTTTCGCCGGTCCGGCGCTCGCGATCCCGGCGCCGCCACTCGCGGCCGGTGTGCTCGGCAGAGCCGGCTGGATCGCGAACGTGGCCGGGTTCTCCGGGGTGTTCATCAGCTTCCAGGCGTTGAAGCCGCCCAGGCCGGAGAGCACCACGGCCGCCGCGACCAGGGTGGCCATCAGGCCGTGGCGGCGGAACATCCAGGAGCGTGGGCCGTTGCGCGGTGGTCGTCGTCGCGCCGCGGGCCGGACCGACGGATGCGGCACACCCAACTGGGCGGTCACGCCGTACGCCTGATCGGAAGCGGCCGTGACCGACGCCAGAGCCGGCATCCCGGCCACCTGCCGGGCCAGATCCCGCAGCGCGGTCTCGAGCTCGCCGGCCGACGGCCGGCGGGCCGGGTCCTTGTCCATGCACCACTCGATCAGCGACCACACCGCCGGTGGCATGTCCGGGTGCGGTTCCGGTGTGTCCTCGAGGTGCTTGCGCAGCACGGCGTACGGCTCACCGGAGTACGGCGGGTGGCCGGTGACCAGCTCGTACAGCACGACACCGGCCGAGTAGACGTCGGACGCCGGCTCGGCCTCGCCGCGGACCGCCTCCGGCGACATGTAGTGCGGGGTGCCGACGATCGCCTGCGGCGTGGTCAGCCCGGCCGTGTCGAGCACCCGGGCGATGCCGAAATCGGTCAGCCGGACCTCGTCGCGGCCGTCCTCACCCTCCTGCAGCAGGATGTTGTCGGGTTTTACGTCCCGGTGCACCACGCCCAGCTCATGGGCCTGGGCGAGGGCCGCCGCGACCTGGGCGAGGAGATCGGCGGCCACCGCCGGCGGCAACGTCCCGGCGGTGTGCAGGCGGTTGCGCAGGCTGCCGCCGCGCACGTAGTCCATCACCAGGGCGAGCGAGCCGCCCACGCTGAACAGGTCGTGCACGCCGACGATGTTCTCGTGCCGCATCATCATCAGGATGGTGCGTTCCTGGACGAAGCGGATGACCAGTTTCGGTTGCCGCAACAGTCCCTCGTGGAGCAGTTTCACCGCCACGGACTCGCCGGTCGACCGGTCGATGCCGCGCCATACCGTGCCGGTCGCGCCGTGCCCGACCGGGCAGACGAGCACATAGGAGTTGCCGACGCAGCGGCCGCTCAGATCGGCGGTAGCGGCTGCGTCGCCGCTCGTGGAGAGGGATGACTGCACGTAGCGCCGTCCTTCCGAGATCGGGGGCGTGCCGATCGTGCTGATCGATCCCGGTCCGGAGCAACTTGCAGCGCCCGTTCTGTCAGGAACGGCGAGTAGCGGCCGAGCCCCGTATCCGAGGGTTCGGCTCGCTCGTTTCACCTTCGATTCGTGTCTCAGCCCGCCGACAGGTTGAGCTCGAAGCTGTAGCGGGCGGCCCGGTAGAGGTGGCTGCCGTACTCCAGGGCCCGGCCCCGATCGTCCCAGGCGGTGCGGGTCATGGTCAGCAGCGAGGCGCCGCGTTTCTCGCCGAGCATGCGGGCCTCGGCGAGGGTCGCGTTGCGCGCGCCGATCACCTGGGTGGCCATCCGCGGCACTCGTCCGGCCCGGCGCAACAGCTCGTAGAGGCCGCGTACCTCCAACTCCTCGCGCTTGAAGTCGCGGACGTCGAGCGGGATGGCGTTGTGCATCAGCGCGAGGGGCTCGTCGCCGGCGTAACGCAGGCGCTCGATCCAGGTGACCTCGGCCCCGGGCACCAGGTTGAGCGCGGCGGCCACCGTCGCGTCGGCCGGCACGACCGCGAGGCTGAGGACGGCGGTGCGCGGGCCCTGGTCGCCGGCGATCAGGTCGTCGTAGAGGCTGGACAGCTCGACCGGGCGGCGCACCTTGGGGTGCACGACCTGGGTGCCGACGCCACGTTTGCGCACGAGCATGCCGCGCTCGACGAGATATTGGATGGCTCGGCGCGTCGTCGGGCGGGAGACACCGAGCCGGTCGGCGAGGTCCACCTCGTTCTCGATGCGGTCGCCGACACCGATCTCACCGGACTCGATGAGCTCCTGCAAACGCGTCGCCACCTGGTAATACAGCGGCACCGGGCTGGTCCGGTCAACCTCGACCGGGCGCACCGGGGTTGGATCGGATGTCACGACATTCCCCCAATGAATTTCGATGTCTGCACAAGACTTTGTCAGGACAAAGTATTGACGTAAGAGACCTCACGTTATTACATCGAGGGCAGCAAACATAGCGTCGCCGGTCGGCTACCGACGGCTTCCACCGTTTCTTCATCGCGCCGTAACGAGCACGGCAGTCGGCATGCTTCCGCGTGCCCATTTCTGATTATTCGCGGGGATTCAGCGAAGGGATGCGCATGCCCTCCGACGAGGTACTGACGATGGGACGCATAGGCGTCGACCTGTACCCACAACAGATCGGGGTCTCGCTGCGTGAGGTGCGAACCTTCGCGAAGTTCCTCGGCGGCAGCGCGTCCAACGTGGCCGTCGCGGCCGCCCGGTACGGCCGGCGCACGGCACTGATCACCCGCACCGGCGACGACCCGTTCGGCGAGTTCCTGCACGACGCGCTGCGCGGCTTCGGGGTGGACGACCGCTACGTCACGCCGGTCGCGGCGCTGCCGACACCGGTGACGTTCTGCGAGATCTTCCCGCCGGACGACTTCCCGCTCTACTTCTACCGCTTCCCCAAGGCCCCCGACCTGGAGATCCACGAGTCCGAGTTGGACCTCGCCGCGATCCGCGCCGCCGGCATCTTCTGGATCACCGGCACCGGGCTGTCCCAGGAGCCGTCGCGGTCGGCGACGCTGGCCGCCCTGCGCGCCCGGGACCGGGCCGCCACCACCGTCTTCGACCTCGACTACCGGCCGATGTTCTGGGAGTCCCGGGAGGTGGCCCGCCGGTGGTACGCGGAGGCGCTGCCCTACGCGACCGTCGCGGTCGGCAACCTCGACGAGGCCGCCACCGCCGTCGGGGTCCGCACCCCGGCCGAGGCCGCCGACGCGCTGCACGCCGCCGGCGTCGAGCTGGCCGTTATCAAGCAGGGCCCGAAGGGTGTGCTCGCGTCGCGGAGGAACGGCGAGCGGGTGGAGGTGCCGCCGGTCCCGGTCGACGTGGTCAACGGCCTCGGCGCCGGCGACGCGTTCGGCGGTGCGCTCTGCCACGGCCTGCTGGCCGGCTGGGAACTCGGGGCGACGATGCGCTTCGCCAACGCTGCCGGGGCCATCGTCGCCTCGCGACTCTCCTGCGCCGACGCCATGCCCACCGAGACCGAGGTCCGCACCCTGCTCGGCGAGGAGGTCCGCAGTGCCTGAGTTCGCCGATCTTCTCGCGGTGCGCACGACGCGGCCGGATGCGATCGCCGAGGCGTCGGCGGCGCGGCGGCGGCCGACCAGCCTGTTCGGGTCGCACGGCAAGATGATGATCATCGCGGCCGATCATCCGGCCCGGGGTGCGCTGCGGGCCGGGGCCGACCCGCTGGCCATGGCCAACCGGGTCGACCTGCTCGATCGGCTGCGCACCGCGCTGGCCCGGCCGGGCGTCAACGGCGTGCTCGGCACCCCGGACATCCTCGAGGACCTGCTGCTGCTCGGCGCGCTCGAGGACAAGGTCGTGATCGGGTCGATGAACCGGGGCGGGCTGGCCGGGACGACGTTCGAGATGGACGACCGGTTCACCGCCTACGACGCCGGCAGCATCGCGGCGGCCGGGCTCGAGGGCGGCAAGATGCTGCTGCGCATCGACCCGGCCGACGCCGGCACGGTAGCCACCCTGGCGGCCTGCGGCACCGCGGTGACCGAGCTGGCCGCGCACCGGCGGATGGCGATGGTGGAGCCGTTCATCTCGCACCGGGTCGACGGGCGGGTGCGCAACGACCTGACCGCCGAGGCGATGATCCGGGCGATGACGGTGGCCGCCGGGCTGGGCACCACGTCCGCCTACACCTGGCTGAAGGTGCCGGTCGTGCCGGACATGGAACGGGTCATGGCGGCCACAACGCTGCCGGCGCTGATCCTCGGCGGCGAGGTCTCCGACGACGCCTCCGGCGCCTATGCCCAGTGGGCCAAGGCGCTTAGCCAGCCCACCGTGCAGGGCCTGGTCATCGGGCGCTCGCTGCTCTATCCCGCGAACGGCGGCGTCGCCGACGCGGTGGACCGGGCGGTGGGGCTGCTATGACACCGCGGGCGCGGGTCAATCCGCTGATGCGGCGGGGGAGCACGGCCGACAAACCGTTCGAGACGGTGGTGTCGCCGGAGAACGCCGGGTGGCGGTACAGCGGGCTGCGCATCCTCGATCTGCCGATCGGGGCGCGGGCGCGGTTCGTCACCGGCGACGACGAGATGCTGGTGCTGCCGCTGTCCGGGGGCTGCGACGTCACCTGCGACGACGAGCGGGTCACGCTGACCGGGCGGCGGTCGGTGTTCTCCCGGGTCACCGACTTCGCCTACGTTCCGCGGGATGCGACGGTGACCGTGCGGGCGCCCAACGGCGGGCGGTTCGCGCTGCCGTCCGCGCGGGCCGAGAACCGGCTGCCGTTCCGCTACGGGCCGGCCGAGGACGTGCCGGTCGAGCTGCGCGGAGCCGGGCAGGCCAGCCGGCAGGTCAACAACTTCTGCACGCCGGAGAGCTTCGAGGCCGACCGGCTGATCGCCTGCGAGGTGCTCACCCCGGGCGGCAACTGGTCGTCGTACCCGCCGCACAAGCACGACGAGCCGGGCGAGGGGGAGTCCGACCTCGAGGAGATCTACTACTTCGAGGTGGCGCCCTCGCCGGCGGGCGGTGCCGGCTGCGGCTTCCAGCGGGTGTACGGGCATCCGGACCGCCCGATCGACGTCTGCTCCGAGGTGCGCTCCGGCGATGTGGTGCTGATCCCGTACGGCTGGCACGGACCGTCGATGGCCGCCCCCGGTTACGACCTCTACTACCTCAACGTGATGGCCGGGCCGGGCGCGCGGGAGTGGCTGGTGCGCGACGACCCGGCGCACGGCTGGGTGCGGGCCTCCTGGACCGGGGTGCCGGTCGACCCCCGCCTCCCGCTCACCTCCTGCAAGGAAAGGACTCGCTCGTGAGACTCACCGTCGGCCAGGCCGTCGTCCGGTTCCTGGCCAACCAGTGGACCGAGCGCGACGGGGTGGAACAGCGCACGATCGCCGGCTGCTTCGGCATCTTCGGCCACGGCAACGTGGCCGGGATCGGGCAGGCACTGCTGCAGGCGCAGCGCACCGGCGAGGCCGACCTGCCCTATCACCTGGCCCGCAACGAGCAGGCCATGGTGCACGCGGCGGCCGGCTTCGCGCGGATGAGGAACCGGCTGTCCACGATGGCGTGCACCGCGTCGATCGGGCCGGGCTCGACCAACATGCTCACCGGCGCGGCGCTGGCCACCGTCAACCGGTTGCCCGTACTCCTGCTGCCGTCCGACGTCTTCGCCACCCGGGCCGCCTCGCCGGTGTTGCAGGAGCTGGAGGACCCGCGGTCCTACGACGTGAGCGTCAACGACGCGTTCCGGCCGCTGTCCCGCTTCTTCGACCGGATCTGGCGGCCCGAGCAGCTGCCGTCGGCGCTGCTGGCCGCGATGCGGGTCCTGACGGACCCGGTGGAGACCGGCGCGGTCACCCTCTGCCTTCCCCAGGACGTGCAGGCCGAGGCGTACGACTTCCCGGACGCGCTGTTCGCCAAGCGGGTCTGGCACGTGCCGCGGCAGATCGGTGAGCCGGCCGCGGTGGAACGGGCGGCCGAAGTGCTGCGCAATGCCCGGCGGCCGCTGCTGATCGCCGGTGGCGGGGTCATCTACTCCGAGGCGTCGGCCGAGCTGGACCAGTTCGCCCGGGAGACCGGCATCCCGGTCGCCGACACCCAGGCCGGCAAGGGCGCGCTCAGCTGGGACCACCCCAACTCGGTCGGTGGCGTCGGCTCGACCGGCACCCCGGTCGCGAACCGCCTGGCCCGGGACGCCGATGTGGTCATCGGGGTGGGCACCCGCTACAGCGACTTCACCACCGCCTCCCGAACGGCGTTCGCGAACCCGGACGTCCAGTTCATCAACATCAACGTGGCCGGGTTCGACGCGGCCAAGCAGTCCGCCCACCCCATCGTCGCGGACGCCCGGAACGGTCTGTCCGAGCTGCTCTCGGCGCTGGACGGCAAGCAGTTCCCGACCGGTTACCGGGTCGGCGTCGCCGAGTGGCAGGTGACGGTGGACGCCGCGTACCGGATCGGCCCGGATGCCTTTAGCCCGGTCAAGGGTGGTGGCGGGGCGGCGGACGGTAGCCCGCTGCCCGCTCAGGCCGAGGTGATCGGGGCGGTGAACGAAGTGTGCGGAGCACGCGACGTGGTGGTGCAGGCGGCCGGCAGCATGCCGGGCGATCTGCAGCTGCTGTGGCGGGCCCGCGATCCGAAGCAGTACCACGTGGAGTACGGCTACTCCTGCATGGGTTTCGAGATCGCCGGCGCGCTCGGCATCAAGATGGCCGACCCGAGCCGCGAGGTGTTTGCGCTGGTCGGCGACGGTTCCTACCTGATGATGGCGCAGGAGATCGTGACCGCGGTGGCCGAGGGCATCAAGCTGATCGTGGTCCTGGTGCAGAACCACGGCTTCGCCTCGATCGGCGCGCTGTCGGAATCCCTCGGGTCGCAGCGGTTCGGCACCAGTTACCGCTATCGCGGCGACACCCAGGACTACGACGGCGGCCCGCTGCCGGTGGATCTCGCGGCCAACGCGGAGAGCCTGGGTGCCGGCGTCATCCGCTGCCGCACGATCGCCGACCTTCGCGACGGGCTCAAGAAGGCGCGGGAGGCCGAGCGGCTGACCGTCGTGCACATCGAGACCGACCCGCTCTCGCCGGTGCCCTCCTCGGAGTCGTGGTGGGACGTACCGGTTCCGGAAACCTCGGAATTGTCAACGACGCAAGCGGCCCGCGGCGTGTATGAGGCCGCCAAGCGTGGCCAGCGGCAATACCTCTAGACGGGACTTCGAGATGGCAACGATCGAACACTGGATCGGCGGATCGTTCACCGCCGGATCCGGCCACCGGCGAGGCCCGGTGTTCAACCCGGCCACCGGTGAACAACAGCACGAGGTCGTGCTCGCCTCGACGGCCGACGTCGACGCGGCCGTGGGCGCCGCCCGGGCCGCCTTCGAGAGCTGGAGCCAGGCCTCGCTCAGCAAGCGCACGAAGATCCTGTTCAACTTCCGCGAGCTGGTCAACGCGCGGGTCGGCGAGCTCGCCGAACTCGTCTCGGACGAGCACGGCAAGGTGCTGTCCGACGCGGCCGGCGAGGTGCAGCGCGGCCTCGAGGTGATCGAGTTCGCCTGCGGCATCCCGGAGTTGCTCAAGGGTTCCTACACCGACCAGGCCTCCACCGGCGTGGACGTGTTCAGCTTCCGGGAGCCGCTCGGTGTGTGCGCCGGGATCACCCCGTTCAACTTCCCGGCCATGGTGCCGATGTGGATGCACCCGGTCGCCATCGCCTGCGGCAACACGTTCGTGCTCAAGCCCAGCGAGCGCGACCCCTCCGCGTCGAACTACGTGGCCGGGCTGTGGCGCGAGGCCGGGTTGCCGGACGGCGTCTTCAACGTCCTGCACGGCGACAAGGAGGCGGTCGACGGCCTGCTGCGGCACCCGGACGTCGCGGCCGTGTCGTTCGTCGGGTCCACCCCGATCGCCCGTTACATCCACCAGGAGGGCACCGCGAACGGTAAGCGGGTGCAGGCCCTCGGCGGAGCCAAGAACCACGCGATCATCCTGCCCGACGCCGACCTCGACTTCGCCGCCCAGCACCTGGTCGCGGCCGCGTTCGGGTCGGCCGGGGAGCGGTGCATGGCGATCTCGGCCGCGGTCGCGGTCGGCAGTGCCGGGGACGCGCTGATGGACCTGGTGTCGCGCAAGGCCGCCGAGGTGAAGGTGGGCCCGGGGCGCGATCCGAGCTCGGAGATGGGGCCGGTGGTCACCGCGGCCGCCAAGGAGCGCATCGAGTCGCTGATCGGCAGCGGCGAGAAGCAGGGCGCGAAGCTGCTGGTCGACGGGCGCGGGCTCCGGGTGGAAGGGCACGAGGGCGGGTTCTTCGTCGGCCCTACCGTCATCGACCAGGTGCAGCCGTCGATGGACGTCTACACCGAGGAGATCTTCGGGCCGGTGCTGTCCACCGTGCGCGCCGACGACGTGGACAGCGCCATCGACCTGATCAACAGCAACCCGTACGGCAACGGCACCGCGATCTTCACCAGCAGCGGCGAGGCCGCACGCCGGTTCCAGCGGGGCGTACGCGTCGGGATGATCGGCATCAACGTCCCCATCCCGGTGCCGATGGCCTACTACTCCTTCGGTGGATGGAAGGACTCGCTCTTCGGCGACAAGCACATCCACGGGCCCGAAGGGGTCTCGTTCTACACCCGCGGCAAGGTCGTGACCTCGCGGTGGCCGCACGTGGACCACGCGTCCGGCGCCTCCCTGCACTTCCCTACTGCTAGCTAAGGCCTCTTCATGGAGATTCGTCACCTGCAACTCGGTTCCTGCCCCGACTCGTGGGGTGTGTGGTTCGCCGACGACCCCCGGCAGACCCCCTGGCAGCGGTTCCTCGACGAGATGGTCGCCTCCGGTTACCACTGGCTGGAGCTCGGCCCGTACGGATATCTGCCGACCGATCCCGGCCGGCTGGCCGATGAGCTGGCCGCCCGTGGGTTGTCGGTGGCCGGCGGCACCGTCGCCGGGGCCGGCGGACCGCACAAGGACTTCGGCGCCGTGGTCGAGGCCACCCGCAAGGTCGCCGAGCTGACCGCGGCGGTCGGCGGGAAGAACGTCGTCTTCGTGCCGGTGCCGGGCTACCGCGACGACAACACCGGCGCCTACCGTGAGCCCGCCACCCTGGATGCCGATCAGTGGAAGACGCTGACCGACAGCAGCAACACCCTCGGCCGGATCCTGCTCGAGGAGTACGGCGTGCACATGCGCTTCCACCCGCACGCCGACTACCAGGTGGAGACCCAGGAGCAGACCGAGCGGTTCCTCGCCGAGACCGATCCCCGGTTCGTCTCGCTGTGCCTGGACACCGGGCATCTCGCGTACCGCAACGCCGATGTTCCCGGGCTGATCCGGAAGTACCCGGAACGCGTCGGCTACGTCCACATCAAGCAGATGGATCCGGCGATCGCCGCCCGCGCGGCCGCCGAGGACCTGGCGTTCGGTCAGGCCGTGGCGATGGGCGCGAGTGTCGAGCCACCCTCCGGCAGCCCGGACGTCCCGGCCGTGATGGACGCCCTGAGCGAGCTCGACGCCGAACTGTTCGTCGTGGTCGAGCAGGACATGTACCCGGTCGCCTTCGATGTGCCGCTGCCGATCGCGCAACGGACCCGCTCGTACCTCAATTCCGTCGGCCTGCACTCCCGGGCCGGCACCGTCCAGCATGAGGAGACACCCGATGATCCGGCTTAGCCGTACCCTCCGGTTCGCCGCCGCCCTGTCCGTCGCCGCCCTCGCTGCCACGGCCTGCAGCGGCGGCGGCCGCGAGAAGACCGACGACACCGGCACCGCGGGCGGCAACGCCGCCGGCAGCTCCGGTTACACGATCGCCTTCATCACCCACGAGACCCCCGGCGACACCTTCTGGGACAAGGTCAAGAACGGTGCCGAACAGGCGGCCAAGGACACCGGCGTCACGATGAAGTACTCCAACGACCCGGAGGCCCCCAAGCAGTCGGTGCTCATCCAGAACGCGGTCGACTCCAAGGTCAGCGGCATCGCCACCACGCTGGTCACGCCGGACGCCCTCGGCGGCGCGGTCAAGGCCGCCACCGACGCCGGCATCCCGGTGGTCGGGTTCAACTCCGGCATCGACGACTACCAGCGGCTCGGTGCGCTGATGTACTTCGGCTCGGACGAGACGGTCGCCGGAACCGCCGCCGGCAAGCGGATCGGCGAGGCCGGCGGCAAGCACCCGCTGTGCGTCATCCAGCAGACCGGGTCGGTGGCCCTCGAAGCCCGCTGCGCCGGCGTGAAGAGCTCGGTGCCGGGCACCGAGAACATCCAGGTCAACGGGGCCGACGACGCGGCCGTGACGTCGACCCTGCAGGCCAAGCTGGCGCAGGACAAGTCGATCGACTACATCGTGACGCTCGGCGCCCCGCAGGCGATCGACGCGCTCAAGGCGATCGACCAGGCCGGCAGCCAGGCCAAGGTGGTCACCTTCGACCTCAACCAGGAGGCGGCCCAGGACATCAAGGACGGCAAGATCGTCTTCTCGATCGACCAGCAGCCGTACGTCCAGGGCTACATGGCCGTCACGTCGCTGTACCTGTACCTGAAGAACGGCAACGACATCGGTGGCGGCAAGGCCGTGCTGACCGGGCCGTCCTTCGTGGACAAGGACAACATCGACAAGATCCTGCCCTTCACCAAGAACAACACGCGGTGACGTCATGACATCGACTGTTGAAGCGCCCGCACCGGCGGCCGGCCGAGTCAAGCTGGGCCTCTCCAACCGCCTTCTGGCCCGTCCCGAGATCGGCGCCCTGGTGGCCGCCGTCATCATCTTCATCTTCTTCCTGTCGCTCGCGCCGTCGTTCCGGTCGGCCGAGTCCTTCTTCACCGTGCTCTACCAGTCGTCGGTCATCGGCATCGTGGCCTGCGGCGTCGGCCTGCTGATGATCGGTGGCGAGTTCGATCTGTCGGCCGGCGTCATCGTCTACACGGCCGGCCTGTTCAACTCGATGTTCTGCTGGTATTTCGGCGTCAACCTGTGGGTCGGCGCGTTCCTGTCGCTCGCGTTCTGCCTGCTGATCGGTTTCCTGAACGGCTATCTGGTGATGCGCACCGGCATCCCCAGCTTCCTGATCACGCTGGGCACGTTCTTCGTGCTGCAGGGCGCCAACCTGGGCGTCACCAAGCTCGTCACCAAGACCGTCTCCAGCCTCGACGTCAGCAACATCGATGGGTACGACTCGCTGGGGAAGGTCTTCTCGTCCAGCTTCAAGGTCGGCTCGGTGACGATCTGGACCTCGGTGATCTGGTGGATCCTGTTCGTGGCCCTCGCCACCTGGGTCCTGCAACGCACCCGGGCCGGCAACTGGATCTTCGCGGTGGGCGGCAACCCGGACAGCGCCCGGGCCGTCGGTGTGCCCGTCCTCCGTACCAAAATCGGGCTTTTCATGACGGTGTCGTTCCTCGGCTGGTTCGTCGGCATGCACCAGCTCTACCGGTTCAACACGCTGCAGGCCGGCGGCGGTGTCGGCAACGAGTTCCTCTACATCATCGCCGCGGTCGTCGGCGGCACCCTGCTGACCGGTGGCTACGGCAACTCGATCGGCGTCGCGATCGGCGCGTTCATCTTCGGTATGACCAGCCTCGGCATCATCTACGCCGGCTGGGACCCGAACTGGTTCAAGGCGTTCCTCGGCGTCATGCTGCTGCTCGCCGTACTCGTGAATTTGTATGTGAAGCGGATGTCCACGATGCGGAAGGTGGGCTGAGCCATGACCGACACCCTTGCCTCGCACGCGGATCAGGGCCTGCACCGCGGGGAGCCGCTCATCGAGATGGACTCCGTCGGCAAGTCGTACGGCGCGATCCGGGCGTTGCGCGACATCAACCTGCGGGTCAACGCGGGCGAGGTCACCTGCGTGCTCGGCGACAACGGCGCCGGCAAGTCGACCCTCATCAAGATCATGTCGGGACTGCACCCGCACAACGAGGGCACCCTGCGGGTCGACGGCAAACCGGTGACCTTCAGCAGCCCGCGCGAATCCCTCGCGCACGGCATCGCCACCGTCTACCAGGACCTCGCCGTCGTCGGGCTGATGGAGGTCTGGCGCAACTTCTTCCTCGGCTCCGAGCTGACCGCCGGGAAGTTCCCCCTCGCCGGGCTCAAGGTCAAGCAGATGCGCGAGATCGCCGACACCGAGCTGCGCAAGATGGGCATCGTCGTCAAGGACATCAACCAACCCATCGGTACGCTCTCCGGCGGTCAGCGGCAGTGCGTCGCGATCGCCCGCGCCGTCTACTTCGGCGCCCGGGTGCTGATCCTCGACGAGCCGACCGCCGCGCTCGGCGTCAAGCAGTCCGGGGTCGTGCTCAAGTACGTCGCCGCGGCTCGCTCGGCCGGCCTCGGGGTCGTCTTCATCACCCACAACCCGCACCACGCCTACATGGTCGGGGACCACTTCGTGATCCTGAAGCTCGGCGAGACCACCCTCGACAAGACCCGCAAGGAGGTCAGCCTCGACGAGCTGACCACGCAGATGGCCGGCGGCGACGAGTTGGCCGAGCTGTCCCACGAACTCGGCCGGAAATAGGGGGTCTCCATGCTCAAGGTTGGTGTGATCGGCACCGGCATGATCGGTCAGGACCACATCCGGCGGATGACCACCGTGCTGTCCGGGGTGGCCGTGACCGCGGTCAGCGACGTCGACTCGGCGGTCGCCGCCGACGTCGGCGGCCGGATCGGGGCCACCGTGCACGCCACCGGCGAGGACGTCGTCGCCGACCCGCAGGTCGACGCGGTGCTGGTCTGCTCGTGGGGGCCCACCCACGAGCAGTACGTGCTGGCCGCGATCGCCGCCGGCAAGCCGGTGTTCTGCGAGAAGCCCCTGGCCACCACCCAGGAGGCCTGCCTGCGTATCGTCGAGGCCGAGGTGGCGTACGGCAGCCGGCTGGTGCAGGTCGGCTACATGCGGCGGTTCGACTTCGCCTACCGGCAGCTCAAGCTGACCCTCGAGTCGGGGGAGATCGGCTCGCCGCTGATGATGCACTGCGCCCACCGCAACGCCAGTGTGCCGTCGTTCTACCAGAAGGAGATGGCGATCACCGACACGGCGGTGCACGAGATCGACATGGCGCGCTGGATGTTCGGCGAAGAGATCGCGGCGGCCCGGGTCCTCGTCCCTCGCCGCAGTCGTAACGGCGGCGAGCTTCAGGACCCGCTCCTGCTGATCCTGGAGATGGCCAGCGGGGTGATCGTCGACGTCGAGCTCTCGGTCAACATCCGCTACGGGTACGACATCCGCGGCGAGATCGTGGGGGAGGACGGCACCGCGGCGCTGGGCTCGCTCTCCCCGCTGGAGATCCGGACCGCGAAACAGGTGATCACGCCGGTTCCGGCGGACTGGCGGGAACGCTTCCTGCAGGCGTACGACGTGGAGCTCCAGGAATGGGTGCACGCCCTCGCCCTCGGCGGCCGGCCACTCGGCCCCACCGCCTGGGACGGCTATGCCGCCGCGGTCGTCTCCGACGCGGGCGTGGCAGCGCTGCGCACCGGCGAACGGGTCGAGGTCACCCTGGTCGAGCAGCCGAAGCTCTACTCCTCGGCGGAGGTGGTGGCGTGAAGATCGCGCTCGACCCCTACATGCTGCGCAGAGTGCCGCTGCTCTCCCTGCCCGGTGTGGTGGCCGACCTCGGCTACCAGTACATCGAGATGTCGCCGCGGGACGACTTCCTGCCGTTCTTCCTGCACCCCCGGATAGACGACGCCGGGGTGGCCGCGTTCAAGCGGGCCCTGGCCGCGGCCGGCGTCGCCGTCTCCTCCGTGCTGCCCCTCTACCGCTGGTCGGGGCCGGACGAGGACGCCCGGCAGGCGGCCGTGCGGTACTGGAAACGGGCCATCGAGATCACCGTGGACCTCGGTGTCGACGTGATGAACTCCGAGTTCAACGGCCGCCCGTCGCAGCCCGGCGAGAGCGAGGCGCAGTTCTGGCGGTCTCTCGACGAGCTGTTGCCGATCTTCGAGCGGGAGGGCGTACGGCTGGTGCTCGAACCGCACCCGGACGACTTCGTCGAGGACGGCATCGCCGGTGTCAACCTGGTCCGCGGCATCAACTCGCCGAACGTGTCGTTCCTCTACTGCGCGCCGCACACCTTCCACCAGGGCGGTGATCTGGCCGCGGTGATGCGGCACGCCGGCCCGCTGCTGACCCAGCTGCACCTGGCCGACTCGTTCGACCATCGCGGGTCGTCCGGGCTCCGCTACATCGTCAACCCGCCCGGCTCGACCGCGCGGGTCCATCAGCACCTCGACATCGGGCAGGGCGAGGTCGACTGGGACCTCTTCTTCGCGACACTGGCCGAGATCGGGTTCGACGGCATCGCCACCGTCTGTGTCTTCGCATGGGAAGAGCGGGCCGAAGAATCGGCCCGCTCCAACCTGTCCCAGGTCAACCAATATGTGGAGAAGCACTTCAGGAAATCGTGAACGCCTTCGTCGTGGTGCTGACGTTGCCGAGCTTGTCGGTCGCCTTCAGCGTCCAGGTGACCGCGCCCTTGCTCATCGCCGACGTGTCGACGGCCAGTGTGTACGGGCTGGTCGTGCTGGTCGCCAGGCTCTGACCGGTGGCGTCGAGCAGTTCGAGCGACTCGACGCCGGCCGGGTCGGTGACCGCCACCTTGATCTGGGTGCCGGCCGAGGCGGCGAACTTGATGGTGGACACCGTCACCCTCGGGCCGGCGTAGTCCACGTTGACCGTCTTGCTGACGGTCAGCGTGTTGCCGGCCGTGTCGGTCGTCCGGACCGCCACCGCGTAGGCGCCGGCCAGGCCGGTGGTGTCCCAGTCGATCGACCACGGTGCCGAGGTGATCTGGGCGACCGGCTTGCCCTTGACCAGCAGGTCCATCGTCGCGATGTCGTCCGCCGGGTTGGTCAGCGCGATGGCGACGGTGCCCTTGACGTACGCCGTCGGCAGCGTCCAGACCGCCGACGGAGCCGTGTTGTCGACCCGGAACGTGCTGGTCGTCGTGGTGGCGTTGCCGGCGTAGTCGGTGGCGGTGACCGCCGCCGACACGTCACCGGTGATGCCGGTGCTGGTCCACCTGGCCGCGTACGGCGCGGTCGCGGCGCCGCTGACGGTGACGACCTTGCCGCTCGGCAGGGTCAGCGCCATCTTCACGGTCTTCAGGCCGGTCTCGTCGGTGACGTCCGGGGTGATGGTGATGGCACCGCGCACCGCGCTCGCGGTGACGTCGCCGACGACCGGGGCGGTGTTGTCGAACACCAGGGTCCGGTCGATCGTGGTGATCTGCCCGAGCTTGTCGGTGCCGCGCAGGGTCAGCGTGCTGCTGCCGTTGAACGCGCTGCCGTCGACCGGGATCACGTACGGCGTGGTGGTGTCCGTGCCGAGCACGTTGCCTTCCGCGTCGAGCACCTCGACCGAAGCGACCCCGGCCGTGTCCGTCGCGGCGGCCTTGATGTCGACGGTGCCGCGCAGCGCCGTCTTGGCCACGACGGTCGGGCTGCTCCAGGTCAGCTTCGGCCCGGCGTTGTCGACGCCGACGTTCTTCGTGGTGCCGGCGGTGTTGCCGGCCAGGTCGGTGACGACGACCTTGACCGCCATCGTGCCGGACAGCCCGGAGGTGTCCCAGTCGTACGTCCACGGCGCCGAGGTCACCGAGCCGACCTTGACGTTCTTGACGTACACGTCCATCTGGGCGAGGTCGTCCGCCGGGTTGTCCAGGGCGATCGCGGTGGTGCCGGTGACGAACGACGGGATGGTGGCGGCCGCCGACGGGGCGGTGTTGTCCACGTTGAGCACGGTCGTGGCGGTGGTGGTGTTGCCGGCCGTGTCGGTGGCGGTGATCGCGATGCCCACCGCGCCGGTGACCCCGGCACTGTTGTAGCTCATCGACCACGGTGCCTTGGCGGCGCTGAACGCGACCGTCCGGCCGTTCGGCGGGGTCACGACCATCCGCACCGACTTGACCGGGCCGGCCGCCGAGGCGACCGTCGGGGTCACCAGGATCTTGCCGCGGGCCGGGGAGGCCGGCGACACGGTGATGTCCGAGATGGCGAGGTCCGGGGTCGCGCTGATCCGCTGCACGGCGCCGGCGATGTCGAGGCGGCCCCGGGCGACCCAGGTGCCGACGCCGTCGGCGGAGTTCTCCAGCGCGTCGCGAACCTGGTCGGCGGTGGCGTCCGGCTCGGCCGACAGCACCAGGGCGGCGGCGCCCGCGACGAGCGGGGCGGACGAGCTGGTGCCCTCGAACATGGTGAAGTTGCCACCGCCGGCGGCCTGGGCGATGTTGCTGCCCGGCGCGGCCAGATCGACCCACGGGTCGGCCGGGCTGTTGTAGTTGGTCCAGGAGTACTTGGTGTCGGTCTGGGTCGAGCCGGCGACCGCGATCGCCGGGATGCTGGCGGCCGGGTAGGTGCGGGTGACCTTGCCGTCGTTGCCGGCCGAGGCCACCACGACGACGTTGTGCGCGTAGGCGTACTGGACGGCCGAGTCGAGCAGCTGGCTGCTCTCCGCGCCGCCGAGCGACAGGTTGATCACGTCGGCGCCGTTGTCGGCGGCGTACATGATGCCCTTCGCGATGTTGTCGTACGTGCCGGTGCCGTCCGCGCCCAGCACCTTGACCGGGAGGATCCGGCATTCCCAGCAGACGCCGACCATGCCGGAGCCGTTGTTGGCGGCGGCCGCGGCCACGGTGGCCACCGCCGTGCCGTGCCCGGCGTCGTCGCTCGGGCCGCTGTCGTCGTTGACGAAGTCGTAGCCGGGCAGCACCCGGCCGGCGATCTCACTGACCTCGTTGACCCCGGTGTCGACCACGGCCACCACGACGCTGTCGCCGGTGGTGACATCCCAGGCCGCCGGGGCCTTGGCGGTGGTCAGACCCCACTGCCGGCTGAAGAGGGTGTCGTCGGGCGTGACGGCGTCGGCCTTGGCGACCGCGTTCGTCTCCACGTACGCGACGTTCGGGTCGGCCTTGAGCGTGGCCACCGCGTCCGCCCGGTCCGCGGCGGGCACCGCGACGGTCACGGCGCTCAGCTCGGCCGATGCGTCGCTGGACAGCACCGTGACGTCCGGGTCGGCGTCGAGCTTGCGTACGGTGGTGGCCACCGTCGACGCGGAGCGCAGGCCGACGATCAGTTCGGTCGGGGTCTTCGTGGCTGCGAAGACCGGCGTGGCGGCGGCTGCGGATACACCGAGCGAAGCTGCGGCGATGACCGCTGCGGTTGCGGCCGGGAGTCGATACCTCAAGTCAGATCACCTCGCGGGGCAACATCGGTTGTTCCGCGGGCTATTCAAGATCTTTTCCCGGGGTCATAAGCTGGGGCGATGAGCGAGCGCGTAACGAACTGGGCCGGCAACATCGTCTTCGGTGCGAAGCGGTTGCACCGACCGGAAAGCGCCGAACAGATCCAGGATCTGGTCGCGGCGGGCGGACCACTGCGCGTTCTGGGCAGCGGGCACTCGTTCAACCGGATGGCCGACACCGACGGCGACCTGATTTCGCTGGCCGATCTGCCGCGGATCGTGGAGATCTCGCCGGACCGCCGGTCGGTCCGGGTCGACGGCGGCATCCGCTACGGCGATCTCGCCGTCCGGCTGTACGAGGAGGGCCTGGCCCTGCACAACATGGCGTCGCTGCCGCACATCTCGGTGGCCGGCGCGGTCGCCACCGCCACGCACGGCTCCGGGGCGCGCAACGCCAACCTGGCCACCGCCGTCTCCTCGGTCGAGCTGATCGACGGCACCGGCCGGCCGGTGACCCTGACCCGGGACGACCCCGACTTCCTCGGCGTGGTCGTCGGGCTGGGCGCGCCGGGCATCGTCACGGCACTGACCCTCGACGTGGTCGAGGCCTTCGAACTGCGCCAATACGTGTACGACACGGTTCCGCGCGCGTCGATCGAGAGCCACCTGGCCGAGATGCTCGCCGACGGTTACAGCGTCAGCCTGTTCACCGACTGGACCGGCCTGGACGCCAACATGGGCTGGCTCAAGCGGGCCTCTGAGCTCTCCGGGGACTGGTTCGGCGCGCGCCGGGCGGACGGGCCGCGGCACCCCGTCCCGGGCATGCCCCCGGCCAACAGCACCGACCAGTCCGGCGAGCCGGGCCCGTGGCACACCCGCCTGCCGCACTTCCGGATGGAGTTCACCCCGAGCGCCGGCGCCGAACTGCAGTCGGAGTGGCACGTCGCGGCCGGCGACGCCCTGGCCGCGATCGACGCGGTGGCCTCGATCCGCTCGCTCGTCGCCTCGGTGCTGCAGGTCTGTGAGATCCGCGCGATCGCGGCCGACGAGCTGTGGCTGAGCCCGAACTACCACCGGAACAGCGTGGCGCTGCACTTCACCTGGATCGCCGACACCGACGCGGTGCTGCCGGTGGTCGCGGCGGTCGAGGAGCGGCTGGCGCCGCTGCACCCGCGCCCGCACTGGGGCAAGGTCTTCACCACCCCGCCGTGGGTGCTGGCCGCGGATTACGAGCGGTTCGGCGATTTTCAAGATCTCGTACGCCGTTACGACCCGGCCGGGACATTCCGAAACCCCTGGCTGGACGCCATCCTGGGGGATGTCAAATAAACCGGTAACAACCTGCGCAGATAAAAACTTCGTTAAGTGTTGATCCGCTCGTGGGAGCGCTCCCGTATTGCCAGCCGAAGCGAATTGGTCAGGCTTACGGGAAGGCGCAGGATCCAATGTACAGGTCCCGGTCGTACAAGAAACCCACCAGTAACGCGCGCCGCTGGCAGATCGGTGCCGTGGCCGGGGTTGCGGTCGCCATCGTGGGCGTCGGTCTCGGCGTCGCCTCCGCCGCCGAGGCCGTCCCGACGGTCAACTGCCCCGCCGTCAAGATCGGCGTCGCGGTGCCGGCTCAGGCGCAGGCCGAGGTGCAGAGCAATCTCCAACTGCTCAACACCCAGATCAACGAGGCCAACACCCGGCTCAAGAATACGGTCGGCCAGGGCGGCCCCGCCTTCATCCAGAACGCGATCCTCGGCCCGCTGGCCGACAAGCGGTTCGCCACGATCAACCGGATGGAGACGGCGATCGGCCGCAACGCGGCCAAGCCCGATCTCAACGCCGAAGGCCTGAAGACCTGCACGCTGAACCAGAACGGCGGCACGTCCGCCGCGCAGCCCACCGCGGTGGCCACCTCGGCCGCTTCCGCGGGCGGCGGCTCCGCCGCGGCCGGCGGCGTCGGCAACATCAGCTGCCCGCAGGTCAACGTGAACGTCGCCGTGCCCGCGTCGGCCTCCGCCGAGGTGCAGCGCAACCTCGAACTGCTCAACACCCAGATCGCCGAAGCGCAGAAGCGGCTCGAGACCTCGGTCGGCCAGGGTGGCGCCGCGTTCGTGCAGAACGCCATCCTCGGCCCGCTGGCCGACAAGCGGTTCGCCACGATCAACCGGATCGAAACCGCGATCGGCCGCCAGTCCACCAAGCCGAACCTGAACGCCGAAGGCCTCAAGACCTGCACCGTCAGCAGCAGCGCCGGTGCGGCGCAGGGCACCGGGGTCCAGGTCCAGGACGCCGCGGCGGTCGCCGCCTCGGCCGGCAAGATCAGCTGCCCGGCCGTGAACGTCAACGTGGCGATCCCGGTCCAGGCCGCGGCCGAGGTGCAGCGCAACCTCGACCTGCTCAACACCCAGATCGCCGAGTCGCAGAAGCGCCTCGAGACCTCGGTCGGGCAGGGCGGCGCCGCCTTCGTGCAGAACGCCATCCTCGGCCCGCTGGCCGACAAGCGGAACTCGACGATCAACCGGATCGAGACCGCGATCGGCCGCAACGCCGCCAAGCCGGACCTGAACGCCGAGGGTCTGAAGACCTGCACCGTCGTGAAGTAGCGACAACCCTGGTCGGATCTCCGGGTGCCCCCAACGGTGGTGGGGCGCCCGGAGATCTTGCTTACGCTCACATCTTCCTGTCACACACCAGCGGTACCTTTTGCTCATGCCCGCCGATGCGCCGAAACAGCCCACCCGCCACCCGTGGCGGGTCGAGGGAGCGCCACCCTCCACCGACCCCGAGGGCCCGAAGAAGCCGCGGCCCGCGTGGATGCGTTTCGGCTGGATGCTGGTGGTGCTGCTGGCGATCAACTGGATCATCTCGTCGTTCCTGCTGTCGCCGCCCGAGCGCACCCCGGTGTCCTACACGTTCTTCCTGACCCAGGTGCAGTCGGCCAACGTCAAGGAGATCACCTCCACCGGCGACACCATCGAGGGCGAGTTCACCAAGAAGGCGTCCTACACGCCGTCCGGCGAGACCAAGGCCGAAGAGGTCGACCGCTTCACCACCCAGCGGCCCTCGTTCGCCGACGACGATCTGTTCGCCAAGCTGCAGGCCACCAACGTCCCGGTCAACGCCAACTCGCCCGACAAGTCCGCGCCCGTCTGGCAGCAGATCCTGGTCGGCTTCGGTCCCACCCTGCTGCTCGTCGGCCTGCTGGTCTGGTTCAGTCGCCGGGCCGCGGCCGGGCTCGGCGGGGGCGGTGGCCTCGGCGGCTTCGGCCGGTCCCGGGCCAAGCTCTACCAACCCGAGTCCGGGCCGCGCACCACCTTCGCCGACGTGGCCGGCATCGAGGAGGTCGAGCAGGAGGTCACCGAGATCGTCGACTTCCTGCGCGAGCCCGAGAAATACCGCAAGCTCGGCGCCCAGATCCCGCACGGCGTGCTGCTGTCCGGCCCGCCCGGCACCGGCAAGACGCTGCTGGCCCGCGCGGTCGCCGGCGAGGCCCAGGTGCCGTTCTTCTCGATCTCCGCCTCCGAGTTCATCGAGATGATCGTGGGCGTCGGCGCCTCCCGGGTCCGTGACCTGTTCGACCAGGCGAAAAAGGTCGCCCCGTCGATCATCTTCATCGACGAGCTCGACGCCATCGGCCGCGCCCGCGGCGGCTCCCAGTCGCTCGGCGGCAACGACGAGCGCGAGCAGACACTCAACCAGATCCTCACCGAGATGGACGGCTTCACCGGCAGCGAGGGCGTCGTCGTGCTCGCCGCCACCAACCGCGCCGAGATCCTCGACTCGGCGCTGCTGCGCCCCGGCCGCTTCGACCGCCGGGTCACCGTCAGCCCACCCGACCTGTCCGGCCGCCGGGCCATCCTCGCCGTGCACACCCGCGGCGTCCCCGTCGCCGAGGGCGTCGACCTCGACGCCCTCGCCTCCTCGACCCCCGGCATGGTCGGCGCCGACCTGAAAAACCTGGTCAACGAGGCCGCCCTGCTCGCCGCCCGGCGCGGCCACGACCAGGTGCTGACCCCCGACTTCACCGACGCCCTCGAAAAGATCATGCTGGGCACGGTCCGCGGCATCATGCTCAACCCCGACGAGAAGGAGCGCACCGCGTTCCACGAGTCGGGGCACGCACTGCTCGGCATGCTCACCCCGGGCGCCGACCCGGTCCGGAAGATCTCGATCATCCCGCGCGGCCAGGCCCTCGGCGTGACCTTCCAGAGCCCGTCCACCGACCGGTACGGATACTCGGCGAAGTACCTCCGCGGGCGGATCATCGGGGCGCTCGGCGGGCGGGCCGCCGAAGAGGTCGTCTACGGCGACATGACCACCGGTGCCGAGTCCGACCTCGACCAGGTCAGCAACATCGCGCGCCAGATGGTCGGGCGGTGGGGCATGTCCGACGCGATCGGGCCGGTCACGGTTCTGCCGCCGCCGGGGCAGGAGTCGCCGCTCGGGCTCGACGGGGTGGCGCCGGCGACCAAGGAGCTGATCGACGCCGAGGTCCGTAAGATCGTCGAGTCCTGTTATGCCGAGGCCCTGTCGTTGCTGCGGTCCCACCGGGCTCAGCTCGACGGGCTGGCGCAGCGGCTTCTCGCGGCCGAGACTCTCGACGAGTCCGATGCCTATGCAGCTGCTGGGATTGATCGGGCCTCGGCTCCGGGGGCGGTTGCTCGTGGCGAGATTCCTGGGGTTTCTGTTGCTCCTGGTCTTCCCTTGCCTGGTCTTTCCGATGCTGCCTCTGGGCGTTGAGCCTTCCGTTCTTCTTGCGCTGGGACGGTTGTGGGCCGGGAGTGACCATGCTGGGCGGTAAAGCATCTATGCCCTGCATGGCCACTCCCGGCCCACAACCTTGCCTGGTATTTCCGCGGCGGGCAGGATCTTGGTCGCCCGCTGGCTCCGGCTGAGCGATCGCCTCGCCCTCGGTGGGCACTGCTGCCGCGCTTCTGGTTTCGCCGGGCGGCTTGGTTGCGCCGGCCCGGCTTTGTGGTGGGCTAAGCGAACATTCCGCGCCTCTTGCGGCCGTAGACGTGAACCTGGGCTGGGCGCGGGCGATGCGCTTAGCTTGCCCCGTTGCCCCGTTGCCCCGTTGCCCCGTTGCCCCGTTGCCCCGTGCCTCCGAGCCGGGGCCTGCCGGCTCTGCTCAGCCCGTCGTGGTTGCGGCGGGTCGTTTGGTCCGCTTTGTTAGCTTGCACCCTTACCCCGAGCCGGGGCCGGGCGGCTCTGCTCAGGACCGTCGTGGTGCGGTGGGTCGTTTTGGTACGGCTTTGTTGGCTTGCCCCGTTGCGTCCGAGCCAAGATGCTCGCCTGTCGCGCGCTCAGGGGTGCTTCAGTGCGGACGAAATGCCATAAAAACTAATAACAGCCCGTCCGGGCGTGGTTGCGGTGAGCGGTTTGGAGCGCCTGTTGGCTTGCTCCGTTTTGTTCCGGCTGGCGCTCGCCTGGTGTGACTTCGCTCCGCTTGTGGTTTGTCGGCGGGCGGCGCCGCCTGACGCGCCGACACGGGTCGGGCCGCGTGCCGGTTCAGGTCGGCTGGTCGACCGCCTCGCGGATGTGGCCGTGCTGGTGGCTTCGCCTCGTTGCGGTTGCTTTTGTCCTCGGCGGGGCCTCGCCGCGTAGGGCCTTGATCTGGGTGAGCCGATCCCGCCAGCTTTGGGAACGCAAGCTCCATCAGCACCGTGAAGCCGACGACGGCAATGGGTTGGTTTGGGGTGGGGCTTTGTTGCTCTTCCTCTATCTTCGGTTTTGTAGGTTATGGGGTTTTGATTTGTTGGTTGGGGTGGGGCTGGTGGGGTGGGGGTTGACTTTTGGGGGATTTGAGGAGGTCTCTCGGTGATCATGTGGTTGCGCAGCGTATGACGTTTCGGCGGGGTTTTTGGGGGCGTGGCCGGAAGGGCCTAATGTGGGGGCTGTTCGCTCTCGCGGGGTCCGGCATTCACTCTGTAGGTGGCAGGATGTGCGGGATCACATTCGCGATTGCGCCGGATGTCGGCCGGTTTGTCTGCCTGGAGGGGTTTTGCTCAAGCGGTTTGTCGCGCTCGGTTTGGGCCTTGCCCTCTCGTGTGCCGTCGCGGCCTGCGGGCCCGATGAGGCAGGCGACGCCGCCGACCCCACCTTCGTGACGCCCAGTGGCGTCGCGTCGTCGGGGGCCAAGAGCCCGGCCAGCAGTGCGCCGCCCGCCAAGACGGTGAAGTGGGGCAAGCCGGTCATGGTGGAGGAGTTCGACGGGCCGCTGTCCAGCAACTGGGCCCGTTACCACACCCCGGACGCCAAGAAGTCGCCCCGCAGCCATAACAACATCTCGGTCTCCGACGGCCTGCTGCATCTCACCGGCGGTGTCGACAAGGCTTACGGCAAGGACGTCGGCGCCGGCGTCATGTATTTGAAGGACTACAAGTACGGGCACTTCGAGGTCCGGTTCCGGGTGGATGCCGGTGCCGGTTATGCCCTGGCGATTCTGATGTGGCCGAAGAACAACGACGACTGGCCCGAGGCCGGTGAGATCGACTTTCTCGAGATCAACAATCCGACCCGCCAGACGGCCAGCGGTTACGTGCACCACGGCAAGGACAACGAGACCGTGGGCATCGACAGTTATCAGGCCGACTTCACGAAGTTCCACACCATTTCCGGGGACTGGCTGCCCGATCGCATCACCTATTACCTGGACGGCAAGCAGGTGTTCAATGCCGTGCCGAGCGACCTGAAAGCCGGCCTGCCCGACGAGTCGGTGATGAACCTGGCGATCCAGCTCGATCAGGGCTGCCGCAAGTGGATCCCGTGCCGTAACGAGCAAACCCCGGAAAAGGTAGTTATGGACGTTGACTGGGTAAAGATCTACAAAATGCCCAAAAACTACAAGCCATAGGTCGGGTTTTCGCTATCGACCTCGGCCGGAGGGTCATAATCCCAGGCCGTTCCTCCGTCGCGCGCTCCGCCGTCCGCCCTGAAGGATGGCTTGACGTGCCTGGACGCCTACGGTCGCGCCACAGTTCGGCCGGCCGTCGTACGCATGGAGGGGTTTTGCTGAAAAGGGTCGTTGCGACCGGCGCGGGGCTTGTTCTCGCGTGTGCCGCCGTGGCGGCGTGTGGAACGAGATCGGCGGACGACGCCGCTCTGAACGATTCCGGCACGTCCGTCACCGTTCCCGGCAGCCTGCCGCCGTCACCCTCCGCCTCGACCGGCCCCGGCACCGGCGTCGGTACCGGTGCGGGCGCCGGCACGTCGGTGCAGAAGCTCGGCGCGGCCATGTACACCACCACCACCACCCCCGCAACGAAGCCCCCGGGCGCCACTACCGAGAGCGGCACGTCGTCGAACCCGGCCGGCTGGGGCAACCCGGTCGCGGTGGAGAACTTCGACGGCCCGCTCTCCGGCACCTGGGGCCGGTACGACGCGCCGAACAGCGATCCGCCCCGCAGTGAGGACCAGGTCACCGTCTCCGGCGGCATGATGCACCTCACCGGCAGCGTCAGCTCGAAGCTCGGCAAGGACGTCGGCGCCGGGGTGAGCTACAACAAGAACCTCAAGTACGGCCGGTGGGAGGTCCGCTTCCGGGTGGATGCCGGTGCCGGTTACGGCCCGGTGATCCTGTTGTGGCCGAAGAACAACGAGGACTGGCCGACGTACGGCGAGATCGACTTCATGGAGATGGGCGACCCGACCCGCCAGGAGTACGGCGCTTACATCCACCACGGCTCGGACAACAACCAGATCGGCAAAGAGAACATCAAGGGTGACTTCACCCAGTGGCACACCGTCGCCGTGGACTGGCTGCCCGACCGGGTCACCTATTACCTGGACGGCAAGAAGATCTGGAACGTGACGGCCGGCATGCTCAAGACGGGCCTGCCCACCGAGTCGGTCATGCACCTGGGGATCCAGCTCGACCAGGGCTGCGACGAGTACATGGGGTGCCGTAACTCGCAGACCCCGGCCAAGGTCGTCATGGACGTCGACTGGGTGAAGGTCTACCAGGCGCCCTGACGTTTATCATTTGTTGATCGATATACCGGAAACTATGTTTGTATCGGTGATGTTAACTGCGGCCGGTCACGCCTTTGGTGGACGCACGTTGACACATCGAGGTTGAGTAATTACTGTTCGGCAGCGATGCTGATCCATATTTGGGCACCCGCATTCCGGAAACTTCGTCGCACCATTGCCGCAGCTTCGGCCGTCCTGCTTCTGGCCGCCTGCACCGGTGGTGATGACTCCGAAGCCGCTGCTGACGACGGTTCCGGGGTGAGCGTCGGGGTGATTCTCGCGGATGTGACAAGTTCGCCCAGGTGGAAGAATCAGGACCCGACGTATTTTCGTGACGCATTTCGCGCGGCCGGAGTTTCCGCCGAGGTTCAGCATGTGGCGGTCGATGGATCGGAATTCGTCGACGTCGGCGAGGAGATGATTCGGCAAGGCGTCAAGGTGCTGATCGTCACAAGCCCGGACTCGGCCGGTGGAAAGGCCCTGATCGCCGGTGCGCGGCGGGAGAAGGTGACGGTCATCGACTACGACCGGCTCACCGTCGGCGGGGGTGCCGACTACCTGGTCGGCTTCGATCCGGAAGAGATCGGGCGGATGCAGGGCTACGCGATGATCAAGTGCCTGGCCCAGAAGGCTCCGGCCAATCCGCTGGTAGCCGAGCTCAACGGGGCGCCGGCCGACAACAACGCCGCGCAGTTGACGGCCGGCCACGAGCTCGTGCTGGAGGCCAAGTACGCCAACGCGGAGTACACCAAGGGGCCGTCGCAGTACGTTCCCGGCTGGGCTCCGGCGCAGGCCAAGGACATCTTCACGCAGATGATCGGGCAGCAGCCGCGGATCGACGGGGTGCTGGCCGCCGACGACGGCATCGCGGCCGCCGCCATCGGGGTGCTGCGCGGGCTCGGCCGCAACGGCAAGGTTCCGGTCACCGGGCAGAACGCGACCGTCGAGGGACTGCGCAACGTCCTCACCGGCGATCAGTGCATGACCGTGTACAAGCGCACCAAGCTGGAGGCCCAGACGGCCGCCAACATCGCCGTTCAACTGGTGCGCGGACAGAAGCCGCCGGTCGGCGCGAAGGTCCGGGACCCGGAGACCAACCTGGAGATCCCGTTCAACGGACTGGTGTCGCTGCCGATCACCGCGGGTGAGGTCAAGGACGTGGTGGCGGACGGTTTCGTCGAGGCGAGCCAGCTGTGCACCGGTCCCTACCAGGAACTCTGCCGGAAGTACGGAGTCATCCGGTAGCGCGATCGGGACCCGATCGTGTCCCGATCGCGGCGGGCGGGTGACCACTGTGGAACAGGGTGTGATCATGCGTCTGTTCCGTTTGATCATGGTCCTGGTGCCGTTCGTGGGGCTGCTCAGTGCGTGCAGCCCGGCGAACGAGCCGATCGCGGGGATGGCCATGCCCGACGGCAAGCCGGTCATTCTTTTCCTGCCCTGTTCCGAGTTCGCCACCGTCAGCGTCAACGACGCCGATCCGCCCGCGCCGGGCTGGGGTTTCACCACCTCGGACGCCGAGCCGGGCAAGGCGGTCGAGCTGCCGCTGTTCGGTCGGCCGGCCGCACCCTGGGACGTCGACGAGGAGCAGCTGACCAGCCTGGAGGCGGGCCGGCGGTACTCACTGGGCGGGCTCAGCTTCCGGCACGCGATCTTCGTCGACTTCACGGTCGACGACCTGGCGCGGCTCGAGCCGGGCGAGGTGCTGGTCAGCAGCCGTAAGGGCACGCTTGCCGCGGTGGGCCGGGACGCCTTCGAGCGCGCCGCGCGCAAGGGCTGCGGAAACCCGGCCGGTCGCGGTTCGCGCGCCCGGCCGTCGGTCACCCCCAGCGTGCCGTCGCTGTCGCCGCTTCCCGGCGAGCCGCGAATCCTCCGGCGTTCCAGCTAGGCCGGTTGGAGGTCGGTGAGGGCCCGGTGCAGGGCGTTCTCGGCGGGATAGGGAACGTGCGGCACCACACCCACGCCCTCCCAGTTGCCGCCGGTCTCGATGTCCCGCACCTCGGCCTCCGGCAGAAGAGCAAGGACCTGCTTCGCCAGCCGTACGGGGGTGACATGGTCGGCGGCGCCCCGGGTGGTCTCGCCGATCAGCGTGGCCCGGTCGCGGACGGCCAGGTGGTAGGCGAGCGCCTCGGCCGACGAGTAGGTGTGCCGGCTGATCAGCACGGTCACCTCCCCGGTGAAGGCGGTGCCGCAGGCCAGCTCGGGCGTCCACCACTGGCGGCGGTGGCCGGGGTAGAGCACCACCGACAGCTGCCGGGAGGTGTCGCCGAGCAGCCACCCGGCCACGGCGGCGGCGGTGGCCGGGTCGCCGCCGCGGTTGGCCCGCAGGTCCAGGATCACCCGGTCGGCGGCTCGGGCCAGGGTGGCCGCCGCGTCCAGGTAGGGGCGGGCCGAGCCGAGCGCTTCGAGCGAGTTCAGCGTGATCAGGCAGTCCCCGTGGTCGAGGTGCCGCACCGCGCCGATGCCGCCGGACCGGCGGGCGATCGCGACCGGGTCGGGTGGCGGCCAGCCGGGCATCTCGTCGTCCGGTGCGCCGCCCACCGCGACGCCGCACGGCTCCAGGTGCAGTTCGAGGTGCCGGGAGTGCCGCCGGGCGACGGCCTCGATCGCCCGGCACGCGGCGGCGTCGACCGGAGCCCGGTCGCCGGCGAACGTCGAGTCCAGCGCGTCGACGAGGCGTTCCCGCCGCGCCCCGGGCGGCATGATGCGGCGCAGCTGCCCGGTCAGCCGCCCGACGAGCTCGCCGGCCGTCCGCACGTCCTCGATCCCCATGCCCTCACGCTAGGCGCCGGCATCGCCGCCGAACCGCTCATCGCGTCTGCCGACCGCAGAAAAGGGACCAGGGGTCAGGACGTCTGCTCGGTGGGGCGGTGGGACCACGAGCTCAGCGCCCACCACCAGCGGACCGTCTCCAGCACCGGCAGGCCCTCGGCCGGAGTGCCGAAACCGGTCAGGTCCTGCAGCCGGCGCAGCCGGTAGCGGACGGTGTTGGGGTGCAGGTGCAGGGCGCCGGCCGTCAGGTCGAGGCGCTGGCCGTGGTCCAGGTAGGCCAGGGCGGTCGCGACCAGCTCGCGGTGGAAGTCCTCGGTGGGGGAGAGAGCACCGAGCAGGCCGTCGCTGAGGAACCCGGCGAGCATGGGCTGGGCGGCCAGGGCCGTCTCGCCGGCCAGTTCCACCACGTCGCAGATGCCGGTGGACTCCCGGAAGCGGGCCGCGTGCAGGGCGGTGCGGCCCAGCCTGTAGGCGGAACGGGCCTGGTCGAGGGTGACCGGCGGGGTGGTCACCACGAGGACGGCCGGGTCGAGGGCGCGGCCGCCGGGCAGCCTCGGGGTCAGCCCGCTGAGCCGGCCGCCGACCGGGGCCAGCACCCCGCCGCAGCGGGCGAAGGCCTGTTCGAGGGCGCGCACCCGGGTCGGGTCGGCCACGTCGGAGACCACGCAGTGGTAGGCGCCGCCGTGGTGCAGGCCGAACCGGGCCGGGTCCTCCTCGGGGGCGGCCGGGCCACCGTCGTCGTCCAGCAGCAGGCGGCGCAGCACCCGGATGCGGGCGGTGCGGTCGTCCCGGTTGAGGTCACGCTCGGCCGAGCGGTAGCCGTCCATCACGTGGCGTTCCAGCTCGGTGCCGTACCGGTCCAGTTTCAGCAGGGCCTGGAGCAGCTCGTCGTACGGAATGCCGGCCTCGCGCCCGCGGTTGATCGCGATCTCCAGCAGGCGGCTGCGGCCGCCGTGCACGCCGGCCAGCAGGCCGGCCACCGGCACGCCCAGCGCGGCTCGCTCGGCGCCGAACCGGCTGGCCTCGCTGAAGTCGAGGTCGGGACCGAAGTCGCCCTCGGCCATCGCCCGCGCGAACGCGGTGAAGCCCGCGGACAGCAGAGCGGCCACGTGCCGGCGGCTCTCGGTCCAGGGCAGCCGGGCCACCTCGGGGAAGTGTTCCCGGGCGTGCGCGACGACGTCGTCGACCAGGTCGGCGTCGGTCGCCAGCTCCTGCACGAGGGCCGCCACCGTGCCGTTGAGAGAGGATTCCAGGGGCATACGGGGGCCGCCCTCGATCGACGTGAGCCTGTCTCTTGTTCCGGTTACGTTACCGGAAGGTAACAGCGGTAGCAGCTGACAAAGACTACAAAAAACGGGCGGACCGCTCCACAGGGGAGCGGTCCGCCACGGGTGCGGATCAGACGCCGATCAGCTCCGGCTGCGGCTCGTCCGAGACGACCGGAGGCCGCCGGGGCCGCATGAAGCGTGGCGCCCACCAGTTCGCCGGGCCCAGCAGGGTCATCAGCGAGGGCAGCACCACGGCCCGGATGATCGTGGCGTCCAGCAGGATCGCCGCGGCCAGGCCGATGCCCAGCTGCTTCATGTCGATCGTGCTGAGCGTCGCGAAGATCGAGAAGACCGCGACCATCACGATGGCGGCGCTGCTGACCGTGCCGGCCGAGCCGGTGATGCCCTCGGCGACCGCCTCCCGGTTGGGCAGGCCCCGGCTCACCGCCTCGCGGATCCGGCTGACCACGAAGACGTGGTAGTCCATCGACAGGCCGAACAGGACCACGAACAGGAACAGCGGCAGCCAGCTGACGATCGCGCCCATCGAGGTGAAGCCGAGCAGACCCTCCGCCCAGTCACCCTGGAAGACCAGGACCAGCAGGCCGTACGCGGCGCCGGCGGAGAGCAGGTTCAGCGCGATCGAGGTGAGCGCCACCACGACCGAGCGGAACGTCCACGCCATCACCAGGAACGTCAGGATCAGCACGAAGCCGGCCACGATCGGCAGGGTCTTCCAGACGTGCGCGGCGTAGTCCTCGCTGTCCGCGACCCCGCCACCGACCGCGTACTTCGCGCCCGCGATACCGCCCAGAGCGGCCGGCACCAGGGTCTGCCGCAGCTCGTGCAGGCTGTCGGCGGCCTCGTCGCTGCGGGTGGAGAACGGCGTGGCGATGTCGAGCACCGACACCGTGCCGTCGGCCGAGACGTCGATCTGCGGGCCGTCCGCCTCCAGCTTCGCGAACAGCGGGTCGGTCTGGGTGCGCTGGGCGAGCCCGGTCAGCGCCGCCTTCACCTCGGCGGCCCGATCGGCGGGTGCCTGCACGACGACGAGGTGGGTGGTGCCGTTGCTGGGGTACGCGGCGGTCAGCCGGTCGTAGGCCTGCATCGCCGGTGTGGTGCGGGGCAGGTCCTCCGTACCCGGGAATTTGAGTTTCATCCCGAGCGCGGGCGCGGCGAGCGCGAGAAGGGCGAGCACACTGACCAGAAGGGTGGCCGCCGGGCGCTTCAGCGCCGGGCTGAGGATCTTGCGCCAGACCTTGCCGGACTCGCCGCCGCGCTTGGCGGTGAGCCGCCAGAGGAACGGCACCCGCGGGCGGTCCACCCAGCGGCCGAGCTTCGCGAGGAGGGCCGGCAGCACGGTGAGCGAGCCGATCACGGCCACCGCGACGACCAGGATCGAACCGGTGGCGAGCGAGGAGAAGGTGGAGTCGCCGGCCAGGAACAGGCCGGCCATCGCGATGATCACCGCGGTGCCGGAGACCACGACGGCGTGCCCGGAGGTCTCGGCGGCGATCTCCACGGCGTCCACGTGGTTGCGGCCGAGCGCCCGTTCCTCGCGTTCCCGGCGCACGTAGAACAGGGAGTAGTCGACGCCGACGGCCATGCCGATCAGCAGGATCACGCTGCTGGTGGCATCGCCCATCGGCACCAGGTGCGAGGCGAGGGTGGAGAGGCCCATCGCGGCGGCGACCGAGGAGAGCGCGAGCAGCAGCGGCACGCCGGCCGCGATGAGCGCGCCGAACGCGATGATCAGGATGAGCAGGGTGACCGGCAGGCTGAGGATCTCGGCCTTCTGGAAGTCGTCGCCGAGCGTGTCGTCGAGGGCCTTGCCGATGGACGGGCCGCCGACCTCCTCGATGCGCAGCCCGGGATGTGCCGCCTGCACCTCGGCGGTCGTGTCGAGCAGCGGCGACACCCGGTCGGAGGCGGTGTCCGGGTCGCCGGACATGGTGATCGGCACGAGCAGCGCGGTGCCGTCGGTGGCCGGGATCGGCTTGCCGACGGACGCGACGCCGGTCACGGAACCCAGGCGGGCGGTGGCGTCGGCGGCCGCGGCTTGCGCGGCCTTGGCGTCCAGCGAGCCGGAGCGCGCGGTGATCAGGATGTTGTCGACGGCCGGTTCGTCGGCGAACTTGCCGTCCTCGATCATGACGTAGGCCCGGCCGGCCTCGCCGATGGCGTCGTCGGACGCCGTTGCCTCGCGGGTGCCGGCCACGTTGCCGCCGACGAAGCACACCGCCACGAAAACCACCCAGAGTGCGATCGCTCGCCACGGGTGCTCGGCGCTCCAGCGCGCCATGCGTACCGTCATCGGCCGCTTTCCCATTTTCCCCGACCCCCTGTTTTCTGTGTCGAAGCTGAAGTTAGGGAGTGCGGGAGCTGGGAACATCGGGGACGGACCCCGGCTGCGCCCGGATCCGTGGACGGCGCGCAATGATCGGATTGACGACTCGGCGCCGTCCCAAGACCCACAAAAGGGACGCCGGACCCCGAGAATCGCTCAGGGGTTCCCCCGAATTTCGTGTGAGGACCACCACGGTCGGTTCCCGACCGGATTGGTCCATCCCGGTCTAGGCTGGCCGCATGCCGCGCCAGACGAAGCAGCAGATCGAGGACGAGATCCTGGAGACCGCCGCCGCGCTGTTCGCCCGGCACGGGTTCAAGGAGACGTCCATCCAGCGCGTGGCCGACGCGGTCGGCTATTCGAAAACCGGCCTCCTGCACCGCTTCCCGACCAAGGAGGCGCTGCAGGCCGCGGTGATCGAGCGGGCCCTCGTCGACCTGCGCCTGATCGCCGCCGAGGCCGAGGGCCTGCCGATCGGTGCCGACCGGGACCGCATCGTCATCACCGGCGTCGCCCGGCTCGCCATGGAGCGCCCCGGAGCGGTCGCGCTGCTGCTCAGCGGGCTGATGAGCGCCCCGGACGGCGAGGCGCTGCAGGAGACCGGTGCCGCGGTCTTCGCCGCCTTCGGTGTCGCCGACCCGGACTGTGTCGCCGAGCACGACCTGCCACGCCTGGTGCGGATCGTCGGTGCGCTGGGCGCGCTCGCCGTGACCACCGTGGCCATGCACGACAAGCTCACCCCCGCCGCCCTCGCGGACATCGTCGAGGTCAGCTACGACGCGCTCGGTCACGAGCGCCCGAAAAAATAGGGACTCCCCTCATGGCAACCCTGCTGCACCGCCTCGGACTGGGTGCCGTCCGGCACCGGCTCATCGTGACCATCGCCTGGCTGGTGGCGCTGGTCGCGGTCGGCGTCGGCGCGGCGACCCTGTCCGGGCCGACCGTCAACACGTTCTCGATCCCGGGCCAGGAGTCCACCACCGCGCTCGATCTGATGAAGCAACGCTTCGGCGACGCCTCGGCCGGGGCCACGGCGCAGGTCGTCTTCGCCGCGCCGGCCGGTGACAAGGTCACCAGCGAGCAGAACGCGGCCGGAATCGCGCAGACCGTCGCGGCGCTGGGCAAGTTGCCCGGCGTGGTCTCGGCCAGCAACCCGCTCGACCCGAAGCAGCCGGTGGTCTCGCAGGACCAGTCGGCGGCGTACAGCACGGTCACCTACGGCGTGCAGGGCTCGGAGATCACCGTCGAGGAGCGGGAGGCGCTGCTCGCCGCGGTCGACCAGGCCCGGGCCGGTCAGCTGACGGTCGAGGTGCGGGGCGAGGCGTCCAAGGAGTCCGGTGCCGACGTCGGCGGCCCGGCCGAGGGTCTCGGCGTGGTGGTCGCCCTGCTGGTGCTGGCTCTGACCTACGGCTCGCTGGTCGCGGCCGGGATGAACCTGCTGACCTCGATCGTCGGCGTGGGTATCGGTGCGGCCGGCATCTTCACCCTGACCGGCTTCGTCGAGCTCCAGTCGACCACCTCGATCCTGGCGATCATGCTCGGCCTCGCGGTCGGCATCGACTACGCACTGTTCATCATCACCCGGTTCCGCCAGGAGCTGCGGCGCGGCCTGCCGGTGTCCGAGGCGGCGGCGATGGCGGTCGGCACCGCCGGCTCGGCGGTCGTGACGGCCGGCCTGACCGTGGTGATCGCCCTGGCCGGCCTCTCGGTGGCCGGCATCCCGTTCCTCACCGAGATGGGTCTGGCCGCCGCGGCCACCATCGTCATCGCCGTGCTCGTCGCGATCACCCTGGTCCCGGCCATCCTGGGCTTCATCGGCCACCGGGCGCTGCCCAAGAAGCTGCGTAACGCCCCGCCGGTCGAGGTGCACGAGGACGAGAGCGGTCGCGGCTTCTTCAAGGGCTGGGCCGGCCTCGTCACCACCAGGCGCTGGGCCAGCCTGGTCATCGCGGTGGCCGCGCTCGCGGTGATCGCCATCCCGGTCACCCGGATGCAGACCTCGCTGATCCTCAAGGAGGTCCCGGGCAGCACCCAGGAGAAGGCCGACACGATCATCGCCGAGCGGTTCGGCCCCGGTTTCGCCGGCCCGCTGCTGGTGCTGGTCGACGGGTCCGGCTCGACCTCCTACGCCGCCACGGTGCAGCAGCAGGTCAGCGCCCTGCCCGGGGTGCTGGTCGCGACCGCGCCGCGGCCGGACGCGAACGGCTCGGCGGCGCTGATCACGATCATCCCGAAGACCGGGCCGGACGACACCGCGACCGTCGACCTGGTCCACGCCATTCGCGACAAGATCAACGACGGACCCGACGCCAAGGTGTACGTGACCGGGCAGACCGCCATCAGCATCGACGTGTCCCAGAAGCTCGACCAGGCCCTGCCGATCTACCTGGTGCTCGTGGTCGGCCTCGCGTTCCTGCTGCTCGTCCTGGTCTTCCGCTCGGTCCTGGTGCCGGTGGCCGGCGTGCTCGGCTTCCTGCTCACGGTCGGTGCCGCTTTCGGCGCCACGGTCGCGGTCTTCCAGTGGGGCTGGCTGGACGTGGTGGTCAACGCCAAGGTCAACGGGCCGCTGCTGAGCCTGTCGCCGATCATCATCGTCGGCATCCTGTTCGGCCTGGCGATGGACTACATGGTGTTCCTGGTGTCGCGGATGCACGAGGCGCACGCCCACGGCGCCGAACCGCGGCAGGCCGTGGTGACCGGCTTCCGGCAGGCCGCCCCGGTGGTGGTCGCGGCCGCCACGATCATGTTCTCGGTCTTCGCCGGCTTCGTCCCGCAGGGCAACGACACGATCAAGCCGATCGCGTTCGCCCTGGCCATCGGCATCCTGTTCGACGCGCTGGTGGTCCGGATGATCGCCATCCCGGCCGCGCTCGCGCTGATCGGCCGGGCCGCCTGGTGGCTGCCGAAGTGGCTGGCCGGGCTGCCCGAGCTGGACGTCGAGGGGGCGGCGCTGGAGCGTCGTGCACCGGCCCCCGCGGAGGGCGAGAAGGTCGCCGCCGGCTGATCGGTGTTTCGCCCGCTTCCTCCCGACTCGCCGGAAATCTGGCGAATATCCGATGGAAGCGGGCGAATCGCCAGCGTGACAGCCGTCCGACTTGCTGCAATTGGGGGATGCGGCCGGATGATGCAGCGGAACTGAGCGAGCAACCCGACGGCGAGGTCAGAGCTGCGCTCGAAACGTGGCGCTCGGGACTCGTCGACCTCACGGATGCCAACCGCCTGCTCAACTTCGGCCGAACGCCCTCGGACGCCGTGGAGATCACCGGGCCGTCCCCCAAGGGCATCCTCAAGGTGCTCCAGGAGGAGGGCGCGTTCGGCTTCCCCGGCGGCGACGAGGACCCGGGCCGCCCGGTGCTCAAGACCGAGCTGGCCGAGCACGACCTCGGTGCGCTGCTGCACCGCTTCTACCGGCGCTCCCGGCAGGAACTGCTCGACCGGGGCGTCTGCTCGCTCTACCTCGCGCTCGGCATGATGCACTGGACCGACGAGCGCAACACCCCGCACCAGAGCCCGATCCTGCTGATCCCGGTGGAGATCGACCCGGCCGGACCGCTGCTGCGGGCCCGCAACGAGGACCCGATCGTCAACCCGGCCCTCGCCCTGCGGATGGATCCGCAGGGCATCGAGCTGCCCGAGGTCAAGGCGCTCGGCGAGCTCGACGTCACCGTGCTGTGGGCGCACATCGACGTGGCCATCGGCGAGCGGCCGGGCTGGTACGCCGACGAGACGGTGATCCTCTCCACCTTCGGCGTGAACCGCGAGTCGATCCACGCCGACCTGCTGGAGAGCGAACCGCACATCGCCGAGCACCCGATCGTGCGTGCCCTGGCCACCCGGGACGCCGAGCGGCGGTTCGCCTTCGACCCGGTCGACCTCGAGCGGATCGACGAGGTCGCGCCGGCCGAGGACGTGCCGTTGCTGCTCGACGCGGACGCCTCCCAGCGGGCCTGCATCGCCGCCGCTACGGCCGGGCACAGCTTCGTGCTCGACGGGCCGCCCGGCAGCGGCAAGTCCCAGACGATCGCGAACATGGTCGGCTGCCTGCTGCACGCCGGCAAACGCGTTCTCGTCGTCTCGGAGAAGGCGGCCGCGCTGGACACCGTGCACCGGCGCCTCGACGAGGCCGGGCTCGGCAACTATCTGCTGCCGCTGCACAGCGACCTGACCGGGCGGCGGGAAGTGGCCGCGACCCTGGTCGAGGCGCTCGACACCGACCCGGTGCCGCTGGCCGCGATGGACCCGATCGACCGGCGCGCGGTGCGCGAACGGAGGGAACGGCTCACCGCGTACGCGGAAAGCCTCAATCGCGTGCGGCCGCCGCTCGGCCGGACCCTGCACGAGATCATCGGGGTGTGCGCCACCCTGCAGGACGTGGCCGCCGCGCCGGTGCCCACCGAGATCCCCGGGGAACTCACGCCGGACGCCCTGGAGCAGATCCGCGAAGCGGTCGGCCGGCTCGGCCGGCTGCGCAGCGAGAGCTACCTGTGGCGGGACGCGATCGAGCGGGAACCGCTGGAGATCACGCTGCGCACGGCCATGGGCGCCCTGCGCGCGCTGGCCGAGACGGTGATCGCCAACGCGGCCCTGGCCGACGCGTTCGACCTGCACGAACCGGCCGGCGCGAGCACCCTCGCCGCGCTCGCCGGGCACGCCGGCCGCCGGCCCGGCGTGATCATGGAGGAGTGGCTGATCGCCTCCAGCCTGCAGCCCGTCCAGCAGGCCGCCGAGGAGCTCACCAAGCACCTGGCCGCGCTGCGCTACGGCGGCATCCCGTGGGCCGAGCTGCCGTCGGCGGCCGAACTCACCGCCGTGCCCGGCCTGGCGCTGACGCCCGAGGCGATCGACCTGCACCCGCTGAACGCGGCCCAGGCCGAGCACCTGGCCAACAAGTTCGCCGAGGAGGCCGACCGGCTGGAGACCCGGCAGGAGAGCCTCGACCGGGTCACCGCCCGGCTCGGCCTGCCCAACGTGGTCACCTTCCCCGACTCGGCCCGGGTCATCAAGATCGCCGAGTTGATCAACCGGGAGAACAAGCCGGAGGCCGCCTGGTTCGCCGAGGGCGGCATGGCCGCCGCGCACGCCGCCGTACGCGCCCTGCGCCGGGCCGTCGAGGCGGTCAACGCGGCCGAGCAGACCGCCCGCCGGCACTTCGACGAGGGCGTGCTCAACGAGCCGATCGAGGAGATGGCCGACCGGCTGACCAACCGGCGCGGCCCCCGCAAGCTGCTGCGCACCTACCGGCGCGACAAGAAGGCGGCCATCGACGCGGCTCTGCCCGAGGTCAAGCCGGAGGACGCGGTCGCCAACGTCGAGGACGCCGCGGCCTGGAAGGCGGCCCTGGACGAACTGGACGAACTCACCGACGAGCACGCCGCGATCCTCGGCCGGCACTGGGAAGGTCTCGACACCGACTTCGCCGCGATCCAGGAGGCGCTGCACAACGCCGACGAGGTGATCCGGGAGACGCCGGCCGAGGCCCTCGCCGCGGTCGTCGTGCACGTCACCGCACCCCGGCCGAACGGCGCGCTGCTGCGCATCGTCAGCGAGGCCAGCGAGGAGTTCGCCCGGTTCCGCACCACGCTGCGTGAACCACCGGCCCGGGCCCCGCGGCCCGAACTGGGCGAGGGCGCCGTGCAGGACGCGGTCACCTGGCTGCGCGCGCACGTCGGCCCGCTGCGGGCCGCCGCCGAGATGCTGCGCGCCTACGGCGGGCCCACCGGGCGCGGCGACATCACCCTCGCCGAGGCCGTCGAGATCGCCGAGCAGCGGCAGGCCGCCGTCGACGCCGAGGCCGCCATCTGGAGCAACGCCGGCCCGCACGCCTCCGTGCTGGGCTCGATCTACCGGGGCACCAAGACCAACGACGAGCTGATGAACCAGATCGTCGCCTGGACCGCCGAGGCCCGCCGCATCCACACCGGGCACGACGCCGGGCTCACCGCCGAGCAGGCGCACGCGCTCGCCGAGGCGACCCCCAGCGAAGGGCTGTCCGCCGCGGTGGCCGGCTGGGACGCGGCCCGCGATCAGGTGCTGAGCGCGTTCGGACCGGACCGGCGGATCGAGCTGACCACCCACCTCGGCGACTACGACAGCGCCCGGGACCTGCTCCTCCAACTGCTGCACGACACCGAAGGGCAGCAGGAGTGGTTCGTCCACTCCGACGCCCGGGACGTGATCCTCGCGTTCGGCCTCGGCGAGGCCCTCGAATACTGCGCCGACCACCACATCCCGCCCGACGAGATCTGGCCGGTGCTGGAGAAGGCGCTCTACCGGGGCTGGGTCGACGCCATCCTGCGTGACGACGAGGGCCTGCAACCGGCCGGCGCCGAGGAACGGGTCCACCTCGTCGAGGCCTTCAGGCTGCTCGACCAGGAACTCAACGGGGGCGCGCTCGCCGACATCGTGTACGCCGTCGAAGCGCGCCGCCCGTCCGCGGCCAACGCCGGCGAACCCGCGCTGATCCGCCGCGAAGGCAGCAAACGCACCGGGCACCTCGCCGTCCGCGACCTGATCGCCCAGGCCCGGCACGCCGTGCAGGCGCTCAAGCCGTGCCTGCTGATGTCACCGCTCGCGGTGAGCCGGCTGCTGCCCCCGGAGATCGAGTTCGACGTCGTGATCATCGACGAGGCGTCCCAGGTGACCACCGCCGACGCGATCAACTGCGTGTACCGCGGGGATGCGCTGATCGTCGTGGGGGACGAGCGGCAACTGCCGCCGACCACCTTCTACGACAAGATCGAGGACGACGTGGTCGACTTCCCGTCGATCTTCGATCTGGCCAAGGAGACCTTCCCGGTCCTGTCGCTGGACTGGCACCACCGCAGCCGGCACGAGGCACTGTTCGCCTTCGCCAATCTCGCCTATTACTCGGGGCGGCTGGTCAGCCTGCCGCGCGCCTACGCCCGGGAGCCCGACCACGGTGTGCAGCTCTATCACGTCGACGGCATCTATCACCGCCTCACCACCTCGGACAATCCGATCGAGGCGGACGCGGTCGCGGCGCGGGTCCTGCACCACTTCACCCATCGGCCGGGGCGGTCGCTGGGGGTGGTGACGCTGTCGGTGGCGCAGGCCGACGCGGTCGACCTCGCCGTGCAGCGGATGATCTCCGAGCGCCCGGACCTCGAGCATCTGCTCGACGACTCCGACCGGCTCAACGGGTTCTTCGTGAAGAGCCTCGAAGCGGTGCAGGGCGACGTCCGGGACGTGATCATCCTGTCGGTCGGTTACGGATACGACGACACCGACAAGATCAGTACGAATTTCGGGGTGTTGAATCGGCCCAGGGGGTGGCGGCGCCTCAATGTGGCCATCACCCGGGCCCGGCAGCGGATCGAGGTCGTCTCCTCCATCCACGCCTCCGACGTGCCGGATATGGGGAACGAGAGCATTCGGCACCTCAAGGCGTTCCTGGAGTACGCCGAGCGGGACGCCGCCACGCTGGGCAAGGAGGTCACCGATCGGGAAGGCATGACCTCGTTCGAGGAGTCGGTGCTTTCCACGATCAAAGGCTGGGGCTTCGAGGTACGGCGTCAGATCGGTGCCGCCGGCCATTGGATCGACCTTGGAGTGTTGCACCCGGAGCACCCGGATGAGGTGTATGCCGTCGGGATCGAATTCGACGGGCCCGGATATCGGAAGGTTGCCGCCGCCCGTGATCGGGATCGGTTGCGGGAGCAGGAGTTGCGGGAGCTCGGGTGGCATATGCACCGGATCTGGTCTACCGCCTGGTATTCGAACCAGGCTGAGGAGGCCGGGCGGTTGCTGGGGGCTGTGCAGCAGGCCCTTGCTGATCCGGCGCCCGGGTTTGATCGGTTGCCGGGGCGGGCCTGGGGTGGCGTTACGCACCGGCCGATCGGGCACGTTCTGGTTGAGCCGTCCATGGAGGATATCGAGCGGCCATGAGCCTTTCGGGGCGCTGCCCCGGAGCCCGGCCTTGCGCCGATCTTGGAGAGTTTGCGTTCGGAGCGGGCGCGAACTCTCCACCTTTGGCCGCGGGTGGACGCGCTTGCCTGGCTGGGTGAGGTCGGCACGGTCCGGCACTCGGTCGTCAACGAGTTCGGGCGGGGAGTTCATGCGCGCGGTCGACACGTTGGCGCACGTGCAGCGGCACCTGCTGTGGATGGCCCGGCGTCGCGCCGTGCTGAGGTGGATCTGCCGGAGGACGTCGTGGTTGCCCTCCGGCAGGTCACGGCGGTGGCCTCGCCGGAAGCGCTGGCCGGGGCCCTTGCTGCCGCCTGGGCCCACGGCCGGCGCTATGGGGAGCTGCTGGCCGGAGGCTCGGTGCCGGGTTCGCTGTTCGAGGAGCTGGACTCCGCCCTTGCCGGCCGCTAGTCCTTGCGGACTATCGCCTCCAGGCGGGTGCGCTCGAACGGGTCGCCGTACTCCTCGATGGCTCGGCGGGCGAACGCCTGCTGGACCGTCGCCACTCGCTCCGAGCGGCCTCGGCCCAGGAAGCTGACCGCCCAGTGCATCACCGCGGTCACCCGGTTCTTGAAGCCGACCAGGTAGAGCAGGTGCACCGCCACCCAGATCAGCCACGCGGGGAAACCGTCCAGGCGCAGCTTGCCGATGCTGGCCACCGCCGAGAAGCGGGAGATGGTCGCCAGGCTGCCCTTGTCGAAGTACTTGAACGGCTTGGGGGCGGGCTTGCCCTCCAGGCGGTTCTTGATGGCTCCGGCGGCGTACCGGCCGCCCTGGATGGCCACCTGGGCCACGCCGGGCAGCTGCTGGCCGTGCTCGTCGTTGAGGTTCATCAGGTCGCCGAGCACGAAGATCTCGGGGTGGCCGGGGACCGTCAGGTCCTTCTCGACGAAGATCCGGCCGGCCCGGTCGGCTTTCGCCCCGGTCTTCTCGGCCAGTTTGCGGGCCAGCGGGGGAGCGGCCACGCCGGCCGCCCAGACCTTGGTCATCGAGCCGATGCGCTCGTGGCCCCGTTCGGTCTCCACCTCGATGCCGGTGGCGTCGACGCCGACCACCTTGGTGTTCAGCTCCACCTCCACGCCCAGCAGGTGCAGCTGGCGCAGCGCTCGCGTGGACAGGTGGTCGCCGAAGGTGTTCAGCACCGCGCCCACCGCGTCGACCAGGATGATTCTGGCCTTGCGGGGGTCGATGTGCTTGTACTGGCCGGGCAGGGTGCGGTGGGCCAGCTCGGCGATCTGACCGGCCATCTCGGTGCCGGTCGGGCCGGCGCCGACCACCACGAAGGTGAGCCAGCGGTCGATGTCTTCCGGGTCGGTGTGCAGGTCGGCGATCTCGAAGGCGCCGAAGATCCGCGCGCGCAGCTCCAGGGCGTCGTCGATGTTCTTCATGCCGGGGGCGTGGTCGGCGTAGCTGTCGTTGCCGAAGTAGGACTGGGTGGCGCCGGCCGCGACGATCAGCGTGTCGTACTCGACCTCGTAGTCGATGCCGGGGCCGGAGACCTTGACGACCTTGTTGTCGGTGTCGATCTCGCGGGCCCAGCCGAGGCGTACGTCCACGTTCTTCTGCCGTTTGAGCACCTCGCGGATCGGCGGCGCGATCTCGCCCTCGCTGAGGATGCCGGTGGCCACCTGGTAGAGCAGGGGCTGGAAGAGGTGGTACGCCGTACCGTTGATCAGGGTGATGTCGACCGGGGCGTTCTTCAGAGATTTGATCGCGAAGAGTCCGCCGAACCCGGCTCCGATGACAACCACACGATGCATTTTGGCTCCCGTCTTTCACTACATAGAGCGCCCTGATCAGCGTGATTATGCCGTGAAGCGGGACACCTCAAAGGGCCCGGCGACAAGAATCACGCTGAGTTGACCGGCTCCGCTTCGCTCCGCGGGAGCGATCGCCCTTGAGGCCAATGACGAGGCCCCGGTTTTCCAACACCGCAAACCCCACGGCGTCGAAAAACCGGGGCCTCGTCATTGACGGCGATCGCCCAGCCCTTCCCGGGTTTAAGGCGTCCAGACCAGGTTCGGGTTCACGTGGCCGGTCCAGTCGAACGTGGCCATGTTGTCCCAGCCGTCACCCGTACCGTTGATGTTGGCCGGGTCCCAGCCGTTGCCCTTGATCGCATACCAGGTGGGCTCCCAGTAGAAGACGCCCACCGCGCCGGCGTTGCGTGCGGTGTTCTGCACGTAGGTGAACTGTGTCGCCTGGCCGGCCCAGCTCGCCGGCTGGCCGTCGCAGAGCACGGTGCCGGGGATCGAGTTGGACTGGCTGTCGGCGTTGGCGGTGGTGAACTGGTACGCCGTCTCGGCGATCACCACCGGCTTGCCGTAACGGGACTTCACGTCGGCGATGACGTTGTAGAGGTTCGCCAGCGTGCCGTGCCACATGCAGTAGTAGGACAGGGCGGTCACGTCCCAGACGACGCCCTGGGCCTTGATGCCGTCGTAGAACCAGCGGGCGTTCGCGTCGCTGTCCGCGTCGGCGGTGTGGATCCACACCTGGGTCGAGCTGTTGCAGGCCTTCGTCGCGTTGTAGCCCTGCTTGAGCAGGCCGGCCAGCGGGGCGAAGTTGCTGCTGGTCACCTGGCCCTTGGGCCACAGCATGCCGACGTTGATCTCGTTGCCGATCTGCACGCTGTCCGGCGTGGTGCCCTGCGCCTTCAGCGCGGTGCACACGTCGTAGGTGTAGTTGTAGACATCGGTGCCCAGCTGCGACAGCGAGTGCGACGCCCAGGCGGCCGGCGGGTACTGCTTGCCGGGGTCGGCCCAGGTGTCCGAGTAGTGGAAGTCGATCAGCAGCTTCAGACCCTTGGCCTTGATCGCCTTCGCCTGTTGCAGAACCTTGGCCTTGTTGTTGTAGCCGCTGGCCGGGTTGTTCCAGATGCGCAGCCGCATGTAGTTGGCCCCGGCCGACTTCAGGATGTCGTACGGGTCGGCGGCCGTACCGGCCTTGTTGTAGTACTTCGCGCCGAGGTCGAGGCTGCGTTGCAGCGAGGACACGTCCGCACCGAGCATGGTGAGGGTGTTCGCCGCGTGGGCGGGGGTAGCGAGCGCGAGCGGCAGCGCGAGGACGAGCGCTGCTGCGACGGCTCTCAGGGACGGTTTCATGACGCTCCTTCGTTCGAAGAAACGGGGGAAACCGGCGGTCGGTGGCTCCGCCGGAACTCAGGCGGGCGACGAGTCCCGGATCACCAGCGTGGTGGGCACGGTGATCGAGAGGGGCGTACGCCCGTTGATGACGTCCGTGAGGAGACGGACCATCTCTTCGCTGATCCGGTCCAGGGGATGCCGGACCGTGGTGAGGGACGGGTCGAGCGTGGCCGCCAGACCCGAGTCGTCGAAGCCGACCACCCGCACGTCGCCGGGCACGTCCTTACCGGCCTCGCGCAGCACCGGCAGCGCGCCGGCGGCCATCGCGTCCGAGGCGGCGAACACCGCGTCCAGGTCGGGGGCCTGGTCGAGGAGTTGCCGCATGGCGGCGGCGCCGCTGGCCCGGCCCCAGTCACCGGGCACGATCCGGGCCGGCTCGACCGGCAGGCCGTGCGCGAACAGGGCATCGGTGTAGCCCTGGAGCCGGTCGACGCCGCCGACCATGTCCTGCGGTCCGGTGATCGTGGCGATCCGCGTGCAGCCTTTCGAGATCAGATGCTCGACGGCCGAGCGGCCGCCGGAGCGGTCGTCGGCCATCACCGAGCTGATCTGCTGCTCGTAGCCGAGGACCCGGCCGCACGCGACGATCGGCACCTCGGCCTGCACCAGGTGGCTGAGCAGCGGGTCACCGGAGTGCGGCGACACCAGCAGCACCCCGTCGACGTGCCCGCCGGACAGGTAGGCGGTGGTGCGGTTCCGCTCCTCCGGGGTCGACGCGATCATCAGGATCAGCGTCAGTTCCCGGTCGGAGAGGGCCTGGGCGACCCCGCGCAGCAGCACCGAGAAGTTGGGGTCCTCGAAGAGCAGGTGCTGCGGCTCGGTGAGCAGGAACGCGATCGACCCGGACTTGCCGGTGGCCAGCGAGCGGGCGTGCGGGTTCGCCGTGTAACCGGTCCGGGCGATGGCCTCCCGCACGGTGCGGACGGCTTCGGGGCTGACCCATTCCCGGCCGTTCAGAACCCGGGAGACGGTGGCGTAGGAGACCCCGGCCTCGCGCGCCACGTCGCGGATGGTGGGCCGCTTTCGCACGTTCGGGACTATAGACTGCGCCATCACGCCTTCACCGCGCCCGCGCCGAGATCCACTCGCCAGTACCGTTGCAGGCCCAGGAAGAGCGCCACCAGCGGGATGATCGAGATGAGTGCCCCGGTGACCACCGTGATGTACATCGACGGCTGGTTCGCACCCTGGTTCAGCAGGCCGGAGAGGCCCACGGTCAGCGGGTAGAGATGGTCGTCGCCGAGCATGATGTACGGCAGCATGAAGTTGTTCCAGATCGCCACGAACTGGAAGAGGAAGACCGTGACCAGGCCGGACTTCATCATCGGCAGCACCACCCGGCCGAAGGTGCGCCAGTCGCCGGCGCCGTCGATCCGGGCCGCCTCCAGCACCTCGGTCGGAACGGTCGCGGCCGCGAAGATCCGGGACAGATAGATCCCGTACGGGGAGATCATGCTGGGCAGCAGCACCGACCAGTACGTGTTGGTCAGCCCGACCTTGGCCAGCAGCAGGTACTGCGGGATGGCCAGGATGACGCCCGGCACCAGCACGCCGGCCAGGATCACGTTGAACACGAACCTCTTGCCCGGGAAGTCGTACTTGGCCAGCGCGAAGCCGGACATCGCCGAGACCAGGGTGGAGACGGCCGCGCCGACCCCGGCGTACAGGGCGGTGTTGGCCATCCAGCGCCAGTACAGGCCGTTCCGGTAGGCGAACAGGTCGCCGATGTTGTCGAACAGGTGGGTGCTGGGCGCCAGGGTGAACGTGGAGAACAGCTCGCCGGAGCTCTTGGTCGAGGCGATCAGCACCCAGAGCACCGGGAACAGGCAGTACACGGCGCCGAGCAGCAACAGGACGGTGGCCAGGGTGCTGTTCTTGCGGTTGCCCCGGCGGTTCTTCTTGTCCGGAAGGGCGGCGGTGACCGGCACCGCCGGGAGGGCAGTCGAGACGGTCATGGTCAGTCCTCCTGGTTGAAGGCCCGGTTCCCGACGAGCTTGAGGAACCCGAAGGACACGGCGAAGGTGGCGACCGCGATGACCACCGAGGTGGCCGCGGCGGAGTAGATGTCGTTGCGGACGAAGGCGTCCCGGTAGACCTTCATCAGTGGCGTCCAGGTGCTGGAGATGGTGTTGCTCAGCGGCTTCAGCGTCATCGGCTCGGCGAAGACCTGCAGCGTCGCGATCAGCGAGAAGACGAACGTCATGATCAGGCTGGGCAGCACGATCGGGATCTTGATGCGCCAGGCGATCTGCTTGTCACTCGCGCCGTCGAGGCGGGCTGCCTCGAACAGGTCGGTCGGGATCGCCCGCAGCGCGGTGTAGATGACGATCATGTTGAATCCGGTGCCGCCCCAGACCGCGATGTTGGCGACCGCCCACAGCACCCACGAACCGGTCAGCACGTCCGGGGGCTCGACGCCGAACATCTGCACCACGTCGGTGAACGGGCTGACCCGGGGAAGATAGAGAAAACCCCAGAGCAAGGAGCCGACCACCGCGGGTACGGCGTACGGCAGGAAGATCGCCGTACGGGAGAAGGTGCCGACCCGGGTGCGGCCGGCGTCCAGCAGCAGGGCCATCAGCAGCGCGAGACCGAGCATGGTGGGGACCACGATCAGGCCGTACGCGCCGATCCGGTAGACGCTGGGCAGGAAGTCCGGGTCGGTCAGCGAGCGGGCGTAGTTGCTCATCCCGGCCCACACCTCGGTGCGCGCCCCGGCACCGAGCCCGAGTCCGCTGACCTTGACCCGGCGCAGGCTCAGGTAGGCGGCGTAGCCGATCGGTGCGGCGAAGAACGCCACGAAGAGGATCAGGGCGGGCGCGAGGAACGAGTACGGGGCCCCGGCGCGCCGGCCGCGGCGGGTGGCCGTCCGGGGCGTACGTGTTTCGGTGGGGAGTGCCGTCACGGCCGTCACCCTTTCTCGGGCTGTGCGGCGCGGCTCTCGCCGCGCCGCATCAGGGGTGGATCAGCCGGCGACCTTGAAGCCGGTGTTCTTCATGTCGTCGACCGTGGTCTGCTGCATCGTGGTCAGCGCGGCCGGGAAGTCGGCGGCCTTCTTCGAGGCGGCCGCCTTGCCGAAGGCGTCGTTGTAGGCGGAGTAGGCCACGTTGACGTTCGGCCCGTACGTGAACGGCTTGGTGATCTTGGCGGCCTCGGCCGCGACCGTGTAGAAGTCGCTCTGGTTCGACAGGAACGCCGGGGGCGCGGTCAGCGCGGCGCCCGAGTCGACGCTGGCCGGGTAGACGTTGGCCGTGCCGGCCAGGGCCTTGATGCCGGCCGGGTCGGTGTTGAGCCAGGCGATGAACTGCGCGGCCTGCTCCTTGTGCTTGCTCTGGGTGGTGACGCTGGTGGCCGAGCCGCCCCAGTTGCCGTTGGCCGGTGACGCCGCGTCCCACTGCGGGAGCAGAGCGGCCTTCCACTTGCCCTTGGTGCTCGCCGCGTTGCCCTCGAGGACGCCGGGACCCCACACCGAGCTGGTCCAGCCGACCTGGGTGCCGTCGTTGAGGGCCGCGTTCCACTCCGGGGTGTACATCGGCTTGTTGTCGATGACGCCCTCCTGCACCAGGCCGCCCCAGTAGGTGGCGACCTTCTGGGTGGCGGCGTCGTTGATCGCGACCGACCAGGTGTCCCCGTTGATGCCCCACCAGGAGGCGCCCGCCTGCTGGGAGAGGCCGGCGAACCAGCCCGCGTCGGTGGCCGAGAACGTGCCGAGGTACTGCTTCTTGTTCGCGGCGTGGATCTTGCGGGCCGCCGCCGCGTAGTCGTCCCAGGTCTTCGGGGCCTGGAGGCCGAGCTTCTCGAAGACGTCGGTGCGGTAGTAGAACATCATCGGGCCGGAGTCCTGCGGGACGCCGTAGAGGGCCTCGCCGCCGAGGGTGACGGCGTTCCAGGCCGACTCCGGGAACTTCGCCTTGAGGCTGCCGGCCTCCTTGTTGATGTCGGCGAGCGCGTTGGCCGAGACCAGGGTGGGCATCTTCTGGTACTCGGCCTGCATCACGTCGGGGGCGCCGCTGCCGGCCTTGATCGCGGTGAGCAGCTTGGTGACGGCGGGGTCGCCCCCGTCCTGCTTGTTGACGGTGACGTGGATGTCGGGGTGGGTGGTGTTCCAGCCCTCGACGACCTTGTCCATGTTCGGCGCCCAGGTCCAGTAGGTCAGTTCGACCTTCTCGCCGGGCTTGGTGGCGGTGGAGCCACTGTCGCTGTCGTCGGAGCTGGAGCAGGCACCGGTCATCAAAAGGGCGGCGGCGAGAACGCCTGCGAATGTCTTCTTCATCGATCCTCCTCGATCGGCGGGCCACGGTGGGCGCGGCCGCGGTCGCTGCCGGGGGAGACGTGCGTCACCGAACAGGACCTGTGACCGGTTACAGTGCTGCTCGTTTACGGGATTGTCAAGTGCTTGCGTCCAGCCGGTTAAAACGCTGTATCGTGCGGAGACCTGAACCTGTGACCGGTTACAGTCCGGCGCGGTTTTGTTTGCCACACCGTTCGTCGCAGAGGAGCCACCCGTGCCTACCGAACCCCTCGCCGTTCGGCACCATCCCTGGTCAGAGCCGCTGCGCCGGCCACGGATGAGCAATGACGAGGACGCGCGCCTCGGGGTCTCGCTGACCAGCCGGTACCTCACCCGCGACGGCGTCCCGGTCATCCCCGTCTCCGGGGAGATCCACTACAGTCGCGTCCCGCGCGCCCGCTGGCGGCAGCGCCTGCGGCAGATGCGCGCCGGTGGCGTCACCGTCGCGGCCAGCTACGTCTTCTGGCTGCACCACGTCGAACACCGGGACGCGCCGCGCTTCGACGGCAACCTCGACGTGGCCGCGTTCGTCGACCTCGCCGTCGCCGAGGGGCTCGACGTCATCCTGCGGCTCGGCCCCTGGTGCCACGGCGAGACCCGCAACGGCGGCTTCCCCGACTGGGTCCAGCAGGCGCCGGTGCGGCACCGCACCGACGACCCCGGCTACCTGGCGATGGTGCGCGAGTGGTTCGGGCAGATCGCTGCTGCTCTGGACGGGCGCTGCGGCCCGGACGGCCCGGTGATCGGCATCCAGATCGAGAACGAGCTGTACGACCAGCCCGGCCACCTCCGCACGCTCAAACGCCTCGCCCGCGAGGCCGGAATGTCCGCGCCGCTGTGGACCGCCACCGCCTGGGGCGGCGCCGACCTGCCCGCCGAGGAGCTGCTCCCGCTCTACGGTGGTTACGGCGACGGCTTCTGGGTCGACTCCGACGCGGCCTGGGACCCCACGTTCCGCGACCACTACTTCTTCTCGCACGTCTGGGACGACCCCGGCATCGGCGCCGACGTCCGCCGCATGCAACTGCAGGGGATGCGGGCCGACACCGCCCATCCGCGTACGCCGTCGGAGCTCTTCCCGCCGGCGACCTGCGAGCTCGGCGGCGGCATGGCCACCGCCTACCATCGCCGGCCGAGGCCGGCCGCCCTCGACGTCGCGGCCATCGCCCATTGCAAGATCGGCAACGGGTCGGCCTGGCAGGGCTATTACATGTACGCCGGGGGAACGAACCCACCCGGCGGTCTGCAGGAGTCGCACGACACCGGATATCCGAACGACCTGCCACAGCTCGGCTACGACTTCGGCGCGCCGATCGGCGAGGCCGGGCTGCCGGCCGAGAGCCACGCCCTGCTCCGGCAGCAGCACGCGTTCCTCGCCGCGTTCGGGTCGTCGCTCGCGGAAATGCCGTCCAGCCTGCCCGAGGTGCGGCCCAGCGGCGTCGAGGACTCCGGCACGCTGCGCTGGGCGCTGCGCAGCGACGGCGAGAGCGGTTTCCTGTTCATCGCCTGGCATCAGCCGCACGTGCCGCTGGACCTCTACCGCGGTGCCCGGTTCCGGGTGGAACTTTCCGGCTCCGAAATCGTTCTTCCCTCGGAGCCGATCGACATTCCGGCCGGCACCCTGGCTCGCTGGCCGCTGGCGCTCACTCTCGGTGGCGTGCGGCTCGACTGGGCCACCGCGTCCGCGCTTACCGTGCTGCCGGGCGCGGTAGCAACGCTCGTGCTGGTCGCCGAGGCCGGTATCGAGGTCACCTACTCGGTCGGCGGTTCCCCCGCCACCGTTGAGCCGGGCCTGTCGCCGGTCCGGCTCCGGCATGACGGCGGCGAGCTGGACCTCCTGGTCCTGCCCGCCGCCGTCGCCGCCGAGGTGTGGGTCTGCGAGGCCGGACCGGCCCGTCGCTTGCTGCTGTCTGCGGCCGAGTTGACCTGGGGCCCCGACGGGCGGATCGAATCCACCGGGCCGGGCGTCCGCATGTACGACCCGGCCGGCCGGGCGTTCGCCGATCTCCCGCTGGAGAGCGCGTCGGCCACCGAGCGTTCGTTCTCCGAGCGTTCGTTCTCCGAACGTAAGAGCGACGAACGTTCGTCCGCCGAACGTAAGGACGACGAACGTTCGTCTCACGAACGTAAGGGCGACGAACGTAAGGGCGACGAACGTTCGTTGGACGAACGTAAGGGCGACTTACGTTTTTCGGGGGGCGGGGCCGGGACTGTCGGTGCGGAGCTTGTGCGGCAGGCCGGTGGGGCCGTTCCGGTGGGTTACGAGAAGTTCGACGGGCGGCAGTCGGCGCCCTCGCCGGCGGTGTTCGAGGAGCTTGCGGCCGTCTACCGGGTGGTGCTGCCGGCCTGGGTCGCGGAGCCGGGGGCCGACGGCTACCTGCGGATCCGCTGGGCCGGGGACGTCGGGCAACTGCGGGTCGACGGGCGGGTGGCCACCGACCGGTTCTGGGACGGCTCGGAGTGGATCGTCAGCCTGCGCGACGCGGGAGTCCGGGACGGTTCCGAGGTCACGCTGCACCTGCTGCCGCTGGCGGTCGGGTCGACGATCTCGCTGCCCGAGGATGCCGGGGACCGCCTGGCCGCCGCGGACGGGCAGCTTCTCGCGATCGACTCGCTCGCGGTCGAGGGGCGGACGGTCTGGCGGGAGCCGCACCGGGTTCGGCGCACGTCGCGGTCGATGGCCGACGGGCGGGAGATCATCTACTTCGACGACACCGAGCCGTACGGGGCTCGCGACGCCGTCGACCGGCGGCCGCTGCCGGCCGCCGCGGACGCGCCCGGGCCGGAGATGCGCTACGACCCGCTCACCGGGGAGTGGATCGCGATCGCCGCGCACCGCAACGACCGGACCTTCCTGCCCGCGGCCGACCAGGATCCGCTCGCGCCCACCACGCCGGGCGGCTTCCCCACCGAGATCGCGGAAGCCTCCTACGACGTGGTGGTGTTCGAGAACCGGTTCCCGTCGTTCTCGCCCCGGGTGTCGGGCGATCCGGAACTCGTGGACGGAAGTTCACTGTGGCCGGTGCGGCCGGCTGCCGGGCGTACCGAAGTGGTCTGCTTCTCCTCGGCCCCGAAGGGGTCGTTCGGCAGCCTGAGCCCGCACCGGGCCCGGACCGTGATCGAAGCCTGGGCCGACCGGACCGCCGACCTCGGCTCGCGTGACGACGTCGAGTACGTCTTCCCGTTCGAGAACCGCGGCCGCGAGATCGGGGTGACGCTGCCGCATCCGCACGGGCAGATCTACGCGTTCCCGTTCGTGCCGCCGAAAGCCGCCCGGATGATCGAGATGGCGTCCGGGCACACCGGCGGGAACCTGTTCCGGGACATCCTCGACGCCGAGCGGCGGGCCGGGACGCGGGTCGTCGTGGAGTCGGCGCACTGGACCGCCTACGTCCCGGCGGCCTCGCGGTGGCCGGTCGAGGTGCACCTGGCGCCGCACCGGGACGTGCCCGACCTGCCGGCGCTGAACTCGGCCGAGCGCGACGATCTGGCACTGATCTACCTGGACGTGCTGGGCCGCTTCGACCGCTACTTCCCGGGGGTGCGCGAAACGCCGTACATCTCGGGGGTCTTCCAGGCCCCGAGTCGCACCCACCGCGACCTTTTCCGCCTGCATCTGCAGGTTTTCTCGATTCTGCGGGCGCCCGGGAAACTGAAGTACCTGGCCGGGGTGGAATCGGCGATGGGCTCGTGGATCAGCGACACGACACCCGAGAAGGCCGCCGCCCGCCTTCGTTCGCTGGGCTGATCCCGCCGGTGGGGGTGCCGGTCGGAGCCGGCGCCGGCACCCCCTCATCCGGCGCTCAGCCGGTGATCCTTTTCGGGCAGCCCTCCCATTTAAAATCTGCCACCGTCAATATGTGGCGTCAATGAATTCCATTTGCAGATTTGTTGCAGAATCGGTGGCTTTTATTGGTGTCGATGCGCGGCGCACCCGCTGTCCGTCACTCCCGGTGGATAAGCAGGACCATAGTCGTATGACTATCCGGTCGTTGTCGCGCCGGCGGCAGAACACGTCCCGGTTGCTCCCGTTGCTGCGCTCGCCGCTGCTGGGGGAACTGATGGCGTGGATCTGCCTGCATCCGGAGATGAACTACTCGCTGCCCGAGCTGGCCCGCCGGTTCAAGGTCTCCCGGTCGGCCATCGGCAAGGAGGCCGACCGGCTCGCCGAGGCCGGGCTGGTCCGCTCCGAGTGGCGCGGCAACCTGCGCCTGCTGCGGGCGGAACCCGCGAACCCGCTGGTGCGGCCGCTGACCGAGGTGCTGGCGCTGACCTACGGGCCGATCGCGGTGCTGGCGGACCTGCTTCCGGCGGTGCCGGGCCTGGCCGAGGCCTATCTGTACGGGTCGTGGGCGGCCCGCTACGCCGGTGAGCCCGGCCCGCCGCCGCAGGAGGTCGACGTGCTGGTGGTCGGCGACGTCGACGAGAGCGACCTGGCCGGCGCCGCCGATGCCGCGGAACATCAGCTGGGCCGCCCGGTGAACATCTACCGGGTGTCCAGCATGGAGTGGCGCTGGCCCGAGCGCGACCCGTTCCTGATGTGGGTGCGCGCCAGCCCGGCCTTCGCCCTGGTGGGCGCACCCCGCTGACCCGGCTGCGGCCTGGCGCCTCACCTAGCCGCATGACAAGCTAGTCCCATGACTACTGCCATGGACCTGTCCTTGCACATTCTGCAAGGTAGTATGCAGAACGTGCAATCTCGGTCCCAGCTTCTTCCGTTGCTGCGCTCGCCGTTGCTCGGCGAGCTGCTGGCCTGGATCTACCTGCACCCTGAGGAGAGCGCTTCGGTCACCGAGCTGGCTCGCCGATTCGGAGTGTCCCAGTCGACCGTCAGTCGCGAAGCGGATCGCCTCACCGAGGCGGGTCTCATTCGCGCGGAACGCCGCGGCAACCTGCGGTTGCTGCGAGCCGACCTCACCGGCCCGCTCGCCCGGCCCCTCACGGAACTTCTGGCACTGACCTACGGCCCCTCAGCCGTCCTCGCCGACCTGCTCCCGGCAATACCCGGCGTGCAAGAGTCCTACATCTACGGCTCATGGGCCGCCCGCTACGGCGGTGAGCCCGGACCACCGCCGCATGACGTCGACGTGCTCGTGGTGGGTGATGCCGACGAGGACGATCTGGACGAGGCGGCCCGCCACGCGGAGAGCCGCCTCGGCCGAGAGGTGAACATCCACCGCGTCTCCGTCGCGAGCTGGCGATCCGCCGACGATCCGTTCCTGACGTCGGTGAGGTCCCGCCCGATCTACGCCATCGTCGAGCCGGGAGACCCACAGTTCTGAGTGGGGCGGCGGGTCGCGAACGGTCGGTGTAGCGTCCCTGACCCGTGAGGCGTTGGACCGGTGTGGCTGCGGTGCTCGTGCTGGTGGTCGGTCTGCTCGACGGCTGTGGGCCGGCGTTTCGCAGTGGTGACTGCCCGGGTGGGGACGTCACGCCGGTCAGTGGCGGAGCGGCTGCCGGTGGGCCCGGTGTGGCGGGTGGGCTCTGGGTCGCCGACGGGAGCGGTGCCGTGCGCAGGGTCGACGGGCGCACCGGGGAGACCATCGCTACGGCCACCGTGGCCGGGGTCGAGCCGCGCATGCCGCCCGCGCTCGTCGCCGCGGGCGGGCGGCTGTGGGTCTACCGGTTTGATACCGGTGCCGTCGCGCTGATCGATCCGGGGAGCGGGGCCGTGGTCGCGCGGGCCACGGTGGAACCGGTGACCCCGGCGGTGGACAACCTGCTGCAGTACGCGCACGGGGCGCTGTGGATCGCCCAGCCCGGCCGGCTGTGGCGGGTCACGGTGGCCGGCAGGGTCAGCAGAACTCCGCTGCCGGACGGCTTCGAACCCTCGGCGGCGGCCGCCACCGAGCGCCGGCTGTGGCTGGCCGCCGGCCGACGGCTGCTGCGGATCGACCCGGTCGCGCCATCGAGCGTCGTCGAGCTCGGGCTTCCGCAGAACGTTGCCGAACTCTCGTACGCCGCCGGCGGGCTCTACGCCGCCGGCGTCAACTCGCCGGTCGTCCACCGCCTCGACCCGGTGACCGGGGCGGTCGCCGGACAGACCCGGCTGCGGCACGACGAGCTGGCGCTCTCGCTGGCCGGCGGCTGGGCGATCGGTAACTGCGGCAGCGTGGTCCGGCTCGGCGACGGGCTCACCGTACGGGTCTCGGATGTCTCCCAGGACCTTCCGTCGGTGCTGGCGTTCGGTGACCTCTGGGTCGCCGACGAGGTCGCCTCCGAGGTCGTCCGGATCGACGGGGCGACCGGGGCGGTGCGGGCCCGGTTGCCGGTCGTGGCGGCCGATCCGGACGATCCCGCCTTCCACCTGCTCGCGGGCAGCGGCAGCGTGTGGGTCCTCGACGGCGGGGTGTCCCGGGTCGACCCGGAGGCGGGCCGGGTCACCCGGATCGTGCCGGCCACGATCGGCGCCGGGCCGGCGGTGGCCGCCTTCTAGGCGGCCAGGGACTTCCGGAGGAGTTCGGCCTGGGTGGGCGGCGCGAGGCCGTCGATCGGCTGGTCGTGGTCCAGGTCGGCGGGGAAGGCGTACCCTTCCGCGGTGGCCGCGATGACGTTCTCCACCGAGCCCTGGTAGGTGCGCAGCACCGGATACAGCGCCCGCACCATCGCGGCCCGGTCGACCTTCTCCATCGCTCGGCCGAAGGCCGACGACACCTGCAGGAGGTTGGCCATCCGGCGTACGTCCGTCGAGTGGTTCGTGCCGGCGCCGTGGAACACGGCCGGGTTGAAGAAGGCGGCGTCGCCCTTGGACAGTGGCAGCTGCACGCGGTGGGCCTCGAAGTACTCGGTGAACTCGGGGCGGTGGTAGGCGACGTAGCCGGCCGGGTACTTCTGCGAGTGCGGCAGGTACAGCGTCGGTCCGGTCTCCAGCGGCATGTCGACGTGCGCGACCGCGCCCTGCAGGGTCAGCAGCGGGGACAGCGCGTGGATGTGCGCGGGGTAGCGCAGCGCCTGCTCCTGGGACATGAACCCGAGGTGGTAGTCACGGTGGGCGACCTGCGCGACGCCGCCCGGATTGACCACGTTGACCTGCGAGGTCACCTGGTAGCCGGTGCCCAGCCAGGCCTGGCAGATCAGCGCCAGGGTGTCGTTGTCGTAGTAGGCGGCGAACGCGGCCGGGTCACGCAGCGCGAACTTGTCCAGCGCGCCCCACACCCGGTCGTTGGCGCCGGGCTTCGCGAAGTGGTCGCCGCCGGTCACGCCGGCGGCCCGCTGCTCGGCGATCATGTCGGTGAACACGGCCGTGGCCCGGTCGACCACGTCGGCCGCGAACGCCCCGCGGAAGACCACGATGCCGGGGCCGTCCATCAGGGCCCGGGCGAGTTCGGACTGGATCTCCCGGGTGTTCGGCAGGTTCCCGGGGTAGATCAGCACGCCGTCCACGACGTCGTCGGCATGCGGGTAGTCGGCGATTTCCGTCTTCTGTTCGCAGACTGTCCGGAAATCCTCCAGGTCGCAGTCCGCGGCGGTGAACCAGGTTGTCATGCCGTCACGCTAGGTCGCATCGAGGCATCGAAGAGCCTTGAGAAACCCTCAAAACCCCATCATGGTGTACGGGGTGAAGCACTCATTCCGGATCCGGGAGATCGCCGCGCAGGCCGGGCTCAGTGAAGCCACTGTGGACCGGGTGCTGAACGGCCGTGGCGGGGTGCGGGAGAGCACCGCCCAGGAGGTTCGCCTGGCCATCGCGGAGCTCGACCGGCAGCGAACCCAGGTGCGCCTCGGTGGCCGTACGTTCATGGTCGATGTGGTCGTGCAGGCGCCGCCGCGGTTCTCCGCGGCGATCCGCGCCGCCCTCGAGGCCGAGCTGCCCGGCCTGCGCCCGGCGGTGTTCCGGGCCCGGTTCCACCTGCTCGATTCGCCGTCGGCCGCCGATGTGGAGGCCGTGCTCGACCGGATCGGCCGCACCCGCTCGCACGGCGTGATCCTGAAGGCGCCGGACGTCCCGGAGGTGGTCGCGGCCACCCGCCGGCTGACCGCGCCGCTGGTCACCCTGGTGACCGACCTGCCGGGCAGCCCCCGCGTCACCTACGTCGGCATCGACAACCGGGCGGCCGGTGCCACCGCCGCCTACCTGATCCAGCACTGGCTGGGCGACCGGCCCGGCGACGTGCTCGTCGTGCGCGGGCACGGCTCGTTCCGCGGCGAGGACGAGCGGGAGGCCGGTTTTCGTGCCGAACTGGCCGGGGGAGTGGCCCGCCGGGTGCTGGAGGTGGTCGACGCCGAGGACCGGGCCGACGCGGTCGGGGCCGGCATCCGCGAGGTGCTGGCCGGCCACGGGCCGGTGCGGGCGATCTACTCGCTGTACGCGGGGGCCGGCGGCAACGCGGCGGTCGTCGCCGCGTTCGCCACGCAGCACCGGTCCTACGACGTGTTCGTCGCGCACGACCTGGACGGCGAGAACACCGCGCTGCTGCGGGAACGGAAGCTGTCCGTGGTGCTGCACCACGACCTGCGCACCGACCTGCGCCGTGCCTGCCACGCCATCATGCAGGCGCAGGGCGTGCTGCCCGGGCCGGTGCGCACCAATCCGTCCGCCGTGCAGGTGATCACCCCGCACAACGCGCCGCCGGTGGAGTTCTGATCAGGCCGGTTGCGTCGGCGCCGGCGGCCGCGCCCCGGGCGCGCGGCTCAGGTACTCCTGCCTGAACTGGGCCGACCTGGTGCCGATCTTGCGGAGCCGGAGGTTGCGGTGGATCTCGTCGAGGTCGGCCTCGGCGATCAGGCACACCAGATGCTCGAAGAAGGACAGGTAGGTCGGCGACCGGAGCTCCCGCTCCTTCACGATGTAGGGCTCCAGCGCGAACCACACCCGCCGCGCCCGGGTCGGCATCAGGCTGACCACCATCGTCTCCTGGAGGCTGCCGGTGACGATCAGCGCGCCGAGGCTGGTGTAGTACAGGCCGACCCGGCTGATGTGCCGCCGGCCCTCCGGCGGCAGCCCGCTGATGCCCTCCGCCGGCGGTTGCTTCGGCAGGCGGTGGACGATGTAGTCCTCGCTGTTCAGGAACTCCTCCGTGCGGCACTCCCGGGTGAGCAGCTCGATCGCCACGACGGTGTCGTCCGACCGGCGCATCAGGCGCAGCTGGTGCCGGGCGAACAGGCTCGAGACCAGGATCGCCGACAGCGAGATGATGACGGCCGCGATGTTGACGGCGAGGCCCGTGTTCACACCTCGACGGTAGCCACGCCGGTCAATGCGGCCGAACGTGTGCGGGGGCCGCCGTGGGCCTGGTTGAATCGGAAAGGTGCGCGTACTGAGCAGGAGAGGATCCTCATGACCGCCGAGAACGACCGCCGCCCGGCCCTACGGCAAGCCGCGGACGCCGCCCGGTACGCCCCCTCGATCCACAACACCCAGCCCTGGAAATGGACCGTTCACCCGGACCGGCTCGAGCTGCACGCGGTAACCGACCGCCAGCTCACCGTCCAGGACCCGGACGGCCACATGCTGCTGCTCAGCTGCGGCGCCGCCCTGCACCACGCCCGGCTCGCCCTGGCCGCGGCCGGCTGGCAGACCCGCGTCGACCGGCCCGCCGGCGACCCGCTCGCGGTGCTCCACCCGACCGAGCACGGCGAGCCCGAGCCCGCCGCGGTCGAGCGGTTCGAACAGCTCAAGGCCCGGCACACCGATCGGCGTACGGTCGGTGACACCCCGCTGGACCCGAAGGTGCTCGACGACCTGGTCGCCGCCACCGAGCAGGAGGGCACCCGGCTGCACGTGATCACCCGCGACCAGGTCATCGACCTCGCGGTGATCGTCGAGCGGGCCGAGCGGACCGAGACCTCCGACGAGCGCCTCCAGCAGGAGACCGCCGAATGGGTCGGCGGCGAGCGCACCGACGGCACCGGCATCCCCGCCGCCAACCTGCCCGCCGGCCTGCCGCCGACCACGGTCGCCGAGCGCGACTTCGGCCAGGCCGGCACCCTCCCGCCGGGCGAGGGACACGACACCGCCGCCACCTACGCGGTCCTCTACGGCACCGGCGACGAACGGGACGAATGGCTGCGTGCCGGGGAGGCCCTCGACGCGCTGTGGCTGGCCGCGACCGCACACGGCGCCGGCCTGTTGCCGCTGAGCAGCCCGATCGAGGTCGGCTACACCCGCCTCGAACTGCGCCGCATCATCGGCGACCTGGGCGCGCCCTACCTGGTCGTGCGGCTCGGCAACCTCGACGAGGCCGACGGCGCCCGCCCGGCCAGGACCCCGCGCCTGCCGGTCGACCAGGTCATCACCGAAGTGGCGTCCTGACTCTCTACTCGGTCGCCATCCGGATCAGGGCGTTGCCACCGAGCAGCAGCACGTCGGCGCCCGCCGTCAGGGCCATGCTCAGCCGGAGCCGCCGGTCGGCGACCTCCGGGTCGGCGCCGACGATGCCCCGCACCGCGAAGACGACGGCGGCCAGCACCAGCGGAATGCCACCCACGAGCAGGAAACCGACCTTCGCCGGGGTGTCACCACGGATCACCAGCAGGGTCACCATCGTCGCCGGGATCAGGCCGAAGAACACCACGGCCAGGCCGGCGTACCACCGCAGTGGCCGGATCGAGTCAGTCATCGGCCCGATCTTAACTTCGCCCCGGCGAGCCGCCGCAGCGGCCGACCGCTAGGGTCGGGCTGTGTCCGAACCCGGAGACGTGCCACCGGAGATCCTGGACCGGCTGCGGCCCATCTGCCGGCGGCTGCCCGAGGCGTACGAGGAACCGGCCTGGATCGGCATCCGCTGGCGGATCCGCGCCCGGACCGTGGCCCACGTCTACACACCCGACCCGGAACGCTTCCCGGTCTACGCCCAGCACGTGATCGACGGCGAGCCACCGGTGGTGATGACGTTCCGGGTGCCCGCCGAGGACCTGCTCGGCGTGACGGTCGCCGGCTTCCCGTTCTTCCGCGCGCCGTGGGGCAGCAACGTGGCCGCGGTGATCCTGGGCGACCACACCGACTGGACCGAGATAACCGAGCTGATCACCGACAGCTACTGCGAGATGGCCCCGAAGTTCCTCGCCGCCAGGGTCGTTCCCACCCCGCCACCCAGCTGATCAGCAGCCGACGGCCAGGTGGCGGCCGGAAGCCACGCCGGGCCCGCCCGGCGGCGGCGCGCGGAGGGTGAGTGCCGCTCAGCGAAACCGAGTGGCACGGGGCCGTCCGGGTTGCGTACGGAAAGGGTTATGCGCCTTTTCGGCTGGCTATCGCCTCCAGGAAGATTTCGCCGATCTTGGCTGGGTCGGTGGCTATGTAGACGCCGCCGGAGCCGGCTGCCCTGGTGATGGCCTCCAGGCGTTCGCGGTGGATGGCTGTGCCCATGCCGATGATGATCAGGCGGATCGGGCGGCGGGGGTCGCGGATCTTCGTCAGCTTGGTGACTGTCTCGTCGATGGTCAGGCCGCCGGGGTTGTCGTTGTCGCCGTCGGTGTAGATGACCACCGAGTTGGACACGCCTGGCTGCCAGCCCTCCTGGACTCGCTGGTAGGCGGCCAGCGCCGTGTCGTAGAGGCCGGTGTCGCCGCCGTCCTTGGGGACGATTTTGTTGATCGCCTGGTCCATTTCGGTGCGGTGGCCGGCGCAGGAGAGGATCGGGAGGTTCTCCACCCAGGGGCGGGTGCCGGACATGTTGGTGGAGAACGTCCAGTTTCCTACCGACCAGCGGTCGTCCAGCAGGGCCAGACCCTGCCTTGCCACGCCCTGGGTGACCTGGGCTCTGGTCAGGCCGCCGGCCGTCGGCACCTTCGCCTTCATCGAGCCGGAGACGTCGAAGACGGCCAGCATGCGGCCGGGCTGGGTGATCGCCGTCCAGCTGCCGAGCAGCTGGCTGATGGTGGTGCCGGCGTTCTTCGTGGCCGGCGGGGGCGGCACGGTCGTCGGTGCGCCCTCGGGCTTGAGGAAGCCGGCCGCCGCGGCGCCGTCGGGGCCGCGGAGTCCGGCCTTCGCCAACTCGGCGGGGAAAGTGGTGGAGGCGCTGGAGGACAGCACCTGGCGCAGGGCGGTCGCGGCCGCCGCCTTCTGCGGGTCTACGCCGGGCATCACCGCGAACGGGTAGTCCAGCACCACCGACGCCGGGTTGGGATAGAGCGCGGCCAGCTCGGTGTCGGGGCGGCCGGCGTTGTAGGCGATGACGTCCGCCTCGGACAGCGGGGCGATGCCGACGGTCGTGCCGAACTTCTGCAGCATGTCGCCGCGGATGCTGGAGCTGTTGGCCGACAGAGCGCGCATCACCCCGACCCGCAGGGCGCCGCCGGCCGTGCCGGTGCCGGCCGCGGCAGCGAAGGCGAGCAGGCCGCCCAGGCCGGTCGCGTCGCGGGCCGGGTCGACCGTGCCGGCCCGCAGGGTCTTGTCGGTGGCGACCTTCTTGGCCAGGTCGGTCATCTTCGGGGCGGTGGCCGGCCAGCCGAAGCCGGCGGCCGACGGCTGGGGCACGGCCAGCACGATCGGGCTCTCCGCGATCGAGCCGAGCACGGCCGGCTGGAAGCCGGGTGCCTCGGAGGCGATGCGCAGCAGCCACGTGCTGGAGTCGGGGATCCAGGCGTCCGCGTCGGCCGCGGTCTGCTGCTCCTTGGCGCCGACGCCTTCCAGGTTGACGCCGTGCCGGCCGCCGACCGCGGCGGCCGTGGTGGCCGGGTCGGCGGCGGTCACGGTGACCGTCACGCAGGTGCCTTCCCGGGCGGACCACGCGTCGGCCACCGTCCGCACGGCCGGCGCGATCTCGGTGGCGGCGGCCACCTTGATCGTCACGGTGTCGGCGCAGTCCTTGCCGGCGAACTCGTGGTAGCCGGCCCACGAGCCGCCGGTGACCACGGCGAGGGAGAGGGCCGCGGCGGTGACGACGAGGCCGGTGCGCTGAAGGTGCCGATGACGTCCGGGCATCGGGACATCTTGATCGTGACGGTGGGATCACGCACCAGCCGTGCAGATAGTTTTCAGATGATGCCAACCGGGTCCACGGGGTGAACTCTGCGGACGGTGAGTACGAAGACGGCTTCGCTGGGTTGATCGGGCTCGTAGGAGACGTCCGCCGGCCCGGTAGCGGCCGTCCGGATGCTGGGCGATGGCCCGGGCCGGACGGTACGTCGTTCCCTGCCTCCTACGTCAAACTGCGGGTTTCCTGGCAACTCCGCGTCTTGTGACGTTCATCCTCGGTGTGGCTCCGCGATGTCACAAAACTGTTTAACTGGCCGAGCGAGCAAAACCATCGGAGGTAACGCATGAGCTACATCACCACGAACGACGGCGTCGAGATCTTCTACAAGGACTGGGGAACCGGTCAGCCGATCGTTTTCAGCCACGGATGGCCGCTCTCGTCCGACGACTGGGACGCCCAGTTGATGTTCTTCCTGGCCAACGGCTACCGGGTCATCGCCCATGACCGGCGCGGTCACGGCCGGTCCACCCAGGTCAGCGACGGCCATGACATGGACCACTACGCCGACGACCTGGCCGCGCTCACCGCGCACCTGGACCTGCACGACGCGATCCACGTCGGCCACTCCACCGGCGGCGGCGAGGTGGCCCACTACATCGCCCGGCACGGCGAGAGCCGGGTGGCCCGGGGCGTGCTGATCAGCGCCGTCCCGCCGCTCATGGTGCAGTCCGAGGCCAACCCGGGCGGGCTGCCGAAGAAGGTCTTCGACGACATCCAGACCCAGGTGGCCACCAACCGGTCCGGCTTCTACCGGGACCTGCCGTCGACGGCGTTCTACAACTTCAACCGGCCGGGTGTCGAGCCGGTCGAGGCGATCATCCAGAACTGGTGGCGCCAGGGCATGATGGGCGGCGCGAAGGCCCACTACGACGGCGTCGTCGCGTTCTCGCAGACCGACTTCACCGAGGACCTCAAGAAGATCACGGTGCCGGTGCTGGTCATGCACGGCGACGACGACCAGGTCGTGCCGTACGCCGACTCGGCCCCGCTGTCCGCGGCGCTGCTGCAGAAGGGCACGCTGAAGACGTACGCCGGTTTCCCGCACGGCATGCCCACGACGCACGCCGAGACCATCAACGCCGACCTGCTGGCCTGGCTGAAGGCCTGATCCGGGTGCTGCGCGCGGCCCGGCCGGGCCGCGCGCGTCCAGCATCCGAACGCTCCCGTCAGGCCGCCCCGGCGATTGCGGGGCCGCGGACCGTACGGCGGGTGGCGCCCACCGTCGCGGCCGCGGTCAGCGCCACGGCGACCGCGACTATTACGGCGTACGCCCAAGGGTTTGCCTGCGGCCAGAGGCGATCCACCCGGGCCGAGCCGAACGGGATGATGGTGAACAGCGAGGCCAGGGTCCCGCCGAGCGCGCCGGTGATCGTGATGAGCAGGCCCTCCAGGGCGACCATGGCGGTGAGCTGGCCGCGGGTGGCGCCGGCCAGGCGCTGCTGGGTGAACTCGCGGCGCCGGGCCGCGGTGGCCGCGATCAGCGTGTTGACCAGCATGACCGCGACGAAGAGCGTGATCATGCCGATCACCACGAAGTTCAGGGTCTTGATGTCCCGGGCGTAGCCCGGCTCGATCTGGCCCCGCGACGCGCGGTTCTCGATGAACTGCATGTAGACCGTGCCGGTCGCGATGCCGGTGAACAGCAGCACCGGCATCACCGCGCCGGCCAGCTGCCGGGTGCGTGAGCGGACGCCGAGCACGGCCAGCTCGCCGGGCGCACCGCCGAACGCGCGGACCGGCGCGCCCAGCACCGCCGTGACCAGGCGCAGCAGCTCCGGCGCGAGCAGGGCCAGCCCCAGCGACGCCCAGATGCCGGCCTGGCCCGCCGTCTGCATCGCGTCGATGCCCTTGCCGTCCATCAGCGTGGCGGTCAGGATCGCGCAGTTCAGGCCGGCCAGCAGGAACAGGGCCGCGCCGAGCCGCCGGGCCAGTGGGCGGGCCGGTTTGCCGCCCGGTGGGGCCGAGGTCCGGCGGGCGGTGGCGATGCCCGCGGCGATCGAGCCCAGCAGGGTGACCCCGAAGCCGGTGCCGAGGGCGATCGGCCCGAACGCGGCCGGCACCGGCGCGGCGACCTGCCCGGTGTTCTTCATCAACTCCACCAGGACGCGGCCGAGGACCAGCCCGATCGGCACCGCTACCGCCGAGGCGAGCAGGGCGACGGCCGCGGCCTCCCCGACGATCATCCGGCGCAGCTGCGGGCCGGTGGCGCCGATCCGGCGCAGCAGGGCGGTCTGCTCGGCGCGCTGCCGGACGGCCAGGCTCAGCGTGGACGTGACCGCGAACGCCACGATGACCAGGCACCAGCCGCCGCCGACGGCGGCCGTGGTGGTGAGCGAGTCGGCGCTGCCGGTGTCGGCACCGGCCGCGGTGTCGATCAGCGACGCGAACGCCATCAGCAGCGCCGCGCCCAGCAGGGCGGTGAGGAAGGTGGCGACGAAACCGCCGGGGCGGTGTCGCAGATTACGCAGGGCCACGGCGATCATGCGGCCACCTCACCCAGGTGGGCGAGACGTTCGGCGACGGCGTCGGGGGTGGGCGCGCTGAGCGCGCCGGCCAGCCGGCCGTCGGCCAGGAACAGGACCGAGTCGGCGTACGACGCGGCGGCCGGATCGTGCGTGACCATCACGACCGTACGGCCGTGGTCGTGCACGACCGCCCGCAGCAGCGTGAGCACCTCGCGGGCCGAGCGCAGGTCGAGGGCGCCGGTCGGTTCGTCGGCGAAGATGACGGCCGGCTCGGTGAGCAGGGCCCGGGCCACCGCGACCCGCTGGCGCTGACCGCCGGAGAGCTTCTCGGGCCGGTCGTCCCGGCGGTCGCCGAGGCCGAGTTGGGTGAGGACGGTGCGGCAGCGGGCGCGGTCGGCCCGGCGGCCGGCCAGCCGCAGCGGCAGGACGACGTTCTGCTCGACGGTCAGCGACGGCAGCAGGTTGTAGTCCTGGAAGACGAAGCCGACCCGGCGTCGCCGGAACTTCGTCATCGCGGTGTCCGTGGTGGCGGTGAGTTCGGTGCCGTCGATGAACACCCGGCCGGACGTGGGCCGGTCGAGCCCGGCGGCACAGTGGAGCAGGGTGCTCTTGCCGGAGCCGGAGGGGCCCATCACCGCGGTGAAGCTCCCGGTGCGGAAGCCGGCCGTGACGCCGTTGAGGGCGGTCACGGTCCCGTCGTACGTCCTGTGTAGTGACTCCAGTCGAACCGCGTCAGTCATGGGTACACCGTACGAGTGCACTAGTCCGGCGTGGAGTAGTGCTAGCACCCCTCTTCGGCTAGTGCACTATGGTGTGGTGCACTAGTGCGATGGATGAACCGGTCTTCCGCCGCATCGCCACCGAGATCGCCGAGCGCATCACCTCCGGCGAGCTCGCGCCGGGCGACCGGGTGATGTCCACCCGGCAGATCGTCGAGCACTACGGGGTGGCCATGGCGACCGCCACCAGGGTCATCACCGAGCTGCGCGACCGCGGACTGGTGCGCGCCACCCCCGGCGTCGGCACCGTGGTGGCCGGCCTGCCGCGGAGCGCGCCCGACCGCGACCACATCGTGCGGACCGCCATCACCGTCGCCGACGCCGAAGGGCTGACCGGACTGTCGATGCGCCGGCTGGCCGCCGAGCTGGGCATGCCGACGATGTCGCTCTACCGGCACGTGGCGGACAAGGAGGAACTGGTACTGCTGATGATGGACGCGGTGATGGGCGCCAACCCGCCCCCATCGCTGTCCCCGGCCCGGGCCGGGTGGCGAGCCTGCCTCGAGGCGCTCGCCCGGCTCCAGTGGTCGATGTACCGGCGGCACATCTGGCTCGCCCAGGCGGTGTCGTTCACCCGGCCGCTGCTCGCGCCGAACGCCATGGCCCACACCGAGTGGGCGATGCGGGCCCTCGGCGACATCGACCCCCGGCTCCAGTTCCGGGCCGCGGTGACGGTCGCCAACTACGTCCGTGGCACGGCGGTCGGCCTCGAGGAGGAGGCGCAGGCCGAGCAGGAGACCGGGATGACCGACCACGACTGGTTCGAGACCCAGCAGCAGCGCTTCGCGGCCGTGCTGGCCACCGGCAAACTCCCGATGATGGCCCGGTTCGCCGCCACCGGCGACGAGTTCGGCCTCGACGTACTGCTGGAGTTCGGCTTGCAGCGCCTGCTCGACGGCCTGGCGCCGCTGGTGGATCGGGCCGGTCCGGTGGCAGAGCGGGCCGCCGCCGGACCGGCCGTCGATCAGGGGGTTTCGAAGGCGCCCAGGTCGGGGGCCGAGCCGTGGTAGGGCAGGCCGACGTTCACGCCCTTGTCGATCAGGGTGCTGCCGGCGGCCAGGTGCAGCGAGGCCAGGGCGGGCAGGCTGCCGTCGGACTGGCGGGAGGTCTCCCAGCCGGTCGTGGACACGCTCTGGAACTGGGCGTTCGACATGGTGACGCTCAGGTTCCAGGAGTTGTTCGACACGCTCGTGCCGCTCATGTTGGCGGTCAGCGTCCCGCCGTACGCGATGTTGTTCCGGAGGTTTCCGAGGCCGACCGCCGCGCCGCTGGAGTTGATCCCCAGCATGTTGTAGTCGGTGCCGTTGCTGTAGCTGGTGTTGTTGATGAAGTCGCTGGCCACCGTGTGGTGGTTGGCGTAGAAACCGGCGGCCCGGTTGAGGAACGCCACCGACTGCCGCACGGTGTGCTTGACGCCGCCGGAGACGTACACCCCGCCGTAGCCGCCGGCCTTGAAGCCGTTGCCGTCCTGCGCCGCCGTGGTGGTCTGCGGCAGGTAACCGTTGCGCCAGGCCCACGAGTTCTCGATGGTCACCGACGAGTACGCGTTGATCAGGTCGAAGCCGTCGTCGGTGTTCCACCAGGCCCGGCAGCCGCGGAAGACGTTGCCCGGCTTGCCGGCCGGCACGTGCGCGCCGAACCCGTCCGCGTTGGTGCCCGCGCCCGACGAGCTGTACGGGTCGTAGTTGTCGTGCGAATCCGAGTTGAGCACCAGGTTGTTGCTGCCGTTCGCGATGAACAGCCCCGGGCCCATGTTGTTGTGCGTGTTGAGCTTCTCGAACGTGTTGCTGCTGCCGGAGATCCAGACACCCCACGACTCGTGGTTGGCGCTGTTGTTCTGCCGCACCCCGACGATCTCGAAGCCGCGCAGGGTGATCGAGCTGCCGGTGACGTCGAAGCCCTTGATCCGGCAGTTGACGCCGGTCATCCCGGAGAAGTTGAACTGCACCTTCTCGGCCGGGTAGTTGGCGTACACGATGCCGCTCTTGTTCAGGGTGATCGCGTCGACCACCGCGGTCTGCGAGGAACAGCTGGTGGTCGCGGTGGTGTAGCTGTAGGTCCCGGCCCGGAAGTAGACCGTGTCGCCGGACGCGGCCGTGCTCTGCGCCTTCGCGATCGACCGGAACGGCGCCGACAGGGTGCCGGCGGCGCTGTCGCTGCCGCTCGGCGAGACGTAGTAGGTGCTCGCCGCCGAGGCGTTACCGGCTACGGCAACGATTCCGGCGGCACCGGCCAGGAGCGCGACGGCGGCGAAGATACGAGTTCTCATGGTCACCTCAGGCTGTCGATCACGAGCTCGGCCATCCGCGTGGCGCCGTACTCGGAGAAGTGGGTGTTGTCGTTGACCCCGTCGGTGGCCAGGGTCAGGTAGAGCCGGCTCGACTCGGCCGGCCCCAGGCTTTCGACCAGCGCTTCGCTCTTGGCGGTGAGGTCGATGAGCGGCACGCCCTCGGTGGCGGCGACCGCGCGCATCTCGGCCGGCAGGTCCACACCGAGCGAGTTGATGTGCAGGGCGGTGGGATTCAGTTCCGTCCCGGCGAACAGCCGCCGGACGGTCGGCGTCACCAAAATCGGAAACCCGTGCTTTTCCCGTACGCCGTTGAGCAGCGCCGTGAGGTTGGCCCGGTAGTCCTCCGCGGTCGTGGTCTTGTCGTTGTGCCCGAACTGGATGAGCACGACGTCGCCGGGCGCGATCAGCGGCTGCATGGTGGGGAACAGGGCGGGGTCGGCGAGGAAGCTGCCCGCGCTCTCCCCGGAATCGGCGTAGTTCGCGACCACCACCCCGCGCGGCACCGACGCGGTGATCATCTGACCCCATCCGGTGTACGGGCTGACCGGCTGGTCGCAGACCGTGGAGTCCCCGGCGAGGTAGACGACGCGGGCCTTCTTCGCCGGTCGGACGGTCACCCGGGTCACGCTCGGGGCGGTGCCGTCGAAGCTGAGGGTGAGCCCCGGGGTGCCGGTGCCGCCCTGGCCGGTGGGCTGGCCCTCGGGTTCGCGCACGTTCACCGTCGCGCTGCGGGTGCCGGCCTCGCCCGGGGTGAAGATCCGGCGGCGGGCCTCGACGGCGAGACCGGTGCCGGCGCCGATCGTCGCGGTGATGTCGTAGTTGCCCGGGGCGACGTCGTAGTGGCAGACGATCGGCGCGGTGCCGGTGCAGGCGGCCGGCGTCGTCGCGGCGGACGGGGCGATCAGGCCGACGGCGGCGCAGGTGACACAGGCCAGCCAGGACATGCGGCACTCCTTCGGTACGCACCGCAGGAGTGGGCCGATGGTGGGGGTCGGCTCGGCGGAAAGCTGCCCCGAAGCTATATATCGAGATCCATAAATGTCAAACTGGACCGGGAGGTGGCGTCATGATGACACCGGGGCAGTCCGAACTCTTCCGGCGCAAGCCGATCGAGGACATCACCGACGAGGCCGAGACCGGCCTCAACCGATCGCTCGGGCTGTTCCAGCTCACCGCGATCGGCGTGGGCGGCATCATCGGGGCCGGGATCTTCGCGCTGGCCGGGGCGGTGGCCAACAAGACGGCCGGGCCGGCCGTCATCGTCTCGTTCCTCATCGCCGGGGTCGCGTCGGCGTGCGCCGCCCTCTCGTACGCCGAGTTCGCCGGTCTGATCCCGCGGGCCGGCAGCGCCTACACCTACGGTTACGCCGTCCTCGGTGAGATCGTCGGCTGGTTCATCGGCTGGGACCTGCTGCTGGAGTACACCGCGATCGTCGCCGTGGTGGCGATCGGCATCTCCGGGTACTTCTCGTTCCTGCTCGACGACATCGGCGTACACCTGCCGCAGTGGATGTTGGGTGCGCCGGGCACCGGCGCCGGGCATGTCGTCGACCTGTTCGCGGTGCTGCTCTGCCTGCTCATCGCCTTTCTGCTGAACCAGGGCATCCGGGCCGCGGCCCGCGCCGAGACCGCGGTCGTCGTCATCAAGGTGGCGGTGGTGCTGCTGGTCGTGGTCGTAGGCGTGTTCCACATCAGCACCGCCAATTACACGCCGTTCTTCCCGTTCGGCGTCGGCGGCGCGATCACCGGCGCGTCCACCGTGTTCTTCGCCGTGTTCGGGTACGACGCGATGAGCACCGCCGCCGAGGAGTCCCGGGACGCCCGGCGGCACATGCCGCGCGCGATCATCTACTCGCTGATCGTCTCGATGATCCTGTACGTGCTGGCCTGCCTGGTGCTGGTCGGCATGCAGAACTACCGGGACATCGACCCGGAGAGCGGCTTCTCGACGGCGTTCGCCTCGGTCGGGCTGTCCGGCCTGGCCGACGTCATCGCGGTCGGCGCGATCATCGGCATCCTCACCGTGATGTTCACGTTCATGTTCGGCGTCACCCGGGTCTGGTATTCGATGAGTCGCGACGGCCTGCTGCCGTCCTGGTTCGCCCGCCTGCACCCGACCCGGCACGTGCCCACCCGGGTCACCTGGATCGTCGGGGTGGCGTCCGCGGTGATCGCCGGTTTCCTGCCGATCGAGGAGGCCGCCGAACTGACCAACATCGGCATCCTGCTGGCCTTCGTGGTGGTCTGCGTGGCCGTCATCGTGCTGCGCTACCGGCGGCCCGACCTGCCCCGCTCGTTCCGGCTGCCGGCCATGCCGGTGGTGCCGGCGCTCGGCGTGATCTTCTCGCTCTGGTTGATCACCTTCCTGTCCCCGGTCACCTGGCTGCGGTTCGCCGTCTGGTTCGCGCTCGGCCTCCTGATCTACTTCCTCTACAGCCGGCGGCACTCAGCGCTCAACGAGTGACCCCAGCCGGGCTCGGACCTGCTCGGCCTCGGGCAGACCGAGCGTGGTGTAGCCGGCCAGGGCCTGCTCGTAGTGCTCCCGAGCCAGCGCCTGGTGGGCCCGGCCGAGGCCGGCCTGGGCGCGGGCCTGCTGGCCGGCGGCGCCGATGTCGGTGGCGATGGCCAGGGCCTCGGTGTGGTGGGTGATCGCGTCGGCGGGCGCCGCGGCCTCACCCAGGCCGTTCAGCGCCCACGCCTCGCCCTCCTGGTGGCTGGTCTCCCGGAAGATGGCCAGCGCCTGCCGGTGGTAGTCGGCCGCCTTGCCGGCCTGGCCCAGATGGTTGTGCAGGGTGCCGAGGGTGTCCAGGGTGCCGGCCTCGCCCGGGCGGTTGCCCAGCTGCCGTTCCAGGAGCAGGGCGTGCTCGAGGTCACCGGCCAGCCGGTAGGACGTCAACGCCTGCCCCATGTAGTCGACGACCGCCGCGAACCGGCCGGCCTGCAACTCGATGCTGCCCAGGTTGAACAGGGTGCGGGCCTGGCCGGCCGGGTCGCCGGTCTGCCGGAACAGGTCGAGCGACTGGTGGAACTCTTCGGCGGCCGGGCCGGTGCGGCCCAGGCACAGGTGCGCGAAGCCCAGGCCGGCCAGGGCGTGCGCCTGCCCGGTGCGGTCGCCGTCGCCGCGCGCGGCGCGCAGGGCGTGGCCGTGCAGGGTCAGCGCGTCGGCGTAGTAGCCGTTGTTCAGGTAGCGGGACAGGGTCTGCGCCAGGGTGGTGGTCGAGCCGTACCCGGCGACGGCGACCAGGGTCGGGCGTTCGGTGTCCAGCCAGCCGACCGCGGCGTCCGGGTCGGACAGGTCGGGACCGGGGCCGGCGGCGGGGAAGACCGTGGGGCGGCGGTGGGCCTCGGCCGGGTACAGGGCGTTCATCGCGGCCGCGGCGGTGGCCAGGTAGTGGTCGAACAGCCGGGTCAGCGCGGCCTGCCGGGCGCCGGGTGGGTCCTGGTCGTGGGCGCGGTCGGCGGCGTACGCGCGAACCAGGTCGTGGAAGGTGAACCGGCCCGGCGCCGACTCCTGCACCAGATGATCGTCCAGCAGGGCGGTCAGGCCGGCCCGGGAGGCCGGTAGATCGAGATCGGTCAGGGCGGCCGCGGCGTACGCGTCGAAGTCCTGCCCGGGATGCAGCGCCAGCAGGCGCAGCATCCGTTGCCGATCGGCCGGCAGATGCCGGTAGGACAGTTCGAGGCTGAGTTCCACGCCCGAGTCCAGCCGGCGCTCGTCCCGGCGTTCGTCGAGTCGGTCGGCGTGGTCGGTCAGGGTCCAGCCCGGCGTCTTGCGGATGTGCCCGGCGATCAGGCTCAGCGCCAGCGGCAGGCAGCCGCACCGCTCGGCGATCCGGGCCGCGGCGTCCGGATCGGCGCCGATCGGCACCCCGGGCAGCGCACCGGCCAGGAACGTCATCGCCTCCGCCCGGGTGAACACGTCCACCGCCAGGTGATCGGCGCGGCGCAGGTCGGTGAGGCGGTGCCGGCTGGTGATCAGGGTCAGGCAGCCCGGCGCCTCGGGCAGCAGCGGCCGGACCTGGCCGGCGGTGGCCGCGTTGTCCAGCACCACCAGCGCGCGGACGCCGGCCAGCCGGGACCGGTAGGCGGCGGTGCGGGCGTCCAGTTCGTGCGGGATCCGGTGGCCGGGCACGCCGAGCAGGCGCAGGAAGCCGTCCAGCACGGCGGCCGGGTCGGCCGGCGGCTGGGCCGGGTCGGCGTGGAAGCCGCGGAGGTTGACGAACAGCACCCGGTCGAAGGCCTTCTCGGCGGCCAACAGATGTCCGGCGTGGACAGCGAGCTGGGTCTTGCCGACCCCGGCCATGCCCTCGAGCGCGGAGATCACCACGGCGTCCCCGGCCCGCGCGGCCCGCCTCAGCTGATCGAGATCGGCCGCCCGGCCGACGAAATCGGGCAGGTCCTGCGGCAGCGAGTCCTGCACCCGCACCTGGGAGACCGCCTCGATCTCCCCGCCGACCACCCGCAGCGCCTGCCGCCACTGCGCCACATATCCGGCGTCCGGGTGCAGCGCCTCGACCACGGAGAGGACCAGGTCGGCGTTCAGCCGCCGGCGGCCCGGCTGGAAGCAGTTCGCCACCGTCGACCGGCGGGCCAGCTCGCCGGCCGGCCGCCCGGCGGTGGTCCAGGCCGCGTTGACCCGCTCCTTGATCATTTCGTACGACGGGTCGGCGCCCCAGATCTTCAACCGCCGCAGCCGCTCCACCAGGTCGTCAACCGTGCCGGCCGGCCCCGGATCGGGCGGTGCCGTGAACGTGTCCATCGGAATCGCCCCTCCGCAGGATTTCGAGCGTCCCGACCCTAACGGGCCGTAGCATCTGAGCGTGTCTCGACGGGTCGCATTGGCGCTGGGGTCGGGTGGTGCGCGGGGGTTCGCCCACATCGGCGTCATCCAGGTGCTCGACGAACGCGGCTTCGAAGTCGTCGCGGTCGCCGGTTCCTCGATGGGCGCCCTCGTCGGCGGAGTGATGGCGGCCGGCCGGCTGAAGGAGTTCACCGAGTGGGCGACCGGCCTCAAGCAGCGTGACGTGCTCCGGCTGCTCGATCCGAAATGGGCGCTGGCCGGGGTGCTGGCCGCCGACCGGCTGATCGACCACCTGGACGGCTTCCTCGACGACGCGCTGATCGAGGACCTGCCGATCCCGTACACGGCGGTGGCCACCGACATCACCAGCCGGCGCGAGGTGTGGTTCCAGAAGGGCCTGCTGCGCTCGGCGATCCGGGCGTCGATCGCCATCCCCGGCCTGATCACGCCGGTGGTCGTGGACGGCCGGGTGCTGGCCGACGGCGGCCTGCTCAACCCGGTGCCGATCGAGCCGACCGCGTCGGTGCCGGCCGACCTGACGGTGGCCGTCTCGCTGCTGGCCCGCCGCCCCGACCACGAGTCGGCCGCCCCGATCCGGGCAGCGGCCAAACGCACCCGCTCGTCCGACTGGCGGGCCCGGCTGCGGCACGCGCGCTCCCCGGAGACCGTGCCACCGCCCGTCGAGCTGCGCCTGAGCGAAGTGATCATGAACTCGCTGGACGCGATGCAGGACATGATCTCCCGCTACCGGATGGCCGGCCTGCCACCCGACGTGCACATCGCCGTCCCGGTGACCGCGGCCGGCGTGCTCGACTTCCACCACGCCGGCGCGATGGTCACCCTCGGCCGAGAACTGGCCACCAAGGCCCTCGACGACGCGGGCTATTAGGGTCTCTTTTCGGTACGCCGTCGGCCCGGCCCAGACGCGGCACGTGGCGGGGCGTGCGGCCCCCTTGCCTAGATCTTGGGGAGTTGGCGTTCGCGCGGGACGTTGCCTTCACAGATCGCGGGGCGGGCGGTCGGCGAAGGGTGGGCGGCCACGCCGCCTGGATCTTGGGAAGTTGCAGCGATGGGCGGGGGTGAATTGCCGAGATTGGTGCTGGTGCTCGGCTCGGTCGGGGGTTGGGGTGGTGTTTGGGGTCGGGCCCGCCCGTCGCGGGCGCGCGGAGGGTGAGTGTCGCTCAGCGGGACCGCGGGGCACGGTAGTGGGGCTACGGCGTACTGAAAAAGGAGCGCTAGGGGACCGGCCGCGTAAGCGTCAGTCCAGGCCGGTGTAGCGCCAGCGCAGTGTGGTCGTGCCGGACGGGGCGCCGTTGTCGTAGACGGTCCGGGTCACTCGGATGCTGAAGCCGCCGTCGGTGCCCGGGTTGCGTGGGCCGGTTTTCGAGACCACCTTGCGCTTTCCGGTGCTTCCGTACAGCGCGACCGTCACCGACGTGCCGGTGGTGGCCGCTCGGATCACTACCGGCGCATCCGTGTCGTTGCGGATGACCTGGTCGATGTTGCCCCAGTCCAGGGTGGCCTCGCGGCCGGGTGGGTAGCGGGAGATGTATTTGCTGTGCGGCTGGTGTTCGAGGATCGGCAGGCCGGCGAACCAGGCCGAGTTGAACAGCGTGGTGGAGAACTGGGAGATGCCGCCGCCCAGCTGGTCCTCCAGCTCGCCGTCGACAATCGCGGGGGCCGGCACGAAGCCGCGGTCCCGGGTGCGCTCGCCGACCTTGCGGTTGAGGGAGAACGTCGTGCCGGGCGCGATGACCGTGCCGTCCACGATCTTCGCGATCAGGTGGATGTTGGTCACTCGCGGCGCGCAGCAGGGGTGATAGGTGGTGAACGTCCCGATCAGCTGGTCGACGCCGGCCAGCTCGCCGCCGGCCGGCACCGGGGTGCCCGCGACCGCGGCCTCGGGCTGTCCGGCCCGCGCCGCCGCCACCATGACCGGGGCCGCCGCGGCCGGGTCGATGGTCCAGCCGGGCCGGCCCTCGGTCCTGGTCACGCCCTTCGCCGAGGAGGTGAACGACGCGTCGCCCTTGGCCTCGAGCCGCGGCACCGGGTCGGCCAGCCGCACGACCGTGTCGGTGGCCGCCTGGCGGTGTGCCGCCAGGGCGGCCTGCAGCTCCGTCGCGTCGGTGGTCACTACCGCGTTGCCCGAGCCGGTGAACGCCTGCCGGACGGTGGCGTCGACATCGAGCGAGATGCCGGCCGCCACCGGATCGAGGGTGAACGTCGCCTCGGTGCCGGTGACCCGCACGGCGATCGGCTGCTCGACGCGGGCGCGCACCGACGACTCGACCGCCGCCCGCACCTTCTTCTCGTCCAGCCCGCCGACGGCGACCCCGGCGATGGTCCGCCCGGCCGGCGTCAGCTCGGGCCGTCGCACGGTGCGGACCGCGATCACCGCCCCGGCGACGATCACGACAACAGCGACGATCAAGATCAGAAGCTTCCCGTACGGCCTCCGCCGGGCAACCGTGTATATCCCGCTAATCGGACAACTCCGTCATGAAGTACGTGACGCAGGTGCGCCCTCGATCGGGTGATCATGCCAGCGCCCGGTCGCCGCCGTCTGCGTCCGCGATCACAGAGTGACGCCGGGCTCCGGGGCGCCCAGGTCGGCGAGGTGGGTGCGGAGCTGGTCGGCCTCGGGCAGGTCCAGAGCGGTGTAGTGGGCGAGAGCCTGCTCGTAGTGGGCGCGGGCCCGGTCGCGGTGGCCCAGGGTGCGGTTGGCGTGGCCCAGGCCGGTGTGCGCTCGGGCCTGCTGCTGACGGTTGCCGATGGTGGTGGCGATGGTCAGCGCCGCGGTGTGCTGGGTCCGGGCGTCGGCCGGGCGGCCGGCCGCGTTGGCGGCCTCGCCCAGGCCGTTGAGCACCCACGCCTCGTTGTCCTGGTTGCCGGTCTCCCGGAAGATCGTCAGGGCCCGCTCGTAGTAGCCGGTGGCCTCGCCGAGCCGGCCCAGCCGGGTGTGCAGCAGGCCCAGGCCGTCCAGGGTGCTGGCCTCGCCGGTGCGGCTGCCCAGTCGGCGGTAGATGGCCAGGGCCTGGTGCAGGTGGTCCGCGGCCGACTCGTAGCGGCCCAGGCGCAGCTCCAGTTCGCCCAGGCCGTTCAGGGCGTACGCCTCGCCGCGCCGGTCGCCGGTCAGCCGGAGCAGGGTCAGCGCCTGCCGGTAGCAGTCCAGGGCCTCGGGCAGGTGGCCGGAGCGTTCCAGGGTGACGCCGAGGCCGCTCAGCGCCATCGCCTCGCCGGTGCGGTCGGCGGCCTGCCGGTACATGGCCAGCGACTGTCGCTTGTAGTCGACCGCCGCCGGGTAGCGGCCGGAGCGCTCGGCCAGGTTGCCGAGGTCGAACAGGGTGTGCGCCTGGCCGACCGGGTCGGCCACCTCGCGGAACAGGTCGAGGGACTGCTGGAGGTGCTCGGTGGCCGGCTGCGGGCGGCCCTGGCGCAGGTGGGCGACGCCGAGCTCGTTCAGCGCGCTCGCCTCGGCGACCCGGTCGCCGGCCGTGCGGGCGGCGTGCCGGGCGTGGCCGTGCAGGGTCAGCGCATCGGTGTAGTGGCCGCCGCGGAAGTAGCGGAAGAAGACGGCGGCCAGCCGGGTGGTGTGGCCGGGCCAGCCCTGGGTGGCGGTGTGCGCGGCCACCGCGACCAGGGTCGGGCGCTCGGTGTCCAGCCAGGCGACCGCGGCGTCCGGGTCGCTCAGGTCGGGGCTCGGGGTGGTGGCCGGGGCGACCCGCGGGCGGCGGTGCGCCTCGGTGGGGTGCAGCGTGTTCATGGCGGCCGCACCGGTGGCCAGGTAGTGGTCGAACAGCCGGGTGAGTGCTTCCCGGCGTACCGAAGGAGGGTCTTGATCCTGGGTCTGGGTGGTGGCGTAGGCGCGGACCAGGTCGTGGAAGGTGAACCGGCCCTCGTCGGCCGGTTGGAGCAGGTGGTCGGCGCGGAGATCGGCCAGCCCGGCCTTGGCCGCCGGGAGATCGAGATCGGTCAGCGCGGCCGCGGCGTACGCGTCGAAGTCCTGCCCGGGATGCAGTGCCGCGAGGCGCAGCAGGCGCCGCCGGCCGGTCGGCAGGCGTTGTACGGACAGGTCGAGCGCGAGTTCGACGGCACTGTCCAGGCGCCGGTCGTGGTGGCGTTCGTCGAGCCGGTCGGCGTGATCGGTCAGCGTCCAGCCCTGCGTCTTGCCGATGTGCCCGGCGATCACGCCGAGGGCCAGCGGCAGGTAGCCGCAGCGGGCCGCGATCCGGGCCGCGGCCCGCGCGTCCGGGCCGGCCGGCACCCCGGGCAGCGCGGCGGTCAGGAAGGCCAGCGCCTCGTCCGGGGTGAACACGCCGACGGCGAGCCGGGTGACCGGCGGCAGGCCGGTGAGACTGCGCCGGCTGGTGATCAGGGTCAGACAGTTAGGGGTGGCCGGCAGTAGCGGCCGGACCTGGTCGGGGTCGGCCGCGTCGTCCAGCAGGACCAGGGTGCGGGTGCCGGTGAGGCGTTCGCGGTAGGCGGCGACCCGGCCGGGCAGGTCGTGCGGGATCCGGTGGCCGGGCGTGCCGAGCAGGCGCAGGAAGCCGTCGAGGACGGCCGCCGGGTCGGCCGGCGGCTGGTCCGGGTGGAAGCCGCGGAGATTGACGAACAGTACGCGATCGGCCGCGTGTTCCCTGGTCAGCCGGTGGGCCGCGGAGATGGCCAGTTGCGTCTTGCCGACGCCGGCCATGCCCTCGAGCGCCGCGATCACCGTGCCGCCGGCCGTCGCGGCCCGGATCAGAGCGTCGAGGTCGGCCGCCCGGCCGGTGAAGCCGGCCAGCTCCTGCGGCAGCTTGTCGTGCACCCGGACCTGGGAGACCGCCTCGGTCTCGCCGCCGACGACCCGCAGCGCCTGACGCCACTGCGCGACATAACCCGTGTCGGGATGCAGGGCCTGGACCACGGCCAGGACCAGGTCGGTGTTCAGTCGCCGGCGGTCCGCCTGGAAACAGTTCGCGACGGTGGAGCGCCGGGTCAGCTCGGCGGCCGGGCGGCCGGCCGCGACCCAGGCGGCGTTGACCCGATCCTTGATCGTCTCGTAGGACGGGTCACCGGCCCACACTTTCAGCAGGCGCAGGCGTTCCACCAGGTCGGGAAGGCTGCCGGCCCGGGCCGGATCGGGCAGCGCGGAGAACGCGTCCACCGGCATCACCCGAGCGTAGCGAGCGGGGGCACCGCCCGGCGCCCCTCGCAACCGCTATCAACATCGCGTTAATCCTATGAAGCCAGTCTGATATGTGGGAACAGTATGTAATGCCGGTCACGTTTGCCTGGTGAGGGCTGCTGTATACGCCTAAATTTCGTGCAGAAATCATCGCAAACGAAAGTCGCCCCCATGAATAACGCCATCAGCCGGCGTCGTGTCCTGGCCACCCTCGCGGCCGCCTCCCTGGCTCTCGCCACCGCCGCCTGCGGCAGCGACGACGACGAACCCGCCACCGGTGCCGGTGGCCAGGCCCTGACCAAGGTCAAGGTCTCCCTCGACTGGACGCCGAACACCAACCACACCGGTCTCTACGTCGCGCAGGCCAAGGGCTTCTTCGCCGCCCACGGCCTGGACGTGGAGATCGTCCAGCCGGGTGACGCCGACCCGGGCACGCTGGTGGCCGCGGACAAGATCCCGTTCGCGATCAGTGCCCAGGAGTCGCTCACCCAGGCCCGGGCCGAGGGGGCCGGCCTGGTCTCGATCGCCGCGATCATCCAGCACAACACCTCCGGCTTCGGCTCGCCGAAGGACCGCGGCCTGACCCGGCCCGCGCAGTACGCCGGCAAGACGTACGGCGGTTACGGCGGCCCGATCGAGGAGCCGCTGCTCAAGACGCTGGTCAAGGCGGACGGCGGCGACCCGGACAAGGTCAAGGTGGTGAACGTGGGCGAGGCCGACTTCCTCACCGCCACCAAGAAGGGGATCGACGTCGAGTGGATCTTCTACGGCTGGGACGGGATCAACGCCGAGTTGAAGGGGCAGCCGCTCAACATCCAGTACGTCAAGGACTACGACAAGGCCCTCGACTTCTACACCCCGATCCTGATCACCAACGAGAAGCAGATCGCCGGCAACCCCACGCTGGTGAAGGAGTTCACCGCGGCGGTGTCCGAGGGTTACACCTACGCCGGCAAGAACGCGGCCGAGTCGGCCGAGATCCTGCTCAAGGCGGCGCCCGACCTCGACGCCGACCTGGTCAAGAAGAGCCAGGAGTGGCTGAGCCCTCGGTACATCGACGACGCGGCGCGCTGGGGTGAGCAGAAGGAAACCGTGTGGACCGACTTCTCCGCCTGGCTCCTCCAGCAGAAGGTGCTCAGCAAGGAAGTCGACGCGTCCCAGGCGTACACCAACGAGTTCTTGCCCTCGGCGTGACCACGCTGCGCAGGGCGCTGCCGCCGGCGATCACGATCGTGCTGCTGATCGCCGGGTGGCAGCTCTACACCACGGTGTCCGGCGTGGACAGGTGGCTGCTGCCCAGCCCGAAGGACATCTGGGACGCCGCGGTCGAGCAGCGCGCCGTGCTCACCACGCACACGCTGGCCACGGCCGAGCTCACCCTCTACGGTTTCGCCGCCGGGGTGGCCGCGGGCCTGCTCATCGCGGTGGTGCTGCACCTGGTGCCGTTCCTGCGGGCCGCGGTCTACCCGCTGCTGGTGATCAGCCAGAACGTGCCGACCATCGCGATCGCCCCGCTGCTGGTGGTCTGGCTCGGGTTCGGGCTGGCGCCGAAGCTCGTCGTGATCATCCTGGTCTGCTTCTTCCCGGTGGCCGTCGCGACGCTGGACGGGCTCGGCCGCAGCGACCCGCGGATCGCCGACTACCTGCTGATGAGCGGGGCCGGGCGGGGGCAGTTGTTCACCAAGCTGCAGTGGCCGAACGCGCTGCCCACGATGTTCTCCGGGCTGAAGATCGCGGCGACCTACAGCGTCTTCGGCGCGATCATCTCGGAGTGGCTGGGCAGCGACAAGGGCATCGGCCACTACATGATCGTGCAGAAGTCGGCGTTCCGGGCGGACCGCCTCTTCGTCGCGATCACCATCGTGATCATCCTGGCCCTGCTGGTGTTCGGCCTGGTCCTGCTGGTGGAGAGGCTGGTAGTCCGTCGTGAGCGCTGACGCCCTGGAGATCATCGGCCTGAATCACAGCTTCAAAGACCTAGAAGTCCTGAAAAATCTGGACATAGTGGTGCGGAAGGGTGAGTTCGTTTCCATCGTCGGACCGAGCGGGTCCGGCAAGAGCACCCTCTTCCACCTGATCGGCGGCGTGCTCACCCCCTCGGCCGGAACCATCGAGGTCGACGGAAAAGCCGCGCAACGCGGCCTGATCGGCTACATGCCCCAGCAACCCGCCCTCATGCCCTGGCGGACCATCGAGAAGAACGTCGTCCTGGCCCGCGAGATCGCCGGAAAAGCCGACCTCGGCCTGGCCCGGCAATGGCTGGAGAAGGTCGGGCTCGGTGACTTCAAGCGCTCCTACCCCCACCAGCTCTCCGGCGGCATGCAGCAGCGGGTCGCCTTCCTCCGGGCGCTCATCTCCGACCAGGAGCTGCTCTGCCTCGACGAGCCGTTCAGCGCCCTCGACGCGATGACCCGCGCCGAGATGCACCGCTGGCTGCTCGACATCTGGGAGGCCAACCGCCGGGCGGTCCTCTTCGTCACGCACAACATCGAGGAGGCTCTCCTCCTCTCCGACACCGTCTACGTCTTCTCGCACCGCCCGGCCACGGTCCTGGAAAAGGTCACCGTGCCGTTCGACCGTCCCCGCCGCGGCACCGTCGTCGACGACCCCGAGTTCGTCGGACTGCGCCGCCGCCTCACCGATCTCCTGACAGGTGAACCCCGATGAGCCTGACCCACCTGCGCGTGATGCTCGAATATTTCCACCCCTGGACCAACGCCGCCGGCCTCTACGTGGCCAGCCGCAACGGCTGGTACCGCGACGCCGGCCTGGACGTCGAGCTGACCGTCTTCGACGCCCTGCGCGGCGACACCCTGGAACACCTGGCCCGCGGCGAGGTGCACCTGGGCGTCTTCCCCACCAACCGGCTGCTGGTCCGCAGCGCCGCCGGCCAGCCGCTGCACGGCGTGGCCGCGATCAACCACCGGGGGATGGAGACCATCCAGACCGTCGCCGGGCGCGGCATCACCCGCCCCCGCGACCTGGCCGGCAAGCGGCTCGCGCTCAACCCGACCCCGCGCGGCGTCGCCATGGTCCGGCACCTGGTCGCGGCGGACGGCGGCGACCCGGACGCGGTGACCCTGGTGGACAGCGGGCACCGCGAACTGAGCGTGGACGACATCGCGGCCGGCGCGGTGGACGCGACCTTCGGCGGTTACTGGGCCTGGGACGCGCTCTTCGCCCAGCTGCCCGGCTCGCAGCGGATCGTCTGGCCGGTCGACGAGATCGGCGCCCCGCCCTACCACAGCTATCTGCTCGGCACCGGGCCGGCGCTCACCGATCCGGCCCTGCTGGACACGTTCCTGCGGGTCACCGCCCAGGGATACCGCGCCGCCACGGACGATCCGGCGGGCACCCTGGACGTGCTGGACCGGGTGATCCCGTACTTCCCGCGGGCGATCCTGGCCCGCTCCCTCGAGCTGATCGCACCGACCTGGTGGCACGGTGACCGGTGGGGCGAGATCCGGGAGGACCTGATGACGCCGTACACGACCTGGCTGGCGGACAACGCGATCCTGCCCGCCGACTTCGATTGGCACCGGGCCGTCCGCCCGGTTTCGGACGCGGCCCTCCGGCCGACTGACGGCGCGGGCTCCGCGCCGGTCCGGGCGGTGCCGCGATGACGGGTCCGCTCCTCGGTCCGGCCGATTTGGCGGTACGCGGTGAAAGCGTGCTCGTCCTCGACGCGACAGTGGAGTTGGCCGCCCCTCGCTACGACGGCGACCACACCTCGGCTTCCGGCCTGGCCGGCTGGCGGGAGGCGCACATTCCCGGCTCCCGGCACGCCGACCTGCTGCTGCTCAGCGACCCGACGGCCGGCTACCACTTCGCCGCCCCGGCCCCGGCCGTGCTCGCGGCCGCGCTGTCCGCGCTCGGCGTCCGCGACGGCGTCCCGGTCGTGACCTACGACCGTAACGGCGGCATGTGGGCGGCCCGGCTGTGGTGGCTGCTGGACTGGCTCGGCGTCGAGGCCTACGTCCTCGACGGCGGCTTCGCCGCCTGGCAGTCCGCCGGCCTCCCGGTCGCGGCCGATCTTTCCGCGTCGGCCGGTTC
>NZ_BOQN01000004.1 GCF_018332695.1 Paractinoplanes toevensis
GGCGCCGCGTCCAAAACCGGTCGTGGGAGCAGCGGCCGGTGGGTCGGCGGGATAACCGCCCCGGCCGGGCGCGTCGGCCGGGTAGTTGCCTCGTCCATAACCGGTGGTGGGGGCAGCAGCTGGTGGGTCGGCGGGGTAGCCGCCGCGGCCGGGGGCCGGTGGCGCGTCGGCGGGGTAGTTGCCGCGTCCATAGCCGGTGGCCGGAGGGTCGGTGGAGTAGCCACCGCGGCCTGAGGCTGGTGGCGCGTCGGCCGGGTGGTTGGCGCGTCCATAACCGGTGGTCGGGGCGGACGCGGGCGGATCGGCGGGGTAGCCGCCGCGACCGGGGGCCGGCGGCGCGTCGGCGGGGTGATTGCCGCGCCCATAACCCGTGGTCGGGGCAGCGGCGGGCGGATCTGCGGAATAGCCGCCGCGTCCGAAGCCGGTGGTGGGGGCGGCGGCCGGCGGATCGGCCGGATAGCCGCGGCCGGGAGCCGGTGGCGCGTCAGCCGGGTAGTTGCCTCGGCCAAAACCGGTAGTTGGGGCGGCGGCCGGCGGGTCGGTGGGATAGCCGCCGCGGCCCGATGCTGGTGGCGCGTCGGCCGGGTAGTTGCCGCGTCCATAACCGTTGGCCGGGGGGTCGGCGGAGTAACCGCCACGACCGAGGGCCGGCTGGGAGTCGGCCGGGTAGGCAGCACCACGGCCGAAGCCGGTCGTCGGAGCAGCGGCCGACGGGTCCGCGGAGTAGGCGCCGCGACCGGAGGCCGGCTGGGACTCGGCCGGGTAGGCGCCGCCGCGGCCGAAGCCGGTGGTCGGGGCGGACGCGGGCGGCTCTCCGGCGTAACCGCGTGGGGCGTCTGCGGCCGGCGCCTCGTCGGCGTAGCGGTTGCGGCGCGGACCGGGCGTTGCCTCGGCGGCGTGGCCGCCTGGCCGGTCGTCGTAACTGATCGGCATCGGAACGGCGGCGCTGCGGGCACCGGTGCCGGTGTCGTCTCGGCGGGAGCGGCGGCCGGTCTGGTCCTGCCCGCGCTGGCCGGTGTCCTCATACGGAGCCGAGGGAAGGGCGCGACGGCCCGTCGAGACGTCGTGCCGGCCGGTGGTGGCGGGGTCGACGCCGGTGGACCAGGTCGACGTGGTGGGGTCGGCGAACAGCGGGATGCTGCCGGTGTCGGCATGGCCGGCCCAGTTGTCCGAGTCGGAGCGCGTGGCCCAACCCGTACCCCCGGAAGGTCTTGATCCGCCCTCGGGAGCCCGGCGGCGACCCACCGGCGGTGACCCGTCGCCCTGATCCGCGTCGCGCCGCCAGGCGGCGCGGTCGTCCTCGCGGACCAGATGGCGTCCGTCGTCGCGCGGGGTCTGCCAGCTCGGTCGCTCGGCCGGGTCGTCCATGCGCAGCCAGTTGGTGATGGACTCCCGGTCCTGCGTGCCGCCGGTCGACGCGGACCGGGTGTCGGTCAGGTCGCTCCAGGTCGCGGTGCCCTCGATCGAGTCACGCTGCCACGGCTGGCGGGGCTGCTCGGCTTTCGGATCGACGAGCTGCTGCCAGGAGGGCGAGCTCTCGGCCGGTGGTCGCGGCGCCGGCTGCTGCCACGAACTTTCCGTGGTCGGTGTCGTGCTCGGTGACGTGAACTGCTGCCAGGCCGGGCGAGGCTCGGCACCGGACGGGTCGGACCACGGGGTGTTCGAGATGGCCGGCTGGGCCGTCGGTGTCTCGGCGGGCGGCTCGTAGGCGCTGTTGCCGCCGGTCCATGCCTCGGTGGTGGAGCGCCAGCCGTGCGAGCCGGTGGTGGAGCGCCACTCGGTGGTCTGCCGCCAGCGCGCGCCGGTGGCCCGCCACTCGGCGGTCTCACTGCGCCAGCCGACGCCGTCGGCCGGGAACGCGGGTCGGCCCTTGGCGACGTCGGTGTATCGGTTGGCCGGCTCGACCGCCTGGGACTGATCGGACTCGGCCTGCTGCGCCCACGCGTCGGCGCGGCGCTGCCAGGCGAGCGCCTCGGGGCTGGGCTGCATGCTGCCGGTGTCGGTCAGTGACGACCATTTCGGCTCAGGCTCGTCGGAATCCGGATTTTCCGGACTCGGGGAGGGCCACGGCTGTGCCGCGCGGCGATCCCGCGGCATGCGGGCGCCGTAGTCCCATTCCCGTTGGTCCACCCAGAAAGCGTGACGTGCGCGAGACCGAACCGCAACGCCTCCGGGCGACGGCTTGCTCACGCGCGGCAGCTTTTTCCCTCTCCACAGGTGGGGACAGCGTTATCGCTGCTGGATAAGGCACATGTGGCACAAACTCCGAGGGTTGTCCCCAGGATGTGCACAGGCCTGCCCACAGCCTGGGGCGGGATGTCCACAGGTTGTCCCGAGACTCGTCCACCGGCGCAGTTGGGCAGGTGGCGGGCGGGTTCGTAGAGTGGGGCCGCCTTGATCGGAGAGATTTTTTTCGATCATGGCCGGGTTCAGCCAAAAGTGTCACACCCGGGCTGTTTGATCTCAGGCAACAGCATCGCCGAGTGGAGGGAGTCCGGGTGTCGATCACCGACGACGCACGGCCGGAGTCACGACCACCGGCACAACCGGCAGGTGGCGGACCGCCGCGCGGCGGTGGCCAGGGCGGCGGCGGCCCGGGCGGTGACAGCTCGTTCCCGTCTGGCTACGACAAGTCACCGCCGCAGGACGTCGCGGCCGAGCAGGGCGTGCTCGGCGGCATGCTGCTGTCCAAGGACGCCGTCGCCGACGTCGTCGAGATCCTCAAGGTGCACGACTTCTATCGGCCGGTGCACGCCACGATCTTCGACGTCATTCTCGACCTCTACGGGCGTGGTGAGCCGGCCGACGCCCTCACCGTGGCCGCGGCCCTTTCCGACTCGGGCGACCTGCAGCGCATCGGCGGTGTGCCCTACCTGCACACGCTGATCGAGAGCGTGCCCACCGCGGCCAACGCCTCCTATTACGCGCGCATCGTCTCCGAGCGGGCGATCCTGCGCCGCGTGGTCGAGGCGGGCACCAAGATCGTCCAGCTCGGCTACGGCGCCGGCGGCAACGGCGGCCGCGATGTCGACGACATCGTCGACCTGGCCCAACAGGCGATCTACGACGTCACCGAGAAACGGGTCAGCGAAGACTTCGCGGCCCTCGGCGACATGCTGCAGCCCACCCTCGACGAGATCGAGGCGGTCGGCGCCTCGGGCGGCGGCATGAGCGGTGTGCCGACCGGCTTCTCCGACCTCGACCGGCTGCTCAACGGCCTGCACGCCGGTCAGCTCATCATCGTGGCCGGGCGACCCGGTCTCGGTAAGTCGACCGCCAGCATGGACTTCGCCCGTAACGCGGCGATCCGCCACAACTGCGCCAGCGCCATCTTCTCGCTCGAAATGAGCAAGATCGAGATGGTGATGCGTCTGCTCTCCGCCGAGGCCCGGGTGCCGCTGCACGTGCTGCGCTCCGGCCAGCTCACCGACGACGACTGGAGCAAGCTGGCCCGCCGGATGGGCGAGATCAGCGAGGCTCCGATCTTCGTCGACGACACACCCAACATGAACCTCATGGAAATCCGGGCCAAGGCTCGCCGTCTCAAACAGCGCCATGACCTCAAGCTCCTGGTCATCGACTACCTCCAGCTGATGAGCTCGCCGAAACGGACCGAGAGCCGTCAACAGGAGGTCTCCGAGCTGTCTCGAGGCCTCAAGCTCCTGGCCAAGGAGATCGAGTGCCCGGTGATCGCGGTGTCGCAGCTGAACCGTGGTCCCGAGCAGCGCACCGACAAGCGCCCCCAGCTGTCCGACCTGCGAGAGTCCGGCTCGATCGAACAGGACGCCGACGTCGTCATCCTGTTGCACCGTGACGACTACTACGACAAGGAGTCACCGAGAGCCGGTGAGGCCGACTTCATCGTGGCCAAGCACCGAAACGGCCCGACCGACACGATCACGGTGGCGGCGCAGCTGCACCTGTCCCGTTTCGTCGACATGGCGATCGTCTGAGTCAGCCCGCGTCGGCGACCAGCACCGACGCGGTACTCCACTGACCCGGGCCGTGATAGGGCAGCGGTGCCGGGCGGCCCTGTCCGTCGACGACCAGGGCGTCCATCGAGACGACGTTGGCGGTCGAGGGCACACCGTGATGGCGGTAGAGCGGGACCTCTTCGCTCAATCGGCCCACCTGGGGGTCGAGGAAGAGGATCGTGCCGTCGTGGTTCGTCGCCGCCCAGGCGTGGCAGCCGCCGCCCTCCAGGTCGGTCAGGATGAAGGCGAACGCGCCGTGACCCGAGTTGTGCAGGTGGTTGGCCAAGTTCTGCATGGCGGCATCGACCGCCGGCTCGGCCGCGCCGGGGTCGGCGCCACCCAGGAACGGGCAGAGATTCTGGAACGTCGTGCCGGTCGCCTGCTCGACCCGCCGTAAACCGTGCCGTTCGCCGCCTATCGGCCGGTCCGGGTCGCCGGCGGCATAGGAGTCGAAGGTGCGCGCCGCCGCCACCCGCGGCCGTCCGTGCACATAGGTGTCGAAGAGCGCCAGCACCGCGTCGAGGCAGTTCAGCCCGCGCGTCGGGTCGCCGGCTGGGCCACCGCCGTTGGCCAGGCCGAACCATCGCCCCGACCGCGGGTCGGCCAGGCGCGCCGCACGGCCGTCGCCGTCCTTCGGCATCGCGTCTTCCAGCGCTTTCTGATGTACGGCGAGGGGCGCGCGCAAACCCCCATAGGTGTCGTACCGCCGAGTCCGGTCGATCGGCGCCGGCTCGACCTCCCCGGTCAGTCGGGACCGCTCATCGCCCGGCTCGGGTTGTTCGCCAGGCGGCTCCCGGTCAGCGGCCGGGCCGCGCTGGGCAGGTTGCTCCCGCCCGGCGGCCGGGCCGCGCTGGGCAGGTTGCTCCCGCCCGGCGGCCGCATCACTTCCGGCCACCGGATCGCGCCTGGCAGCGGGCTCGCCCATCAGGGCTGGATCGCCGATCAGGGCTGGATCGCCGATCAGGGCTGGATCGCCGATCACGGCTGGATCGAGTTCGCCGGCGGCGACCCGGGCCTGTCCGGACTCGATCTCGGTCAGGAGCGTTCGAAGCGCCGTCGAGCGCGCCCGCAGTTCCTCGCCGTCCAGCGGGGAACCGGTGAGGATCTCGAGATCGGCCAGCCGGCTCAACGCACGGATGCGCACCCCGGTCTCGTCGGCGACGGCCGCGAGGAAGCCGGCATATTCATCGGCGACATATCCGAAATGTTCGACTGGCGGCTCGGGTGCTGACGGACGCGGCGGGATGATGGCGACGGTCCGGATGCCCGGTTCCGCAGCGTCGGCCCGGCCGGACTTCGGCGGCGGGTCAACAAGATCGTGGGCAGCGGGCCGCCGTTCCCCGGCAATTCGCTCCAATTCGGACCGCGGAATGCGCCGCGTAATTCCACCCGCCTCCGTGCCGGGCCGCGAACCACCCTTGACGGTCCCGGGCCAATAGGACTGCCGGAGCACACCGGCGGCGCTGATCCCCCGGGTAGCCCCGGTGCTGATCCGATCCGCCGCCGGGAACAGGCGGCGGGTCTCTGTTTCGGCGGAGGCAGATGCAAAAGCCGAGGGCGAGGCCGGGCCTGAGGCAGAGGCGGGGGCCGAAGTAGAGGCAGAGGCAGGGGCAGGGGTAGAGACGGGGGCAGGGGCAAAGACGGGGGCCGAGCCGGAGGCAGGGGCAGAGACGGGGGCAGGGGCAGAGACGGGGGCCAAGGCGAAGGCAGAGACGGGGGACGAGGCTGACGCTGAGGCGGGGGCTGACCCGGAAGCCGTACGCCCGAATTGGGCGCCGGAGGCGGCCGGCCCGGCACCCAGCCGGTCGGTCAGGCGCTCCGCGCTCTCCCGGACAGCGGCCCGGGCCGCGGTCAACAGCCCACCGGCCGCCGGTGCGGCCGCACCCAGCGTGAGCGCGGTCGTGACCATCGTCCCGAGGAGTTCGGTCAGGAGCAGGCCAACCTCGATCCAGGCCGCCAGCTTGGCCGCCTCCAGATCCCGGCCGCACTCCTCGACCACGCCACCCAGCTCGTGGGCGATCTCGATCAATGAGTTGAGCGGCGCCGAAGGATCACCGGCCAGCCGTTGCCACGCGTCCTGGAAGCCGCTGTTGCCGTCGCCGGTCATGATCTGGGCCGCGGCGGCGAAGGCGGCCTCGTGCGGCGCGGCGAGGGCGGCCGCCACCGCATACCAGCGGTCGGCGACGTCCCAGGTGGCGGCCTCGTCGCCGGCCGGCCAATCGCCGCCGATCACCCAGTCGAGCGTCTCGTGCACCCAGCGCGGCACGTCGAACGGAAGGTGCTGAAGGGGGTGCGGGATGGGGCTGGGCAGGGCCGTCATGGTTGCTCCAGGTTGTCCTGGGCGGCCCGGGCGGCGGCGTCACCGAGGCTTTCCACATATGCCGCGAGCTGTTGCCACGCGGTGAGGACCTGCGTCTCGACCGGACGGTACCGCTGCTCGAAGGCGCGCCCGGCCTCGTCGCCACCCCACGGTCGCACGGCCGACATGGCGGCGACCGCCGCTCCGGAGACGTCACGCTGCGCACCCAGCTCGCGACCGGCGGCACTGAGTAGCCGTGCCCCCTGCCACGCAGGGTCGAAGTCCAGCTCGTCGTCGTCACTCACCGCGGATCGGCCCCGATAGCGCGGAAGGCACTGTCGGCTTCCGGATAGCTCGGCCGAGCAAGGGAACCTTCCAGTTCGGACCGTCGATCGTAAAACCCCTGGTCTACCACGGTTCAGACTCCCGTTCGCCGCCATCGAACGTGGTGACTTTACCGGGCGTCGTCACGTTGGGCGATCCGGTAACTTCATTCCGCACAAGGAAGGATATTCACCATGATCACTCGCGGTGAGGCCGAGGAGATCGCCGCGCGCTGGGCGCGTGGCGAGGCCGAACAGCGGGGGTACGGATGTGAGCCCGCCCTCGCCGAGTTCGATCTCGGCTGGGTGATCTGGACCCGACCGGCGCCCGATGTGCTGCCGATTCCGGGCGACGGGGCCCGCACGGTGATCGATCGGGAGACGGGCGTGCTCTCGACGTGGCCGGCCATCCCGCCCGACGACCTCGCCACCCTCTATCGGGAGCGGCGGCCGAAACCGTCGGCGACGGTCGACGCGTGGGCGGCCCTGCGCCGGTCGGCGCGCCGGCGGCCCAGCCCGGCCACCGTCGCCGAGCTCGTTGTGGACGGCCGGCTGTTCCGGGCCCAGGGCGCCAAGGGCGACCAGGAGATCAGCCATCACCCGCTGGTGGAGGGCCGATTGGGCACGATGCCGGTGGCGTCCCGGGTGCGGGGCGCCGAGCGCCACGCCGAACTGATCGCCGCGTCCGACGCGCTGCACGAGGGCGGCCTGCGAGGCGGCCGGCTCAATGCCTTTCTCGTACGCGACCAGGGCGATCCCAACGCGGCTGGTCCCGTTCGCCCGTGCGAGACCTGCCTGGCCGTACTCGTCGATCTGGGCCTGTTGCCGCCGTCCGACCTCGCCTATGCCTCCGAGTGGCATCACGGCGTCGACGGCCCGACCGGCCGTTTCCCGTCCGAGGTGGCCCGGGTCCTGACCGGCGGTGGCTGGCTGGGCGTCGAGCTGCCGCTGACCACCACGATCGAGGAGGCGGAGCGGCTCAGCGGCCTGCCTGCCTTCCCGGCCGCGAGACGGGCACTGGCCGAGTTTGCCGGGGTGCGCTGCGGCCGACGCGGTCCGGGCCGCCGGCGTGCGATCCGCCTGTTGACCTTCGACCCGCTCCCGGCGGCCCGCCAGCACCGGGCGCTCACCGAGTTCGCCGAGGTGATCGGCGCGGCGGTCTTCCCGCTGGCGGTGGAGGGTGGCGACGCTCTCGTGGTGATCGACGAGCGCTCGCGAGTCTTCATCCTGGACCAGGCCGGCGACTGGTTCGTCGGCGAAGATCTGGATGAGGCCGTGACCGGCCTGCTCACCGGCGACGGCCCGGCTGACCGCCTGCACGACGACGGCTCCTGGCCGTGACCGCCCGCGCCGACCCGGGATGGAGTCGGCGCGGCGGGCGGACAGGTCAGTCGAAGAGTTCGTTGAGGAAGCTCTTGTGGCGCTTGTTGCGGTAGTGGCCGTGGTGCCCGTGCTGCCGGTAGTGGCCGTGATGCCCATAGGCCGGGGCGGCGGGGTAACCGTGTGCGACCGGCTGGCCGTAGACGGGCGGGGGTGCCGCGTAACCGCCGTGGGCCGGCGGGGGCGGCGGCGGGGCGTAGGCGCCCGGCGGCGGAGCCGCGGGTGCGGCCGGGCGGGACGGGGCCTGCCGACTGTTCCAGTTCGACTCGGCCTCGAAGAGTTTTTCCAGCTCACCACGGTCGAGGAAGATGCCTCGGCACTCGGTGCACTGATCCACCGTGACGCCGCTGCGCTCGTACACCCGCATCTCGCCGTGACACTTCGGACAGGTCATCTGCATCTCACTGACGGTACAAGGCCGTGTCACCTTCCGGGCGGCCTCCGGCTGTGTGCTTCCTGTGTGTGCACAGCGGGGCTAAAGGTCAGAGCGGGCGCCCACACCAGGAGCGCCACGGGGTAGAGCAGGTAGCCGAAACGGGTCGTGGGCATCAGCAGGATCGCGGCCAGCAGGCCCCATCCACTGATCAGGGCGGCCGCTCGGGCGGTCCGCGGCGGCCGGCGCAGCAGCCAAAAACCGATCAGCAGGGCCACCGCCACCAGCAGGGCCGACGCGACGTAGCGCCCAGCGGGCAGGTTCTGCGCGATCAGGTAGCCCGGGAACGGCGACTGCGCGGGGCTGGTCACCACGCCGTGGCCGAGCGGGAAGCGCAGCACGTTCTCCACGAACGCGTCCGCGTCGACCAGGAACGGCGGGATCAGCACGAGCAGCGGAAGGCCGAGCGCGCCGGGCAGCAGAGACCGCCACCGCCGATTGGCGACGGCGAGCACGATCAGCACGGCGACGACCGGGAAGGCGAAGAGCTTGCCGGCGGCGGCGGCACCGACGGCCACGCCGGCCCACCCGTAGCGGTCGGCGGCGGCCAGGGCCAGGGCCAGTAGGCAGAGCGCCATGACCGGGATGTCGTCGCCCCCGGTGGCCAGGGTGAGCGCGCAGATCGGGAACACGGTCGCCGCCTGCAGCCCGCGCACCACCGCCGGGGAGGAGCCGAGGAGACGCACGGCTGCGATCAGCGCCGCCGCCGTGACCACCGCGAACCAGACCCGGGCGTCCGTCCACCAGAAGTCTCCGAAGACGGCCCGCGGCAGTCCGAAGACCGCCATCCCCGGCTGATAGGGGCTGTAGCCCATCAGCCGATCGTCGGCCGGCAGCGCGAGCAGGGAGTCCCGGCCCAGGTAGGGCGTGCCGTCGTGGAGGAGCCGCTCGCCCATCCGCTCGACGACCAGCACCTCCTCCTGCGCCCGGTCGGTGCGCCCGCCGGCCCGCTGCACGGACTCGACGATCAGTGGCAGCAGAGCCACCGCGGCCCAGGTCAGCCAGGTGAGCAGGAGGCGCCGCACCAGGAAGACGGCGACGGCGGCGGCCGCGTAGCCGAAGAAGGCGATCCAACCCCAGGCACGATGTGGCAGCAGGGTCGAGGTGAGTGCGGTGACCAACGCGAAGAGGGCGGACAGGGCATAGACCACCAAATCCGCCGTACGGCCACCGCCCGCCCGGTCGATGCGCGTGAGCAGGTTGGGCACGCCGCCCAGTGTCGCAGAGCCGGGATATCAGCCGGTGCGGCCGGGGCCGGACGCCCGTCGCCGCGGCATGCGGACCACCGCGCCGGCGTCGTGCAGGGCCGACGCCAGCGCACCCGGCCGGCCACCGGAACCGCGCTGCAGCGTGCCGAGCAGCCGCACCGACGACATCGGCCGGGCGAAGAGGTGGCCCTGACCGGCCACGCAGCCCAGCTCCCACAGCGCGTGCCGCTGGGGTTCGCTCTCCACGCCCTCGGCGATCACCGTGAGGTGCAGGCTGCGAGCGAGGTCGACGGTCGACCGGATCACCGCGGCCGCCTCGGAGGAGGTCTCCAGCGCGGTGACGAACCCTCGGTCGATCTTCAGCTGGTTGACCGGGATGTGCGACAGGACCGAGAGCGGGGAGACGCCGGTGCCGAAGTCGTCGAGGGCCAGCCGGACCCCGGCCTCGCGCAGTTCGTCGAGGGCGCGGCTGACGGTGTCGAGCTGGCTGATCGTCAGGGTCTCGGCGAGCTCGAGGACGAGGCGCTCGGGCGGCACGTCGTGCCGGGCGAGCTGGGTCAGCACGGTGGCCGGGAAGCGCGGGTCGAGCAGGCTGCGGGGCGACACGTTGACGGCGACGGGCAGGTCGAAGCCCGCCTCCCGCCACACCCCGGAGGCGGCGAGCGCCTGGTCGAGCACGGCGTCGGCGAACGCGGGCAGCTGACCGGAGCGCTCCACCGTCTCGAGGAACTGCATCGGGGTCAGGTAGCCGTACTCCGGGTGCTGCCAGCGGGCCAGCGCCTCGGCCGAGATCACCTCGCCGCTGCCGAGGTCGACGATCGGCTGGAAGTCGACCACGAACTCCTGCTCGGCGACCGCCCGCTGCAACTCGCCGCCGAGCATGAGCCGCTCGACGTCGGCGGTGTCCTGCGCGTGGGCGTACGTCGCGGTCTGCTGGCCCGCTCGCTTCGCCTGGTACATGGCGATGTCGGCGCGTCGCATCAGCTCGTTGATGCCGCCGCTGCCGGGGGCGAGCGCGATGCCGCCGGCCGCCTCGACGGTGATCTGCATGCCCTCGACCTCGAGGGTGGTCTCGAGCGCGCTGAGCATCTGCTCGGCGCGGTGCGTGGCCAGCGCCGGGGTGATGAGGTTGACCAGCAGCACGGCGAACTCGTCACCGCCGAGCCGGGCGACCAGATCGCCAGGGGCGGCGGCGTCGTCGAGCCGGCGGGCCACCTCGCGCAGCACCGCGTCGCCGGCCGCGTGCCCGAGCGTGTCGTTGACCTCTTTGAAGTGGTTGAGGTCGATCAGCAGCAGGGCGACCACGCCGTCCTCGGTGCGGCCGGCGAAGTACTCGTCGGCGCGCTCGTACAGCTCGCGGCGGTTGGCCAGGCCGGTGAGCGGGTCGTGGGCGGCGTCGTAGGCGTTCTGCTCGTTGATCCGCTGCAGCTCGGCGTAGGCGGCGGCGTTACGGATGGCCGTGCACAGCGCGGACGCGAAGGTCTTCAGCTTGTACTGCTCGAACTCGGTGAGCTTGATCTTGCCGTCGAAGTCGATGACCAGCTCGCCGGCTCGGTAACTGCGGTCACGGGTCTCCAACTCGGCGGTGATCGAGGACTCGCCGTCGAACTTCCGCGGCCCGGGACCGTCGTAGGTGACGCCGTCGGTGCCGGCCCGCACCACCCGGTCGACACCGGAGGTGGTCAGGTCGATCTCGACCTCGCCGGCGGAGAAGAGATTCGCGCCCTGGACCGCGGCGATGTGCAGCACCTGATTGAGGTCGACGGAGCTGAGTTCGTCGGTGGTGTCGGCGAGTTGCCGCCACGAATCGCGCTCCTGCTGGGTGCGCAGCCGGCGGGACCGCCACAGGTGGGCGCAGCCGACGAGCACCGGCACGAAGGCGAGCAGCAGCAGGGTGGCCCCACTGACCAGAACCTCGATGACGTAGACGACCGTCGCCAGGGTTGCGGCGCGGACGAAGACACGGCCACCGAAGTCGTGCAGGAAGACCTTACGGATGGTCGTCCGGGACGCGACCGCGATGACCGGATGGAACACAAGGTCGTCAACGATCCAGAGGACCAGGTAGGCGACGACCACCGCCGCGGCGCTCGCCTGCGGGTGATCGGCGCTGGGATGCGCGCCGAACAGCAGCAGCGTGGCGCCGGTGGCGCTGATCACCAGGACTTCCTTGGCGACCGCGAAGATCGCCTTCCGTGTGTCGCCGTGGTTGAGGATGCGGACGGTGGCCAGGCCGGCGGTGACGCAGAGCACGACCCAGGGCGTCGGCACCAGCACGAGCCCGACCATGATGGGGACATCGCCCCAGCTGGTGACGTTGTTGCTGGAGCGGATCCGAATCACGATCTTCACGCGGTACGAGATGGCGGAGACCGCGTAGATCAGGAGTAACAGCAGCGGATTGGGTATGGCCGCGTGGGTGACCACCGCGTGCCAGACGTCCAGGGTTGCGACACCGGCCGCCAGAACGACGACGAGACCGATTAGCAGCGATAGCTGCCGATCGGTCGCGTCGTCGTTGGAGCTTCGTATCCGCAATGGAGTCGTCCTGTCGCCGAGCGCAACGGGCGGGGGCCCGGGCTCAAGCGTATTCATGCGCGCCAGTCCGCGCATTGCCCTACTCCCAGCCGTTGATACGCATTTTCTCTCCTCGCGTTGTGAGGCCTGCGGGAAATTCGGCGGCCTCGCGGATCTTTTCGTTCGTCGCGACGGGAGAGACGTTATGCAGGCTTCCGGGCGTTGGGAACCGTTTTATGTCGGTATGCGCAGAAAGCGAGAATCGTCCGAGAAGCAGTTACGGCGCGTTCCTGAAACAGAACTCTCTGCTACTTCGGAATCGTCCGAGGCTAGGCCTCGGTGCGTAGCACTCCGTACAGTTTCGCTAACCCTCCGGATTGTTTAATCGTTCGCGTATCTGCAGGTCAGCATGCGCGCGGAACAGGGCACAGATCATGAACATTTGTAGTACATGAACAAATTGTGGTTCCCGACGGGCGAATGACCTAACCGGAGTTTCGGAGAACCTTCTATAAACTCCCGGTATGCCCGAGGAATCCCCGCTGACTCACGTCGACCATACGGGCGCTGCGCGCATGGTCGATGTTTCTGAGAAAACGATCACGGCCCGTCGCGCGATCGCCGCCGGCCGCGTCGTCACCACCGAAGAAGTCGTCGCACTACTGCGCGGAGAAGGTGTGCCGAAGGGCGATGCGCTGGCCGTCGCGCGGCTCGCCGGGATCATGGGGGCCAAGCGGACCCCCGACCTCATCCCGCTCTGCCACCCCATCGGGCTGCACGGTGTGCAGGTCGACCTCACCATCACCGACACTGCGGTCGAGATCACCGCGACCACGAAGACCGCCGACCGCACCGGCGTGGAGATGGAGGCCCTCACCGCCGTCGCGACGGCCGGCCTCGCGATGATCGACATGATCAAGGCAGTGGATCCGGCGGCGAGCATCGAATCGGTGCGTGTACTGCGGAAAGAGGGCGGCAAGACCGGCGACTGGCTGCGCCCGGAGGACCGTCCGTGAGGGGCCGGGTGATCGTCGCCAGCAACCGCGCGGCGGCCGGTGTGTACGCCGACACCAGTGGCCCACGCCTGGTCAGCGGCCTGCGCGAGCTCGGTTGCGAGGTCGGCGACCCGGTCGTGGTGCCGGACGGCGAGCCGGTCGCCCAGGCCCTGCGCGAGGCGATCGCGGATGGCGTCGACGTGGTGCTGACCAGCGGCGGAACGGGTGTCACCCCGACCGATCGCACGCCCGAGGCGACCCGGGGCCTGCTCGACTTCGAGGTCCCCGGCATCGCCGAGGCCATCCGGGCCTACAGCCGTGATCGGGTGCCCGGCGCGGCCCTGTCCCGCGGCCTGGCCGGGGTAGCCGGCCGGACACTGATCGTGAACCTGCCCGGCTCCACGGGTGGCGCCAAGGATGGCCTCGCGGTGCTGAGTCCCCTGCTCAAGCACGTGATCGACCAGATCAACGGCGGTGATCATCCGCAGGGCTAGCGCGGGAGTACTAGACCCATGGGCGTACGCAAAGAGTCCTAGACGCATGGTGCAAAGTCGGACACCGCCCCGCGTCCACATAGTGGGAAGGTGGACACCGCGACGCCTGGGTCGGGCGCGGAACGATCGCTCTGGATAGGCTCGACCGGTGAGCGAAGACATCCCTGTCGACTGGGAGCGGGCCCGCGCCCTCGCCTACGAGGCGGGTCGCCGGGCCGCCGGGCCGACCGAGTTGATCTCGCTGCCCGACGCCGATGGCCGCACCCTGGCCGAGCCGCTGCGGGCGCTCACCGACCTGCCCGCGTTCCCCACCTCGAGCATCGACGGCTGGGCGGTGCGCGGTCCGCAGCCGTGGCGCCCGGTCGGCCAGGTGCTGGCCGGCGGCATCGCGGCGCCGCTCGACGAGCCGGGCACCTGCGTCGAGATCGCGACCGGCGCGATGGTCCCGGCCGGCACCGAGGCGCTGCTGCGCATCGAGGAGTCCACTCGGGACGCCTCCGGCCTGGTCAGCGGCGTTCCCCGGGAGACGCCCGAGTGGCGGCTGCCGGGCGAGGAAGCGCACAAGGACGAGGAACTGCTGCCGGTCGGCACCGCCGTCGACCCGGCGGTCATCGGTGTCGCCGCCACCTGCGGTTACGAGGTGCTGAGCGTGCGGCCGCGACCGCGGGCCGCGCTGCTGGTCTTCGGCGACGAGCTGCTCACGGCGGGCACCCCGGGCGCCGGCCGGGTGCGTGACTCGCTCGGCCCGCAGGTGCCGGGCTGGCTGCGCCGTTACGGCGCCACGGTCGACCCGGCCGCGGTGACCGGCCCGGTGCAGGACACCCTCGAGGCGCACCTCGCGGCGGTCCGCACCGCGCTGACCGGCGCCGACCTGGTCTGCACCACCGGCGGCACCATGCACGGCCCGGTCGACCACCTGCACCCGGCCCTGGCCGAGCTGGGCGCGGAGTACATCGTGAACACCGCCGCGGTCCGCCCCGGTTTCCCGATGCTGCTGGCCCGCGTCCCGAGTTCGGACGGCCGCCCTCGCTTCCTGGCCGGCCTGCCCGGCAACCCGCAGTCCGCGATCATCGCGCTGGTCACCCTGGTCGCGCCGCTGCTGGCCGGTCTCCAGGGCCGCCCGGCACCGGTGCTGCCGCAGGTCGAGGCGGTCACCGACGTTCCCGGCCGGGGCAATTTCACGCACCTGGTCCTGGCTCGGCTCGACCCGAGTGGACGGTCGGCCACCCCGGTCGGTCACGTCGGGTCGGCGATGTTGCGCGGCCTGTCCAACGCCCAGGGCTTCCTGGTGATCCGCCCGGACACCCGGGCGACCGCGGGTGACCTGGTGCCGTTCCTGCCGTTGCCCCTGACCACCGGGGAGCGGCCGTGACCGGCACCGTCGTCATCGCCGAGGTGCTGGACGCGCCTCTCGACCTCGCCGCGCACGAGAAGGCCGTGTCCGAGGCCCGGGCCGGCGCGGTGGTCACCTTCCAGGGCGTGGTGCGCGACCACGACCACGGCCGCGGTGTGACCCTCCTGGAATACGAAGGCCATCCCAGCGCCGCGGCGATCCTCCGGGAGGTCGCCACCGAGATCGCCGCCGACCCGGAGGTCTACGCGGTCGCGGTTTCGCATCGCATCGGCACCCTGGCGATCGGTGACGTCGCGCTGGTCGTGGCGGTCAGCACCGCCCACCGCGCCGCCGCCTTCGCGGCCTGTGCGCGGGCGGTCGACGAGGTGAAGGCCCGGCTGCCGATCTGGAAGCGACAGGTCTTCGCCGACGGCACCGAGGAATGGGTCAACTGCCCGTAGGCCCAGGATCGGCCGGTAGGGAATGGGTCAACTGCCTCTGGGTCCGGGAATGGCGGGGGCGCGGCGCGCGACCGGCTCCGGGCGCCGGCGAGCCGGCACGGCCGGCGCTACGCCGGGACGCCACGGCAGGGTGTTGAGCAGGACGATCACCGCGATGGCGTACGCATCCCAGGCCGCCGTCCATCGTGGATCAACCACGAACAGCAGGTAGACGACGACCGCCGCGACCGCGTAGCCGGCCCCGGGGAACCGCTGCCGCCGGAACCGCCGGACGGTGATCCGCCGCCGGACCGACGCGTCCACCAGGATCAGCATCGCCGGCAGCACCCACACCAGCTCGTGGATCCGGCTGACCGGCCCGATCGCCGCGCTGGTCAGCCCGATCAGGGTGAACGCCGCGATCTCGTCACCGTCGGCGTGCGCCGACCGGGCCCGGATCATGCCGACCGCCACCAGCAGGACGGAGAACGACAACCAGATCAGCGCCGGTGTGGTGGCCGAGTCGTAGAGCCGGGCCAGCACTCCGGCCAGCGACTGGTTCGCGAGCGCGTCGAGCGGCCCGCCCCGGTCCAGCCTCGGCAGCACCGACCCGAACCAGGTCACGGTCGCGCCGGGCGCCAGCAGGAACGCGCCGGCCAGCATGGTCGTGGTGGTGGCCGCCGCGGTCAGGGCGGCCCGCCACTGCCGGCTCACCAGGAGGTAGCCGAGGAACAGCACCGGGCTGATGGTCAGCGCCGTCGCCAGACCCACACCCACCCCGGCCCAGGCTCCGGTCGCCCAGAAGTGGCGCAGCTTCCGGCGACCGCGCGGCGGCTGGGAGGCGGGCGGTCCGGGCCACCAGGCCGCCCGGCTGCGCGCCCAGGCCGCCCGGCGCAGGGCCACCACATCTGCGGTGACCAGGCCGAACATCAGCAGGTCGAGGCAGCCGAGACCGAGCGTGGCGCGCACCGGCTCGACGAGCAGGGCCAGCGTCACGGCGATCGCCACGGCCGGGCCGCGGGGTCGGCCGTAGCGGCGGGCGACCGGGCCGACCAGCGCGATCAGGGCCAGCACCAGGGCGGCCACGCCGACCACGGCGAGCAGCCAGCCGACCGTCGGCAGCGGCACGAACGCGGCCGGGGTGAACAGGATCGCGGCCGGCGGTGAGAGGAGCGTGCCGACCCGGCCGGGGTAGAGGCTCTCCCCGGTCAGCCAGTCGTGCACGGCCGCCCGATCCACGGCGGCCGTGCTCAGCCCGTACCGCCCAAAAAGCCATGTGATCAGCAAGCCGGCGCCGAAGCACCCCAGCGCGACCAAAGCGGACCTTCGCATGCCGCGACCCCCGTCGCTCTCGTCCCCGGGCACGGGACGCGAGCTTAGAAGGCGCAGACCAAACCGCGCGGCCCCTCGTCCGCTTTAACGCCGGGACCGCGACAAGGTTGTCATCCGGGCAGTTTGCGAGCCGCGGCGGCCGACATCGCGGCGATCTTGGCTTCTCGCTTGGCCGTCTTGACCGCGCGCTTCACCTCGTGCTTGGAGCGGGAGGCGGCGTGGCTGGTGCGGTAGCGCAGGCCGGGCCGTCCCTCGGTGTCGGCGGCGGCCAGCAGCAGGCCGCCGAGCAGGGCGAGGTTCTTGAGGAACTGGGTCTGGTGGCCCTCGCTCTCGGGCTTGCCGACGCTCCAGAACGGGTGACCGGCGATCGTGGTCGGCACCAGGCCGGCCGCGAGCACGGCGGCGGCCGGGCGGGTCAGGTGCCCGGTGGCCAGCGCCAGGCCCGCGACCACGTCGGAGGCCGCCTTGATCCGGACGAGGCTGCGGGCGTCGCTGGGTATGCGCGGATCGACCTTCTCCAGGAGCGGGCCGACCCGGTCGGTGACTCGGCGGGCGACTTCCACCCGATTTTCACCCGGATTGATCAAGATTCGGACCCCGCTGATCACGAAGACCGAGGCGAGCATGGCGCGAGCGGCGGTGCGTACCGGCTTCATGAATCTGGTTATACCCGCCAGACGGGTCTCACACCGGCTGGGTGCGAAGGTAGCGGCCGAAATGCGGCACGGTGAAGGCCACCGTGCCCCGTTCGCCCGAGTAGATGAGGCCCTTCTTGATCAGCGCGTCGCGGGCCGGGGAGAGGCTGGCCGGCTTGCGGCCGAGCGCGGTGGCGATCTCCGAGGTCGGCACGGCCGCGTCCATGTCGTTGTCCGGATCACCGGAGAGGATGGCCATGGCCCGCATGTACTCCCGCTCGGCCGGGGTGGCCCGCTCGAAGCGGGAGCCGAAGAAGCCCACGGCCAGCTCGGCCTCGGCCTCGGGGGCGGCCACCCGCACGTCGGCGTCGGTCACCGGGGACTGCGGGGCGTGGTCCCAGGTGGCCTTCCCGTACGCCTGCACGAAGTAGGGATAGCCGCCGGACTTCTCGTAGAGCAGGTCGAGGGCCTTCGCCTCGTACTCCACGTCCTCGCGGGCGGCCGGGGCGCACAGTGCGAGGTCGGCGGCGACCCGGTCGAGCCGATCGATGCGCTGGTAGCGGAACAGGCGCTCGGAGTAGGACTTGGCCGCCGACAGCACGGCCGGCAGGTGCGGCAGGCCGGCGCCGACCACGATCAGCGGGGCGCCGAGCTGCGACAACTCGTGGCAGGCGGCGCACAGCGCGGAGACGTCGGCCGGGCCGAGGTCCTGCATCTCGTCGATGAACAGGGCGATGCCGGTGCCCACGTCGGTGGCGAGCGAGGCGGCGTCGGTGAACAGCTCGACCAGGTCGATCTCGATGTCGCCGGAGTCGGCCCGGCCACGGGCCGGCGGCACGTCGATGCCGGGCGACCAGCGGTCCCGGATCTTGCCGTTCGGGTCGTTGAAGCGCAGCGCGAACGCCTTGAGCACGCCGAGCACCTCGTCGACCCGGTCGGGGTCGCGGTGGTGCGGAGCCAGCTCGCGGATGGCCATGTGCAGGGCGGCCGAGACCGGGCGGCGCAACGACTGGTCGGGCCGGGCCTCGATCTTGCCGGTGCCCCAGAGGCGGCCGATCGCGGCCGAGCGCAGCGTGTTGAGCAGGACGGTCTTGCCGACGCCGCGCAGGCCGGTGAGCACCAGGCTGCGCTCGGGCCGGCCGCGGGCGACCCGCTCCAGCACGACGTCGAACGCGTCGAGCTCGCGGCCGCGACCGGCCAGCTCAGGAGGGCGCTGACCGGCGCCGGGTGCGTACGGGTTCCTCACCGGATCCACGGATAGCACCGTATCGGGTCATCTAGCTAAAACGCTAGACATGCCTATGGATTGCTGTCGTGTCTCTTCTAGCCCTTTATAGCGAAATTGCTAGACCGAGCTAGAGCGCCTTATGTTCCTTGAGGCAGAGCACGAAGTCCAGATCGTCCAGCGCGCTGTCGTAGAAATACCACTTCGTGTAGCCGGTCACCTTGGAGCACTTCTGCTCGGCGTCCTTCTCCCCCGTGGTCTTGCCGTCCACCCGCTCCAGCACCTGGTAGGTGCCCGACGTGCAGGCCGTCGCCCGCATCTCCGGCACGTCGTCGGTGCCCTCGTTGACGACGCAGTCGCCCTTCTTCACGTTGAAGCGGGCGTCCTCGCTGCCCCGCGGCACCGGGCCGGGGTTGGCGGCGGTGTCCGACGCGGTGGCCTGGGGTGCGGCCTTGTTGTCGTTGCGCAGCTTGAGCATCCAGGCCGTCGTGCCGAGACCGATGCAGATCAGCACGCCCAGGGTCACCACGAGGGCGAGGATCGGCGTGTTCCGTTTGGACGGTGGCGGCGGCGTCTGCCCCCACATCGAACCGCTGTCCCCGAATGGCGGCGGCGAATGCTGATAGGACGACGAGACCGGCTGCTGCGGGATCGACGGCGGGTGCGCGCCCCACGACGGTTCGGGTGCACCCTGGTCACCCCATGGGTCCGCGGGCTCCGCATAGGGCTCGTCGGAGCTCCCGTGCGACCACGGCGGGCCGGAATGCGGGCCGTTCTGCGACATGGGGGATTCCTCCGGATGCGTGCTCTGCGCTGCATGCCACCGTAGCGTGCGGGGGTGTCACAAACCCGCACGGAATCGCCGCGGCTGTCGGTAACACGACCGCCACCACGTGCCCGATGCCGATACGGTCCACGGTCGTGTCAGCACTCCTTGTGATCATGGCGGCCGCCTTCGGGGCGGCCTCCGCGGCCTTTCTGCCGCGACTCGCCCATCGGCTCGCCGTCGGCTTCGCCGAGCCGGCCAGGCCCGGCTGCGCGGACTGCGCACGGCCGTTTCCCGAGGGCTTCGCCGGTTGGGTACGGGCGGGAGCGGCGTGTTCCTGCTCGGGCGGGTACGCAGTGCCCGTGCTCGGCGGCGCGGCCGTGGCGACGATCCTGACGACCACCGTCGGGGCGTCCCCGGAACTGCCGGGTTACCTGCTGGCCGCCGTGCCGGGTCTGCTGCTCGCGATGATCGACCGGCGCTGTCTGCGGTTGCCCGATCCGCTGGTCGGGGCGCTCGCGGTGCTCGCCACGGTTCCGCTCGCGATCCTGCGGCCGGAACGGATCGGGGTTGCGGTCGTGGCGGCGGTCGCGGTGCTCACGACGTACACAATCCTGGCCTTTCTCGGGGGTCTCGGCCTCGGCGACGTGAAGCTGGCCGCGGTGCTCGCCCTGATCCTGGGTTTCGCCGGTTGGCCGGCGGTGGTCGTCGGCGTGCTGGCGCCACACCTGATCAATGGGCCGATCGCGGTGTTCCTGCTGATCAGCGGCCGTCGCCGACCGATCGCCTTCGGTCCGGCGCTGCTGGCCGGGGCGCTGGCCGGGCTGGCGTTACAGCAGCCGTAGCTGGCGGTCCTTCGGCCGCGACGGCACGGTGTCGCCCAGCCGCTCGAACAGGCCGGAATCGATCGCGTCGAGGAACGGCGTCGGGTTCTGCTCGCGTTCGCTGCCGTGCCGGAATCGCCGCGCGGCGTAGCTCACGTAGAGGCGGTCCTGGGCGCGGGTCAGACCGACGAAGAACAGCCGGCGCTCCTCGGCGACCTCGTCGTCGCTCGGCGTGGAACCCGGCCAGCGCAGCGGCAGCAGGCCGTCCTCGCAGCCGACCAGGAAGACCACCGGGAACTCGAGGCCCTTGGCCGCGTGCAGGGTCAGCAGGTTGACCGCCTCGGCCCGCGGATCCAGCGCGTCGACCTCGGCGCCCGTCTCGATCTCCTGCAGCAGGCGGGGCAGGTCGTCACCGATCCGGTGGGCCAGCGGCGTGAGCAGGTCGGCCGCCGTCCAGATGTCCTCGGGAGCCAACTGCTCGGCGTCCAGGGTCGGCGCCGCGTAGCGCTGGGCCAGCACCTGGGCGGTCAGCTTCACCCGGGCCGCGAGCGATCCCTCGAGGCCCCGGGCATGCCGCAGCTCGCGGGCGATGACCTGCACGCCGGCCCGATCGCGCAGCCGGTTGTGCGACCGCTTCTGCACCGGGATGCCGGCCCGGGACAGCGCCTCGACGACCGGGCCGGACTGGGCGTCGGTGCGATAGAGGACCGCGATGTCCGAGAAGGACAGGTTGCCGGTGACCACGGCGCGGGAGTCGATGCGGCCCGAGTCGAGCGAGCGGTGCGAGAGGCCGCCGACCAGCTCGTCGATGGTGCGGACGACGAAGTCGGCCTCGTCGGCGACGCTCGCGGCCGGGTAGCGGCCGACCAGCGGGGCTTCCGGGTCGAGCCGGGCCGGGTCCAGCCGCCGACCGCTGACCAGCGAACTCGGGGCGATGGCCTGGACCGCGGTGGCCAGGATCGGCGCGCTCGACCGGTAGTTGCGGGTCAGGCGCACCAGGCGGGCGTCGACGAAGTCCTCGTTGAAGCGCAGGAAGTACTTCACGTCGGCGCCGCGGAACGAGTAGATCGCCTGGTCCGGGTCGCCGATCGCGCACAGGTTGCCGTCGGCCGGGCTGAGCAGGCGCAACAGTTCGTACTGGACGTCGTCGACGTCCTGGTACTCGTCCACGAAGATCCACTGCCAGTGCCGGCGGTACTTCTCGACCAGGGCGGGCTCGTCGCGCAGCGCCTTCACCGGCAGCTCGATCAGGTCGTCGAGGTCGACCAGGTCCTGCTGGCGGAGGAGTTTCTTGTACGCCAGATCGTCGTCGCCGGCCTGGTCACGGGCCTCGGCCACCTCGCGGTCGTCGGCGATCCGCCAGTTGTTGCCCAGTCCGGCGGCCTTGGCGTTCTCCTTCAGGATGGTCAGGCCGATGGAGTGGAACGTGCCGACCGTGATGTCGTCGGCCACGTCGCCCAGCAGGGCGTCCAGTCGTTCCTTCAGCTCGGCGGCGGCCCGGCGGGTGAAGGTGATGGCCAGGCAGCGGTGCGGGAAGACGCCCAGCTCGGCGCAGAGGTAGGCGATGCGGTGGGTCAGGGTGCGGGTCTTTCCCGTGCCCGGACCGGCGACGATCAGCAAGGGTCCGCCGGGGGCGCTCGCGGCCACGCGCTGCATGGCGTCGAGGCGGTCGAGGAGGCCGGTGCCCACCTCTTCCATTCCGGCCAGCATCGGCTCGAACGGCTCGTGCGGGCTGACCGGGGTGGTCAGGGGTGGCGGCGCCGGATTTCTCGGCTCCTTGGCGGCTTTTGCCGCTGGCTTGGGTTTAGCGGATTTTTCCGGCTTGCGTTGTTGGGGCACGTCAAACGCCGGAATGTCGAACAGGGTCTCGACCTGCGGAGCGGCCGACTTGTGGCGCAATTCGCCCGGCTCGAACAGGGTGATCACGCCGTACTCACCGTCGTAGCCCGGGACCCGGCGCACCTGCTGCCGGCGCAGGCGGGTGATCGCCTCGCGCAGTTCGTCGCCGCCCGCCTGGCCGATCTCGTCGAGCGGCACCCGGCGGAGAATGTCCAGCTCCGCGCCGAGCATCGCGACCAGGTGGTTGAGCTGGCCCTCGACCGTCTTCGACTTCGGGCCCACGCCGTTGATCTCACCGAGCACCTCGTGCAGCTGGATCAGGTGCTCGACGTGCTGGCCGTCCTTCTCGAAGCCGGTCGGCCGGTCGGCGAGGTCCTCGACCCGGCTCAGCACGCCCACGGTCAACGGCTTGCCGCACTCCGGGCAGCGGCCGCCGGCCTCGCGGGTGCGCTGCGGCTCCCAGTTCACGCCGCACGCCCGGTGCCCGTCGGCGTGGTATTTGCCCTCTTCCGGGAAGAACTCGAGGGTGCCGGCCAGGCCTAGTCCGGCTTTGACCGCTTCGTAATCGGGCTCGCCGGTGAACAGCGTCGCCTCTCGGGCCAGGGCGGCCGGCGAGTGCGCGTCGGAGTTCGAGACCAGGCGATAACGGTCCAGGCTGGACACCCGCCAGTTCATCTCGGGGTCACTCGAAAGGCCCGTCTCCACTGCGGTGACGTGCTCGGCCAGATCGGCGTAGCAGTCGGCGATCGCGTCGAAGCCGGACTTGGAACCGAGCGCCGAGAACCACGGCGTCCAGATGTGCGCCGGGATCAGATAGCCGCCCGCATCCAGGGTGATCTCCAGCAGATTGCGGGAGTCGAGGCCGAGGATCGGCCGGCCGTCGGCGGTGAGGTTGCCGATCCGGCCGAGCGCCGTGTTGAACTTCGCCGCGGCCGCGAAGTCCGGCATGTAGATCAGGTGGTGCACCTTGCGGGTGCGATCGTCCCGCTTGTAGATCGTCGAGATCTCGACGCTGAGCATGAACCTCGCGGATCTCGTCCCCTGCAACGAGCCCGGCAGGCGCTTGGTGACCTCGGCTTCGTCCTTCAGCGCGTAGAGGCCGTCGGTGCCGTCGATCAGGCTTTCCCGCAGATGGTCGAACCAGGCCGGGTGCGTGAAGTCGCCGGTGCCGAGCAACGCGATGCCCTTGCGGCGCGCCCACCACGCGAGGTTCGGCAGCGTCAGATCACGGGAGCAGGCGCGCGAAAACCGGGAGTGGATGTGCAGGTCCGCGACGTATGCGTCCGCGGCGACCGAGGACCCTGCGTTGTCCGAGGGCACGCGCTGCATCCTGTCACGCCCTCCGGTTCCCTCACCAATCGCCACGCTCGACAAACTTACGGATCTTGATACTTGAAGATCGACCCGGTTTCCGCTCGATTCCTGGCCGGGCCTCTTCACGCGGCCATTACGCCGTCCGCAGCTCGACCACCGTGACCTGCGGGGGTGCGCCAACCCGGACCGGCGGTCCCCAGAAACCGGCGCCGTTGGTCACGTAGACCGGCACGCCATCGACCTCGCCGTAGCCGGACACCACCGGCTGTTCCAACTTGACCAGCAGATTGAACGGTGCCATCTGGCCGCCGTGCGTGTGCCCGGAAACCTGGAGATCAACACCGAACGGGGCGGCCTGACTCGCCGCCGCGGGCTGGTGTGCCATCAGCACGACCGGCCGCGACGTGTCCCGGTCACCGAGCGCCTTGGCGAAGTCGGGCGCATCGCCGTGCTGCGCGCCACCGAGGTCGTTGACCCCGGCCAGATCAAGCCCATTGATCTCCGCCCGCTCGTTCCGCAACGGCCGCACGCCCAGCCGTGCCACCTCCTCCAGCCAGGGCTCGTACCCCGAGTAGTACTCGTGGTTCCCGGTCACGAAGAACGCCCCGTACCGCGACTCGATGTCGGCAAGCGGCGCCGCGAACCGCCCCAGTTCCGCAACGCTGCCGTCAACCAGATCACCGACGACGCACACCACGTCCGCCTGCACCGAATTGATCAGGTCGACGATGCGCCCCGCATGCCGGGTGCCGGTGAGCGGCCCGAGGTGGATGTCGGACACCACGGCCAGCCGCGTCCCGTCCATCGAGCGCGGCAGCTTCGCGATCGGAATCGAAACGCGATCGAGCTGAGGCCCGCCGAGCGCCGTCTTCATCCCGTATCCGGTGATGCCCGCCGCGGTAAGCCCAGCAAAGATCGCCATTCCCCGAGCCAGAACCAGCCGCCGCCCAACCCCGTCACCGTCATTGGCCGTTTCCGGAGCGATTCCGGCGGAGCCTTCAGCCGTGGCAACGTCGCCGTGGCTTTCCGCCGAGCCGGCTTCAATCGCGGCTTCGCCACGCGTATCGCTTTGCGTAACGCTATGGCTACCATCCGTCTGATTTCGAGCGACTTCTTTGGTACGCGACGTCAGCTTCCAGAAGAGCAATACCGCCGCCCGAGGAATCTCGAGCGGAATAAGCACGACCAGTAGATAGAACATCAGGGCCAGCCACAGATACCCCGGCCAGGCCAACCACGCTAAGTGACCGGTACGAGTCCCGGCGAGCGTCACCGGCAGCAGTAGCCCGAGCCCCGCAGCCACGACAGCCCCGACCCGTCGAGTCCGGCCCGGCCGTAGTGGATCTCTAAGAAGCCGCTTGTAGAGATAGAAATGAATCAGCCCAATGACGAGAAAGACCAATACGACAAAAGCCAGCAAACCCGCTCCTCAGCCCACGACCCAGACACCAAGTCTCCCTGTCACCAACTCCCACCCCACCACCAACCCACGAATCCGCGCCGATAGACCAGTCCGCCCTCACCCGAGGCCTCCGCCGACCCGTCGTGATCCGCGCCTCCGCGTCACGATCGGCCCTGCCGATTCCGTGTTCTGTACCGCCGCACCGCGACCGGCATCGCCGACTCCGAATTCCACGCGGCCGCGCTGGGTTGGCGTCGCTGGGCTGTGAGTCGGCTGCAGCACGGCTAGCCGTGCTGTCGGCCCGTGAGTCGGCTCCGGGACGGCGAGCCAAGCTGCCGGCCCGGGAGCGTCGCTGCCGACCGCTGGTGGGCGGTGCCGACCTCGTGGGCCGCGCTGCCGCCTTGTGAGCCGCGTTGCGGTGGGTGAACCCGGGGCCGACGCGGCGGCCGTGGCTGGCGTTGCTGACCTCGTGGATTGGCTGCGGCAGGTCGAGCCGCTGGAGCCCTGAGAGCTGCGCTGCCGCGTGATTGGCGCTGCCGACCTCGAGGGCCGCGCTTCTAATCTCATGAGCGCGCTGCCATGACGTATCCGCAGTGGCTTCCGTGGCCGCGCTGCCGCCCTGTGAGCCGCGCTGCCTGCCGCCCTGATGAGCCGTTTTGCCGCGCCGCTGGGCTGCCGCAACGCGAGCGGCGCTGCTGGTCCCGGATTCACGCCTCCGGCGCCCTTCGGGGCCGCGCGGGACGGTCGCCGCGCCGCGCCTCGTCGTTGGTGGCGTGGGACGGCTGGTCAGCCGCCGGCGAACGGGGGGAGCACGTCGATGGTTGCGTCGGTGGGGAGCGGGGCGTGGCGGTCGTGACAGCTCAGGCCGTCGACCAGGAAGCTTGCGGATTTCAGGACCAAGCCCAGACGCTCCCCGTGGCGGTCGGTCAGCAGCTGGATCAGTTCGTCCAGCGAGGTGGCCACGGCCGGCTCGCTGGAGACGCCGCGGACGGCGGCGCGGGCGCCGGCGAAGTAGCGGACGGTCAGGCTGGTCGGCATGGTCACCCTCCGATCGCGGACATCGGGCGGGCGGGCTGGAGGAAGCTTGGGTCGTCGATGCCGTGGCCGGCCCGCTTGCCGCGCATCGCAATCTGCCACCCCGCGGCGATCTCGTCGTCGGTGGCGCCGGTGCGGAGCAGCTTGCGCAGGTCGCTCTCCTCGGTGGCGAACAGGCAGTTCCGGATCTGGCCGTCCGCGGTCAGCCGAGTGCGGTCGCAGTCTCCGCAGAACGGCCTGGTCACGCTGGCAATCACCCCGACCCGGGCAGGCTCCCCAGCAGCATCCACATGACCCGGAACCAGCCAGGTCTCGGCCGGCGCTGTTCCACGTGAAACCGAATCCGGCTGGAGATCGAACGGTGCCAACGCCGCCAGGATCTCCTCGCCGGTCACCATCGTGTGTCGATCCCACCGATGCTGAGCATCGAGCGGCATCTGCTCGATGAACCGCAGCTGGTAGCCGTGCGCCAGCGCGAACCGCAGCAACTCAGGCGCCTCGTCATCGTTGATGCCCCGCATCAACACCGTGTTGATCTTCACCGGTGTCAGCCCCGCCTCCGCGGCAGCGGCCAACCCGCGCAACACGTCGGCATGCCGGTCACGCCGGGTCAGAGCCTGGAACCGCTCGGGATCGAGCGTGTCCAGCGAGACGTTGATCCGATCGAGCCCGGCCTCCCGCAGCGGCGCGGCCATGCGCTCGAGCCCGATCCCGTTGGTGGTCAGCATCAGTCGTGGTCGCGGCGAAAGCGCCGCCGACGCCTGAATGATCCCGATCAGCCCGCGCCGCAGCAGCGGCTCGCCGCCGGTGAATCGCACCTCGGTGATCCCCAATATCGAGACCCCGATGCGGATGAGCCGCCCCAACTCGTCGTCGGTGAGCTGCTCCTCCCGGGGAAGCCAGGCGAGGCCTTCCTCCGGCATGCAGTACGTGCAGCGCAGGTTGCACCGATCCGTCAGCGACACCCGAAGATCAGTAGCCACGCGCCCGAACCGGTCAGCGAGCTCAATCACGGACGGACCCCACCGTTCCGGATCTTCTCGCGTCTCCCATGCTTCGAATCTAGTCGCTGTTTCCGGTCATCGCCCTTGTGGATTTCGTGCTGTGGACAACGCCCCTGAACGCGGTGCCCGCCTAGGCGCCGGAAACGCTCCCCCGGCAGCGTGTAAACCGGTTGATCGAGGCTGCAATCGATTGCGAGGGTCGGCGGATGGCGTCGTTCGAGGAACTCGTGGCCGAGGGCGCTGCTGCCCCGGTCGATGGCTGGGACTTTTCATGGTTCGACGGACGAGCCACGGAGCAGCGGCCGTCTTGGGGATACGCGCGCTTGATGGGCGAGCGGATGGCACGGGCGAAGCGCGCCCTCGATCTGCAGACCGGCGGCGGCGAGGTGCTGGCCGGCATCCCCCGGGCGCCGGAGGTGCTGATGGCCACCGAGGGATGGCCACCCAACGCGGAACTGGCCCGGGTGCGGCTCGCTCCGCTCGGCGGGCGGGTGGTCGCGGCCGGTGAGAACGACGACCTGCCCTTCGAGGACGACTCGTTCGACCTGGTGGTGAGCCGTCACCCGGTCACGGTGCGGTGGGGCGAGGTGGCGCGCGTGCTGGAGCCCGGCGGCACCTATTTCTCGCAGCAGGTCGGCGCCGGCTCGGTGCACGAGCTGACCGACTTCATGATGGGCCCGCAACCGATCAGTTCCGCTCGTGATCCGGAGCGTGCCCGCGCCGCGGCCACCGACGCCGGCCTCACGGTGCTCGACCTGCGCTCCGAGGCGCTGCGCATGGAGTTCTTCGACGTGGCCGCGGTGATCGTCTTCCTCCGGAAGGTCATCTGGATCGTTCCGAGCTTCACCGTCCCGGCCTACTACGACCGGCTGAGGGCCATCCATGCCCACATTGCGGAGCACGGCCCGTTCGTGGCCCACTCCCAGCGGTTCTTGATCGAGGCCCAGAAGCCCGCCTGATTCGCGCACGCCCGGCAGCTAGCCAGCGGGGGGAGGTGCACCGCATACAGCTTGGTCAGAAGGCCTGCAGGGCGCCGGACGCGGCCGTGACCACCGCGTCTCGGTAGCCGGCGCCGAAGGCCGCCGTGTGGACCAGCAGCAGGTGGAGCTGATGCAGCGGGATCCGGGCGCGCCAGCCCTCCGTCAGCGGATGCGCCTCCTGATAGGCCGCGAGGATGCGATCGAGGTGGGGAGCGCCACCGAACAGATGGAGGTTGGCCAGATCGGTTTCCCGGTGCGCGCCCTGGGCTGCGGGGTCGATCAGGTAGGGCTGGTCGTCGGCGGCCCACATGATGTTGCCGGGCCACAGGTCACCGTGGGTGCGGCTCGGCGGTTCGCCGCCCGGCGTGTGGGCGAGTTTGTCGAGGATGCGGTCCACGAGGGCGGCGTCCGGCGGCGTCAGCGCCCCGTTCTCGGTCGACGCCTTCAAATAGGGCAGCAGGCGGCGCTCGGCGAACCATGTCGGCCATGGACCCGGGTGGGGCGTGTTATCCAGGGGCAGGGGCCCGATGAAGCCGTCCCACGGTGCGCCGAACGTCTCGGCGGGGGTGTCGTGGAGGGCGGCCAGGGCGCGGCCCAGGCGCTCGGCGCCACGGGCGGTTGCGGGCGCCGAGTCGATCCACTCCAGGGCGATCATCTGGGGGAGCGCCACGAGCAGTTCGGGAGTGGGGGCGCCCGCCTCGGCCAGCCAGCGCAGACCGTTCGCCTCGGCCTCGAAGAACCCCTCCGGGGGCTTGCCGGCCGACCAGGTCTTGGCGAACAGGGACGTGCCATCGTCCAAGGTCAGGCGGCTGGCGGTGGAGACGCTGCCGCCACCCACCGGCGTCTCGCGGATGCGCTGGTGGGTGAGAAATGTCGGGAGATGCTCGGGGTGCGCGCGTAAGTACGCCTGGTCCACGGGGTTATCTTCCACTTCGCCTTACGGACGTCCGAAATCGGAGTCAAAATGTCGGCATGAGCCCTGTCACAGTGCGTTCGTACCGTCCGGGTGACCACTCCGCGGGTCGTCGACTGTGGTCCGAGCTGACCAACCAGCACAACCAGATGTACGGCGAGCCGGCCGACGACGCGGGCGTGGGCTTCGAGGAATATCTGACCCGTCTCGATCTGAGCGGGCTCTGGGTGGCCGATCACGCGGACGACGGGGTGATCGGGCTGGTCGGGCTGATCATGAGGGGCCGAGCCGGTGTGGTGGAGCCGATCGTCGTCACGATCTCTCACCGGCACAAGGGCGTGGGGCGCAAGCTGCTGCGGCACGTCGCCAACGAGGCCCGGAAGCGGAACATGACCGCCCTGACGATCTCGCCGGACTCGCGGAACGTGGACGCCATCCGGAGTCTGCATGCCGCTGGTTACGACGTTCTTTCCTCTATTGAGTTGACGCTCGACCTGGGCCGGCACCCGAACGCGCGGCACCAGGAGGGGCTGGAGTTGCACGATATGCAGTTCCGCTCGTAGGACGCGCAAGATTTTTCCGAGCCTGTGGATAACGGAGCGTTGTCCACAGGCTCACGTTTTGGCACTTCCCTGAGTGGTCCGGCGCGCCAAAGTCTCGGGCATGACCCCGGACTGCTCGATCATCGTTCGTACTCCCGCCGAAGCCGTCGCCTTCACCCCCTATGTCCTCGGCTTCCATCCGAGCGACAGCCTCGTTGTACTAGGCCTTTCCGGAAAGGTCGTCGTCGTGGGCGTGCGCTACGACCTGCCGCCGCCGGCCGCGGCCTTCGACGAGGTCGCCCAGGTGATCGCCCATCAGGGGGCGCCCGAGGTAATGGTCCTCGGCTACGGCAAACCACGTCTGGTGACACCGGCGGTGTTGGGCCTGGTGGGCGCGCTCGCGCCGGTGGGCGTGCGGGTGCGGGAGGCGCTGCGGGTCACCGACGGTCGCTGGTGGTCCTACTCATGTTCCGACGAGACCTGCTGCCCGGCCGAGGGCACGCCGTGCCGGTCCGACCTCGCCGCGGAGGCGGTCTATCGCGGGATGGTGGCGCTGCCCGACCGCAAGGCGCTGGTGGCGAGGGTGGCTTCGGCCACGGGCGCGATCCGGCGGGACATGGCGGCGGCAACCGAGCGGGCGCGGTCCCGGTTCACCGACCTGACCGGTGCGGACGTCGAGGCGGGCCGGGGCGGTCAACTGATCCGTAAGGCCGGCCGGCAGGCGATCCGGGAGGCGGAGCGGGTGGCGCGCGGCGGCGGCATGCCGTCGCACGATGGCATCGCCTGGCTCGGGGTTCTGCTGGTGCGGCCGGTGGTGCTCGACTACGCGCTGGCCCGATCCGGCCCGGATGACTGGCGGCTGCGGCTGTGGGGCGAGGTGGTGCGCCTGGTCGAGCCGGAGTATGCACCGGGGCCGGCCTGTCTGCTCGCGTTCGCGGCGTGGCGTTCCGGCGACGGAGCGCTGGCTCGGGTGGCCGTCGACCGAGCGCTCAAACAGGAGCCGACGCATCGCATGGCCGCCGTGCTCGACCGGCTGCTCGGTCTGGGCATCGGCCCGCAGGCTCTGGTGGACCTGCGGGCACCGGTGCGGTCGGGCCAGGGGCGGCGCGGGACCGACGGGCGGCGGGCACGTCGCGGCGCCCGCCGGCGATCGCTGTGACCGCAGCCGGGCGCCGGTCGGAGGCGTTTCGTGCTGGTCACCGCAGCCGGGCAGGGTTCCGCGGGCTGAAGTGCACCCGCTGGCCGCACCGGGTCAGTCGGTGGGGCCGCGGTCCGCCGGGCCGAGAAGCCCGATGTTCAGACGGTGACGCGCTGCGCCTCGGTGTAGACGTTCATGGTCGCTCCGCGAAGGAAGCCGACCAGTGTCATGCCTGCCTCGTCGGCCAGTTCCGCCGCCAGCGTGCTGGGTGCCGAGACGGCTGCGAGGAGCGGGATGCCGGCCATCCACGCCTTCTGGGTCAGCTCGAAACTGGCCCGGCCCGACACCAGCAGGAGATGCCCGGTGAGCGGCAAGCGGCCCTCCCGCAGTGCCCAGCCGATCACCTTGTCGACCGCGTTGTGCCGGCCCACGTCCTCGCGCAGCACCAGAAGTTCACCGTCCGCCGTGAACAGGCCGGCCGCGTGCAGGCCGCCGGTGCGATCGAAGGTGCGTTGCGCGGCGCGCAGCCTGTCGGGCATCGCCGCCAGCGTGCGGGCGGGCACGGTCACCGGGTCGGCGGACACGTCGAACCGCGATCGGGTCCGCACGGCGTCGATGCTCGCTTTCCCGCACACGCCGCACGAACTGGTCGTGTAGAAGTTCCGGCTCGGATCGGTGACCGGCGGCGGCACGTCGGCGCCGAGCACCACGTCGACCACGTTGTACGTGTTCGGGGTGTCGGTCCCCGCGCACAGCTGGGCGGTGACGACGTCGCCGGCCGTTCCGATGATGCCCTCGGTGAGGAGGAAACCCATGGCGAGATCGATGTCCTGCCCGGGGGTGCGCATGGTGACCGCGAGCGGCCGTTTGCGCACCCGAATCTCCAGCGGCTCCTCGGCGGCCAGGTCATCGGGGCCGCGCCGGGAAGCGTCCGCCGCGTCCAAGTTGATCTTTACAATCGGTCGCCGGGTCGACGTACGCGCCATCCGCCGAGCCTATGCCGGAAACCCCGGAATGCCCGGGACCGATAGTGATCCACGACCGCGAACTGAGCGCGCGGTCACGCTCGACACGCGCTCGGGATACGGTACGTACGTGGGAGGGTTTGCGGCGGTAGTGCTGGCCGGTGGCGCGGCACGGCGGATGGGCGGCGCGGACAAGCCGACGCTTCCTGTCGGCGGTCAGTCCATGCTGACCCGTGTCCTGGCCGCGGTGCATGACGCCGATCCGCGGATCGTGGTCGGCCCGGTGCCGCCCGACCTGCCCGTGCCCGTGCACTCCACCCGGGAGCAGCCACCCGGTGGCGGCCCGGTCGCGGCCACCGCGGCCGGTCTCGCGCTGGTGCCGGCAAATATCACCTACACCGCGCTGCTCGCCGCCGACCTGCCGCTGCTCACCGGCGAGGCGATCGACGTCCTGCGGTTGACCGTCGAGTCGGCGCCGATGCAGGGCGCCGTCTACCGCGACGCCGAGGGGCGCCGGCAGCTTCTGTGCGGGGTCTGGCGGACCACGGCACTGCGCGACGCTGTCACCCGGCTGATGGAGGCGCGCGGCGATCTGCACGGCGCCTCCGTCCGCGAGCTGATGGAGTACCTGCGAGTCGCCGAGGTCTCCTGGCGCCGCCCCGGCCCACCGCCGTGGTTCGACTGCGACACCGACGACGACCTCCGCACGGCCGAGGAATGGGCGCGATGAGCGACCTTGACGCCTGGGTCGTGGCGGCCGGCGAAGAGTTGGGGATCGCGCCGGCCGACGTGCCGGTCAAGGCGGTGCTCGACCTGGCTCGGGACGTGGCGCACGGTGTCGTCCGGCCGGGGGCGCCGGTCACGGCGTACCTCATGGGTCTTGCCGTGGGGCGCGGCGCGGACCCCGCGGACGCCGCCGAACGTCTCAGTCAGCTCGCGCTTTCCTGGCCGAAACCCACCCCCTGAAGTCTCTCGATAGGGTGGCGGAGACGGAGGTGCGATCATGACGGCAGACAACGCCGCAGGCGGGTCGAACGACAACATCCTGCTCGACGAGCCGACCACGGCTGACCTGCGGGCCAAGGTGACCGAGGCGTGGCGGGAGTTCGCCGGCGCGCTGGCGGCGCTGCTGCAGAACCTCGCGCCGGACTCGCACATCGACATCACGCTCGACCCGACCGCGTCGGGCACCGGCACAGCGGTCTACTCGGTGAGCATGCGGGTGCTCCCCGACGGCGTGGTGGAGGCGCTCGCGGTCGGCAACGCCGAACTGCCCGAGGGCTTCCGGATGGATCGCGCCGCGGTCGCCGACATGGTCGCGCTCGGCTGGTCGCCGCCGGGTGTGCTGCCGGACTCGGGCAACTCGTTCGGCGTGCGCTCCGCGCAGGAGAAGGCGGCACAGCTCGCGACGGTGGTCTCCCGCACGTTGCGGGACGTCTACGGCGCTCCGCACCCGGCCTTCCTGGTCTATATCGTGCACGACGAACAGGACGAGCCGATCGAGACGGCGCCGCTGGCCACCGCCCGGCACGAGCCGACCATCGGCCAGTCCCTCGACCTCGACGACCTGGACGCGGACGGTGAACTGCGGGCGGCGTTGGCGGGTGCGGCCGAGGAGGTCGTGCCGCTCGAGGAGCGGGTTCGCACGGTGGTCGCCACCATGTCGAAGACCCCCGTCGACCAGCTACAGGTCGACACGGACGGTGACATCGGCATCCGGGCCGGCTCGGCGATGGTGTTCGTCCGGGTTCGGGATAATCCGCCGCTGGTGGACGTCTTCTCGCCGATCCTCACCGAGGTCGAGCCGACCGAGGAGCTCTACGTCAAGCTGTCCGAACTGACCAACCGCATGCCGATCGGCCGCCTCTACTGCGCGCAGGACACGGTGTGGGCGTCGATCCCGGTTTTCGGCCGCAACTTCCAGGCCACCCACCTCATGCTCGCCGTGCAGGTCATGACCGGCCTGGCCGACGAGCTGGACGACCGGCTGCACGGCGAGTTCGGGGGCAAGCGCTTCTTCGGCGAGGGCGACAAGCCCACACCGGCGAAGCAGCCTGCCGACGACCACCGGACGGGGATGTACCTCTAGAAACGCACGGTCGCTCTCTGGTCCAGGGTGGACAGATCAAAGGCGGTCATGCCCGACTCGCCCAGGGTCCAGAGGTCGCTGCCGATCACCAGGGACCGGTCCACGTACCCGCTGATCTTCCCGGCCTCGTGCAGGCCACCGGCGTCGACCCGCAGGGCGAGCGCGCCCTCGACGGCGCCCTTGATCGGTACGACGAGCAGTCCGGTGGCCGGCCACCAGAGCAGTGCGTGCGGATCGAATTCGGCATCCGACACGCTCTGTGGCACTACATGCTGGGCCAGCCGGCGAGGGCTCGCCGGATCACCGACATCGAAAAGCGAAACCTGCGTCCCTTGCCGTACGCCGTCGGTGCCGGCCTCCTGCCCGACGCCCACCAGAAGGTCGTCCCCTACCTGTTGCAGATGGGCCGAATAGCCGGTGATCTTCAGTTCGCCGGTGACCCGAGGGGCGGCCGGATCGCTGAGGTCGAGGCTGTAGAGCGGATCGGTTTGTCGGAAGGTCACCACATAGCCGCGCGGGCCGAGGAACCGTACGGCGTAGATCCGCTCGTTCTTGCCGAGCCCGTCGACCACCCCGGTCTGCACAAGCTTGCCGCCGCTGTCGGCGAGCACCCGCACCGCCGACGCCGTTGACGTGGTGGTCGCGACCCGCAGCCGACCGTCCCATTCGGACATCGAGTACTGGTTGAGCAGTGACCCGGGAACGCGGCCCGAAGCGGCCAGCTCCGGCTTTCCCGCCGCGGGCAGCGCGAACTTGAAGATCTCGGTGTCCAGCTCGGCCGGGTCGGCGGCGGGCAAAGCGTTGACCTGCCAGTCCTGGTTGTTGGCGACGTAGAGGCTGGTCGGCGTGCCGTAGACCAGATCACCGTCGCTGACCACGCCGACCGGGCTGCCGTCGGTGAGCGCGTCGGCGGCCAGGTCGAAGGTCAGCAGGGTGAGCATCCCGGCCCCGGAGTACGACGCGGGTCGGCTCACCGCGTCGCAGCCGACGCGTCCCGAGGTGACCGCCGTACCGGTGGTGACCTGCCACGACGGCAGCCAGGCGTCGATCGGCGCCGCGCTGATCGCCTGCCGATTCCGGCGGAGGAGAGCGTCGGCGTCGCCGTCCGGGTAGTACGGGAATTTGATCCGCGGGGTGGAGCTGAGCACGACCCGGGCCACGCTGCCGGTCTGCCGGGCGTCGACCACCTGGCCGCTGCCGACGAATCGGCTGATGATGCGCGGCGGCCCGCTCAGATCGATCAGGAGCAGCTCGGCGTCCCCGGGCGGCGCCATCTTGTAGACACGGCCGTCGGTCCGCCCATAACCGGAGGTGAGTACGAGAGCGTGGTCGCCGGCCAGGAGGAACTGCGCCGTCGAGACGTTCCCGAGTTCGAGCCGGCCGGTCAGCGCGCGGGTGGCCGGGTCGATGACCCGCAGGGCCCCGCCCTGGACGGTGACGATGCGGCGGCCGTCGGTCTTGACGATGTCGGGCTCGTCGGCACCGATCTCGTGCACGTTGGTCCCGGAGTAGGTGGTCGCCTTGGCGGCCGCCGCATCGACTCGGGCTCCGGTAGCCATCGCGTTCTCCGGAAAGGCGTCGCTGCCGGGCAGTCCGTAGGGGCCGACGCTGCGCCGGGTTGCCGCCCGCAGGTCGGTGAGCAGCCGGTCGCAGTTGTCGAACGCGACCAGGCTGAGCTTGGCGATCGCGGCCCCGGGCACGGGGACCGGTGATTCCAGTATTTTCCTGGGCGGCGCGTCGGTGCAGCCGGCCAGCGTGAGAATCGCGGTGAAGATCAGGATTCGGCGGCGCATGTGCGCTTGGACGCGGCGCCGAACGGATGGGTTCCTACTGGGGGGCGGGCACCACCGTCGGTGTCTCCACGAGGCGGGACAGCACGATCATGCTCCGAGTCGAGGTGACGAACGGCTCGGCTCGCAGCCGCTCGAGGGCCTGTTCGAGATGCCCGATGTCGGCGGCCCGCAGGTGTACCAGTGCGTCGGCCTGGCCCGACACCGTGTAGGCGCCGATCACCTCGGGATGCCGCCGGGTGGCCACCGTGATCTGGGCGGGGGTGGTGCGGCCGGTGCAGAACAGCTCGACGAAGGCCTCGGTGGTCCAGCCCACGGCGGCGGGGTCGATGACCGCGGTGAATCCCTTGATCACCCCGCTGGCACGGAGCCGATCCACCCGCCGTTTCACGGCCGGGGCGGAAAGAGCGACCTTGGACCCTATCTCCGCGTACGACGCGCGTGCGTCGGCGACCAGTAACGCAATGATTCGCTGGTCAACCGGGTCCATCTGCAACGATTCGCCTCCAGAACACAAGATTTCTCGCTGTTTCGTGCACCCGAGCCTACCTACGCTTTACCTCATGAGCCAGACCGAGCGCTTGCCGCGAACCCGGACATATCTCATGTGCCCTCCGGAGCATTTCACGGTCGAGTACGCCATCAACCCGTGGATGGACATCACCGTCCCGGTCGACGCGGCGCTGGCCGTCAAGCAGTGGGACCTGCTGCGCAACACCCTCGTCGAACTCGGCCACACCGTGCACCTGCTCGACCCGGTGGCCGGCCTGCCCGACATGGTCTACGCGGCCAACGGCGCCTTCTCCGTCGACGGCACGGTCTACGGCGCCCGCTTCCGCTACCCGCAGCGCGCCGACGAGGCCGACGCCCACCGGGCCTTCTACACGCGGACGGACTGGAAATACGAGACGCCTGAGCACGTCAACGAAGGCGAGGGCGACTTCACCTACCTGCCCGGCGCGCACGGCGGCGTGATCCTGGCCGGCTACGGCTTCCGCACCGAGCCGGCCGCACACGCCGAGGCCCAGGAGATGCTCGGCCGCCCGGTCGTCTCGCTCCGCCTGGTCGATCCCGCCTACTACCACCTGGACACGGCCCTGGCCGCGCTCGACGACCACAACGTCGCCTACTACCCGGACGCGTTCTCGGCAGCCTCACAGCGGGTGCTCGCCCAGCTTTTCCCGGACGCCGTGCTCGCCGACCGGGCCGATGCCGAGGCGTTCGGGCTCAACCTGGTCAGCGACGGCCGTCATGTGATCCTCAACACCGAGGCGGCCGCGATGGGCGAGAAGGTGCGGGCGGCCGGCTACCACCCGGTGCACGTCGAACTCACGGAACTCAAGCGTGGGGGCGGCAGCGTCAAGTGCGCGGTGGCCGAACTCCGGCCCTGAAGGCCCCGAGGCCAGCGGCACCGAGTTGGGCGCGTGCGGGAAGATGGAACGCATGACCGATGACAATCGCACCGCGGAGAAGCAGGAAGACGGCTCCGTCATCGTGGTCGGACCCGATGGGCGTCCGATGGGCACGATCGAGTCCGACGGCACGCTCAGCCCCGAGGAGCCGGGCAACCTGATCGAGCAGCCGGCGAAGGTCATGCGCATCGGCAGCATGATCAAGCAGCTGCTCGAGGAGGTGCGGGCAGCTCCGCTCGACGAGGCCAGCCGTGGCCGGCTGCGCGAGATCCACCAGCGGTCGATCATCGAGCTCGAGGACGGTCTCGCCCCCGAGCTTCGCGAGGAGCTGGAGCGGCTCTCGCTGCCGTTCGAGGGTGACACCCCGCCGAGCGAGTCCGAGCTGCGCATCGCCCAGGCACAGCTGGTGGGCTGGCTCGAGGGTCTCTTCCACGGCATCCAGGCCGCGCTGGTCGCCCAGCAGATGGCGGCCCGGCTCCAGCTCGAGCAGATGCGTGGCGGTGGCGGCGGCCGGCCGGCGTTACCGATGGGCCGCATCCCGGCCATGCCCGGGCAGCCGCAGAACCCCGGCGAGGGCCCGACCGGCCAATATCTCTAGAGGTCGAAGGCGTCGCGCAGGTATTGCGCGACCCCGTCCTCGTCGTTCGTGAGACCCACCTCGTCGGCCACCGCGCGGACGGCGGGGTGGGCGTTGCCCATCGCCACCGAACGACCGGCCCAGCTCAGCAGCGGGATGTCGTTGGGCATGTCGCCGAACGCCACCACCTCGCCCGCGTCGATGCCCTTGCGTTCGCACAGCCAGGCCAGTCCGGCCGCCTTGGTCACCCCGGCCGCCGAGATCTCCACCAGCGCGCTCCGCGACGAGTGGGTGACCGTGGCGATCTCCCCCAGCACGCCGCTGACCAGCTTGTGAAACTCGTCCGCCTCGTGGTTGGCCGAGCGGACGAGCAGCTTGACGGCCGGCGCCGAGGTCAGCTCCTCGGGGCCGGTGAGCACGCGGACCTCATCACTCTCCGGGTCCCAGCGCAGCGGCCAGGCCTCCTCGTACCAGAAGCGCCGGCCCTCCTCGACCTCGACGGCCAGGGCGATGTCGGGAATCGCGTCGCGCAGCTTCTTGGTGACGTCGATCAGCAGCTCGACGGAGAGCGGCTCGGCCCGCAGCACCGTGTCGGTGTCGGGGTCGTAGACGACCGCGCCGTTGGCGCAGACCGCCGGAACCGGCTCCGGCATCTGGTCGTAGAGCTGCCGGAGCCATCGGACCGGCCGGCCGGTCACCAGAACGAACGGAACGGGGAGGGCGTGGATCACGTCGAGGGTGCCCTTGCTCAGCGTGCCGTCGCTGTGGATCAGGGTGCCGTCGATGTCGGAGGCGACAAGCCGAAAAGGGTGCATCACCTCGACAGTAACTTGTCGAGATAGACGGCCACCCCGTCCTCGTCGTTCGACAGAGTCACCTCGTCGGCCACCGCCATGAGGGCGGGATGGGCGTTGGCGACCGCCACGCGGCTCCACCCGGCCCACGCGAACATCGGCAGGTCGTTGGGCATGTCACCGAAGACGAGAACGTCCTGCGGATCGACGCCGACCGCCTCGGCCACGACCGAGAGGCCGGTGCCTTTGTCCACGTTCGCCGGGCAGATCTCCACGTAGTCGAGACCGGCCTGGGTGACCGACGCCACGTGCGGCGGCACGATCCGCCGGGCCACCTCGAGCAGATCGTCGACGTGGTAGTCGAAGGACCGGGCGAACGCCTTGATCACGTCGCCGGTGAGGCAGTCGGCGCGTTCCCGCCGCTCGACCACCACCGGGTAGCGCCAGGTCGGGTCGTAGTCGCCCCACAGCGGCGAATCGTCGTGCTCGAGCGCCTCCACCATCACCGACAGCGCTCCGACCTCGGCCTCGAGGTCGGCCAGCACCTTCGACAGCGCCGGCCCGGCGAGCCGGGACCGCAGCAGGTAGGCCGACTCGGCCTGGTCGAGCACCCAGCCGCCCTGGGCCAGCACCAGGAAATCGGCCACCCGGATGTCGTTGCGGGTGAGCGACGTCAGACGCGGCCCGCGGCCGGTGGCGCCCACGATCCGGATGCCGGCGGCCCGGACCCGTTCGAGAACCTCATGGGTGTACGCGGACACGGTGTCATCACTGCGCACCAACGTGCCGTCGAGATCCGTCGCGATCAGCTTGGGGAGTCCAGGCTTGACCATCGGTCACCTCCGAGGTGGGGCTGAACCCCCGCGGAGGGCGGAAGGAAAACGTTACACCCGCCCAGCTACCTGCTGCTATTACTTTTGGTAGCGGGCGGGTGTATTAACCGTTAGCGGACAGGTTCGAGGACGTCGCGGCCGCCGAGGTAGGGCTGCAGCGCCTTCGGCACCCGCACCGAACCGTCCGGCTGCTGGTGGTTCTCCAGGATCGGAATCAGCCATCGGGTGGTCGCGAGCGTCCCGTTCAGCGTGGCCGCGGTCTGCGGCTTGCCGTCAGCGTCGCGGTAGCGGATGTTGAGCCGCCGCGCCTGGAACGTGGTGCAGTTCGACGTCGAGGTGACCTCGCGGTAGCGGCCCTGCGACGGCACCCACGCCTCGCAGTCGTACTTGCGCGAAGCGCTCGAACCGAGGTCGCCGCCGGCCACGTCGATCACCCGGTAGGGAATCTCGACCTTGGCCAGCATCTCCTCCTCCATCGCCAGCAGCTTCAGGTGCTCGTCGGCCGCCTGCTCCGGCTTGCAGAAGGAGAACATCTCCACCTTGTCGAACTGGTGCACCCGCAGGATGCCGCGCACGTCCTTGCCGTACGACCCCGCCTCACGGCGATAGCACGACGACCATCCGGCGAAGCGGCTCGGTGCGGCTTCGAGATCCAAGATCTCGTTTGAGTGGTACGCCGCCAGGGCGACCTCCGAAGTGCCCACCAGATAGAGGTCGTCGGCCTCGAGTCGGTAGATCTCGCCGGCGTGCGCGCCGAGGAAGCCGGTGCCCTCCATCGATTCCGGCTTGACCAGCGACGGCGTGATCGAGGGGGTGAAGCCGTACTCCACCGCCTGGGCGATCGCCATCTGCAGGAGGCCCAGCTGGAGCAGCGCGCCCACCCCGGTGAGGAAGTAGAACCGCGAGCCGGACACCTTGGCGCCGCGCTCGGTGTCGATCGCCTTCAGGGCCTCGCCGATCTCGAGGTGGTCCTTCGGGTTGTCGATGGCCGGGCGGTCGCCGACCTCGCGCAGCACGACGAAGTCGTCCTCGCCGCCCGGCGGCGTGCCGTCCTGCACGATGTTGGGCACGGCCAGGTGGGCCCGGCGCAGCGTCTCGGCGGCGGCCGAGGCGGCGGCCTCGGCCGTCTTGACCTCGGCGGCCAGCTCCTTGGTGCGGGCCAGCAGCGCCGCCTTCTCGTCGCCGGAGGCCTTCGGCACCTGCTTGCTCAGCGATCTCTGCTCGGCCCGGACCGCCTCGAACCGCTGGGTAGCGGCTCGGCGCTCCTCATCGGCGCGCAGCAGGGCATCCACCACCTCGGTGGACTCGCCGCGCACTCGCTGGCTGGCACGGATGAGCTCGGGGTCCTCGCGGAGCAGACGCAGGTCAATCACGATTGCCGAGCCTACCGGCGGCCCGTCCCGGTCAGCACCCGAGTATCCCTTCCCGTCACGATCCGCTCGGCTTGTCGCGGTCATCGCCGAGTGAGGTGAACGGCCGGGCCGGGCCGACGGTCAGCTCCAGCGGCGAGTCCGGGACCACCTGCTCGTCCCCGGCGGACGGCCGGCGCCACGACCACACGGCCGGCGGTTCCTCCGCGACCGGCTCATCGGCGACCAGGGCCGCGGTGTGCCGATCGGCCAGATAGAGCGCGAGCAACACGAAGCAGACCCCGGCGAGGGCGCACCACAGGCCGCGCCCGTAACCGGCCTGCAGCTGGTCGGGGCTGAGCGACATGGTGTAGAGGTAGGGCACCACCCGGCTCTGGTCGCCGAGCGAGACGGCCAGCGCGAAGAGCAGGCCGAGCATCGTGCCGCCGACACTGAGCCCGCCGAGCCGCGCCCAGCGGCGCCCGGCCGGCGGCCCGAACATGGTCAGCACCACCGCGGCGACCAGCGGGAACAGCCCCACCAGGACGGCGGTGCCGAACGCGCCGAGGTCGGTGAGGCCGGTCGGCACCAGTTGGTCGCCGACGGCACCCTCGGGGCCGAACACCGCGGCGTCGACCGTGGTGACCTGCCACTCGGAGATGAGCGAGACGAGCAGGGCGACCGCGCCCAGCGCCGCGGCCACCGGGACCACGCGCCGGTCGCCGGCCAGGGTGTGGCCGAGGCCGGTCGCGCTCCAGCGACGCCGGCGAGGAGCCTTCACCGCGCCGAACTCGATCACCTCGTCGGCGGGAGGAACAGTCGTCGGCGATGGGTCGGTGTCGATCGGGCCATGCTCGGGGGGCATGTGACCCATGATGGCCCGTGCCCGGTCGACCGGCCACCGGCCGTCCGATGGACTAGCGTTTCGGATATGCCTATTCGTACTGCTACGGCCCACTGGGATGGGAACCTCACCGAGGGTTCCGGCACGATCAAGACCGGTAAGGGCGGTTACCAGGGGAACTACTCGTTCAAGTCGCGCTTCGAGGAGGGCGAGGGGACGAACCCCGAGGAGCTCATCGCCGCCGCGCACTCCGGCTGCTTCTCGATGGCGTTCTCGAAGGCGCTCGCCGACGCGGGCTACACCGGCACCTCGGTGGAGACCATCGCCAAGCTCCACTTCGACAAGACTGACGCCGGCTTCAGCGTCACCCGGATCGACCTGGAGACCGTCGGCACCGTGCCCGGCATCGACGACTCCGAGTTCCAGAAGATCGCCCAGGCCGCCAAGGAGGGCTGCCCGATCTCCCGGCTGCTCGCCCCGGGCACCGAGATCACGCTGTCCGCGAAGCTGGCCTGACCGGCCGAATCACTCCGCCGGTGCGGGCAGGGGTTGCTGTCGGATCCCTGACCGCGCCGGCCGCACCGGCGTGCCCGCCGACGAGGCGCACAATGGTCACTGTGCCGGTCGAGATGAGTCGCGAGCGTTTCGAGGAACTCGTCGGTGAGGCGCTCGACGAGGTGCCCGTCGAGCTGCTGACGATGATGAACAACGTGGTCTTCATGGTCGAGGACGCACCCCCCGACGGCAGTGATGACCTGCTCGGACTCTACGAGGGGACGGCCCTGACCGATCGGGGCTGGGACTACGCGGGCGTGCTGCCCGATCGCATCACCATCTACCGTTTGCCGACGCTGAAGGTCTGCGACACCGAGACTGACGTCATCGACGAGGTCGCGATCACCGTGGTGCACGAGATAGCCCACCACTTCGGCATCGACGATCACCGTCTGCACGAGCTCGGATGGGGCTGAAAACCGGCTGAACGGCCGGTCACCGACTTGGCGGTGGGTCCTACCCTGATGCCACATCGCACACAGGAGGACGTTCATGCGCAGCGAGCTCTTTTCGGCCGAGAACCTCGAGAAGGAGTCGGCCCAGCCCGGGTTGCGTCTGCAGAATTCCAAGCTGCTCAAGGCGGAGCTGAACGGTGAGTTCATGGCCCGCCAGGGCTCGATGGTCGCCTACCAGGGCAATGTCCAGTTCGAGGCGCTCGGCTCCGGCGGCATCGGCAAGTTCATCAAGTCGAAGCTCACCGGCGAGGGCGTACCGCTGATGAAGGTCCGCGGCACCGGCGACGTCTTCCTCGCCGACAAGGCCGCCGACGTCCACCTCATCGACCTGGAGCCGGGCGACGCCCTCTCCATCAACGGGACGAACGTGCTGGCGTTCGACTCGACCCTCAACTACGACATCAAGATGGTCGGCGGCGCCGGCATGATGTCCAACGCCGGCCTGTTCAACTGCGTCTTCAGCGGGCACGGCCGGATCGCGGTCACCACCAAGGGCACCCCGGTGGTGCTCAGCGTCGACCAGCCCACCTACGTCGACCCGCAGGCCGCGATCTGCTGGTCGGCCAACCTGCAGACCGGTTACCACCGCGCCGAGCAGCTGGGCCTCGGCACGCTGCTGGGCCGCACCACGGGCGAGCGCTTCACGATGAGCTTCGCCGGGCAGGGCTTCGTCGTCGTACAGCCCTCGGAGGAGCCCCCGGCCGGCCTCGCCGGCACCGGCGGCGGCCAGCAGCAGCAGGGCGGCCTGCTGGGCAATCTGCTCGGGAATTAGTGGATCTCGCCGGCTCGGAGGCGGGAAAGCCACGCCGCCGAGTCGGCGAAGTCGCTGTCGGACAGGCCGGGCGGTGACGGGACCGGGTCCTCGCGGGTGAGCCGGTGCCGCGGGTAGCTGCCGAGGAAACGCACCTCGGCGCAGATGCGGCGAAGGCCCTGCAGGGCCTCGCCCATCCGGGTCTCGGCCACGTGGCCGGTGCAGTCGAGGAAGAAGACGTACGTGCCGAGCTGCTCGCCGGTCGGCCGGGACTCGATGCGGGACAGGTTGATGCCGCGTACCGAAAGCTCGGTCAGCACCGCGAGCAGCGCGCCCACCTGGTCGTGCCGGATCGAGACGGCCAGCGACGTGACGTCGTCGCCGGTCGGCTCGCCGACCGGGCCGGGCCGGGTGAGCAGCGCGAAGCGGGTTACCGCGTCGGCGTGGTCGGCGACCTTGTCGGCCAGCACGGTCAGCCCGTTGCGCGGCACCCCGATGGGCGCGCACAGCGCCGCGTCGTACTCCCCCGCAGCCGCGGCGATCGCGGCGGTCGCGTTGGACAGCACGTCCACCACCGTGGCGTCGGGCAGGTGGGCGAGCAGCCAGTTACGGCACTGGGCCGAGGCCTGCGGGTGCGCCGCGACCGTGCGGATCCGGGCGAGCGGAATCAGGTCGCGGGCCGCGAGCCGGAACTCGACCGGGATCACGACCTCGCGGGTGATCACCAGCGGGCTGCCGGTGGCCAGCTCGTCGAGGGTGACCGGGATGGCACCGCCCACTGAATTCTCCAGTGGGACCAAGGCCGCGTCGGCGTCGCCGGAGCGAACCGCCTCGAGGGCCTCGGGCACGCTGCGGGCCGGCGTGCGCAACCCGCGCTCGGCGGCGGGCAGGGTGCGCAGTGCGGCCTCGGTGAAGGTGCCCTCCGGACCGAGGTAGACGAAGCGAGTCGGCGGTGTTCCCGGCATGCCGCGCAGTCTAGTCAGGATCCGCAGGCCAGGACCCGGATGCCCGGTGGCGCCGACGTCAGCACCCGGTTGGTGCACACCTCGGAGCCGGCCGCCACCAGCGCCAGCGTGGTGTCCCGGCCGGTGGTGACGACCATCAGCGGTTCGAGTTGGTCGGCGCTCGCGCCGGTGATCTCGACCGTGCTGAACGACCACTCGCCGGAGCAGTAAGGCCCGTCGTCGACCTGCAGCGTCTTGTTCGGGATGCCCGGCTGCCCCTTGATCAGGGTGAGGAGCTGGGCGTCGGTCGGCGAGCCGGTGCAGGCGGCCGCGTGCGACGGGGTCGGCGTCGCCGGGACGGTGTCCGGCGCCTGCGTGACCGTGGTGGTCACGGCCGTCGGATAGGTATAGGTCGGATATGCCGGTCCGGGCGCGGCGGCGGTGGGCGTCGGGAACGTCGCGCCGGGGACGCCGAGCGCCGACGGATTCAGCGAAATGGGAGCCGCGCTCGGGCTCACGTAGAGCGGAGGCGACTTCAGCGGCGGCTTGGGCGGCGCACCGCAGGCGCTCAGCAGCAGCAGAGCGCCGATGGGGATCAGCAGGAGTGTGCGGGGGGACACGCGGACATGGTAGGGCGCAACGGCTCAGGAGGCGATGCGGTGCCCCGCCGCCGTGAGAGTGTCCACCGCCTCGCTCAGCCGCACGGTCGGCACGAGCAGGTAGTCCGTGGTGTACGTCGAGAACGTCACGATATTGACCCGGGCTGCGGCCAGCGGGCCGATCAGCGAGGCCAGCACCCCGGTCAGCGCCAGGTCGAGCGGCCCGACCACGCGCAGACACCGCCAGGCCGTGTCGGCGGTCGCGTCCTCCGGCACCCGGTCAGCCGGGCAGATGATCGACAACTCGTCGGGCGCCCAGCTGAGTGAGATGACGCTCTTGTCGTCCGGACCCGCGGCCAGCGAAGCCGGGATCGGCGAGCCGGCCGGCAGCCGACACACCGCGTACTCCTCCGGTAGCAGATCTAGATCAAGCATGAGGGCAGACTACGTTTCCGCATCGTGCCTTGCCCAACCCCTACCGGTGCGGCAAACGCCACACCAGCGGATTTCAGCGCACCGGAGAGAAGAACGTCAGTGAACCGGCGACCCGATCGTTGTGCAGCAGCGGCGTCGTGATCGCGTCGACGGTCAGCGGTGGCTCGCCCGGGCTCGGCACCACGCGCAACAGGCCACGCGCCAGCCGCTCGCTGCGGATCGCCAGCAGCGGCGGGATCTTTTCCACGTCGGACTCGTCCAGCTGGCTGGCCACGGCCGTGAAGTCGATCAGTCGAAGCGCGTTGCCGAGCGTCTGGCCGACCACCTCGGCCGGCTTGCCCAGCCCGAACAGCTCGCTGCACGAGGCCGACATCGCCAGGATCTTGGCAGCGGAGTCGATCACCAGGCACGGCTCGGCGGCCGAGGCCACCGTCGACGTCCACCGCTCGACGCTCGGGACGAACTCGGCCTCGGCGGGCGTGCGTGCCTGGGGCACGAACCCTCCCGAGAGCGAGAGCTCGATGTGTCCCACCCCGTCCTCCTCGCTCCTTCGCGGGGGCGGACGCCGCGGCCGTGAAACACGGGGCCGCGGCGTCAACCCGCCGACTGCACTGAAGGAACGTTACCGGCGTGCCGGACGCTTGTCAGCGGCCGTTTGTCCGTCGGGGTGCCACCGGTAGTCGCCGGCCGGGCGATAGGGCGCGTTTGCCCAGGTCCCGGGGTGATGTGCGACAGCTGAGAGCTTGCTGGCGGTGGCCGGCGAGATGCGCGCGCCACCCGCGATGAGTAGCCGGTCGAGTTCCTTGTCGGTCGAGACGAGGACCTCCTTCGGCAGGCCGTGCACGCTGATCACGCCGTTGCCGACGAACGTCAGCACGGGAGTGACCGGCACGGACAGGCCGACCGCGGCGGAGAGCGCCTTGCTGGCGCGACGGGCTTCCCGGCGGGCCTCGGCGATGTAGGCCGGGCGCTTGCCGTTGATCTGCACGACGTCACCGGCGATGAGCACCCGGGAACGGCCGTGATCGGCAACGGTCACCGCGTAGATGCCGCCCGGCCCGATGGCCAGGAAGCCGGCGCGGTCGTCGGCGAGATCGGGTTCGTAGAAGCCCTGCGCATCGGTGCGCGGCCAGTCCACGATGTGCCAGTTGGGTCCGAGGCGGTCGAGACGGGTCAAAGCCCGGTTCCCGGCGGCCTCGAGGCGGCGGGCGTCGCGGTCGGCTCGACGGCGACGGGCCCACTCGGCAGGCGACGGGCGAGTCGGTCCGTCGAGCGGGGATGATGGGACTGGTCGATCGAGGGTGGGTAGCGCCTTCGTCGATACGGGTAGGGCAGGGCGCGGGAAGACAGTCACTGCGACCTCCGGCAAAAGGTCTCTTCGGGCTCTCTTTTCACTACCGTACGTGTACGACCCCACACGGAGGCAAGACATCGGGGCGAAAGAGAGACGAGTGAGTGGGGATGAATGCCGCATTCACGCACGAATTTTTCTTGCGGATAGTGCATAGCGGCGTTCTCTCCCCGGTTCGGCAGCTTCAAGCACAAAGTTAGCCTCACCTACGCTCGTGCGCACCGATGTCTCATGATCTAGTCAGAACGTCATCGGACGAACGCGAGGAGTACCGGGGTGAACTACGTCGACAGTGAAGTCAGCCCGCTGCGTACGGTCCTGCTCCATCGGCCCGGAGCCGAGCTCGCCCGGCTGACTCCGCGGAACAACGACTCGCTGCTCTTCGACGGTATCCCGTGGGTCGGCCGGGCGCAGGAGGAGCACGATCGCTTCGCCGACGCGCTGCGCGATCGCGGCGTCGAGGTGCTCTACCTCGCCGACCTGCTCACCGAGACCCTCGCCGTCGCGGACGCCCGGGAGGAGCTCACCGGGGCCGTGCTCGACGACCGCCGGCTCGGTGACACCCTGCGCGACTCGGTCGGCCGCTACCTGGCCGACCAGGACCCGCGCCGGCTCGCCGACGTGCTCATGGCCGGCCTCGCCCACCAGGAGCTCAAGCCGGGGCCGGGCGGCCTGGTCTACGAACTCATGGACGATCACGACTTCATCATCGATCCGCTGCCCAACCTGCTCTTCACCCGCGATTCATCGGTGTGGGTGCGCGACCGGGTGGCGGTGACCAGCCTGGCCATGCCGGCCCGGCAGCGGGAGACCACGCTGACCCGGGCCATCTACCGCTACCACCCGCGCTTCGCCGGGGTGGAGTTGCTCTACGACCCGGCGCTCGAGCACGTCGAGGGCGGCGACGTGCTGGTGCTGGCGCCGGACGTGCTGGCCATCGGGGTCGGCGAGCGCACCACGCCGGCCGGGGCCGAGCGGCTGGCCCGGCGGGTCTTCGCGGCCGGGCTCGCGCAC
>NZ_BOQN01000005.1 GCF_018332695.1 Paractinoplanes toevensis
CCGGCACGTGCCGCGACTCTCGCGTAAACGACACACGCACTCAAACCCCCGCGCGGCAACGCCCGTCGTGGCGCCCCGCCCTCACAGATCTTGTGGAGTTGCTGCTCTGTCCGCACGCTAAGTCCCCTAGGTCGCGTCGGGCCGGCTGTCGGTATCGGACATAGGCGGTATGTCGTGTTCTTCTGACCGCTGGGTGGTCCGAGCTGTGGGAGCGTTGCTCATCACGCGGGACTATGTCCGGGACACAGGGACGACTACGCAGTATTCGAGAGCAACGACCACTCTGCGGGAGGTCGTGGCCGTCGACCGGGATTGTTGGTCCTGGCCGGTAGGCGGGGTGGGGTGGGGTTGGGCCGGGCCCGCCCGCAGCGGGCGCGCGGAGGGTGAGTGGCACCTGCCGGGACCGAGTTCCACGAGAGTGCGGCGGCGCGTACGGCAAAGGTTTGATCTTCCGCGCGAAAGTGTCCCGCCCTCCGTTTCGCGGAAGTCTGGGCCGGGGTTCTGTTCCTTCTGGACGGCGAGACCCCGACCCGAGAAGATCTCTAGGTGGGCAGGGTGACGGTGCGGCGCCGGTTCGGGTCTTGGGCCGGGCCCGCCCGTAGCGGGCGCGCGGAGGGTGATTTTCGCCTGGCGGGACCGGGAGCCAGGCGGCCCGGCCCGGCGCGTACCGGAAAGAACTAAGGACGCAGGGTGAGCGGGGCGAATTTGTGGTTCTGCCAGATCTTGCGGGAGGGCTGCTCCGGGTACGGGGTTACCGCGCCGGGAACGTCGAGGATCTGGGTCAGGAACTCGTCGGGTCGGTAGGCGGGCCAGCCCGGGTCGCCGTTGGTGGCGAAAGCGGTCCAGGCGGAGCGCATCCGGGCGGACAGCTCGATGGCCTCCGGGCCGGGGGTCTCGCCCAGCAGTGCGGCCGGGCCGCCGCTGGTCAAGTTGCCGAAGACCAGGGGGACGTCCAGGCCGTGGCATGCGCCGAGGATGCCGCCCAGGCCGGGCGCGGGCCAGGTCAGCTCGTAGAAGTAGGCCCGGCCGCCGCCGGCCAGCTGCGCGTCGGCCAGGTGCAGGGTGGGCATGCGGAACAGCCAGTCGGATTGGACCAGCTCGTGGCGCTGGGCGGGGTCGAACTCCCGGTAGCTGTCGGGGGTGGGGGCCAGCAGGCGCAGGGCGGTTTCGGTCTGGTCGGGGGTCGCCGGGCCGAACATGGCGGTGAACAGCCGATGTTCGTCGCGGGTGTGGCCCGCCAGCAGGGTGACGTCGCGGGCGGCGCCGGACGCCAGGGCCTGCCACGGGGTGGTGGGCAGGGTGTCGCCGTCGACGATGGGGGCGAACAGGATCGACCGGGAGGCGGCCGGACCCCATCGGTCCGTTCGCGCGGGGGCCGTGGCGGTGACCGCGTCGCCGGCGGCGGCCAGCCGGGCCGGGTCGATCGTGGCCAGGGCGTCGGCGGTCGGGGGCAGGTCCAGCTCGGCCGCGCAGGCCTCGGCGATGTCGGCGGCCAGTTCGGGGGTGAGGAACGTGCCGGGCATGCTCTGCGCCACCGCGCCGCGGAACAGGCCGGTCGCGCGGGGCATGGCCAGCAGGGCGGCCACCGCGCCACCCCCGGCGGACTCGCCGAAGATGGTCACCCGGCCGGGGTCGCCGCCGAACGCCGCGATGTTCTCGTGCACCCACTCCAGGGCGGCGACCTGGTCGAGCAGGCCGCGGTTGGCGGGGGCGCCGGCCAGGTGGGCGAAGCCTTCGATCCCCAGGCGGTAGTTGAGGGTCACCAGGACCACGCCGGCGCGGGCCAGGTGGCCGCCGTCGTACTCGGGCCAGGCGGCGGAGCCCAGCGTGTAGGCGCCGCCGTAGATCCACACCAGGACCGGGAGTTTCGCCGCCGGGCCGGGGGCGGGTGACCAGACGTTGACGGTCAGCCAGTCGTCACCGGAAACCCCGGACGGGCCGCGGCCGAGCGCGTCGGATTGCGGTGGCGGCGGGCCGAAAGAGACCGCCGGGCGTACGCCGTCCCAGCTCTTCGCGGGCTGCGGGGCGGCGAACCGGTTCGCGCCGACGGGTGCCGCCGCATAGGGGATGCCGCGGAACACGGCGACCCCGGACTTCCAGGTGCCGCTCAATGCCCCACTCGTCACCCGCACGTCAACCATGGCGGGATCCTCACGCAGAGCGGAGACCCGCCGCCAGCGATTTACCACCGACCAGGTCCAGGCCGCCGGTGACGGCGGCGCGGCAGCTGTCGCAGATGCCGTGGGTGATCCGGGGCAGCGGGCCGGACTCGAGTTCCAGCAGGTCGAGGCGGCGGCAGCCCTCCTCCACGTCGACCCAGCCGTCGACCTTGACCCGGGCGCACCAGCCGCACATCCGGATCATCTCGCCGGTGTGGTCGGGGACCGTGGGGTCGAGCAGGGGCACGGCCGGGCGGGGCTGCCGTTGCCCGATCGCGCTGACGATGCTGACCTCGGCCCGGTCCTGGCAGGTGACGGTGGCCGTCATGATGCGGCGCTCGTCGGGTGAGTCGCAGCGGTAGGTCAGGCTCAGGGCCCGGCCGGGTTCACGGCGGGACAGCCCGAGGATCGCCCGCCACACCACGCACAGGTCGGGGCCGCTGATGAATTCGGCCAGGGTGCGGCCGATCGGCGGCGGCACGCAGCCACCGCCACCGTTGGCCAGGGCGAAGTCGTCCCAGTCCGCGCCCACACCGCTGAGCCGGTCATCGCCGTCGAAGCGCCAGCTGACGCTCATGCGACAAGTCTGGCATTTCTGCGGGGCTCAGGTGCGGCTTGCGCCGGCTTCGGGGCCGGCGACCCGCTGGGCCAGCCAGACCGGCACCACCGAGAGGACGACCAGGACGGCCGCGACCACGTTGACGATCGGGGCCTGGTTGGGGCGGAACAGGTTGTTGAAGATCCAGATGGGCAGGGTGGTGACACCGGGGCCGGCGGTGAACGTGGTCACGATGATCTCGTCGAATGAGAGGGCGAACGCCAGCAGGCCACCGGCCAGCAGGGCGGAGCGGATCATCGGGAAGGTCACGTACCGGAAGGTCTGGCCGGGTGAGGCGCCCAGGTCGGCCGACGCGTCCTCCAGGTTGACGCCGGTCCGGCGCAGCCGGGCCAGCACGTTGTTGTAGATGGTCACCACGCAGAACGTGGCGTGGCCGACGATCACCGAGAACAGGCCCTTGCCGATGCCGAGCGGCTCGATCACCGAGCGCCACGCGCTGTCCAGGGCGATGCCGGTGACGATGCCGGGCAGGGCGATCGGCAGCACGATCAGCAGCGACAGGGTGTCCCGGCCGAAGAACTTGAAGCGCTGCACGGCGAACGCCACCATCGTGCCCAGGACCAGCGCGATCGCGGTTGCGCCCAGGCCCGCTTTCACCGAGGTCAGCAACGCGGAACGGGCGCCGGTGTTGTCCCAGGCCGCCGACCACCAGCGGGTGGTGAAGTCGTGCGGCGGCCAGCCGAACGTGCGGTCGCCGTTGAACGAGTTGATCAGCACCAGCATCAGCGGCACGTAGATGAACAGCAGCCCGAGCCCCATGAAGACGCGCAGCGCGATCTTGGCAAACGGCGAGAGCGTCACAGCTCCTCCAGGGCGCCCGAGCGGCGGACCGCGACCAGGTAGATGACCATGATCACGACCGGGACGGTGGCGATCGCGGCGGCGAACGGCAGGTTGTTGGCGGCGCCGATGTTCGCGTAGACCAGGTTGCCGATCAGCTGGGACTTGCCGCCGACGATCTGCACGGTGATGTAGTCGCCGAGCGACAGCGAGAACGTGAAGATCGAGCCGGCGAAGACCGATGGGATCAGGACGGGCAGCACGATCCGGCGGAACGTGCGGCCCGCCCGGGCACCCAGGTCGGCGCTGGCTTCCAGCATCGAGTCGGGCAGGCGTTCGAGACCGGCGTAGATCGGCAGGATCATGTACGGCAACCACATGTACGACAGCACCAGGACCACCGCGAACAGGCCGTAGCCGGGACCGCCGAAGATCGAGTCCATCGGCCCGTCGTTGGCCAGCAGGATCCGCCACGCGTACGCCTTGACCAGGTACGACGCCCACAGTGGCGTGAGGATCGCGATGACCAGCCACTTGCGGGTGCGCGGGGACGCCACCTTGGCCATGTAGAACGCCATCGGCACGGCCAGGACGACGCAGATGATCGTCACGGACAAGGCCACCCAGAGGCTGCGCAGGGTGACGTTGCGGTAGACCTCCTCGGTCAGGATCGTCCGGAAGTTGGCGACCGTGAATTGCTTGGTCAATACCCCGGTGAAGCTGTTCACCGACCAGAACGCGGAGACCAGCAGCACGGCGAGCGCGCCGAGGTAGGCCACCACCAACCACAGCAGAGGCGCCGAGAGCAGCCCGGCGAGCCTCAGCCGTGGGTGGCGGTGCAGAAAGGACCCAAGAGTCGACACGTCATCCCTTGATGGTCGTCCAGGCCTGGGTCCAGGCCGAGTAGTCCTTGCAGGTCACGTCGGTACGGCCGTCCAGGCACTGCGCGATCGGGGTGGTCCAGTACCAGATGTTCTGGAAGTAGGCCTCGTCGTCGGCGTGGAACGTGGTGCAGAAGTTCTTGTCCGACGTCTGCTGGCAGGCCAGCTTGTTGGCGGGCGCCTCACCGAACCACTCGGCGACGGCCGCGTTGGCCTTCGGCGAGATGATGTGGTTCATCCAGAGGTAGCCGCAGTTCGGGTGCTTGGCCTTGGCCGAGATCATCCAGGTGTCGGACCAGCCGGTCGCGCCCTCGGTCGGCAGCACGGCCTCGACCGGCGCCTTGTCGGCCTGGGCGAGGTTGGCGATGATCTGCCAGGTGGTGCCGAGCACCGAGTTGCCGGCCTTGAAGGACTGCACCTCCTTGGTGTAGTCCGACCAGTACTCGCCGATCAGCTTGTTCTGCTCGGTGAGCAGGTCGGTGGCCGCCTTGAACTGGGTGTCGTCCAGCGCGTACGGGTTCTTGATGTTCAGTTCCGGCTTGGTCTTCATGAGGTAGAGGGCCGCGTCGGCGATGTAGATCGGCGAGTCGTACGCGGTGATCTTGCCCTGGTACGGCGAGTTGGCGTCGAAGACCGCGCTCCACGAGGTCGGGGCGGGCTTGACCACGTCGGTCCGGTACATCAGCAGGTTGGCGCCGCGGCCGTGCGGGATGCCGTAGGCGGCCCCGTCGACCGAGTTCCACTGCTTGTTCTTCAGCCCGTCGAAGACTTGGGCATAGTTCTGAATAAGCGAAGTGTTGACCGGCGCGACGTCGCCGCCGTAGATGAGCCGCAGCGACGCGTCACCGGAGGCGGAGACCACGTCGTACTCGCCGGTCTTCATCAGGGTGACCATCTCGTCGGAGGTCGCCGCCACCTTGTTGTTGACCTTGCAGCCGGTCTCGGAGGTGAAGTCGGAGACCCAGTCGACGGCCTTGTCGGTGGAGCCGTCCTCGACGTAACCGGCCCACGAGACGATGTTGACCTCGCCCTCGCCCGCACCGAGTGCGGCCAGCTTGTCGATCTTCGGGACGGACAGGCCGCCGGGCCCGGAGCCGGTGGTGCCGGAATCGCCGCCGCCACACCCGGCCAGCACGAGCACGCCGGCCGACAGGGCTGCCAAAACGAATCTATGCCGCATCCGCATTCTCCTTCTCACTGGGGATTTCGATCACGTGCTCCGCGTGCCAGCTCAGATGGACCGGCTTCCCCCGCAGCTCGGCCAGCGCGGCGGTCCCGGTGCGCTGGTTCTGCTCGACGACCGTGACCCGCACTCCGGCGTCCAGGTCGACGACGTAGCGGGTCACCGGCCCGGCGTAGATAACCTCGGCGACCGTGCCCGGATTGCCCGCTTCAGCTAACGAGATCTTCTCCGGCCGGATGGAGAATGTCCCTTTTCGACCGACAAGCGCCTCAGCGACCGGCCCCGCTAACAGATTCGATGTGCCGACAAATCCGGCAACAAAGGGAGTGGCCGGGCTCTCGTAGACGTCCGACGGCGTCCCCACCTGCGCGATCCGGCCGGCGTCGAACACCGCCACCCGGTCGCTCATGGTCAGCGCCTCGTCCTGGTCGTGCGTGACGAAGACGAACGTGATGCCGACGTCCCGCTGGATCTGCTTCAGCTCGACCTGCATCTGCTCACGCAGCTTCAGGTCCAGGGCGCCGAGCGGCTCGTCCAGCAACAGCACCTTGGGCCGGTTGACCAGGGCCCGGGCCAGAGCAACCCGCTGCCGCTGACCACCCGACATCGCCGCCGGCTTCCGAGACCCGAACCCCTCCAGGCGTACGGCGGACAAAGCTTCCTCGGCCCTGGAACGCCGCTCCTTACGAGGCACCTTGCGGACCTTGAGTCCGTACTCGACGTTCTCCAGGACGGTCATGTGCGGGAAGAGCGCGTAGTCCTGGAAGACCGTGTTCACGTCCCGCTCGAACGGCGCCAGCTTGGTGACGTCGCGGCCGCCCAATTCCACCGTGCCGCCGGTCGGCAGCTCGAAGCCGGCGATCATCCGCAGTACCGTGGTCTTCCCGGAGCCGGACGGACCGAGCATCGAGAAGAACTCGCCGTCGGCGATGGCGAGGTCGATCCCCGCGACGGCGTCCACCGCCCCGAACGACTTCCGCAGCCCGGTCAGCTTGATTGCCGGAGTACTCATGCGCTCACCATCACGAATCGAAGTTCAGTCATCTCGTGCACCGCGTAGGCCGGACCCTCGCGCGTGTTCCCGGCGTCGCGAAGTCCGCCGTACGGCTGCTGGTCGGCCCGGAAGGTCGGGACCTGGTTGATCAGCACCCCGCCGAATTCCAGCTCGCGCGCCGCGCGCAGCGCGACGCCGATGTCCGCCGTGAAAACCCCGGCCTGAAGGCCGAAATCGCTGTCGTTGGCCAGGCCGATCGCTTCCGCCAGATTTGTGTACGGCGTGACGGTGACCACCGGACCGAACACCTCCTGGCGATAGACGTCCAGGTCACGCGGCGGATCGGCGACGATGGCCGGGGTGATCGTGGTGCCGTCCCGCCGGCCCCCGGTCACCTCCGCCCCGGCCGCGCGGGCCTGCGCGAGCCACGTCTCGACGCGATCCGCCGCGGCCGCCGAGATCAGCGGCCCGACCTCGGTGTCCTTGTCGAGCGGGTCACCGACCCGTAGCGTGCCGATCGCGTTCTTCAGCTCGTGCCGCAGCTTGTCGTAGATGTCCACATGGGCCAGCACCCGCTGGGTCGAGATACAGCTCTGCCCGGCGTACGAGAAACCGCCCTGCCGCACCTGGGCGACCACCCGGTCCAGGTCGGCGTCCGGCTCGACGATCACCGGGGCGTTCGAGCCGAGCTCGAGCAGCACCCGTTTGCGCGGCGCGGTGTCCTGGATCCGGCGGCCGACCGCGACGCTGCCGGTGAACGTGATGAGCGCCGGCACCGGGTGGGCGACCAGCGGGGTGCCGGCGTCCGGGCCGGTGCCGGTGACCACCGAGATCCAGTCGGCCGGCAGGCCCGCCTCGACCAGCAGGTCGACCAGGCGGATCGCGGAGACCGGGGTCAGCTCGGCCGGCTTGAGCACCACCGGGCAGCCGGCCGCGATCGCCGGGCCCAGCTTGTGCGCGACCAGGTTGAGCGGGAAGTTGAACGGCGAGATCGCGGCGACCACACCGACCGGGTGCCGCAGCGCGAACCCGAGCCGGCCCACCCCGCTCGCCGAGGCGTCCATCGGGATCACCTCGCCGCCGAGCCGGCGGCCCTCCACCGCGGAGAACCGCAGCGTGTCGACACATCGGAGGGTCTCGGCGCGGGCGTCGCGGATCGGCTTGCCGGCCTCGCGGGCGATGGTGACGGCGAACTCCTCGGTGCGCTCGGCCAGCAGTTCGGCCGCGCGTTCCAGCACCTCGGCCCGGCGGTACTGCGGGAAGTCACCCCGGGCCAGCGCCGCCGAAGCGGCCGCCACCGCCTCGGCGACGTGCTCGGCACCCAGGGCCGGCACGCGGGCGACCGGCGACCCGTCGAACGGGCTGAGCACCTCGATCCAGTCGTCGGCGCTCACCGGGCGACCGCCGATCCGGGCCGGCACCTGCATCAAGAGGACCTCCCGGGTGGGCGGCTGTGTTGCAGGACACCGTATTTGGCGGCAGTCACGACCGTAAATGGACGCGGGAACAGTACTTACGCGGCCGCGTTGTGCGGCCGTACAGTCGCGCGGTGACCCTGCGCTTGGGCGACGTGCTCGCCGACCCCGACCTGAGCCTGCGGCTGGCCGACGGCGACCCGACGGCGCTCAACCAGCCGGTGCGCTGGTGCGCGGTCACCGAGCTGGCCGACCCGCGCCCGTTCCTCTCCGGCGGCGAGCTGGTGCTGACCACCGGGCTCAGCCAGCTCGACGAGGCGGCCCAGCGGCAGTTCGTGTCCCGGGTGGCCGACCGGCGGGCGGTCGGGCTCGGCTTCGGCATCGGGCTCACCCACGACCGGATCCCGGCCGCCACCCTCGCCGAGGCTCGCGACCATCGGCTGCCGGTGCTGGAGATTCCCTACTCGACACCGTTCATCGCGGTCGACCGGTTCGTCGCCGACCGGGTCCTCGAGGAGCAGTACGGCCGCTTCGCCGACCTGCTCGACGAGCACGACACCCTGGCCCGGGCCCTGCTCTCCGGCCGTGGGCTGGGCGCGCTGGTCGGGTCCCTGCACCAGATCCTCGGCGCACCCTGCATGGTCGTCGACGTGTACGGGCGGGTGCTCGCCACCGCCCCGGCCAGCGCGGCCTGGCCGGTCGAGCAGATCCTCTACGCGGCCCGGTCCGGCACCTCCGGCGACACCCCGCTCTCCGTGCCGGTCACAGTGGAGGACACCGTGGTGGCGTACCTGTGCTGTCGCCGGCCCCGTAGGTCCGCGGACGTCCTCCCGTACGCCGTCTCGCTCGTCGGTCTGGAACTTGCCCGCCGTCAGGCGGAGCTGGCCGGCAAGCGCCGCCTGGCCGGGCAGGTCCTCGAAGACCTCGTGCGCGGCACCATCGGTGGCGCCGAGGCCGAACGCCGCCTCTCCCCGTTCGGCATCCGGGCCGAGGACGAGCACGCCCTGCTGGTGGCCACCCTCTCGCCGGGCGGCGGCGATCTCCGGAAGCGCCTGGTGAGCAGTCCGCCGATGACCGGCGCGACGACCGCGGTGCTGGAGGATTGTCTGCTGGTCGTCCTGGACCCGGGGCAGTCGGCGCGGGAGGCCGCCCTGCTGCTGCAGGACTACCTGAGTCGGTACGGCTCGGACGTCCGGGTCGGCATCGGCGGCTGGTACGCGGGGACGACCGGCCTGCGCTGGAGTTATTACGAGGCGCACGAGGCGATGAACCGTGGCCCCGGCATCAACGACCGCGAGCAGATGAGCCTGTCCGGCCTGATCGTGGCGAGCGAGGACGTGCCGCTGCGCGACCTGGCCAGTGAGGTGCTGCGGCCGCTGCACGACTTCGACGCCGCGCACGCCGGCTCGCTGGTCGCGACGCTGCGGGCGTACCTCGACGCGGACGGCTCGGTGGCCGCGGTGGCGGCCCGGCTGATCGTGCACCGCAACACCGTGCGCTACCGCCTCGAGCAGATCGAGAAGCTGACCGGCCGCTCACTGGCCCGCACCGCCGACCGCGTCCAACTGTGGCTGGCCCTGGCCGCCGCCGACCTACTTCGGTAGACGCACCGTCACGGTGGTGCCGGTGGACTCGTGCGAGGCCAGCGCGATCGTGCCGCGGTGTCGTTCCACCACCACCCGGCACAGTGCCAGGCCCAGCCCCGAGCCCGGGATGCCGGTGTGCCGGGCGTTGCCGCCCCGGTACAGCCGCTGGAACAGTTTCGCCTGCTCCGACGCCGGGATGCCGACGCCGGTGTCGCTGACCGTGAGCACCACGAGATCGCCCTGGTCGACCAGGGTGACCCCGACCGCCGAGTCCGACGGGCTGAACTTGACCGCGTTGCCGACCAGCGCGTCGACCACCTGCCGGAGCCGGGCGCGGTCCCCCGGCACGGTCACCTCGTCGAGGCGGTCGGTGTTGACCACGACGCCCCGGTCGGTGGCGGCCGCGGCGATTCCCTCGGCCACCACCTCGGTCAGGTTCACCGCTTCGGACGCGAGCGCGAGGTGCCCCGATTCCAGGCCCGCCACGTCCAGCAGCCGGTCCACCAGGTTCCGCAGCCGGGTGCTGTTGCGGTGCACCACCTCGAACAGGTCGCGCAGCTCGACGAACGGGGTGTCGTCCGGCGACTCGGCGATCAGATCGACGTACGAGCCGATCGAGGTGAGCGGGGTGCGCAGCTCGTGCCCGGCCAGCGCCATGTACTCGTCGGTCGCGGCGGCCAGGTGCAACGCGAGACCCTCGGCCCGGCGGTGCTCCAGGAACGCGCCGATCACCGCGGCGATGCCGGTGAGCAGCATGCCGAGCGCCGGGTCGGACTCCTGCCGGTTCCGGGAGAAGAACGAGATCGCGCCCACCACCCGCTCGCCGCTGCGCACCGGGACCGCGCCGGCCGAGCGGTAGGCGGAACTCTCGGCGACCTCCGGCAGGATCGGCGCCTCCGGCGCGTGCAGGTCCGGCACCCAGATCAGCTCGCCGGTCTGCCAGCACAGCCCGGCCAGGCCGAGCCCCCGGCCGATGGTGGCGGGCAGCGGCAGCGCCGGCTCATCCGGCGCGCTGTACAGCGCGGCCGGGCGCAGCACGTCGGCGTCCTCATCGGCCAGCCACAGCCGCAGGTACGGCCAACTCAGGGTGGTGCCGATCGCGGCCAGGATGCGGTCACCGGCGTCCGGCGCGTCCGGGTCGCTGGCCAGCACGCTGAGGACCTTGTTCTTGCACACCTCGTACTGCCGGGTGCGGTGCCGGGTGGTGACGTCGTGCGCGGCCGAGACGGCGGCGATCACCGTGCCGTCGGCGCCGCGGACCGGCCGGGCGTTGACCAGGTACCAGTGCGGGCGGCCGTGCGGATCGTAGGCCAGCAGCTCGACATGGTTGACGTCCTCGCCGCGCATGGCCCGCCAGATCGGCCACTCGTCGGCCGGCACCTCGGTCCCGTCCGGGCGGCACATCCGGTGCCGGCGGGCGACCTCGTCGACCGGCGTACCCGGCTCGTCGACGCCGAGGACGTCGCCGAGCGCGCGGTTGACCAGCAACTGCCGGCCATGCATGTCGAACACCAGCACGCCGGTGTCGATGCAGTCGAGCACGGCATCGAGCATGGAATGGCCGATGAGCGGCGTCTTGAGCGCGTTGAGGTGGCCGCGCAACGCCTCGCTCAGCTCGGGAACACCGAAGGGCTTGCCGATCACCCCGAGCGCACCGGTCGCGCTCAGCCGCGGATCTCCCGGCAGGAGGTACGCGGTGATCAGTACGACCGGGGTCGGCGCCAGCTGCGGGTCGGCCCGGATCGCCGCGCAGAGTTCGAGCCCGCTCATGTGCGGCATGTCGACGTCGGCGATGAGCAGGTCGGGCCGGTGCTTGCCGACCGCTTCCAGGCCCGAGCGCCCGTCGTTCGCGACCACGACGTCATGGCCGAGCCGCCGGACGACTTCAGCGATGACCCGCTGGTGATCGAGGTTGTCCTCGGCTACGACGACGAGTGCCACTCTCGCAGGATAAATCAGACAAAACGCCCGGCGGCGGGTTTCCGGGTAGCTTGATCGGAGTGCCGGGAAACAATGTCGGGCTGCGCTCCGAGCGAGGACCGGTCCTCGCCGCCGTAATGCTCACCACCGCTCTGGTCGCCATCGAGGGCACGATCATCGCCACCGCGGTGCCCTCGATCGTCAAGGACATCGGCGGTTTCACCGAATTCCCCTGGCTCTTCTCGATCTTCCTGCTGGCCCAGGCCGTCTCGGTGCCGATCTACGGCAAGCTGAACGACCTGTTCGGCCGGAAACCGGTCATCCTGTGGGGCATCGGGCTGTTCCTGGTCGGCTCGATCCTGTGCGGGGTGGCCTGGGCGATGGGACCGCTCATCGCCTTCCGGATCGTCCAGGGCCTCGGCGCCGGCGCGATCCTGCCGACCACCATCACCATCGTCGGCGACCTCTACTCCGTCCGCGAACGAGCCAAGGTGCAGGGGTACGTCGCCAGCGTGTGGGGTGTCGCCTCGGTCGTCGGACCCACCCTGGGCGGCGTCTTCAGCGAGTACGTCTCCTGGCGCTGGATCTTCTTCGTCAACATCCCGCTCTGCCTGCTGGCCGCCGGCGTCTTCGTACGCTTCTTCCACGAGCGGGTAGAACGCGGTCATCCGGTGATCGACTACCGTGGCGCCGGCCTGCTCGCGCTCGGCCTGGCCCTGGTCATCCTGGGCGCGTTGGAGGGCGGTCAGGCATGGGCCTGGAACTCCCCGGCCAGTCTGCTCATCCTGGGCACCGGGCTCGCGTCGCTGACCGCCTTCGTCCTGGTGGAGCGGCGGGCGGCTTCGCCGGTGCTGCCGCTCTGGATCTTCCGGCGGCGCCTGCTGGTCTCCAGCGGCCTGATCTCGGTCGGCATCGGCGCCATCCTGTACGGCCTGAGCTCCTACGTACCGACCTACGTGCAGGACGTGCTCGGCGCCGGCCCGCTCATCGCCGGTTTCGCCCTGGCCACCCTCACCCTCGGCTGGCCGATCACCGGCAGCCAGGCCGGCCGGATCTATCTGCGGCTCGGCTTCCGGGCCTGCGCCCTGATCGGCACCAGCCTGGTCGTCGTCGGCTGCGCCCTGCTGCTGCTCCTCGGCGGCACTTCGCCGGTCTGGGAAGTGGCGTTGTTCTGCCTGGTCATCGGCCTGGGTATGGGGCTGACCGCATCGCCCACATTGATCGCCGCGCAGTCCAGTGTGGGCTGGTCGGAGCGGGGCGTGGTGACCGCCAGCAACATCTTCCTGCGCTCGCTGGGCAGCGCGGTCGGGGTGGCCGTCTTCGGCGCGGTGGCCAATGCGACGGTCGGTTCCGGCCCGGTGGATCCGGCCGCGCTGACCACCGCGGTGCACCGCATCTTCATCGGCCTGGTCATCGTGGCCGTGGTGATCGCCGCGCTGGCGGTGCTGATTCCACGCTCGGCCGATCAGTCGATCGCTCCGGCTCCGGCTCCGGCTCCTCTGCAGAACTGAGCAGCGCGACCAGCTTCAACGCCCGCTCCGACCGCTCCTTGCTGCCGACGAGCACCACGAACGAGGCGATGCTGAGCGGTGCGAGCACGCGACAGCCCAGCCGGTAGGTGAAATACACGGCGATGATGGGCAGCGCGGCCGACCGCGACTCCCCGACCAGATCGATGACCCACTGAGGCACCATGGTGGCACCGCCACTCTCCGCGACGAAACTCAACCGGTTTCGCACCATGTCTCCCGTCCGCCAGGAGCGGGAGCATGCACTCAGAGTAGCCGCATGGTCACAACAGCACTACTGCTCGGCGGGGCGGGAACAGCGCCACCACCAACGCCGCCAGTCCCAGCAGGCGCAGGGTGGCGTCACCCGCCACGAAGACGGACCCCCAGCCCTCGCCCCCCGCCGACCTCTCGACCGGCACGACCGCGACCATCACGACGGCCGCGTTCCGCTCCCCCGCGTGCTTCTCTCCCGGGTGCAGGAAGCGCTGCTCGGCCCGATCCTGCGTGACGTCCCGGAGGGTGGCCGCACTGCACAACTCCCACACCGCCGTGTCGTCCGGCCCCAGCGTCGGCTGACCACAGCTGACCATGCGGTCCGGCGCACCGAACTCCGCGGCCGCACCCACCGCACCACCGGCGAACGCGAGGACGGCCAGCAGACCGACTCCGGCCCGGCCCAACCGGTGCGTCACCAGCGCCGCGTTCGCCGCGACCAGCACCAACACCAGGGCCACCACCGACAGCCCGAGCAGGGCGATCCCGGCCCGGCCCGGCCGATCCGTGATCGCGAACTCCGCGAAGACCGCGACCACCACGGCCCCGGCCAGCGCCGCCGGCCAGAGATGCCGTCGCCGAAGCCCCGGCGCCGCGGTCCCGAGCACCGCCACCGCGAGAAGTGCGGCACCCGCCGTCAGCAGCAGCACGGCAACCACACCCGCATGCTCACCCACCGCGATCGGCCAGCCGAATCCCTTGGCGTCGATGTCGATCGCCGCGGCCGCCAGCGTCAGCGCGGCGAGCCCGGCCAGGCCCGCCCGTTGCGGCCAGCCACCCGCCTCGCGCTCCACGGCCAGCCCGAGCAGAGCCGCCGTCGCCAGCGTGCCGGCGAACAACAACAGCTCACGCTGGAGCGTCACCTGCACCGCCAGCACGGCCGTGCTGGCCAGGAAAAGCCATACCCATCGCGAAACGCGCACCGCGGCATGATCCTGCATATCCCACCGGGCGGCTACCCCGCCGCCACCAGCTTCGCGGTGATGGGTTCGAGTACGGCGATCAGCTCGTCGAGCTCGGCCGGGCTGAGGGCGTCGTACGGCGGGGCGGCAAGTTCATCGGTCAGGGCTTCGATGCGCTGCCGGGTCTCCCGGCCCGCGTCGGTGAACCGCCCGTCGGCGTCCACCAGCCCGCGCTCCCGCAACCCGTCCATGACCGCGGCCAGACGCCGCTTCGGCAGGTGGTGGATGCGCCCGAAGGACTCCGCCGGGTAGATGCCCATGGCCAGCGCGCTGATCACGTGCGCCTCCGTGCCACCGATGCCGGCACCGACGAGAGCGGCGATATGCCCGTCACCGCGGTGCTCGCGCAGCATGGTCGCGGAATGCCACAGCCGGGCGATCGGGTCACCCGGCACGGCGAGGGTGCGCATCCCGGCGTACATCACCCGGCCCGCGGTGGGCGCGCTCGTCGCGGCCTTGGTGATCAGATCGGCGGCCCGCACCAGGCCCGCGGAGCGACCCAGCTCGTCGCCGAGAATCCGCCGCAGGGAGGCCGCACTGCCCCGCTCCCGCGCGGCGACCGACGCCTCGGGCGGAATCTTCTCCCACGCACTCGGGATGTGCCGCGCGGCCTCCCCCTCGGCAAAGTTGTAGAAGGCCGCGTGCACGACCTGAGCCGGCACCCGCCCCAGCGGCGCGGCGCGACTGGCGAAGTAGCCGTCCCAGTAGGTGCGGTGGCCGAGCGCGGCCAACTCCTGGTTGCACTCGTCGGCAAAGAAGGTGACCAGGCAGATCGGCTCCAGAAGTTCGAACATACGACGGGCGAGACCCTGGCGGGTGGTGGACATCGCGAGGCTCCTTCTCGGCGGGCCGCCCGGTGCGACCTCCTGCCTACCCTCCCTACGATCGAACAGACCCGGATCCGACAGGTCCCGCGCGACCGACCTCGCCGCGCTCGGGCGGCAACGGATTTTGTCGTACCCGGGCCATAGTGTGCTGGGCGTGACGACGGTCGAGGATCGGTTGTACTTCTACTCCGGCTCGGCCGATCTGCCGCCTGGGCGTGGGGTGCACGAGCGGGTCGCCGACCCAGCCACCTACGCCGCGCTGGCTGGCGTACGGCACTGGCGGCGCATGCTGTCGAACTTCTGGCCCGCCGAGTTCACGCTGGACGGGCGCACCTGCCGCACGGTCGAGCACGCGTTCCAGGCGTCGAAGATCGCACTCGTGGACCCGGCGCTGGCCGAGCGGTTCGCGCTGGAGAGCGACACCGAGCTGGCGCGCGGCGACGGGGCGGCGGCGCGCAAACACCGCAAGATCGTGCTGTTGGACGACGTGCGGCTGCGCCAGTGGGACGGGTGCAAGAACGCGGTGATGCGCGACGCGATGCATGCCAAGTTCAGCCGCCACGAGGCGCTGCGCGCGGTTCTGCTGGCGACCCGGTCGGCGCAGCTGTGGCATGGCACCGGCCGTGGTCAGCCGCCCGCGCGCATCGACGACCTGGAGACGATCCGCGACGCGTTTGCATGATGACTCGACGCGCCGCAATGGTCACGCGGCCGGACCGTAGACGTCAGTCGTCGCTGTCTTTCTTGACGGTCGCGGTGATGAAGGAACCCGCTTCCACCATCGAGCCGGCCTTCGGGTCCTGTGACACGACAACCCAATTCGAGTCGATCACCGGTATCCGGTTCGCGCCTGTGGCGTCTTCCGCCGGAGCCACATGCAGGCCTGCGGAGCGCCAGAGATCCTGTGCTGACTGATAGTCCAGGCCGACCCCGGGCGGCACTTTGATCTTGGCGGCCTTCGGTGCCTGGGTCGTGACCGTGGAGGTCGCCTCCTCAGCGCTCGCCCCTGCCACGGAGGGCGTGGTCACCACCGGAGTCTGCTCCGGAGAGGTTTCAGGCGCACCGCAGGCGGCCAATGCCAGCGCGGCCGCTGTCATGGCGGCGGCAGAAGGCGCCCGCCATAAGCCATGGCCAAAGCGTCGACCAGGCACGTTGCCTCCATGCTCCCGTTGACTTCGGGGTCGGCTCGGGTCTCGACCGGTGGACCGACCGTCAGCCTCACGCAGTTTCACGGGCGATGACGTACACGCTGTCCGTCCCCGACCCGAGAGCTCTTGCCAGCACCAGGGCGGTCAGCACGGCGGCCGTGTTCAGGACGCCGTGGGTCAGCACCATCCAGGTCAGGTTCAGGTGCGGCACGGCGATCAGTTGACCGGCCGCGTAGAGCAGGGCCAGGGCCAGGGTGACGACGCTCAGCGCCAGCAGCAGCCGGGCCGCCCGGCCGGCGCGGGTGGCGATCGCCAGCCAGAGACCCGAGCTCAGCAGGCCGGCCCCGACGAGCTCGATCAGGTCGCCCACGTCCTGCCCGAGGGGCGTCCGGCCGGCCAGGAAACCGAGGCCCACGACCGCCACCCCGGCCGGTACCAGGAGCCGGGCGGCGCGGTGCCGGTGGTCGACCAGGGAGACCAGCAGAAGGGCGCCGAACCCGGCGACGTGGAAGTGCGCGGCGGTGAGACCGAGCACCCCCAGCGGGAAGCCGAGCAGCGCGACCCCGGCCCGCTCGGCCAGCAGGCCCGCCGCGGCCACCGGCAGGCAGGCGGCGGCGAAGGCCACGAGCCGATCGCGCCGCACCACCACCGGCACCGCCAGGCAACCCACCAGATAGGGCACGCAGAGCAGGCCGGCGACCACCCCGCGCGGCAGCAGGAGCGCCACCACCGCCGGCACCGCCACAACCGGCCACCACCGCACCAGGCGGCCGCCGCGGCCGAGCGCACCCAGCCCGAGCGGCACGAACGACAGCACGCAGACCGCCACCACCAGGTGCAGCCCCACCCATCCGGGTCCGGTCAGCCGGTCCATGACTCCCCACTTCTTTGAACGTGTTCAAAGAAGACGATAGCGTGCCGCGCCACCGCGGCTCAAGGTGTCGACCTGACCTGGAAGACCCTCCGTCGCCGACAGCGGCGGCCGCGGCAAGGTTTACGGGACCGTCGGCGCACCGACATCATCAGCGGCGCTACGGCCGCCTGGCATGGGTCGGACCACGAGTTGGAATCCGCGTCTCGTCCCCATCGGGCGGCTTCCCGGCCGTGAGGTACGACTCCCGAACGTTCTGGAGGGCCGACAGGTCGCCGGGCGACCAGTCCCGGAGACCGACTCCTCCCCAGGACGACGATGCGGTTTCCGCGCAGGGTCCAGAGGGTGTTCTCCGGCATGAACTCGGCCAGGTCGGCGCAGCTCGTGACGTGCTCGCGCACGGTGGTCAGCTCGATGGCGGCCTTCACCGCCGGAGCGGCCAGTGCCAGTACCGCAAGCGTTCCGACGCCGGCGACGCGCCACCGACGGCCGGCGACACCCGTTCCCGCAGGTAGCCGACGTCGCTGGAGTGGAGATCGACGGCTACGACGGCCACCACCGCGAGGCCGGCCGGCACGGCCGGCCACAGTCGCCGCGGCCGCAGGCCGGACGCCACGGTTCCGAGCAGCGCCACCGCCAGCAGGGCTACTCCGGCGGTCAGCAGCACCACCACGGTCTGCCCCGAGTACGCGCCCAGCGACGTCGGCCAGCCGAAACCCCGGGCGTCGGCCTCGACCAGGCCGGCCACCTCCGACCGGGCACTGTTCAGTCGGCCGACGGGCGGCGTGGTGGGCGCCAGTTCTCGGCGATGCGGTCCATGTTCTCGACCTCGGGCGGCGGGACCGGGAGTGGCGTGGTGCCGAAGCGCAGGCCGTCCAGGAGGAGCGTCAGGTACCGGCGCCAGAGGCCGGGGGCGATCGGCTCGGCGTACTCCAGCAGGGCCGCGACCATGAACTGGGTCAGCACCAGGTCGACGCCGGCGGCGTCGGCGCGCACCACCCCGGCCTCCTGGCAGCGGGTGACCAGCGCTTCGACCCGGGGCGCCAGCATCTCCCGGATCTCGGCGACGCGGCGACGGCCGTAGGCGCGGCTGAAGGCGATGTCCCGCAGGCCGCGGTCGGCGGCCATCGCGGCGGTGGCCCGTTCGACGAACTCGGTCAGGCCGGTCCACGGGTCGGCGTGCCGCAGGCCGTCCTCGGCCCAGCCGACGATCTCCTCGAGCCGGGTGTCGAACAGCGCCTCGACCAGGTCTTCGCGGGTCGGGAAACGGCGGTAGACCGTGCCGACGCCGAGGCCGGCGTGGTGGGCGATGTCGTCGAGCATCACGTCGACCCCGCGGGCGGCGAACACCTCCTGAGCAGCCTTGAGGATGCGCTGCCGGTTGATCTCGGCGTCCCGGCGCAGGGGTTTGGTCACGAGGTCAGCGTAATGCGCGCCTCAATCTGGAGGAAGTTCCTCAACTTACCCGGTACGCTCGCCGAAATAAGTGGAGGAACATCCTCAACTAATCGGAGATACGCATGACTTTGGTGGCAGAAAAGGCGCCGGCCCACCACGCGCAGCGGTGGCTGATCCTCGGCGTACTCGGATTGGCGCAGTTGATGGTGGTCCTGGACGCCACGATTGTGAACATCGCGCTGCCCTCGGCGCAGCAGGCACTGGGCTTCTCCAACGAGAACCGGCAGTGGATCGTCACCGCCTACGCCCTGGCGTTCGGTGCCCTGCTGCCCCTCGGTGGCCGCATCGGCGACCTCCTCGGCCGCAAGACCGCTCTGCTCGTCGGACTGGTCGGGTTCGCGGTGGCGTCGGCGGCCGGTGGCGCGGCCGAGGGCTTCGGCATGCTGGTCACGGCGCGGGCCGCGCAGGGTGTCTTCGGTGCGCTGCTCGCCCCGGCCGTGCTGTCGCTGCTGACCACGACGTTCACCGATGCTCGCGAGCGCGCCAAGGCGTTCGGCATCTACGGCGCGATCGCCGGGGCCGGTGGCGCCATCGGGCTGCTGCTCGGCGGCGTGCTCACCGAGTATCTCGACTGGCGCTGGTGCATGTACGTCAACGTGCTCTTCGCGGTGCTCGCCGTCGTCGGCGGCCTGGCCCTGCTGCACAACCAGCGCGACGCGGAACGCGACCGCCTTGACGTCCCGGGCGCGCTGACCGTCTCGGGCGGACTGTTCGCCCTGGTCTACGGCTTCGCCAACGCCGAGACCCACGCCTGGGGCGATGTCATGGTGTGGGGCTGGCTGGTCGCGGCCGTGGTCCTGCTGGCCGCGTTCGTGGCCGTCGAAACCCGGGTGGCGCACCCGCTCGTCCCGCTGCGGGTGCTGCTCGACCGCACCCGGGGCGGCGCGCTGGTGTCGGTGCTGGTGCTCGGCGTCGGCATGTTCGCCGTCTTCCTGTTCCTTACCTACTACCTGCAGCAGAACCTCGGCTTCTCACCGATCCGCTCCGGCGTCGCCTTCCTGCCGATGATCGGCGCCCTGGCCGTCACCGCGACCACGGCCACCAGCCTCGTCGTGCCCCGGGTCGGGCCGCGGCCGCTCGTGCCGGCCGGCTTCGCAATCGCCGCGGCCGGCATGCTGTGGCTCACCGGCCTGGCCGTGGACTCGACCTACGCCGCGAACATCCTCGGCCCGCTGATCGTCATCGGCGTGGGCATCGGCCTGGCCATGGCGCCGTCCATGACGGCCGGCACCTCCGGCGTGGCCGCACACGACGCCGGGGTCGCGTCCGCCCTGGTCAACACCGCCCAGCAGGTCGGCGGATCGGTCGGCACGGCGGTGCTGAGCACGATCGCGGCCTCGGCCGCCACCGACTACCTGGTCGGCCGGACCCCGAGCCAGGAGCTCCTGGCGGCGGCCGCGGTCGACAGCTACACCACGACGTTCGCCTGGGTGGCCGCCTTCTTCACCGTCGGCGCGATCATCGCCGCCCTGCTGCTGCGCTCCGGCCCGCTGCAGGTCGACCCGGACGCCGCCCCGACCGCCCACATGTGAGGCTCACCGGCGACTCCATTTCAAGAAAAGCGGCCTCTCCCGTACGCGGGAGAGGCCGCCTTCGTCGATACGCGGGCTCAGCCTCAGCGGGCCGCGCAGAAGTCGTGCAGGGCGGCGGCCCCGGCCGGGTCGATCCACTCGAAGGTGCCGCGCAGCTGATCGGCCCGCTGGTCGACGGTGGTGACGGAGGCCGTCAGCAGGCCCCACGGCATCGCCACGTGCAGCAGCGTCCGGGAGATCCCGTCGGGCAGCCGCGGCCGGTCGGTGACGCGCAGCAACACGCCTTCGGTGGAGATGTCCTCGACCTCGGCGGCGATCGCGACGAGCCCGGAGCCGGCCTGGGCGGTGCCGGTCGCGGTGTAGCCGCCGGGATGCCGGGCCGCGGAGCGCCGCTGGACGATGTCGGTCGGAGTGTCGCCGAGGACGGTGAGCAGGCTGCCGCGCAGCTCGGCCTCGACCCAGGTGACCCCGATGCTGCTGACCAGCTCGAGCACCCCGGCCCGGCGAACACCGGGCTCGTCGAGGCTGAGCACCGGGATCGGCGGCAGCTCGGCCACGAATTCGGCCCGGATCTCGGCCAGACTGATGAGCGCGAGCGATTCCACGCCGGCGCCTTGGTCGTAACAGCGCAGGGTGAGCGTGCTTCCTGCCGGAACAGTGATCATGCTGGCGCCTTTCGGCCGCCGATCGCCACACCTGAGCCATTTCCGGACGTTCGTTTCGCCGGGCGGTCACCGGCCTACCGCTCCTCGAGGATGTAACCGATCCCGCGGATGGTGTGGATCAGCGGCCGGCCGTTCGCGTCGACCTTCTTCCGCAGGTGCGCGATGTGGAAGTCGACCATCCGGGCGCTGCTGTTCGGGTCGAACTGCCAGACCCGTTCGACGATCTGTTCGCGCGGCAACGCCCGACCGGCGTTGGCCATCAGGTAGCGCAGCAGTTCGAACTCCGTCACGGTCAAGGCCAGTGGCCGACCGGCGCGCCACACCTGGTGGGTGGGTTCGTGCAGGGTCAGGTCGGCGACGGTGAGCGAGGCCGCCGGGTTCACCGCGACCCGGGTCCGCCGGAGCAGCGCCCGGAGTCGGCTGACCACCTCCGGCATGAAGAACGGCCTGGTCACGCAGTCGTCGCCGCCGGCGGTCAAGGCCCGTACCCGAGCCTCGACGCCGGCGGCCGTCGTCAGGAACAGCACCGGCAGGTCCGGCCGATCGGCCCGCAGCCGCCGCATCACCTGCAGGCCGTCGAGGTCCGGCAGCGCCATCTCGATCACGGCCAGGTGCGGCTGGAACCGGGCGGCGGCGAAGGCGGCCTCCCCGGAGCCGACGCTCCAGGCATCCCAGCCTTCGGCCACCATCGCCGTCTCCAGGTGTCGCATGCCGTCCCGATCACCGCCGACCAGCAGGACCCGGGGGACGTCCGTCATGAGCCTTTGACGGTCGCGGTGCCCGCGAGGAACTTGGTGCGCTGCTGGATCAAGGTGCGCAGCTGGTCCGCCTCGGTCGCGGTTCCTGCCCGGTCGTAGCCGTCGACGGTGGCGAGCACCTTCAGTGCCGAGTCGAGGGCTTCGGTCGCGGCGCCACCGGCGTACACCTTCTGGTAAAGCTCCTGATATGCCTCCTGGTAGACCTTCTTGAAGGCGGTGCTCGCCAGGAAGCGCTCCTTGAGCTTGTTGCCGCCGAAGCCCCGGCCGCCGCCCCCGGGCGGTTGCATCTCCTCCGGCAGTTGCATTCCTTCCGGTAACTTCATGCCGTCCGGCAGACCGCCACCCATGCTGACCGACGCGGTCGGGTCCTGTTCCGCGTTGCCGTTCAGGGTGAGGTTGTAGTCCCAGCCGACGACCTTGAACCTCCTGGTCGTCAGGTCGTAGTACAGGTAGTAGTTGCGACCCGGCCCGGCCATGTCGTCGGAGTTGAGCAACAGGTTCTGTTCGGCCACGTAGCGGGCGAACGACTGCACGTCGACGTAGTCGCCGAGGTGTTCGTCGAACTCGGTGTCGCTGCTCTTGTTCACCCACCGGACGAGGTCGATGACCGGCTGGAGATCCTGGCTGCCCTTCAGGTTGATCTGCTTGAAGTCGTCGGCGTAGTCGGTCTGGTCGTCGCCCTGGTCGGTGAACTGACTGGTGGCCAGGCTCTTGTAGAGCACACCGGAAGTGCCGATCCGGTCGGCGAAGTTCTCGTCGGGGTGCTCGACGACGAGCCGGGCGGTGGTGGGCCGGTCGTTGACGGTGAAGCTGGTGTAGGCGTACCGCTGGGCGGTCTCACCCGCCGCGGCCAGGACGTTGAGCGAGACCGCCTCGTTGAGCACGGTCTTGCCGCCGCCCATGCCGGCCACCCGCATGGTGACCTCCCGGTGGCCCTCGTAGCGGCGGCCGTCGACGAACTCGTCGAAGCGGATCAGCCACGGCAGGGTTTCCGGTTCCTCGGCCTTGAGTCCGCCGCCACCAAAGCCACCGAAGCCACCGAAGCCACCCGGCATCTGATCCCCGCCGGCGGGAGCAGCGCCGCCCGGAGCACCGCCCGGAGCAGCGCCGCCGCGGGGGCGACCGCCGAAGCCGCCCTCCCGCGCCTTGCCGTCGCGGGTGAGCTGGCCGAGGGTGGAATTGCCCTTGAGCCGGATGCCGACGCTCGGGACGGTGACGCCGTCGACGGTCAGGTCGGCCTCGAGCCAGTCCTTCTCGCCGTCCTTGAAGTAGGAATCGAGCAGGCGCTGGTAGTCGGCGTCACGGAAGGTCAGCTCGAGGCTGTGCCCGACGCTGGAGTCGAACAGGTCCTTCGTACCCTCGATGTTCTGGGTGATCTGGTCCCCGGAGTCGTCACTCGCACTGGTGACCAGCGGCGCGACCCGCACGGTGGTGAACACCACGGTCAACGCCAGCAGGACGGCGGCGCAGGTGGCCAGGAGTTTCCAGTAGTGCCGGATCCGGACGGGGATGCGGTGTTTGAGGGTGGTCATAGGTCGGCCTGGTCGTAGCCGGTCAGGACGGTGACCCGCTGCCCGCCGGTGCGTTCACCCAGCGCCGCGATCAGGGCGCCGGGCTCGGTGCCCTTCTTGAGCCGGACCGTGTAGGTCAGCTCGGTGAGCGCGCCCCCGCGAATCGATTCCAGGCTGACCAGTTCGAACTCGCTGGTATGCGCGATCAGGACGTCCTGGATGTTCTCGGTGTAGTTGCCGTCGGGCGGGATCTGGACCTTGACGACCTGCCGTTGGACGCTGGCGGCGAACCAGTTGAACCGGAACATCACGACGATGATCAGGCTGATCACGATGGCGGCGACGATGGCGAGGGTGTAGAAGCGGGTGCCGGTGGCCATGCCGACGCCCATCACCAGGAAGATGAATCCGACGTCGCGGGTTTCTTTGATGGCGTTGCGGAACCGGACCACCGACAGGGCGCCGACCAGGGCGAAGGCGCGGGCGATGTTGGATCCGACGACCAGCATGATCAGGGAGATGAGCATGCCGAGGATGACGAGGGTCTGTACGTAGGACTGGCTGTAGGACACGTTGCGGTGGGTGAACCGGTAGACCCAGGCGATCATGGCGCTGAGCACGAAGGACAGTGACAGGGCGATCGCGATGTCCCCGACGCTGAACGTGCCGGACAGATCTTGAACGTCGAAGGGCATGCTGCTCAGACCTCGCTGGAATCGTGATCGGGGACATGGAAGATCGAGCGCGGAGCGTGCCCGTAGGCCTCGACGCTCTGGCAGTACTTGGAGACCCGGACAATTGACATGTTCATCCGGGCGGCCAGATCGGTGAGCCAGTACGGCACCCGCTCGTCGGCCTTGAACTCGACCACCGAGAGCCGGGCCGGCACGATCAGCCGGTTCTCCGCGTCGGCGGCGAAATCGAAATCTCGGTCCCGGCCACGGATCCGATGGTCCATGGTGACCCGCAGGCCCAGGTCGGCGCCGTGCCCGACGTACGCCTCGCGCTGGTAACCGGTCATCGCGACCGGCCGCAGGTCGAGCAGCCCGGCCAGTTCCAGGACCTCCTCGACGAAGGCACGCTGGGACGGCTCGTGCTCGATCATGATTCGCCGGTCGCACAGATCGCGGGCCAGCCGGTAGGGCAGAGCGATCCGGCGTTTCTGGGTGACCCGGTTGACCCGCTGCTTGATCTCCACGTGCACGGTGGTGTCGTCACCGACGGTGTACCGGTCGCCGTAGTGCCGGATCCGCAATTTGCGGCGGAACTTCAGCCCCTCGATCTTCTCCCAGTAGAACCGCAGGTCACGGGTGTCGTAATAGGTGCTCCACACCCCGTACCCACCGTCGGTGCCATGGCTGTCGACATCGAGCCGGCCGACCAGTTCCGCCCGCAACTCGGGAATCTGAGCGCTCGGTAGCAGGTACTTGATCTCGTACCGGTTGAACGCGTGCAGCGCGGTGGGAGCCCGCAGGGCGTGACCGACATGGTCGTTACTGCGATGGTCGGTCCCCGGATCGAGCGGAGGGGTATCGGGTTCCGGCGGTGCGGGGCCACGGCGGAACAGAGATCGCATGCCAAGCCAATCTGTGGATGAACAGAGCCTGAACGGCGGATGTACCGAACACGGCATAACGATGTCCGAACGGCCGACCGCCGGCGTCGTCCATCCGTAGACAAATGACCGGTTCGCGGATACTGCGGACGCAGTATCCATAAGCTGCGCACAGGAACGGTCGCTACGGTGAGGTGCCCCGTACCACCGTCGCGGTAGGGCGGATTCCCGCCCGCTACCACTCCAAGAGGACGCGTGACGCCAACCGACCGCCTACCGTCGTCACCGTGTTCACCACGGTCGTCGAGCGGATCCGCCGAAACGTCATGCGGCATCCGCTGCTGATCGACGCGGCGCTCGGCGGCGCACTGGCCCTGCCGGCGCTGCTGGCCGCGGCGAACGCCGAAGGCACGGCGGGCGGTCCGCACCCGGGCGGTGTCGGAGTCGGTGTTCTCGCCTGGGCGGCGGTCGGTTGCCGGCGCATCTGGCCACTGCCGGTGTTGATGATCATCGGCGGCGCCACGGTCGCGACCACGCTCCGCACCGACTCGCAGCAGCCGGTGTTGATGATCGCCCTGGTGGTCGCGGTCTACACCGTGGCGAGCGGCCTCGACCGGCACCGGATGTGGTTCATGGCCGCCGCCGTCGCCCTGCCGCTCTACGTTGCCGCGGTCTACACGTCGGACAGCAGCTGGTGGGCCCCGCAGAACCTCGGCGTACTCGCCTGGGTCGGCCTGGCCACCGCGGTCGGCGACGCCAGCCGGACCCGGCAGGCCTACGTCGCCGAGGTCGAGGAGCGCGCCCGCCGCGCCGAAGAGACCCGTGACGGCGAAGCGCGGCGCCGGGTCGTCGAGGAACGTATCCGCATCGCCCGTGAACTGCACGACGTCGTCAGCCACCACATCGCCATGATCAGTGTCCAGGCCGGCGCGGCCCGCCACGTGCTGTCCCACCAGCCGGAGGCGGCCGACTCCGCGCTCGTGCACATCCGCCGCGCCTCCGACACCGTGCTGCGCGAGCTCGGCTCCGTCGTCGGCGTGCTGCGCCAGGCCGACGACCTGGACAGCACCACCGAACCCACCCGCGGTCTGGCCCGTTTCGCCGAACTGCTGAGCACCGCGGCCGCGGCCGGTCTCGCTGTCGAACACCGCCGACACGGCGCCGCGCGGGAGCTGCCGGCCCTGGTCGACCTGGCCGCCTACCGGATCCTGCAGGAGTCCCTCACCAACGCGCACAAGCACGGCACCGGGACGGCGTCTCTGGCGATCAAATACACCGCCGGTCACGTCATCCTGGAGGTGACCAACCGGGTCGGCGCGAACGGCCCCGCCGAGGGCTATGGACTGGTCGGCATGCGGGAACGCGCCACCGCGACCGGCGGCACCCTCAAGGCCGAGCAACGCCCGGACGGCACCTTCCGGGTCCGCGCCGTGCTGCCCGCCCCCACGCCGAAGGCCCAGCCATGACGATCCGGGTCCTGCTCGCCGACGACCAGGCACTCATCCGCGCCGGCTACAAGCTCATCCTGGACGGCAAGCCGGGCATCGAGGTGGTGGGCGAGGCCGGCCACGGCGCCGACGCGGTGCGCCTGGCCCGCACCACCCGGGCCGACGTCGTCCTGATGGACATCCGCATGCCGGAGATGGACGGGCTGGAGGCCACCCGGCGGATCACCGCCGACGAGGATCTCGACGGCGTTCGTATCCTCGTGCTCACCACGTTCGAGAACGACGACAACGTGGTTCGCGCGCTGCGCGCCGGTGCGAGCGGCTTCCTCGGCAAGAATATGGAGCCGGACGAGCTGGTCCACGCGGTGCGTACGGTCGCCGCCGGCGAGGCCCTGCTCTCGGCGGCCGCCACCCGGTCGCTGATCTGCCAGTTCCTGAGCCGGCCCGAGCTGGAACCGCTGCCCGAACCGGAGTTCGGCCGACTGGACACACTCACCGAACGTGAGCGGGAGATCCTGATCCTGGTCGCGCACGGGTTGTCCAACGAGGAGATCGCCGTACGCCTGCACGTCTCCCCACTCACCGCCAAGACCCACGTCAACCGGGCCATGACCAAGCTCGGTATCCGCGATCGCGCCCAGCTCGTCGTCCTCGCGTACCAGCGGGGGCTGGTCCGTCCCGGCGAGAAACTGACCTGACGGCCCGGCAGCGGCCGTGACCACCGGTCAGGCGGTCACGGCCGGATCTCCGAAGAGGTCAGCGGTTGTTCAGGTGCGGCAGGTGGATCTCCTCCGGCTCGGGCGGGAGGTCACCGACGCCGGCCTGGACGGCCTCCTCGTGCCGGCGGCGGGCCCGGGGCAGGGCGAGCGCGGCGGCCACGGCCAGGACCGCGACGACCCCACAGACACCGAAGCCGTACGTGAAGGCGTCGTCGGTGGGCAGGCCCTGCGCCGTGGTGTGGGAGGTGATGACCGCGGCGACCACCGCCGTGCCGATGCTGCTGCCGATCGTTCGGGCGATGGTGTTGACGCTGGTCGCCTCGCCGGTCTGGGTGGCCGGGACGCTCTCGATGATGGCGTTCGACATGGCCGCGAAGGACAGGCCGATGCCGGCCCCGGACAGCACCCCGGAGAGCACGACCTGCCACAGCTCGCCGTGCGCGAGGGCGGGCACTCCGAAGGCGGCCACGACGAACAACGCGCCCAGGAACATCGGCAGCTTCGGGCCGAACTTGCGGTTCAGGATGCCGGCCAGCGGACCGAAGATCACCATGGTCACGACGGTGGGCAGCAGGAACAGGCCGGACTGCGACACCGACTTGCCGAAGCCGTAGCCGGTCGCCGCGGGCAGCTGCAGCAGCGTCGGGACCAGCAGGAACGTGCCGAACATCGCGAAGCCGAGGACCAGCGAGACCAGGTCGGTGGCCCACACGCCGCGCACCTTCATCAGGCGCATGTCGACCAGCGGCTCCTTGACCCGCCGCTCGACCAGGACGAAGACGACCAGCGCGACCACACCGATCGCGAGCAGGACGATCGTCTTGGCCTCACCCCAGCCCCAGGACTGGCCCTTGCTGATCGCCAGCAGCAGCGCCACGAGCCCGACCGAGAGAATGCCGGTGCCGAGGAAGTCGAGACGACCCGGGGTGCGGACCGGCGACTCCTTCATCCCGAAGACCGCGCCGAGCAGGGCGATCACGACCAGGGCCAGCGGCAGCCAGAACAGCCAGTGCCAGGACAGGTGCTCGACGATCGGGCCGGCCGCCACGATGCCGATGCCGGCACCGATGCCGAAGATCGCGGAGAGCAGGCCGACGATGACGCTGACCCGGTCGCGGGGCAGCTCGTCGCGGACGATGCCGATCGACAGCGGCAGGATCGCACCGGCGGCGCCCTGCAGCGCGCGGGCCACGATCAGCACCGGCAAGCTGGGCGCGAGCGCGGCGACCAGGGTGCCGATGGCCAGCACGGCCAGCACGGCGATGAGGACCTTGCGCTTGCCGACCATGTCACCGAGGCGGCCGAGGACGGGCGTCAGCACCGAGGCCGACAGCAGATAGGCGGTGATCACCCAGCTGGCGTCGCTGGTGTCCGCGCCCAGGTCCCGGCCGATCGTGCCGAGCGCCGGGGCGACCAGGGACTGGAGCACGGCGAAGGCCAGACCACCCAGCGACAGGTAGAGCACGAGCAGGGTGCCGCCGCGGCCGGGGCGGTCGACGCCCGCTGGCTCGCGCGCCTCGAGTGTTTGCGTCATGACGTCCCTCAGGCTTGATGTAAACGCTTGCTGACTAACTATCGACCGCGGCCGAGGCTAAGTCAACAATTGCTTACGTCACACCACCGCGGGACGCGGACCTCTCAGGCGCAGGAGCAGGTGCGATCCGAGGCCCAGCGGCAGCACGAACCAGCAGGACGCCAGGCGATAGACCAGCACGGCGGCGACCGCGGCGGCATGCGGGGCCCCGGCGGCAACCAGCCCGGCGAGCAGGCTCGCCTCGATCACCCCGAAACCACCGGGCGTGATCGGAATCTGCCGCACCACCTGAACCGCGAGATAGACCGTGGCCAGGTGCGCCACCGACAGCGAAAGGCCACTGCCGCGCGCGGCCGCAACCAGACAAGCAAGATCAAGAAGCCAATTGAGTACGGCGAATCCGACGGTCGCGCCGAGATGCCGCGGGCGCACGCTCCGGATCTCGCCCAGCAACCGGCGGACGGCACCAGGCGGCCGGGCCGCGTCGAGAGGCGAGCGCCGGGACCGCATGCGCACTACCTGGACCACCACCGGCGCGACGGCCAGCAGACCGAGCAGCACCGCGACGGCGATGGCGGGCTGCCGCAGCACGGTCATCGGGCCGGCCACCCCGGCATAGGTCAGCAACAGCCCGCCGACCGACGCGACGCCGGACAGCAGCATCGTGGTCGCCGCGGCGGCCGAGGTCGCGCCGAGCCGGCGATACTGGGTGACCGCGTAGGCGGCCGACACCGCGGAGCCGGCCGGGAACGCCAGGCTGATCGCCGAGCGGGTGTAGGCCACCGCCATCGCGTCCCGGCGGGACATGCCGACGCCGAACGCCGACAGCATGACCCGCTGCTGCCAGCCGAACGCCGCCTGGGACAACTGCTGAAGGACCAGCGCAACGGCGAACCACCGGGGGTCGGCGTCGCGCAACGCCCCGACGATCTCCGCCGGCTCGGGCAGCCGGCCACGCAGGCTCGCCACCACGACGACAGCGGCCACCAGCGCGGCCGCCGCCCGCACCCACCAGAGCCGAGACGCGGCCAGCACCCGACGCCGAGCCACAGCGACCGTCACCGCGAACCGCGACCGAGCCCCGGCCGCCGCCGTCGCCGTCGCCGTCCAGCCGACAACAGTCGACCCGCGCTCGGCGAGCAACTGGCCGTTCGCTGTCGGCCGATCTTCGCCGAGCAGCCGACCCTCGGCGGGCAACCGGTCCACAGCGCGGAGCCGACCTTCGGCGGGCAACCGGCCCTCGGCGGGCAACCGGCCCTCGGCGGGCAACCGGCCTTCCGCTGGGGGCCGATCTTCGGCGGGCAGCCGACTTTGCGCTGGTAGGCGACCCTCGGCCGGGGGCCGGCCCTCGGCGGGCGGCAGGCTTCCGGCCGGCGGCCGGTCGAGTACTCGGCCCATTTCGATCACGATCCGCTCGTAGTAAACGTGCGCTGACTTGCGCACGGTACATCAACAGTTGTTTACATGCGGATGAGTGGTTGATCACGTGCGGCGCGTGACCACACATGTAAATGTTTGTTTACTTAGTCGGAAAGGATCGGATACGCTGGCGGCATGTCAAGTGAGCAGGTCGTGCAGACGCCGCGTCGTCGGCGGAACGCGGCCGAGACCCGGCAACTGCTGCTGCACGTGGCCCGCATCCGGTTCATCCGGGACGGCTACGCGGCGACCACCGTGCGCGACATAGCGGACGACGCCGGCGTCAACGTGGCGCTCATCAACCGCTACTTCACCTCGAAAGAGGGCCTGTTCGAGGCCTGCCTGGGCATGGCCGCCAGCGACATCAACCGCAACGTCGACAACATCACCCTCGACCAGATCACCGCGCGGATGGCCAACAAGATCGCCACCGGTACCGACGAGGGCCGCCTGCAGGACTCGTTGATGATGCTGCTGCGCACCTCGGGCGAGGAGCGCGTCAACGTCATGCGGCGCGAGATCCTGCACGCCGTCAGCGAGAAACTGGCCGCCGCCGCGGGCCGGCCCGCGGATGAGGAAACCCTGCTCCGGGCCCAGATCGTGCTGGCCACCGCGATCGGCATCACGCTGCTGCGCACGTCGCTGCGCCTGGCCCCGATCGCCGCCGCCGACGAGCTGGACCTGGTAGGCCCGCTGACCGACGTGGTGAACGCGCTGCTGCCGCACTGACCCCGGCCGCGACGCTGCGGCCGGGGTCGGCGGGTGTCAGACCGCTACGGCCGTGGCGCCGGTCGAGGCGACCTCTTCCCGGCTCGCCTTGACCAGGAACAGCGCGGTCAGCGCGGCCGCCCCGATCACGGCTGCGCTCACCCAGAAGGCGACCGTGTAACCGTGCACCGTGGCGACCCCCTGCAACGCCTGGGCCTGGGACGGGTCGGTCAGGTTGTCGGCGATGTAGCCGGCGACCGCCGAGGTGAAGATGGTGTTCAGCAGGGCGGTGCCGAGCGAGCCACCGATCTGCTGGGTGGTGTTGATCAGCGCGCTGGCCACGCCGGCGTCGTGGTCGGCCACGCCGACCAGGGCCGTGTTGGACATCGGGCCGAAGGTCACGCCCATGCCGAAGCTGATGATCAGCTCGGCCGGGAGGACGTGCGAGAGGAAGCCGGTGTCCAGGCCGATGCGGGTGAGCATCACCATGCCGGCCGCGGACAGCAGCATGCCGGCGAACATCAGGATGCGCGGACCCACCCGGGTGAGCATCTGGGCCGAGAAGCCGGCGCCGAGGATGATGCCGAGCGTGAAGGGCAGGAACGCGACGCCGGTCTTCAGCGCCGAGTAGCCCAGGGTCAGCTGCAGGTAGTAGGTGAGGAAGAGGAAGACACCGAACATGCCGGCCCCGACCAGCAGCGCGGAGAGGTAGGAACCGCCGCGGTTGCGGTCGAGGATGACGCGCATCGGCAGCAGCGGGTGCGAGGAGCGCAGCTCGATCACCACGAAGCCGACCAGGAGAACGGCCGCCGCGACCAGGTAGGCGATCGTGGTGGCGGAGTCCCAGCCGTCGCTGGCCGCCTTGGTGAAGCCGTACACCAGGGACACCAGGCCGAGGGTCGAGGTCAGCGCGCCGGGGAGGTCGTAGCGGGTGTTGCCCTCGGCCTTGCTCTCGCCGACGAAGCGCACGGCGGCCACCGCCGCGATGATCGCGATCGGCGCGCTGACCAGCAGGGTCCATCGCCACGACGCGTACTCGGTCAGGACGCCGCCCATGAGCAGGCCGATCGCGCCGCCGCCACCGGCGATGGCGCCGTAGACGCCGAACGCGCGGGCCCGCTCCTTGGCCTCGGTGAAGGTGACGGTCAGCAGCGACAACGCGGCCGGCGCCATGAGCGCGCCGAACGCACCCTGGAGGGCGCGCGCCGCGAACAGGGTCTCGGCGTTCTGGGCGAGGCCGCCGAGGGCGGACGCCACGGCGAAGCCGAGCAGGCCGATGATGAAGGCGCGCTTGCGGCCGGTGAAGTCGGCGATGCGACCGCCGAGCAGCAGAAGACCACCGAAGGCCAGGGTGTACGCCGTGATGATCCACTGCCGGTTGGCGTCGCTGATGTCGAGCGCGACCTGGGCGGTGGGCATGGCGATGTTGACGATCGTGGCGTCGAGCACGATAAGCAGCTGCGACACCGCGATGACGGCCAGCGCAAGCCACTTAGATGGCGACTTACCGGATATATCCGGCGCAGATTGAGCCGCAGAGGTCGTGATGGACATGGAGAATCCCCCTATTAGGGCACGCGGAGATCACCCACGCGGCGCAGGAGCCGCGGGGTCGGCAGGAAAAACGGTCAGTCGCGGGTCAGGAGCGGAAGGATGATGTCGTCGACGACGTGCGCGACATACGCGTCGTCGAGTGGCCGCCCGAAGGCGAAACAGTGCATGAACAGCAGGGGCGGCACGATCTCGTCGATCAGCCGGGCGTCGTAACCCGGGCGCAGTTCGCCCCGGCGCTCGGCCCGCTCACAGATGGCTTCCGCGAACGGCACTTTGGATTCCTGCATCGACCGCAGCTCGGTGGCCAGGGCCGAATCGGTGTGCATGGCCATGAACAGGCCGGCCAGGATCGGACCCTCATCGCCGGTGATGAAGCCGCCGATCTCGGCGAACCACGCTGTCAGGTCGCCGCGCAGGCTTCCGGTGTCGGGCGGCGGGGGTGCCTCCGCCTTGCAGCACCGGACAGCGTCGACGACCAGACCGGCCTTGGTGGGCCAGTGCCGGTAGAGCGTGGCCTTGCTGGCCTGGGCCCGCGCCGCGACGGCGTCGACCCGCAGACCCTGGTAGCCCGTCTCACCGATCAGTTCGTAGGTAGCCCGCAGGATCGCCTGCTCGCGCTCCTCATCGAGTCGGCCCGCCATGACAACCCCCCGTCCTATCGATCAAGCGAAACGAAACTGTTTCGTACACTAGCGCTCCTGCCTCCCGAAGGCGATCTCCGGAGCCAAGTGTGACCCAGCCAACGGCAAAGGCGCCCGCCGAGGGCGGACGCCTTTCAAAACCTCAGACCAAAAGGCCGCTTGCGTACGCCGTGAGCACGGTCGGTCCGGACGCCGGGTCAGGCATCGGATGGGCAAATTCCTCATGTCGACAGCGTTTGCTACCGAATTGGCAACCGTGTCCACCGCACCCCTGCTTCGCCGCGTCGACGGCGTGACCGCGCTGACCCTGGCGCTCGTCGCGTTCGAGGTCGGCTGGGTGCTCGTCGGGCTCCGGCACGAGTGGCCCCACCCCGGGTTCGGCTGGTTGCCCGTGGTGGCTATCGCGGCTCTGGCCGCGTACGCCTGCTGGAAGGCCTCGGTCCGCCTGGATCTCGCCGCGGCAACCCGCCGGTTCTGGCGGACGCTCGCGCTGGCCTGTGCCGTGCTGACAGTGGGCGAGGTCAGCAACATGCGTGACGCGCTCGGTGGCCCGGAACCGACGCAGTACATCAGCCCGTTGACGCTGGGCATCCTGGTCGTCGTCGTACTGATCATGATCTGGGCGATGTTGCGGCTGCCGGTCTGGCAGCGCACCCGCGGCGACTGGACCCGGTTCGGGCTGGACGCGGGGGTGCTGCTGATCACCTGCGGCGGGCTGCTGTGGCGCCTGTGGCTGCACGCGGGCGGCGCGTGGAGCCGGCAGAACCTGGCGATGCTCGCGGTCTGCGCGCTCGCCCTGGTCGCCGTCATCGCGCTGGTGAAGGTGACCTTCGCGGGCACCGGCGGGCTGAATCGGCGGTCCCTGCACGTGCTGGCGGGCGGGGTGGCGCTGGCCGCGATGAGCGGGGCCCTCAGCCCGCTCTTCGCCGAGCACCCGTACCTGACCACGTCGTTCCTCGCCGGGCCGGTCTCCGGCCTGGCCACGGTCATCGCGGCCGGCCTGCAGATCCGCTCGGCCGGACCGGCCACCGAATGCCGGCCGGATCAGCGGTTCAGCGTGCTGCCCTACATCGCGGTGGCGGCGATGACCGCGTTGCTGGTGGCGGGCGAGTTCGACGACGGCCCGGAGCAGGTGACCGTCGCGCTGTGCGTGGCCGCGATCACCGCGCTCGTGGTGATCCGGCAGATCAGCGCGCTGCGCGACAACACCCGGCTGCTGGCCACCGTCGACGCCAACCTCTCCCAGCTGCGGGAGTACCAGACCGAGCTGGACCACCAGATCAGCCACGACGCGCTGACCGGCGTCGCGAACCGGGAGCGGTTCGCCGAGCAGGTCACCGCCCGACTCGCGACCGGCGGGCCGTTCCACGTGGCGATGCTCGACCTGGACGACTTCAAGGTGATCAACGACCGGATGGGGCACGGCACCGGCGACGCCCTGCTGCGCACGGTCAGCCGGCGACTGCGCGAGGGCCTGCGCCCGCAGGACGTGGTGGCCCGGCAGGGTGGCGACGAGTTCACCCTGCTGCTGCCCGATCTGGACGACGAGGCCGCGGCCCGGCTGCTGAACGAGGTGCTCGACCGGGTGCAGGAGACGCTGTCGCTGAACGGCAGCGACCTGGAGCCGCGGGTCAGCATCGGCGTGACCGCGTCCCGCCCCGGAGACACCCCGGAGGAGTTGGTCCGCCGGGCCGACGTGGCGATGTACGCGGCCAAGAACACCGGCGGCGGCCGGTGCACCTGGTTCGACCCGATCATGGACCAGCTCGCCGACGCCGACGCGAAGCTCGCCGCCGACCTGCGCCAGGCCCTCACCCGCGACGAGTTGTTCCTGCTCTACCAGCCGATCGTCGAGCTGCCGCACGGCCGGCTGGCCGGGGTGGAGGCCCTGGTCCGCTGGCGGCACCCCGAGCACGGCCTGGTCTCCCCGGCGGTGTTCATCCCGCTCGCCGAGCGCAACGGCCACATCGTCGAGCTGGGCCGGTGGATCCTGCGCGAGGCAGTGCGGCAGGCCGCCGAGTGGGAGCGGGCCTACGGCGACAACGCGCCGGAGAAGGTCAGCGTCAACATCTCGGCGCGCCAGCTGCGGGAGCCCGGTTTCGTCGCGGAGGTGGCCGAGCTGCTGCGCAGCTCCGGCATCGACCCCCATCGGCTGGTCGCGGAGGTCACCGAGACCGCGGTGCTGGGCACCGGGGAAGCCCTCGAGGCCGTACGGGACCTGCACGCGCTCGGCCTGCGGATCGCCCTGGACGACTTCGGTACCGGCCAGTCGTCGCTGAGCCTGCTGGTGGACTGCCCGGTGAAGGTCCTGAAGGTGGACAAGTCGTTCGTCGACGGGGTGACCGGTTCGAGCACCCAGGCGGTGATCGTGAACGGGCTGATCGGCATCACCGAGGGCCTGAAGATCGAGGCGGTGGCCGAGGGCGTGGAGACCGCCGACCAGGCCTACCGGCTGCACAAGATGGGCTACCGGCTGGCCCAGGGCTTCCACTTCGCCCGCCCGATGGCCGGCTCGGACATCGAACTGCTGCTGACCGTGCCGGCCGACCGGAAAGTCCGGCAAGCGTAAGGCCGCTCGAACAACCGCCGATCAGGAACAGGGGGACCAACCGGACGGACGGGCGGGGATGGACGTACGGCGTAAGTTGCTGGGCGCGTTCCTGGCAGCAGCCGCTCTGGTGGCCGCGACCGGCGGCGTCGTGCTGCGGGCCGACGCCGGCTCGGTGCGCCGTGCCGCCGCCTCCGAGGCGGACCAGCTCGCTCGCGGCATCGCCCAGGACATCGCGTTCGGGCTACCGCCGAAGCGGATCGGCGAGTCCACCACCCCGCTCTTCTACGACCCGCAGGCGCTCGCCGCCTACCTGAAACGCCAGCACGACCTGCATCAGCGCGACATCGTGGTGGTGGACAAGTTCAAGACGATCCTGGCCGACGTGGTGCCCGGCGAGGTCGGCGAGACGTTCGACGGGGACCGGGGCGGCGAGATCGACGCCACCATGGCCGACGGCGAGGCCCGGGTCTTCGTCGAGTACGGCGACGACAGCCCCGAGGACATGTTGCAGGTCGTGGTGCCGCTGGGCGGGGCGGGCAACGTCACCAAGGGCGCGGTCATCCTCGAGTACACCCAGCTCTACCATCAGATGATGGCGGCCACCGCCACCGCTCGGAAGATCATCGTGGCGGCCGGGCTGGCCTGCATCCTGCTGGTGATGCTGCTCGGTCTGATCATCTCCCGGTCGATCACCCGGCGGATCAACTCGCTGACCCGGGCGGTGGAGGTCATCCGGGACGGCGACTACACCCGCCGGGTCGGGATGCGCGGCACCGACGAGATCAGCCGGCTCGGGCACGCCTTCGACGACATGACCGAACGCCTGGAACGCTCGGCCCGGGAGATCCTCGCCAAGGAGTACACCGACAGCATCCTGGCCAACGCCGGCGAGGGCATTCTGGGGGTCGACGCGGGCGGCCGGGTCACCTTCGCCAACGAAGCGGCCGGCCGGATCACCGGGCTCGGCGTGGACGGCCTGCTCGGGATGGACACGCTGGAGTTCCTGCCGGCCGGCGAGAGCAACGAGCGCGAGGTCACGCTGCCGCGCCCGGATGGTACGACCGTGCGGGTCGCCTACTCCCTCACCGGCATCGCCCGGGACGGCGGTGCGGTCGTCGTGCTGCGTGACGTCACCCGCCAGCGCGACCTCGAGCACGACCTGCGCCACCAGGCCCTGCACGACGGTCTCACCAGCCTGCCGAACCGGAAACTGTTCCTCGATCGGCTGGACCACGCGATGACCCGGGCCCGGGCCTCCGCCGACTCCGCCGCCGTGCTCTACCTCGACCTGGACGGCTTCAAGAAGGTCAACGACAGTCTCGGCCACAACGCCGGCGACGCGCTGCTGCGCACCACCGCCGAGCGGCTGACCGGGGCGCTGCGCGCGCACGACACGGTGGCCCGGCTCGGCGGCGACGAGTTCGCCGTGCTGCTGGAGGGCGTCGGCCAGGAGGCCGCCGAGGTCTACGCGCAGTCCTGCCTGGACGCGCTGAACCAGCCGTTCATGGTGCACGGACGCAAGGCGGTCGTGTCGGTGAGCATCGGCGTGGTGCCGAGCGTCGCCGCGCACACCGACGCCGAGGAGGTGCTGCGCAACGCGGACGTGGCGATGTACGCGGCGAAGGCCCGTGGCAAGGGCTGCTTCGAGATCTTCGAGAGCCGGATGCACGAGCAGTTGATCGACAAGCTGGACAGTGAGGCCCGGCTGCGCGACGCCGTGCACCGCGGCGAGCTGCGCCTGCACCTGCAACCGGTGGTGGCGTTGCCCGGCCGGCGGGTCGGCGGGGTGGAGGCGCTGGTGCGCTGGCAGGACCCGGAGCGCGGGCTGCAGCAGCCGGGCTCGTTCATCCCGCTGGCCGAGGAGACCGGTCTGATCGCCGAGATCGACCGGTGGGTGCTGTTCGAGGCGTGCCTGGCCGTCAAGAACTGGCAGGATCTTGCCCCGGAGGCGTCGCCGGCCTGGGTGAGCGTGAACCTGTCCGCGGTCGAGCTGGAGATCCCGGACCTGACCGACCGGGTCGCGTACGCCTTGGCCACCACCGGCCTGTCGCCGCACTGCCTGGTGCTGGAGCTGACCGAGACGATCCTGATGCGCGATCTCGCGGTCACCGCGGCCCGGCTCGAGGAGCTGCGCGAGCTCGGCGTGAAGATCGCCATCGACGACTTCGGCACCGGCTACTCGTCGCTCGGCTACCTGCGGGACATCCCGGTGGACGTGCTGAAGGTGGACCGCTCGTTCATCACCGGCCTGGTCGGCAATCAGCGGCAGCAGGAGCTGGTCAGCGCGGTCCTGCAGCTCGGGCACACGCTCGGCCTCAAGGTGGTGGTCGAGGGCATCGAGACCGAGGACCAGCTGAACCTGCTCACCCGGATGGGCTGCCGTTACGCCCAGGGCTATCACCTGGGCCGGCCGGAGCCGGTCGCCGCGCTCATCGAACGCATGACGACCGGCTCCGCCGTCCGCTAGATCAACCCTCGACGAACACCGCGACCGTACGGGCCGGGACGGTGAACGTGCCGGTCGCCTTGGCGAAGGACGCCGTGCGCACGACCGGGTCGGCCGAGGCCTGCTGGACCGGGTGCAGGCTGATCTGCTTCCCGGCCAGCGCGGCCACGGTCTGGGTGGTAGCCGCCGAGGTGCCGTTGAAGACGACCGTCACCGATCGGTGGTTCCGGTCGAGTCCCCGTCCGTCCAGAGTCATGGTGATGACCCCCGGGGTCTCGGCGGAACCGCTGAGCGGGAACGACAGTCGCTTCTGCACCTCGGCGGCGGTCGGCAGGCCGAAGACCGGCGAGGAGGCGCGGATCTTCTGCAGCTCCTGGAAGGTCGAGTCGGCCTGGTTGATCGCCGCGCAATCCGGCACCAGCGCGCCATCCGCGAGAAGCGGCCGCGCGAAGGACCACTTGTCCGCATTGTCAGCGGCGGGCGGCAGGCCACGGCCGAAGCCGTTGCCGTCCGCGCAGTTCCAGATGATCTGGTTGAACCAGTCCCCCGAGTTGAACGAGTTCCGATCGAGCGACTTCGACCGCAAACGCTCGCTACCGCTCGCCACAAAACCGATGCCCTGCCCGAGTACGGTCGTCGCCAGCGCGACGGTCTGCGCCCGGGCGCGGGCGGCCGCGGTCGTGGACTGCGGCAGTTTGTAGGCGAAGGCGTCGTAGAGGATCTCGTTGTCGTGCGCGTCCACATAGGTGATCGCGTCCGACGGCTGAGCGGTGTAACCCGCCGGCGAGCCGTTGTAGTCGACCTGCGACCCGGTCACGGTGGCCCCGGAGGAGTCGACGAACCGGTACGCCGCGAGGTTGCCGCTGAGACCGACCTTGATCAGGTCCTGGTCGTGCAGCAGGCGGGCCTTCTGCTCGGCCGCGGTCCCGTTGACGGCATCGCCGTTCGGGTCGGTGTAGAGGCCGGACGCGAAGCCCTGCGCCCGCGGGTTGGTGTCGAACGGGCCGCCACCACGGACGGCGTCGCGGAGCCGGTCGTTGAACGTGCCGATCCCGGTGCCCGCCATGTTGGCCTGGGTGGCCTGCACGAAACGGGCGTTGCCGGTCACCTCGCCGAAGTCCCAGCCCTCGCCGTACACATAGATGTTCTTGCCGTCGACGCCGTCCTTCGCGAGGGTGAGCCGGTCGAGGGCATTGCGGACCGCCAGGATGTTGGCCTTCGGGTGGTGGCCCATCAGGTCGAACCGGAAACCGTCCACCTTGTACGCCTTGGCCCAGGTCACGATGGAGTCGACGACGAGCTTGCCCATCATCGTGTTCTCGGTGGCCGTGTTGGCGCAGCAGGTGGAGTTGGCGACCGTGCCGTCGGCGAGCAGCCGCTGGTAGTAACCGGGCACGATCTGGTCGAGCACCGAGTGCGGGTCGACGCCGGCCGCCGAGGTGTGGTTGTAGACGACGTCCATCACCACGCGCAGCCCGGCCTGGTTGACTCCCTGGACCATCTGCCGGAACTCGACGGTCCGCTTATCCGGATCTACCGCATATCCACCTTCCGGCGTCGTGTAGTGCAGCGGGTCGTAACCCCAGTTGTAGCCATCGGTCGCGGCCACCGCGCCCACGCACTTCTGCTGCTCTTCCGAGTCCGGCGGCAGCGACGCGAGGTCACAGGCCGGCGTGGCCTGAGCTGACCGGCTTTCCGGAATTGTCGCGAAATCGAACACCGGAAGCAGGTGCAGGTGCGTGGTGCCGGCCTTGGCGAGGGCGGCGAGGTGCTTCATCCCGGCCGTGTTCGGGTCGGTGAAGGCCTCGTAGGTGCCACGCTCGGCGGCCGGAACCGTGCTGTCGGCGATCGAGAAGTCCCGGACCGAAAGCTCCGAGATCTGGATCTTCGCGGGGCTGGTCGCGGCCGGTTTCCGCAGCGACGACCAGCCGGCCGGCGCGAGCGCCGGGTCATTCAGGTCGGCGATCCGGCTCAGCGTCGAGTCGGTCGACAGGGCGATGGAGTACGGGTCGGTGACCGCCGCCGTGACGATCTTGTGGACGGCCGGCTGCCAGGCGGTGACCCGGTACTTGTAGTACTTGCCCCTCCAGTTCGCCGGCCCGCGGACGCTCCACACGCCGGTGCGGTCGTCGCGCTTCATCGCCACGGTCTGCGGCGACGCGGTGGTCGTGTCGTAGAGCTGCAGGTCGACCGTGCGGGCGGTGGGCGCCCAGACCGACAGCGTGGTGCCGACCGGGCCGAGCCGGGCGTTCGCTGCCGCTTCGTAGACGTCGTCGAGCACCCCGGCGGTCTGCACCCCGGTGGCGGAGAGCAGCTTGCCGGCCGCGTCCCGCTCGGTGACGACGACCTGGCCGCGCAGGATGTCCTTGACGTCGGCGGCTTTTGTGACGAAGGCGTCCTGGTCCCAGAGATGCGGGAACTTCGTGCGCTGGGCCTCGGTGAGACCGTCCCGTCGGGCCGACAGGGCAATTGACGAGTACGCCCCGGTCAGCTCACCGTCGGCCACTCCGATGCCGCCGTTGGCGGCGTACACCAGCTCGTATTTCTTTCCGTCGGTGCTGTCGCCCGGCTTCCAGGCGATGGTGGAGCGGTCGATCCAGACCGCGCTCTCCTTGGCCAGGTCGATCACGCCGCCGGCGCCGGCCTTCTTCACGATCGGCAGCAGCCGGTCGGTGACCCCGCCCAGCAGCCACACCTCCCGGCCCGCGGACGCGAAGTCGAGCCGCTGGTCGGTGGGCAGATCCTTGGCGTCACCGTTGTGGATGATGTAGCTCAGGCCGGTGGCGCCGGCCGCGAGCGGCACCTTGAAGGTGACGCCGTAGGAGTCGGTCTCGGCCGGTTGGAGCGGGGTGCTCCAGTCGGTGCCGGTGGCAGCGCCGTCCCACACGTGCAGGCCCCAGCCGGTGTAGTCACCGCCGGCCCGGCGGTAGTGGATGATCGCCGTGTTCTGGTCCTGGGCCGGGTAGTCGTGGCTGGTGCTGACGCCGGTGTCGCCCTGCTTCAGCCAGACCTCGGCATTCTTGCTCGGGTCGAGCGACCGGTCGGCCTCGGTGTCCTTGACCCCGTCCTTGTTCACCACGATGAGGCCGACGTTCTTGGCGCCGGGCTTGAGCTTCACGTAGGCGAACGCGCCGTACGCGTCGCGGCCGACGAACTTCTGCCCGGTGGGCCAGGTGGTGGCCATCGAGTCGTCGACGTCACCCCAGACGTAGAGGTTCCAGTCGTCGTAGTCGCCGGCCGGCCGCTGGTAGTGCACGACGGCGTAGTCGGGGCTGGTCGAGACGACCGGCGTGCCGACGGTGATGGCGCTGGTGGCCGACGCGAGCCGGCCTCGGCTGTCGCGCACCACCGCTTTGTACCGCACGGTGGTGCCGCCGGCCAGGCCGTCCAGGTCGTGGTAGATCGTGTAGGGCGCCCTGGTGGCGGTGCCGACGAGCTGCCACGGTCCGTTGCCGACCTGCGCGGCGAGGGTCACGGTGGCGAGCGGGTCGCCGGTGACCTGGGCCGTGATCGCGGCCTGGGTGGGCACGAGAGCGCCGGTGGCCGGGCTCACGATGCTCACGGTGGGGGCGGCGCCGGGGATTCCGAGTGGCGTGTCGGCCCGCAGCACCAGGGTGGACAGGGCCGGAACGGTGACGGTCAGCTTGCCGTCGGGGCCGGCCTTGATCGCGGTGCTGCCGCCGTAGATCGTGCGGAAGTTCGCGCCGGCGCTCGAGGTGTCGAGGGTGACGGTCTGCGCGGTGGTGGCGTTGTTGGCGGCCACCACGTACTCGTTGCGTTTGCTCGGCGCGATGCGGGAGACGGCGAAGACGCTGCCGGCCGAGTACCGCGTGATCTGCTCGCCGCTGACCAGGGTCGGGTTGGCCTTGCGCAGGGCGGCGAGGGACGCGATGGTCCGGTAGATCGGGTGCGCGGTGTTGTAGTTGTCGACGGCGTGCGTGCGGTCGGTGCCGATCAGGTCGTCGTCGAGGTAGTCGGCCGACCTGCTGGCGAACAGATCCTGCCGGGCGTCCTTGTCGCCGCCGGGGCCGGTGAAGCCTTGCTCGTCGCCGGAGTAGACGACCGGCTGGCCACGGGTCAGGAACATCAGCTCGTGGGCGAGTTCGTCCCTTCTCAAGTACGAAGCAGCGTCGACGCTGCTCGACTCGATGAACGAGCCGATCCGGCCCATGTCGTGGTTGCCGAGGAAGGTGGGCAGCCGGTTCGCGTCGGTGTCGCGGGCGGTGTAGAGCGCGTCCTTGGCGTACACGTCGGCCAGGGATTGCGCCGAGCCGTTGCCGGTGACGAAGCCGTTCGCGGCGGCCTGGAAGGAGAAGTCGAGGGTGGCCGGCAGGCCGCCCTCGCGGACGTAGGTCGACTCGATCTCCGGCTCGGCGCTGTAGACCTCGCCGAACATGAAGTAGTCCTTGCCCGCCGCCTTTTTGATGCCCGCCGCGAACTGCGGCCAGAAGTCCAGGTCGGTGTGCTTGACGGTGTCGAGGCGGTAGCCGTCGATGCCGGTGCTGGTGATCCAGTCGGCGTAGATCTTCGTCATGCCTTTCACGACTTCGGGACGCTCGGTCCACAGGTCGTCGAGGCCGTAGAAGTCGCCGTACTCGCTGTTCTCCCCGGCGAAGGTGGAGTTGCCGCGGTTGTGGTACATCGTCGGGTCGTTGAGCCAGCTTGGCACTTTGACAGTTTTATCTTTTTGGGACGGAAAAATCGGCGTATAGGGGAAGGACGCCGTGCTCACCTTCGGGAAGCCGTTCCGGCCGTCCGAATAGTTGCGGTCCTCGAATGGCTGCCCGGAGGCGTCCTGATAAGGGGCGGTCGCCTTGTCGATGTAGTCGTACTTGTTCTCGGCGTACTGGATCACGTCGGCCGTGTGGTTGACGATGATGTCCAGATAGATCTTCAGGCCGCGCTGGTGAGCGAGCCGGACCAGGCGCTTCAGATCGGCGTTGGTGCCGAAGTGCGGGTCGACCTGGGTGAAGTCGGTGATCCAGTACCCGTGGTAGCCGGCCGAGATGTCGGTGCCGCTGCCCTGCACGGGACGGTTCTTGAAGACCGGGGCGAGCCAGATCGCGGTCGTGCCGAGCCCCTGGATGTAGTCCAGCTTGTCGATCACGCCCTGCAGGTCACCACCGTGGTAGAAGCCCTTGTCGGTGGGGTCGTAGCCGGTCTGCAGGCGGTCGCCTTTCAGCCCACCGGTGTCGTTGGCCTGGTTGCCGTTGGCGAACCGGTCGGGCAGGACGAAGTAGTACTGCTCCGCCGTGGTGAGCCGATCGCTCCCCCAGGAGGCGACCGTCGCGTCGCTCGGAACCTTTTGGTTATCGGCGGCCTGCGCGGGCAGGGCCACCAGGAACGGAAGAGACAAACTCAGTAAGGCAGCCAAAAGCCGTTTCGCGACCACACTGTCCCCTTAGCTATGTGCTGCCCAGACCTGGAAGGCCGGGCCGTAGACATCGATGGCGGTGGCACCATCGGGTTCGGTGTACAGCGACTTGGCGCCGCCGTAAAGGTTCTCCCAGCGGGTCCCGGCCGGCAGGTCGGTGATCCGCAGCGGTTCACTCATTTTTCTGCGCGCCAGCACCAGCAGCGTCTCGTCGGTGCTTTCCCGCAGGAAGAGCAGGGTGTCCGCGTCCCCGGCCACCCAGCGCAGACCGCCCCGGGTGAGCGCCGGGTGAGCCCTGCGGAGGGCGATCAACTCGCGGTAGCGGTCGAAAGTGGCACCGTCCCACGAATCGGGCCGGTCCCACGGCATCGGCTGCCGGGCGGTGTCGTTGTTGTCGCCGGTCACCCCGATCTCGTCACCCGCGAAGATCATCGGTGTGCCGGGCAGGGTCATCAGCAGCCCGGCCGCGATCTCCTGCCGCTCGGCGCTGCCCACCACGGTGCGGATCCGGGCGGTGTCGTGCGAGCCGAGGATCGACCACGAGGTGGTCCAGGACCGCCAGGACATCTGCGCCTGGAACGCCATCATGGTGGCCGTGGTCGCCGCCGCGTCCCGGGCCGGCACCTCCCCCGGCACCCCGAGGAAGTCGTCGAACGGCAACTCCTCGGCGCGCAGCCAGCCCCAGATCGGGCGGGTGAAGCCGGCGTAGTTCATCGTGCCGTGCCAGCCGTTGCGGTCCAGGTCGCCGGTGGCGTCGTGGGCGTGCTCGGCGATCAGCAGCCCGTCCGGTTCGGCCGCGCGCAGCAACCGGGCCACCTCGTAGGTCCAGTCGTCCGCGCCCCGGCGGCCGGTCATGTTGGCCACGTCGATGCGCCAGCCGTCGAGCTCGTGGGAGAAGCGCCGGACGATCTCGACGAAACGTCGGCGCAGCTCGGCCGAGCCCCAGTTCAGCTTGGGCAGTTCGCGATGGCCGAGCCAGAACTCGTTCGGGTAATAGAGATCGGGCTGCTCGGTGAACCAGGAATGCGCGCGCCCGGTGTGGTTGGTGGTCAGGTCGCCGAGAATGCGCATCCCCCGCCCGTGCACCGCCTCGGCCAGCCGGGTCAGGGCCGCGTCGCCGCCGAGCAGCGGGTCGACCTGGTCGAAGCTGGACGCGTCGTAGCGGTGCGCCGAGCGGGACGGGAAGAACGGCGTGAGATAGAGGGTGTCGGCACCGAGCGCGGCGACGTGGTCGAGCCGGCGCGCGATGCCGTCCAGGTCACCGCCGTAGAGGACCGTCGTGGACCCGTTCCGCGCCGGAGTGTCCCAGGATGCCGGGGTCGCCCACTCCGGGGTTTCCCGGTCGATCGCCGCGCCGGAGCGCGCGAACCGGTCCGGGAAGATCTGGTAGACGACCGCGTCCCGTGCCCAGGCCGGCGGCGCCGGGTGGGTGACCAGCCGGAAGTCGGTGCTGTCGGGCACGTCGTAGTGGGTGAGGCCGAGCCCGGTCAGCCAGCGCACCCCCTGCGTGGTGCGGATCAGGAAGCGGTACGGCGTAACCGGATTGCGCACCGGCATCGCGGCCCGCCACCACACGTCCCCCGTGCTGTCCGTCCGGTCCACCACGGCCGACGTGAACACCGGTTCCCCGTCACTCAGCCAGCGAAGATGGATCCGGCCGGCCCGGATCCGGGCCGGCACCCGGACGAAGACGTCGACCGTCTCGCCGAGCGCCGGCGCCGGGTTCGAGACGTACAGCTCGGAGCCGTCGTGGTGCGGAATCATCCCTTGACCGCCCCCGCCGTCAGCCCCTCGACGATGTAGCGCTGCAACAGCTGGAAGACCAGCACGGTCGGGATGGCGGTGAGCAGCGTTCCGGCGCAGAAGATGCCGAAGTTCGTGTTGCGCTGCTCGGCCGCGACCAGGCCCCACAGGCCGACCGACAGGGTCTTCGAACCGGAATCGGTGAGGAAGATGTTGGCCAGCACGAACTCGTTGATGGTGCTGATGAACGCGAGCAGCCCGGTCACCGCGAGCACCGGCGCCACCAGTGGCAGCAGGATCCGGAAGAAGATCTCGACGTGCGACGCACCGTCCACGGTGGCCGACTCGTCCAGCTCGCGCGGAACGGTGTCGAAGAAACCCTTCATCAGCCAGGTGCTCACGCCCAGCGCCCCGCCCAGATACAGCAGGATGATGCCCCACCAGGTGTTGAAGCCGATCGCCGGCCAGTAGTCGGTGATCGTCCCGAAGATGAGGAAGATCGCCACCACCGCCAGGAACTGCGGAAACATCTGGATCAACAGCAGGGAGAGGAGACCCACGCGCCGGCCGCGGAAACGGCGGCGACTGAAGGCGTACGCGGCGAGCGCCGACAGGAAGACCGACACCACCGACGCCACCCCGGCGATGATCACCGAGTTGAGGAACCACCGGGGGAAGTCGGTGTCGGTCAGCAGCTTCTGGAAGTTGCCGAACGACAGGCCGGTGGGCATCAGCTGGCTCGAGGAGAGCGTGCCGAGCGGATTGAACGCCGCCGACAGCACGAACAGGATCGGCCCGAGCGAGAACGCCACGGCCAGCAGTCCGACGGCGTGCCGCCACCCGACCTGTTTCATCCACCGCTTCACGCGTACACCTCCTCCTGTGCCCTGGTCCTTTTGAACGCGATCGCCGAGACGAGTCCGACGATCAGGAAGATGAAGATCGAGATGGCGGCCGCGTAGCCGTACTGCGCACCCGACCCGCCGAACGCGAGCCGGTAGGTGTACGTGATCAGCAGGTCGGTGGCGCCGTTCATCGGGTTGTCGGCCGGGAACGGGCCACCCTCGCTGGTCAGGTAGATCGCGTTGAAGTTGTTGAAGTTGAACGCGAACGACGAGATCAGCAGCGGGGTCAGCGCCACCATGAGCAGCGGCAGCACGATCCGCCGGAAGCTCTGCCAGGCGCCCGCACCGTCGATCCGGGAGGCCTCGGACAGCTCGGCCGGGATGGCCTGCAACGCGCCGGTGGTCACCAGGAACATGTACGGGTAACCCAGCCACAGTTGGACCAGCAGCACCGCGAGCCTGGCCGTGCCGGCCTCGCCCATCCAGTTGACGTGCAGCCCGAACAGGTTGTTGATCAGGCCGAAGTCGGTGTTGAACATGTCCCGCCAGACCAGCAGCATGGCGAAGGCCGGCATCGCGTACGGCAGCACCAGCAGCAGCCGGTAGACGTTGCGCCCGCGCACCCTCTTCGAGTGCAGGGCGAGCGCGACCAGCATGCCGAGGACGAACGTGCCGCCGGTGGAGCCGAGCGCGAACGCGAAGTTCCACACCAGCGTGGCCAGGAACGGGCCGGAGATGGACCGGTCGGTGATCACCCGGGTGAAGTTGCTGAACCCGACGCCGACCTTCCAGCCCTGGGCCAGCCGCTCGCCGTCGGCCGCGACGAACGCGCCCACGGTCTCGTCGGCGGTCCAGGTATTGCCGGTGGCGGTGTCCCTGATGCAGTCGCAGGACTCGTCGTAGGCCCGGCCGGCCTTGCCCTCGTACGCGCGGGAGAGCCCGGACGAGCGGATCGCGCCACCGTCGACCGGCACGGCCAGGGCGGTGATCTCCCCGCTGCGCAGGCTGGCCTGGCCGGCGTTGAGGATCGTGTAGCCGTCGGCCGCGGTCACCTTGCCCGAGCCGGTGACGGTGGCGTCGTCGATCTTCTTCAGCCCGTCGGCGTCACCGGCCGAGACCTGTTTGGTGACCGGGTCGGTGATCAGGAAGACCAGGGGCCCGGTGGCGGGATCGCCGGTGGTCGCGACGCTCAGGGCGTACTGAAGGGAACCCGGCACCTGGGTGACCGACGCGCTCTCGATGGCCACGACGGCCTCGTCCTTGTTGCCGCGATGGCCGTCGCCGTAGTTCGTGAACGCGGTGCTCGCGGTGTAGAGGACCGGGAAGATCTGGAACGCGATGAGCAGCACGGTCCCCGGCGCCAGGTACTTGGCCGGGATGTGCCGCGGGGTGAGGTAGAGCCGGAGCAGCACGGCGGTGGTCGCCACGAGCAGACCGAGCCCGATCCAGGCCTCGTTGGCAACCAGCGGGAACGCGGCCCAGATCGCGATCGCCACGACCAGTCCGAGCAGGACGATCTTGACGATCCGGCCGGTCAGGCTGGTTCCCCTTTCCGGCGGCTCGCTCTTGCCGGGGGCGGGGAGGGCCCGCGTGGCGGGCCCTCCAAGCTGCGTGACCATTTACTTGATCGAGCTCGAGATGGTCTTGCCGGCGGCCTCGATGGTCTTGGCCGGGTCGGCCCCACCGATGATCGCGGCCTCGGCCTTGCCGAACGGGTCCCAGATGGCGGCCATCTCCGGGATCGCCGGCAGCGGGATCGCGTTCTTACCGGCGTCCTGCCACTTGGCCAGGTCCGGGTCGCTGCCCTTGACCTGATCGAAGGCGGCGGTCAGGGCCGGCGGGCGGGGTTCGGCGTTGTACAGCGCGACGGCCAGCTCCGGGGTGGTCACGTAGTTGGTGACGAACTCCTGGGCCAGGGCCTTGTTCTTGCCCTTGGAGGCGACGTAGAAGGTCTGCACGCCGAGGAACGGGGTGGCGGGCTTGCCACCGGCGAACGCCGGGACCGGCGTGATGTCGTACTTGATGCCGGCCTTCTTGACGTCGGTGATCGCCCACGGGCCCGAGATCAGGAACGCGCTCTTCTTGCCGGTGAACGTGGAGATCGAGTTGTCCGAGGTGATCGAGCGCTTGAGCGCACCCGATCCCTTTTCGCCGAGGGCGGCGATCTTCTTGAACGCGGCGACCGATTCCGGCTTGCCGACGCCGAGGTCCTTGGCGTCGTAGTCGCCGGACGCGTTGGTGCCGAACAGGTAGCCGCCGGCCGACGCGTACAGCGGGTACAGGTGGTAGGCGTCGCCGGTCTGACCCACCTGGAGGGCGAGGATCTCGGACGCCTTCTTCGCGGTCTTGAGCTTCTGGCCGGTGCTGACCAGGTCCTCGATCGTGGCCGGGGCCTCGGGGGCGAGGTCGGTGTTGCGGATCAGGGCGAGGTTCTCGGTGGCGTACGGGACGCCGTAGGTCTGGCCGTTGAAGGTGACGGCCTTCAGGGCGTTCTCCGCGATGCCGGACTTCTGCTCGCCGGAGAGCTGGACCGGGTCGATCGCGCCGTTCTGCACCAGGTTGCCGATCCAGTCGTGCGCGCCGACCATCACGTCCGGGCCGCTGCCCTGCTGGGACGCGGTGACGAAGGTGGTCTGCTGGTCCTTCGAGATGGCCTGGATCTTGACGGTCACGCCGTTCTCCGAGCCGAACTTGTCGGCGAACGGCTTGAGCGCGGCGGCTCGCTTGTCGTCGGCCCAGATCAGGAGCTCGCCGGCTTTCTTGTCGGCGGACGGGCTGGTGGCACTGGGGCTGTCGTCGCTGCCGCCGCAACCGGCGGCCAGCAGGGGAATGGTCATGGCGGCGACCACGCCCAGGGCACGGAGGCGCATATGAGTCTCCTGTCGTGATTTCCAGAAAGAGCTTGCAAACGGCGACAGCAATTGATCATCATGTGTCGGCCGTGTTGCGGGGACGTTAGCAAGCACTTGCAGAGAATGGAAGAGCTTGCAGACCCGGTCCGCGTTGCTACGGTGTGCGCCATGCGTGCACGGATGGCCGACATTGCCCGTCAGGCCCAGGTCAGCGAGGCGACGGTGTCGCGGGTCATCAACGGCCGCCCCGGCGTCTCCCATGAAACCCGGATGGCAGTGCTGACGGCACTCGACGTCCTCGGCTACGAACGGCCGGAACGCTTACGCAAGCGTTCCGCCGGTCTCGTCGGCCTGGTCGTACCCGAGCTGGAGAACCCGATCTTCCCGGCGTTCGCGCAGGTCATCGAGTCGACGCTGGCCCAGCAGGGGTACACCCCGGTGCTCTGCACCCAGTCGCCGGGCGGGGTCACCGAGGACGAGTACGTGGAAATGCTGCTCGACCGTCAGGTCAGCGGGATCGTCTTCGTCTCCAGCCTGTCCGCCGACACCGCCGCCGACCCCTCCCGCTACCAGCGGCTGCTCGACCGTCCGCTTCCGATCGTGCTGGTCAACGGCTATACGGAGACGATCGACGCGCCGTTCGTGTCGTGCGACGACCGGCTCGCCGGCGACCTCGCGGTCAGCCACCTGGTCGCCCTCGGGCACCGCCGGATCGGCATGATCTCCGGCCCGAACCGGTTCATCAACACCCAGCGCAAACTGGCCGGCTACCGCACCGCGATGGAGCGTGAGCTAGGTGTCAGCGACCCGGACGTCGCCCTCACCCTGTTCGGCGTCGAGGGTGGCGAGGTGGCCGCGGATCGCCTGCTCGCGCAGGGTGTCACCGGCCTGATCTGCGGTTCCGACCTGATGGCGCTGGGCGCGATCCGGGCCGCCCGGCGCCGTGGACTGCACGTACCGAAGGACGTCTCGGTGATCGGTTTCGACGACTCGCCGCTGATCGCGTTCACCGACCCGCCGCTGACCACGCTGCGCCAGCCGGTCGCCTCGATGGCGGTGGCCGCGTGCCGCGCGCTGATCGACGAGATCAACGGCCACGGAGCACCGCGCTCGGAGTACCTTTTCCGTCCCGAGCTGGTCGTTCGCGAGTCGACAGCGATTGCACCGAGCCGTCGCGAGCTGGCCCCGGCCTGAACAATGTGTTCGCAAGTTCTTTCAGGAATTGCACGAACGCCCATCGACTTTTTCGCCCCGGCCCGGTCTTAACCGGTTCGGCCGGTACCGACCTGCCACACTGATCACCATGGGTCTGTTCACGGTGGCGGAGGCTCGGGACGAACTGGCCCGGCTCCGGCCGGTGCTCGACGAGATCGTGGTGGTGCGGGCGGACATGGTGGAACTCTCCGCCGCACTGACCGGCGGCGGGCCACCCACGAGGCTCGGCGGGCTGCCGGAACGCAAGGCGGCCGAGGCCCGGCTCAACGAGCTGATGACCACGGTCCAGGAGACCGGCGCCGAGCTCAAGGGCGTCGCTCCGCTACTGGTCGATTTCCCGGCCGACCTGGACGGCGTACCCGTGCTGCTGTGCTGGTTGGAGGGTGAGACCGCCCTTGATTGGTACCACCGCCTCGACCTTGGGTTCGCCGGGCGGCGACGCCTGCCCTGAGGGGATCTAGGATGCTCCGCCATGGGGAGCAGCTATCAGACCGTGCTCGTGGCCGGGGATCTCGACGCGGTGGCGCTTTCGGCCGCACTTGTTCCGGTGGCGATTTCGGCCGTCCTTCTTCCGGTGGCCGAGCGGCGGTGGGCGGTGATTCCGCAGGACGACGCCGGGGAGCTGGCCCGGCTGCTCAGCGCGGCCTGCTCGGGATATGCGGCCGCGTTCGAGGTGTTCGACTCCGACGTGCTCTCGGTGACCGTCTTCCGGAGGGGCACGGAAACCCATGAGTACGTTTCGGACCAGGGCTTCGTGGTGGAGAACTGGGACGACGACGGCAACGAGATCCTCACCAACCTGCTGGGTCGCTCGTTTGCGGCCGGCGAGGAACTGCCGACCGGACCGGCCGGCGCCGACCCCGGGGCCTTCGCGCCGCTCGGCGTCGAACCGGTCGACCGGGCGGGGCTCGCGGCCGCCCTCACCGGCCCGGAGTCCATGGCCGAACAGCAGCACCACAGCATCCTGCACGCACTCAACCTCACGCCCGGGCCGCTGCAGATGGACTTCGAGGAAGCGTCGGCGTCGGACCTCGCGGTCATCGTGCCGTGACCGTTCTGGTCTGGCAGGACGGCGAGCGGGAACGGTGGCTGTCGCGGGCCGCGGCACTCGACCACGGCCGGGACGAACCGCACTGGGTCACGGCGGCCACCGGGGCGGACAAGTTCTCCGACCTGACGCCGGCGCAGATCTCCTGGCTGATCGGCAAAGGGCCCGAAGCGTCGGCGCGGGCACTTCTCGCCACCTCGCTGGTGTCGCGGCATCGGCAGCGGATCGATCTGGGGCAGGTGGCGGTCGCGCGGTTCGGGTTGGACGCCCTCCCGCTCGCACTCAGCGAAGCCGGCGAGAGCGCCGACCGTCTCGGGGTGCTGATGCTGCCGTTTCGCGGGCCGGAGGCGGCGGTTCTGGTCGCGGGATGGCTGCGGCATCTCGGGTCGGCGCGGCTGTGGGCGCGGCTCTGGCTGGACCGGCACGCCGAGGAGGCGGTTCGTGTGCTTACCCCGGCGGCGGACGGGCGCCCGAGCCGGGCACGGCAAAATGCCGAGGACGCGCTCCGCTACCTGGCCGGCTCCGCATCTGCCGGTGCTGCGGCGGGCGGCGCTGCGGCGGGCGGCGCTGCGGCGGGCGGCGCTGCGGTTGGTGCTTCGCTTCCTGGGCGGAAAGGGAAGCTGCCTGGCTGGGCTCGGGCGGGGCGGCTGCCGGAGATTCGGCTGTGCCGGGGTGGGACCATGCCGGCGGGTGACGTCGAACGGCTGATCGGTGCGCTGAGTCGGTCGCGCCTCGCGGACGCGCCGGAACCGGCACCCGGCTCTCCCGATGACGGCGGCCGGCCGGTGGTCGTCGAGTCTTCGGCGGCCGCGCAGCCGATGGTGGCCGCGGCCGAGCCGGAGGCGGCGGAGCTGATCGCGGGCTGCGACCCGGCGAGCCTGGCCGAGTTCGGGCGGGCGCTGTTCGACGAGTGGCTCACCGACGAGATGCCGGCGTCGGAGGCGTGGGTGGTGCCGGCCCAGGCGCACGTCGGCGACGACGCCACGATGGACCGGCTCGCGCCGCAGGTCCGGTCGTGGCCGGCCCGCAGCCGGTGGGCGCGGGCCATCGACGGGTACGCGGTGCTGGCCACGGGCGGTACCGACGTCGCGCTGCGGCACCTGCTGGCGATCGAGGAAGGCATGTCGGGCGGGCCCAACAACGAACGGGCGATCGTCTACCTCACGCAGGCCGCCGCCACGCGTGGGCTGACCGTCACCCAGCTCGCCGACCGGCTGACCGTCACCCACGGCCTGGACGCCGGGATCACGCTCGATTACGGCCCGCGCACGTTCACCGTGGTGACTGACGATCAGCTCACGCCGTACGCCATAGATGCCGGAGGGCGCCGCCTGGCGCGCCCACCGAAGCCGGGCGTCAAAGACACCGATCCCGAGGCGTACCAACGTTTTCTGCGGTTGAAAAAGGATCTGCGGTCGACCGCGGTGGCCCAGATCGCGCGGCTGGAACGGGACATGCTCGCGCATCGGCTCCGCCCGGCGAGCGACCTCCGCGCGGTCCTGCACCCGCACCCGATCCTCGGGCCGCTCGTGCGGCGGCTGCTGTGGGGCGAGTACGACCGGGAGAAACGCCTGGTCCGGACACTGCGGATCGCCGAGGACGGCAGCTTCGCGGACATCCACGACAGCACCGCGACCGTCGATCCCGGCGCGCAGCTCGGCATCGTGCACCCCGCCGAGCTGGGCGATGATCTGGCCGACTGGGCGCAGATCATCGCCGACTACGAGATCCTGCAGCCGTTCGCCCAGGTGAACCGGCCGATCGTGGTGCTGACCGGGGCCCAGCGCGCGGCGACGAGCCTGCCCGGTTTCGGCCCGCTGCCGACCGACCGGGTCGCCGCGCTGGAGAACCGGCAGTGGTACGGGAACGGCTTCCTCTCGGCGAGCCGGGTGCACACCCAGCTGGCGCACGGGTTACCCGGCGGCCTGACGCTGCTGATCGAGCTGGACCCGGGCGTGTCGGCGTCGGGCTACCAAACGGCCGACAAGCAGCAGATCATCGAGATCTGGGTCGACGAGACGTGGTCCGACCATTGGCAGGTCGCCCGGCGCATCCCGCTCGGGGCCTGCGACGCGACCGCCCTGTCGGAGCTGCTGGTCGAGCTGCACGCACTCACCACGACGTGATCATCCTTCGACCGAGCCGCCGTCCGGCTCGATCGCGGCCGCCGGCCTGGCGTCCCGCTTGATCACCGTTCGACCGGGCCGCCCTCCGGCTCCATCGCGGCCGCCGGGCTGCCGTCTCGATTGATCTCGGCGGCCCACTGGCGGGCGGCCGCGTCGGCCGCCGCCCGGCCCTCGACCCATTGGCGATGCATGTTGGAGCCGTGCGGGCCGTCCGGCATGTAGGCCACCACCAGCCACCGGCCGTGGATCATCCGCGCGGGCCAGATCACCGCGGTGGCCAGCGGAGCCACAACCCACTTCAGAGCCACCAGGCCAGCACCGGAACCCCGACCGCGATCGCCCGCGGCCCATCCGTGAACTCGAGGAGCTCGAGGACCTTCACACCGGGACGCCAGGCAAGCCGTCTCCGCCCGACCCGCCACCAGACCCACTGCCCGGACTCCGACCGGACCGGCACCAACACGTCCACATGGTGATCCACAGTGTCAATCGGGTCGGCCACTCATCGCCGGGCGAGAGGTGCCAACAGCCGCCGGCAACGTTGCGGGTCCTCGGTGAGACCGGCGGTAAGCCCCCAGAGCCAGTAGTCGACGGCGCGGAACACGACCCAGTCCCGGCCGTGATCGCGGTCGACCCCGGCCGCATCCGCCATCGACCGAAAATGTCGGAGTATGTCGCCCTCGTCGTCCATCTCGTCGATCCGCGTCCAGAGAATCCGCGCGAGATCGTAGGCGATGTCGCCGCGCATCAACACCGGATCGACCGTCAGCCAGGGCTCCCGCTCACCCCGAAGAACCTGGCCGGAGTGCAGGTCGCCGTTCACCGCAAGCCGAGATTCGGTACGCGACAGGCGTTCCCCGGCCTCGAACGCCCGGACCAACGTGCTCTCGGGGAAGGGCCGGCCGCAGCGTTCCCACTCCCCCGGCAACGCCGGCATCCTGGCCGCAACGACATCGACGGTGCGCGGCACATGCTCCGGAGCCGGAACAGCCAGGCGACGCATCATCCGGCCGAGAAGGGGCATCGCCTCCGCAACCGGCAGACCCTCCAGCGAAGCATCCATGGCGAGCCGCTCGAGCAACATGACGCCGCCCTCGACGTCGGCATCGATCAGCCGAACCGTCCCCCGGCCGTCCCAGAACCGCAAGGCTTCCACCTGCGCGGCGACCGCGGCCCCCGGCGGCGTCAGCCTGAGCACGAGGAATTCACCGGCACGGACAACCGGAACGACCGCGGCGTTGGAACCATGGGCCATGCCACCGGTGACCGCGAGCTGCCAGCGGTCGCAATAGGCGCGGACGAGCCGGGGTAGCGCCTCCAGCCATCCCGTGCCTTCGCGCCACCAGCGCGGCATGTCCCGAAACGACTGCGGGACGACGACAGCAACCGGTGCGGGCCCGCCACCGTCCGCACGCCCCATCAGCCCAGGCTAGCGAAGAGCAAAAGTCCTGCGACAGAACGGAAAATGCTGATCACACTTGTTCGGTGATCGAACCGGAGCCGAGCGAATCGGACTACCTGCGACAGCTGGAGCTGGCCGCCCGCGATGTCGTGCACGCAGCGCAGGACGAAGGCTGGCAGACCTACGGGCCAGACCCGGACGAGGCTACGTCCCTGCACCGAGCGGTGAACGAGCTGGCACGCCACATACGACGCATGCACTTCGACGGCGACGGCTGCGTAGAGGACCGCCCCCTCCAGCATCTGGGCGGCGCCGCCCTGATCGCGCCGAGCACCGACCCAGCCCAGCAAGCCAACTATCTGGCCGGCTGCGACCGACTAGGCGTCGAAGCCCGAGAGGAGGGGTGGGCACTCTGGTACACCTGGGACGAGAAGGCCCGCGCCCACACCATGGTCACCACCGCCGTGGACACCACCCGCGCATTACTGCAGAGCTGGGCGGCCGGCCACGACCTCCATCCCGCCCAGCCACTACGCGCGCAGATAGCCGCAGTAGTCAGAGGCTGGCCCGGCCCGGTAATCCTGTCACCCAGCCACGCCAACAAGATCGGCCTGACCGGACGCTGACCGAGACAGCCGGCCCGAACCCACGGTGTCCGCATCCGCCAACCGAGACAGCCGGCCGAACCTACGGTGTCCGCGTCCGCAAAGCGAGCCTGCCCGGCCGGACATTGTCGCCGCTGCCGACATCGTTCGCCCACACTCCCGACGATGCCGGCCCGAAGCCGAATTCCTCCCTCCCCTTCCCGAGCGGATGGCACCGAGCAGTGCCCAACAGCGGACTCTGACGCTCTGGTGATGAGTCTCATCGCCCGATGTCGGCCACGGCGGCGCTCTCGTGGTGGACCGGCCGTTGCCGGTGACCCGGCAAGACTCGCCGAAAGCGGTGCGGCCAACTGGTCTCACCGCCCGGGCATGCGTAGCGCGGCAGCCGGATCTGGGTGGTGTCCCGGCAGGGGGATGTCGGCTTTGTTCGTCGCACCCTGCAGGTCCATCACTGCTGGGACCCAGTCCGGAGCGTCGACTCGCGATGGCCTGCACCATCCCCGCGGCCCGCACCGTCCCCGCCGCCCGCACCGTCCCCCGCACCATCCCCGCGGCCCGCACCATCCCCGCGGCCCGCACCATCCCCGCGGTCGGTGGGATGCGCCCGGTGCGCAGGATGTGCCTGCGTCACTGCTGCGGTCGGCCGCGCGGACTCGACCGGGGCGGCGGCATCTGCCGGGTGTCTGGGCTCGGCGTGCGTCGCGGCTTCGGCCCGGCATGCGGAGGCCGACCGGCTGGCGAGGCCGGGTGGCTGCGTGCCCTGTGGCGGCAGGCCGCCCTCGGTCGGGACGTCGCTGCCCAGCGCCGGCCGCTGGACCAAGGTCGCCTCCTGCGGCCAGATCAGCGGCGGCACCGGCTCCGCCTCATCGTGCAGGCCCAACTCGGCACACTCACGGCTACAGCCGTGCATGCGGACTGCTTGAGCGCGTGCCGGCGAGCGAGTCCCCATCGCCGGTGACGGGCATGCTCACGGCGAAATTCGTCTTTCCCCGGCGAATAATTACGCGCTTTCGTACGGTCCCGCATAGCGGCAGTCGCCGGCCGGGTGAATAGCTGAAGCTGCTGGTACCGCATGCACATATTCTCCCGCGCCCCTAACCGCGCTCGCTAAGAAACGATCATGCCAATCTCGGATGCCATCCAGACCAACAAATCAGTTGCATGACCAATCAAAGAAACAATTCACTACCAGGAGACGAAGCAACTCGCATGCCTCATTGCGCTCACCGCGCGGCGTCCAAACGGGCCAGTCGGTCGGGCAGGTCACGAACCGGAAGTCGCTGTCGGCGTGTCGGGGCAAAACCGGACGCGGTTACTCTTCCCTGGTGGGTATTTCCTCGCACCTGGCTCGGCTGCGGGCTGTGATCGGCCACGAATTGGTCCTGCTGCCGTCGGTCTCGGTCATCGTCGTCGACGATCACGGGCGGCTCCTGCTGGTACGTCATACCGGTGACCGGGACGCGTGGGCGGTGCCGGGTGGCGCGGTCGACATCGGCGAATCCCCAGCTCAGGCGGCTGTGCGTGAGATCCGCGAGGAGACCGGCCTCCAGATCGGCCAGGTGCGGCTGCTGGATGTACTCGGCGGCACCGACTACGAGGTGACTTACCCCAACGGTGACCAGGTCGCCTACGTCACCGCCGTCTACCAGGCAGGCATCGCCGACGGGAACCCGGCTCCCGACCAAGAAGAGATCAGCGAGCTGGGCTGGTTCACCCCCTCGCAGCTCCCCGATGTTGATCTCAATCGGTTCACCCGGGCGCTACTGCACGCCACCGGCCACCTCGCCACCTGACACCGTCGCCGCAGCGCCCAGGTTCGGGGTCGAGCAGGCTCATCGAAGCAGGAAGAAACGCAGCACGCCGGGTGCATTCAGTTCGTCGTGCTCAATTACGCAAATAGGCTGGTGCTCCCGCCATGCCGGTGGTGTCGGGGACCTGTCGGGCGTTACGGAAACCGGGCCTACCAGATATAGGGGATTAGCCGGGCTCGGGTCGCGGCGAACTCTCGGTAACGGTCGCCCAGGGCTGCGGTCAGGGCTCGCTCCTCTATCCGCAGGCGGTAGAGCAGAGCTACCAGGGTCAGGGTCACCGCGCCGGCCGCGCTGAGCCAATTTCCCCACATCACGCCGGCGCCGGCCAGGGCGAGCAGCAGGCCGGTGTAGCTCGGGTGGCGCAGGACCCGGTAGGGGCCCCGGTCCACCACGGTCTGGTCTTCGCTGGTCTTCACCACCACGGTGAAGTAGCTGCCCAGGGTCGCGAACGACCACCAGCGCAGCAGCAGGCCCAGCAACCCGACCGTCAGCCCGAGGGTGAACACCGGCCCGCCGCCGCCGATTACCGCGCCGGGGGACACCGCCCGGCCGATGGGCAGCATCAGGATGGCGGCGAAGAACAGCAGCCGGAACGCGATCTCGGCCGGCAGGTCGGCGCTAGCCGCGCCGCGGCGCAGGCGGAACGCCTGCACCAGCTCGCCGGCCGCGAAGGCGGCGGCGGCGACCACGAACGCCGTGCGGGCCGGGCTCGACAGTTGCTCGTACGGCACTGGCATGCCTGCGAGTGTCGTCGCAGCACGTCACCCTGGACAATCCCGTTGACCTGAAGTTCGGTTGAGGTCGCAGGATGGTCCGGTGACGATTACGGACGAGGCGCGGCGGGCGCTGGAGCGACAGCAGACCGTGGAGATCACTACGACGGGGCGGCGGAGCGGGCGGGCGCAGCGGATCGAGACGTGGCGCTATCGGGCGGCCGGGCGCTACTGGTTGACCGGCAGCCCGGGGCGGCGGGACTGGTATGCCAACGTGCTGGCTCATCCCGAGTTCACGCTGCATCTGACGGATCGGGATCTGCGGGTGCGCGGGCGGGCGGTGACCGATCCGGACGAGCGGGCTCGGGTGTTCGGCGAGATCGTGCCGGGGCTCGGCTGGGCCGGAAGTTTGGAGAGCTGGCTCGCCGGAAGCCCGCTGGTGGAGATCCAGTTCGGGTGAGCCAGGGAAGACTGAGCCGGGCGAGGCTGAGTCAGGGGATGTAGTCCTGCAGCCGGGCCGGAGTGAGGCCGGCGTCGTGGATCGCCTTGAGTACGGCCAGGAAGTCGTCCACGAAGCGTGGGCGGAAGTGCATCAGGATGATGTCGCCGGGCTGCACCTGGTGGCCCTCCTGGAAGAAGACCTTGCCGTGGTCGGTGGTCTCCTTCCAGAAGAAGGCCGCCCTCATGCCGCAGTCGTGGGCCACCCGCAGCGTGGTCGCGTCGTGCGTGCCGCCCGGTGGGCGGAAGAGCACCGGGCGGCGGCCGTAGTACTGGGCCAGGCGGTCGGCGCCGCCGCAGATCTCGTGTTTCTGGAAGGCGTACGAGCGGCCCTTGAGGTTGGGGTGGCTGATCGTGTGGTTCTCGATCACCGCGCCGGACTCCTGCAGGGGCTTGAAGTAGCCGGGGTCGGACTTGATGGCGTTGATCTCCAGGAACAGGGTGATCGGCACATGTGCGGCCCGGAAGAGCTTCAGCGCCAGCGGGTCCTTCGACCAGCCGTCGTCGATGGTGATGAACGCGACCTTCTGGGTGGTGGGGATGCGGTTGAACCAGCCGGCTCGGCCGTCCGTCGGCAGCGTCACCGGGATCGGTGCGGGCGGCGCCGGGAACTTCGGCACGCGCGGGCGGAGCGACGCCGGTAGGTCGCTGAGCGCATCCGGCGCACTCCGTACGGGGCTGGACTGCTCGGCGGCGGTCCGGGGCATGCTGCGATCGGCGCATGCGGCGGCCGCTCCCAGGATGGCCACCAGCGCGGCTATGACAGGTGCTGCTCTCATCGCGTACGTCCTCCCCGTCGGTGGATCTTGTTCTTCCTGACGGGTGCGGCCGGGCGGGGCGTTGCGGATGCCCAGGAATCTGACAAGAACCCCACAATTCATCCTGTCTCGCAGGACACATTCGGGGTCGAAATATCGAGACCGACCGCTCGGTTGTGGCAGGCGATCACCCTGGAGGTCAGCCATGAAGAGCGGAATCCACCCCGATTACCACACCGTCGTCTACCGCGACCGGAACGCCGACTACGCGTTCCTGACCCGCTCGACCGCCGCGAGCACCAGGACGATCGAGTGGACGGACGGCAACACGTACCCGGTCATCGACGTCCAGATCTCGGACGCGAGTCACCCGTTCTGGACCGGCCGCAGCCGCGTGCTCGACACCGCCGGCCGCATCGAGAAGTTCCGGGCGAAGTACGCCAAGTTCACCAAGTAAGCAGCGACGAATCGGCCGCTTCCCCACCGGGGAGGCGGCCGATTTTCGCACCCGGACCAAGCGTCGAAGGCGGGGGCGGGCGGGCCGAGCCGGTTGTCGGGACGGGAACTCCAGGCGCCGGTGGCTTCCTCGAAGGCGAAGTAGGAGGTTGATGTCAGAGCAGTGGGGTGTCGTGCCGGTCGTAGCGGAGGATCGACCGGTACTCGCCGCCGCCGTCCTGCTCCCAGGACCGCAACCGCCTGTGGATCTTCTCGGCTTCCTCGGCGGAGGACGCGGCGATCGCGAACCGGCCGTTGCCGAGGTCCTCGACGATGGCCTCCGGAAAATCGGTCAGATCGGGTACGCCGGGCCGCACCGCGAAGGTGACCCGGCCCGAAGGGCTGAGCACTTCACCGACGTACCCGCCGAGGCCGTCGATTTTGACGATGTCGCCCAGAGCCAGCCGCATCTGCAGGAACGGCACGCAGCAGATCTCGGCGGTGGCCGCGTCGATGCGGCGGACCGCCAGTTCCTCGTCCCACGGTGACTGTCCGGGCACCAGGATCAGGGTCCGGACCGTGGCGTCGGCCCGGTCCGGCCAGGCCGGAGCCGGGTGGACCAGGGTGCGGCCGGTCGCCGGCCGGAGCGGCTCGTCGTTCCGGTGCCGGGCCCAGTTCCATGCGGTGACCAGCACGATGACGATTCCGGCGAAGCCGACGGGCTGGTACCAGTAGCGCCAGGCCGCACCGGACACCAGGCCGGGGCCGGCGGCCACGGTCGGCCGGGCCGGATCGATCCACAGGGTGACCTGCTCGCCGGCGCCGGGCGGCAGGCCCCAGCCGATGTCGAGCAACTCGGTGCGGTACAGACGGGCGTGGAAGACGTATTCGACCCGCAGCATCCGGAAGTGCCGGCCGTGCGAGCCGTCGACGTAGGCGTCGACCGTGGTGTGCGCGGCCCGGATGTCGTCGGCCCGCTGGTGCAGCGACAGCAGGCCGAGCGCACCGGCGCCGAACAGAGCGATCCCGGCCAGCAACCGCCAGAGAGTGCCCACCTAGGCGGCCAGCGGGTCGGCCAGCAGGGTGGCGAACCCCAGGTCGGCGGCGCCGAGCAGGGTCGCGTCGTCGGCCAGGGCGGACAGGCGCAGGGACGCCCGCTCGCGGGAGACCGGCACGGCGTGCTGGGCTATCCGGGCGGCGACCTGGGGCGCGGCCACGGCGTACACATCGCGGAGCATGCCGCCGAAGATGACCGCGCCGGGGTTGAAGAGATTGATCAGGTTGGCCACGCCGATGCCCAGCCAGTCGCCGATCTCGGCCACCGCGGCGCCGGCCGACGGGTCGGTCAGCACCGCCCGGACGGCGTCCCGGCCGGCCTCCCCGGGTGGCCGGCCGGCCGCGGCCAGCAGGGCGTATTCGCCGGTCTCGGCCTCCAGGCAGCCGCGTGAACCGCACAGGCACGGGCGGCCGTCGACCGGGTTGACCAGCATGTGCCCGACCTCGCAGCCGTAGCCGCTCTCGCCGCCCAGCAGCTTGCCGCCGACCAGGATGCCGCCGCCCACGCCGACGTCGCCGTGCAGGTAGATCAGGTCGTCGACGCCGACACCGGCGCCGCGTTCGTGCTCGGCCAGCGCGCCCAGGTGGGCCTCGTTGCCGACCGCCACCGGCAGGCCGATGCCCAGCGCCTTCGCCAGCTCGGTGCCGAAGGCCTGGTCCACCCAGCCCATCTGCGGACCGTACCGAACGGTGCCGTCGCCGGGGCGGACCATGCCGCAGTAGGAGGCGCCGAGGCCGGCGCAGACCGTGCCGGGCGGCGCCGCGTCGAGCAGGTCGCGGCCCATCGCGGCGAGCCGGGCCACGACGGTGTCCAGGTCGACGCCGGCCCGTGAGCGGGGCGCCGACCGGCGGTCCAGGATCGGGCCGCCCAGGCCCACCCGGGCGGCGGACAGCCGGTCCACCGCCACGTCGAAGGCGAGCACGAAGAACCCGGGCGAGGGCCGGACCATCAGGGATGGCCGGCCCGCGCCCGTCGTGCCGGCCGGGAGCTCCTCGCGCACCAACCCGGCGCCGGCCAGCTCAGCGGTCAGCGCCAGGATGGTGCTGCGATTGACGCCCATCCGCTCGGCGAGGGCGGCACGGGAGAGCGGCCCCGCCACGTGTACGTGGTGGAGCAGCGCGCCCAGGCTCGATCGGTGTCGGTGCATGCCACTGACAACTTAGGCGCTATTCGCCAGACGGTGCAGTGAGTGTCACGCCGAGACCGACCGGGGTGCCGAAATTGGGGGTGCCGTCCGCGTTCCAGGTGAACTTCTGCGCCCGCGTGGAACGGTTGAGATCGCAGTTGCCGCCCGAGTTCGTGGTGGCGTGGTAGACGATCCAGTCCTCGGTGCCGTCCGGTGACTTGAAGAAGCCGTTGTGGCCGGGGCCGTAGACGCCGGCCGCGTTGTTGCGCTGGAACACCGGGGTGGACGACTTCACCCACGATGACGCGTTGAGCGGGTCACCGCCGTTCCAGGTGAGGATGCCCAGCTTGTAGTCGGGGGTCGAGCAGTGCGACGCGGAGAAGACGATGAACGTCTTGCCGCCGTGCTGGAGCACCTCGGCGCCCTCGTTCACGGCACCGCCGACCGTCTCCCAGCTGTAGGTGGGCGTGGACAGCAGGTGGCGGGTGCCGGCCGCGGTCCACGGGTTGGACAGTTCGCGGATGAAGTTCGGCTGCGACCCGTTGTAGAACGTGCCGAGCAGGTAGAGCTTGCCGTTCAGCTGCAGGATGCTCGGGTCGAGCTCCCAGGTGTTGTCGGCGGTCGGGTCGAGCAGGTCGGCCTTGAACGAGTAAGGCCCCATGGGGTCGGTGCCGGACGACTCGAGCACGTGGATGCGCTGGGTGCCCAGGTTGTACGGCTCCTGGCCGGCCACGTAGTAGAAGTACCACTTCCCGTTGATCAGGAAGAACTCCGGTGCCCACATGGTGCCGGCGCCGTTCGGCCTGGTCAGCGTGAAGATGGTCTGCTCGGTGGCGGAGGCGAGCCCGCCCAGGGTGGCCGACTTCCGCATCGTGATCTTGTTGGTCCAGGTGGTGGTGGCCAGGTAGTAGAAGCCGTTGTAGTAGGTCAGCCACGGGTCCGGGCCCTGCACCTTCAGCGGGTTGGTGAAGGTCTTGGTGGTGCCGCCGCCGGTGGGGTAACCGGCCAGCCGCCAGACCCGGCCCGCGTCGGTGGTGCACGGCAGCTGCACCAGGCCACTGCCGGTGGCGGCGGTGGCGATGCACTTGCTCGAGTGGACGGCCGCCAGCTGGAACGTTCCGGTGCTCACCACGCGGAGCTGGAAACGCTGGTTGTCCTGCGTATTGCAGGGCCACTGGATGATCTGCGCGTTGTCGGCCGTGCTCACGCCGTACACGTCGATGCAGTTGGTGTTGCCCGGGGTGTTGATCGTGTAGATGTCCGAGGTGGACGAGATCGGTGTGAGGGTGAACGCCGCCCCGCAGGTGGCCTGGGTGAGCTGGAGGCCGGCGGTGGACGCGCCACCCGGGACGGTCACGCAGTTGCCGGTCGAGGTGCTGGCGATGGTGCTGCTGAAGGTGGTCGCGGCCTCGGCGCGGGCCGGGGCCAGGAGGCTGACGAGAAGAGCCGCGGCGAGGACGGCCGCGCCCTTTCTTTTCCGGTTTCGGAGCATGGGGGATCCCCTCGCTTCAGGACGGGAAGCCGGGCGGGGAGTCACCGGCGAAAACCTTTTCAGGACGGTAACAGCGCATCCAGCGGCTTCGATAGAGGCGATGTGCCCCGAAAGGTTTTCGGTTCCCGGTGTCGCGGGATCTCCGCGATACTGGGTCACCGGCTGGGGAGGTCGATGTGGAGGACGCGTGGCAACTCGCGGTGGTCGCGGGTCCGCCCGGCGATGCGCGCGACGCGGCGATCCGCCGGCTGAGCACGCCCGCCGGTTCGCCGGTGATCGTCGAACTGAGCGTGGACCTCGCACGCGATTACGCCGCGATCGACCTTCTCCTGTCCTCCGCTCAGCGGGTCCTGATCGTCACCGAGTTCGACCCGGGCGAGGTGCTGAGCCGGTTCCGCGAGTGGCCGACCACCACCGTCGTGGTGGGCCCGGTCCGCCTGCCGCCTCCCCTGGCCGAGCCGGTCCAGGGCTCCCCGCTCGACGAAGACGGTCTCGAAGCCCTCGATCCCTGGGAGCAAACCTGGGGCGGGACCGGGCGGCGGACCACGCCGACGACGTTCCTCACCCGGGTGGCGGGCGTCGCGGTCGCCGACGGGGCCGGGCGCGCGGTGACCGGCGGCCTCCCGCCGGGAGTGCCCTATCTCGTACGGGTGGGAATCGGCGACTGGCGACCCGACAGCATCCTGCCCCGGGATACGCCGGCGTTCCCGGCGTCACTGCTGCCGCCCGATCGCGACGGCTGGTGGTTGCGGGCCGTGCTGTCCCGCGCTGCCGAGACGATCACCGAGGGAGCGCTGTTCCTCCCCCGCACCGGCGAGGGATTCGCCTGCACCTGCACCCCCGGCGACCCGCACACGTGCGCCCCGGACGACCGATCGTTCTGGCTGGACCTCGCGGCGGTCGCGCCCCGGCGCCCCGAACCGCAGCAGGTGCAGCTCGCCCTGCACCACGGCGCGACCACCGTGCAGATCTTCGAGATCACCCTGGCGGTGGGCGACGGACCGGCGCCGGTCGCCCGGGCCATCTACACGCTGACCAAGGAGTTCGACGACCTCGGCCGGTTCGGCGGGCGAGACGTGTCCATCCAGGAGGGCTCGCTCCGGGATGGGCGACACTATCTGCTGGTCAACGGCTCGGACGGGGAGCGGGTGGGTTCGGTGTTGTCCGACGCCCAGGCCGGCAACGCGGCCCGGCTGCTGCGCTCCACACTGTTCGACCGGCAGCTCGCGGGCAACCGCACACTCTACGACCGGCAGTTCGGCAAGTCCCGCGACGACTACCTGACCGACCTGTGGACGATGGCGCGGGTCGGGGCGTCCGTACACCTCGGCCTTTTTCCGGACGCCGCCGACCGGGACGCCCTGCGTTCCGCGCTGGCGCAGGGCGACGGGCCGGGGCGCATCCAGGTGGCGCTGGCCGAAGGCTCCCGCGCGGTCGTGCCGTGGCAGCTCGTCTACGGGCTGCCGATCGCCGACCGCGCCTACGTGTGCCCCAGCGTCGACCAGTTCGGCCCCGGCAGCGGCGGCACCGACGTGCCCGACCGCTGCCCGCACGCCGACCGGCACGACCAGCCCAACGGGACGCTCTGCCCGTACGGCTTCTGGGGTCTCGCCCACGTCCTCGAGGTGCCGCCGTCCAGCACCCGGATGACCCTCGCCGAGGCCACCGGCGAAAACCCGCCCCCGGTGGTGGTGGCGGCCCGCAACGACACCCTGCCCGGCACCGACTGGGCGGCGCAGCGGGCCGCGCTCGACCTCATCGACCGGGCCTGCGTCGTCACCACCGACACGAAATCGCTGCGCGCGGCCCTGGTCGAGGGGGCCGACCTGCTCTACCTGTACTGCCACGGCCGGGAGGTCACCGGCGGCGGTGTCGCCCTCGACTTCGGCCCGGGCGGGGTGCTGCTGCCCGAGGACCTGGCCGTCTGGGCCGACGTGTCACCGCGGATCCGCTGGGCGCGGCGCCGGCCGCTGGTCGTGCTGAACGGCTGCTTCACCGGGGCCCGGCTGCCGGAAACCCTGGCCGACTTCGCCGCGGCGTTCGTGCAGTCGACCGGGGCGGCCGGGGTGCTGGCCACCGAGGTGGTCATGGAGAGCGGGCTGGCCGCACACGTGATGAGCGCGTTCGTCACGGCGTGGCACACCGACCGGCGCGGGGTGGGTTCCGCGATGCGCGACGTGCGCTGGCAGTTGCTGGCGCGCGGCAATGTGATGGGGCTCGCGTACTCCCCGTACTGCGACGCCGACCTGCGACTTCCCTAGGGGCTGGTAGTGGTCGTCCTGAATATCGGCAGTGTCTGCTTCGGACTGGTGATCGGCTTCATCACCTACCGCACCCTGGTCCACACCAACGACAAGGCCAGCATCTCCGACCTGGCCGCGGTGATCGCCGCGGTCGGCGGCGGCGCGGTCACCGCACTGTTCCCGGAGGGCACCGAGGCGTTCGGCTACTACGCCATCGGGTTGGCCGTGGGGGTCGCGGCCTATCTGGGGATCGCTCTGAAGGCGGGCAAGGATCCCCTGGTCGTGCTGAGCGCACCCGACTCCGCCCTGCCACCCGGTGGCGGCGGCCGCCCCGACGACCCCGGGCGGCAGGTCTAGACACCTTTCGGGGCCAGGGTCGCGCGGAGGGCGAGTTGCGCCGGCCGGGGCCGCGTGCCACGGGAGTGAGCCGGCGCGTACCGAAAGATCTTTAGCGGCAGTCGATGTCGGGGTTCTCGGACGCCAGCTCGCCGGCCGGGTTGGGCTGGTAGAGCCACACGTGCAGGTCGTAGTGGACGGGCATCGGTGGCACGCCGGGTGGCAGCGGGTGGCCGGCCATCGGGCCGTCGAAGGGGTGGCCGAACAGGGTGGGCCGGTCGTCGGCGGTCCGGGCGTTGCCGTCGGCGTCGGCCTTGAAGTACTCCAGCGCGGCCAGGCGAACGGCACCGCCGGCCGCGGGCGCGTAGACCAGGATCTCCGGCTGGGTGGGGTCGATGTTCAGGTCCCCGGCCAGCGCGGGTTTCGTGTAGTGAAACCCCATGCCCGGCACGCAGTCCCGGGTCGGCCGGTAACCCGCGGCGATCGCCCGCCGGACGTCGCGGAATCGACCGGTGGCCTCCACCAGCACCGCGCGCTGGGCGCCGGTGAGGCGAGCCGTGGTCGGCGTCCGAGCTTCGGCGGGCGTCACAACGGCGGCGGAGGCGCAGGCCGCGGCCAGCACTGCGGTGACGTACCGGCGGACGACCGTGCTGCCCATGCGGAATTCCCTTCGACCGGAATACCGGACGTTCCGGACTCCGAACCGGGATTCTGCTCCCGCGCGCCGCGGCGGGAGCCCAGGTTCCGCGCCATCACCCGGTCGAGTGATGGCCGCTATTCCGTTGAGATGGCCCAGTTCATGCGCGACCATCCCGGCCGCGACCCCGGATCAGAAGGGTGGTGCGTCCTCGCCCAGCAGCGCCAGCACGACGCCGCCCTTGCCGCTCTTGAGGCTCTGGACCACGACCTTGCCGGTGCTGCCGTCGGGCAGCTCCAGCGTGAAGGTTTTCCCGACCGCGTTCTTCGGGCCGTTGCCGGCGCTGTTGGCGGGCCGGAAGTCACCGGCCCACGGCGGGTTGCCGCCCTTGCGGGCGGGCTCGGCGAAGAGGGCGGCGGTGCCGGGAGTCCGGGCGCCGTCCGAGGAGACGAGCACTGAGGCGCTGCGATAGGTAGCCATTGCAGCAAGGCTAACCCGGACCGCCCTCGTCCACGCCACGACAGACCACGATCGGTCATCCGAGGTGTGCGGCGGAGACCCATCCTCGCGTCATGGCGATGGTTCGTGCGGCCACCGCATCGGGATCGACGAGTTGATGCAGGTGGCCGCCGGGGACCTGGTCGACGTCCCAGCCGCGTTCTCGCGCGTCCTGCGCCATGCGGTCGTACGGCGGGCCGAAGAGCAGGTAACCGCACGGCCGATCGCTCCAGCCGGCCGGCACCGGAATCCGCTCCTGGTAGAAGCTCAGCGGCAGCCGGGGCTGCTCGGCCGAGACGGCCGAGGCGGTCTGCGGATCGGGGAAGAGCCGGGCTACGTCGTCCTCGTCCCACCAGGTCGTCCACGGCGGCAGCCGGCCCTCGGTCACCATGGTGCGCAGATGATCCAGCCGCTCGGGTGACGCCGCGGGCGACGGCCCGGTGCGGGCGGGCAGGCTCGCGTCGACGAAGAGGCACCCGGCGACCGGGCGCCGGGCCGCGTGCGCGATGACCGGAACGAACAGACCGGCGTTGCTGTGCGCGACGATGCGGATCGGCTGGTCGTGCGGCAGGTGCTCGACCGCGTCGTTGACCGCGTCGGTGACCCGCGGCCAGAACGGCGGATCGTCCGAGTCGGTCGCGTCGACCAGCGACGGGACTATCGCCACCGCTCCGTGGACGGCCAGCCTGGCTGCGGCCGGAGCCCAACTCAGCGGGCCCAGCAGCAGACTGTGCACGAGTACGAACGCGGGCGCCACCGGTCCACGATGACACGCGTTTTTGTTGTCCGCGGGATCTCGCCGCGTCTACCGGGTGGACAGATCGGTGTTTCCGGCTCATTAATTGACATCCGTCGATCAGTGAACGACGATGCGATGACCTGGCCTGGGAGCGCTCCCGGCGGGAAGGAAGGGTGTCATGCGACGTCGTCTGCTCGGGGCCGTGGTGGTCGCCTCGACCGTGCTACTGGGCTGGTCGCTCGCCCCGCAGGCCCAGGCCGCGGCCGGTGACGGGACGCCGAGTGACTCGAACATCAGCTTCGTCGGACGGTGGAACCGGACGAACGCCTCGGCCTACGTGCCCTACTGGGCCGGCGCCTATCTGCGGGTCGGCTTCACCGGCAGGACCGTGAAGCTCAAGCAGCGCAACACCATCGACCTGTGGGCCAGCATCGACGGCAAGGCCTTCACCGCGTTCAGCGGCTCCGGCACGATCAACCTGACGCCGACCGCGCTGGCCGCGGGCAACCACACGCTGATCGTGAGCTATCGGCAGGTGGCCGGCTCGTACACCGGCGACGCGGTCTTCCAGGGCCTCACCCTCGACTCCGGCGCGGTCACGTTCAAGGCGCCGGCCCGCCCCAAGCTGCTCGAGTTCGTCGGTGACTCCATCACGGCGGGCGCCACGAGCAGCCAGCTGGCCGTGACCGACTACGGCTTCAAGACCGGTGAGCAACTCGGCTACGACCACACCCAGATCGCGATCGGCGGCATGTGCCTGTCCGAGACGACCGATGCGTGCTGGGCGCAGGAGACCCGCTACTGGATGTCCAGCGGCGGGCAAGCCGGCACCGACCTGTGGGACTTCTCCCGGTACACGGCCGACGGCGTCGTGATCAACCTGGGTACCAACGACAAGAGCCACGGCGTGAGCAGCGCGGACTTCCAGGCGAAGTACATCACCTTCCTCACCCGGATCAGGGCCAAGTTCCCGAACGCCAAGCTCTTCGCCATGCGTACGTTCATCGGCCGTTATGCGGCGGAGACGCAGGCGGCGGTGCAGGCGCGCAACAGCGCGGGCGATGCCGCAGTGTTCTACGTGGACACCACCGGCTGGCTGCCGTCGGACGGCCTGAGCGACTCGGTGCACCCCAACGACAAGGGCCACCAGGCGATCACCGACAAACTCGCCCCGGTCCTGAGCGCGAAGCTGGGCACGACCAGCACACCGACGACGACGGCACCGACCACCGCGCCGACGACCCCGGCCACCTCGGGGGCCTGCGCCGTCAACTACAAGAAGACCAGCGATTGGGGTACGGGCGCCCAGTTCGATGTCACCGTCAGCTCTGCCTCCCCGGTCAACGGCTGGACGCTGACCTGGACCCTCCCCGCCGGCCAGACGATCACCCAGTCCTGGAACGCCACCACCAGCCAGACCGGCACCGCGGCGCGGGCCGTGAACGCCACCTGGAACGCCTCGATCCCGGCCGGCGGCACCGCGAGCTTCGGCCTCATCGCCGACAGCACCCTCGGCGGAGCGACCGGGTTCGCCCTCAACAACGCCCCGTGCACGGCCACGTCCTCCTAGGAGCACCCCGATGAAGTTCTCCCGCTCGGCCCTGGCGATCACCGCGGTCGTCGTCGCAGCCGGTGGTTTCGGCATCGCCACCGCGGACGCCGCCACCCCGGCGTGCAGCGTCAACTACCAGGTCACCAGCCAGTGGGCCGGCGGTTTCGGCGCCGACGTCACCGTCACCAACCTCGGTGACCCGGTGACCGGCTGGACGCTCACCTGGGCACTCGCCGCCGGGCAGGGCATCACCCAGGCGTGGAACGCCGGCGTCAGCGTCGCCGGCACCACGGTCACCGCCATCAACGCCGGCTACAACGGCGCGGTGGGCACCGGCGCGTCGGCGAGCTTCGGCTTCAACGGCACCTGGAGCGGCAGCAACCCGGCACCGTCGTCGTTCACGTTCAACGGCACGACCTGCACCGGCGCCGCCGCGACCACGTCACCGGCGCCGACGCCCTGCACGGGCCCGAGCACCCCACCGGTGACACCGACCGCCGCCGCTCCGGTAAAGGTGTGGATGGCCGGCGACTCCACGATGATGAACGCCGGCACCTGCCCGATCGGCTGGGGCAGCCAGTTCGCGCCGTACTTCACCAGCAGCGTCACCGTGCAGAACAGCGCCGTCGGCGGCCGCAGCATCCAGACCTGGCTGTACGAGGGCAACGTGACCTCGGTCAAGAACTCGGCCGGCGAGTGCACACTCAGCTCGACCGCGTACAGCTCACGATGGACGGCCATGCTGGACGCCGCCACCGGTTTCAAGTCCGGTGACTACCTGATCGTCCAGTTCGGCATCAACGACGGCGACACCGCCTGCCCACGGCACGTCGGCACCACCCGCTTCAAGGAACTGCTCGGCGTGATGGCGTCGGCGGCCAAGGCCCGCGGCGTGAAACCGATCTTCGTCACCCCGGTCGCCGCGATCACCTGCAGCGGCAGCACGGCCGTCGGCAACCGCGGCTTCGTGACGGAGACGAAGGACGCCGCCACGGCCAACGGCGTACCCGTGATCGACCTGCACACCCGCAGCGTGGCGCTCTACAACTCACTCAAGCTGTGCCCGAACAACGGCGACTACACGACCGGAGCGGTCGGCGCGTTCTTCTGCAACGACCACACCCACTTCGAGGCAGCCGGCGCGAAGCAGATAGCCGCCCTGATCGCCACCGCCCTCCGCGAACAGAACATCCCCCTGGCCGCCTACCTGAAATAACGCCGTCGCGATGATGCCGGAGCGGCACCATATCCCCGCGACCACCGGGCGCCGCCCAATTTCGGGCCGGCCGCGGAACGCCGAGGAGCCGCGTCGTGGTTGGCTCGTCGGGTGAATCTTCTGCTGACGTCGAGCGGTCTGCGCAACGGGGCCTTGCGGGATGCTCTGCGGGACATGCTGGGAAAGCCGTTCGGGTCGGCGAACGTCGTGTACGTTCCGACGGCGTCCGTCGCAGAGCCCGGAGACCACGGATGGATGGTCGCGGGCATGGGCGGACTGCACGGCCTCGGCTGGCGGGAGTTCGACGTCCTGGAGTTGAACGGCCTGCCGCAACCGATGGTGCTCGACCGGCTGCGCCATGCCGACGTCGTCTACGTCGAGGGCGGCAGCCACTATCACCTGGCGCGCAGCATCACCGGCAACAACCTGGCCGATGGCTTCCGGGAAGTGCTGGAGAGCCGGATCTACACGGGGGTCAGCGCCGGATCGATGATCTTCAGTCAGAACCTCACGGAACACTCCGCCGACATCATCGGGGATGCCGCGGATCTGCACGTGCTCGGCGCGACGACGGTGCAGCCGCCGTTCCGCCTCTTCGAGTGGTATCTGAAGCCGCACCTGTACTCGCCCGATTTCCCCGAGCGCGACGATGCCTGGGCCGATCACATCGTCGAGCGGGCGGACTTCCCGATCTACTTCATCGATGACGAGACGGCTGTCCGGGTCAGAGGCGACCAGGTGGACGTCGTCTCCGAAGGCCGGTGGCGTTTTCATCCATGATTCGCCACGTTCTGCCGTCCGGGCGCTTCGGCGCGCGTGGTGGAATAGGCCATGAGCAATCAGACGGTGCCGGTGGCCAGTGTGTCGAGCCGGACCGAGGCGGACATCGTGGCCGGGCTGTTGCGCAGTGCCGGCATCGACGCCCTGGTCTCGGCCGATGATGCCGGCGGTGAGATCGGCTCGTTCCAGCTGGAGGGTGTGAGCGTGCTGGTCGCGCCGGCCGACGAGGCCGAGGCTCGGCAGATTCTGGCCGACTCGACGTCCTGACGAAGGGGCGGCGGACGCCGCCCCTTCCCAAAAAGACGCCGGCCCTTCCCAAAAACTAGCGGGGGACGACCTTCTCGACCGCCCACTGCCGCCAGCTGTCCAGTTTGTGCTGGACCGTCGCCAGCTGGTCGGCGACCGGGCCGGGGCCGGTCGAACCGGGGGTGGTGCGGCCGGCCAGGGCCGATTCGACCGTCAGGACGTTGCGGACGGACGGGTCCAGGTGGCCGCTGACCGTCTTCAGGTCGTCGTCGGTCAGGTCCTCGAGTTCGCAGCCGCGCACCGAGCACAGCGCCACCAACTGCCCGGTGATCTCGTGCGCCTCCCGGAACGGGACGCCCCGCCGGACCAGCCAGTCGGCGACCTCGGTGGCCAGCGAGAAGCCGATCGGCGTCGCGGCGGCCAGCCGGTCCACCCGTACGGTCATGGTGGAGATCATGCCGGCCAGAGCCGGCAGCAGGAGTCCCAGCGTTTCGATCGCGTCGAAGGCCGGCTCCTTGTCTTCCTGCATGTCCCGGTCGTAGGTGAGCGGCAGGCCCTTGAGCATGGTCAGCACCGTGACCAGGCCGCCGATCAGCCGGCCGCTCTTGCCGCGCGCCAGTTCGGCGATGTCCGCGTTCTTCTTCTGCGGCATGATCGACGAGCCGGTGGCGAAGGCGTCGTCCAGCTCCACCCAGCCGAACTCGGTGGAGGTCCAGAGGACCACCTCCTCGCCCAGGCGGGACAGGTGCACGCCGATCAGCGCCGTCACGAACAGGAACTCGGCGACGAAGTCACGGTCGGCGACCGCGTCCATCGAGTTCGGGGCGGGCGACTTGAAGCCCAGCTCCTTAGCGACCGCGGCCGGGTCCAGTGGCAGCGACGAACCGGCCAGCGCACCGCTGCCGAGCGGGGAGACGGCAGCCCGTTCATCCCAGTCGCTGAGACGAGAAAGGTCCCGCAGCAGCGGCTGCACGTGGGCGAGCAGCCAGTGGCCGAACGTCACCGGCTGGGCGTGCTGCAGGTGGGTCATGCCGGGTGCGGCCGTGTCGACGTTCAACGCCGCTTGTGCGGTGAGCGCGTCGGCCAGCTCGACCAGCGACACGGCCAGGCCGCGGGCGTGGTCGCGCAGGTAGAGCCGCAGGTCGGTGGCGACCTGGTCGTTGCGGGACCGGCCGGCGCGCAGCTTGCCGCCCAGCGTGCCGAGCCGTTCGAGCAGGCCGCGTTCGAGCGCGGTGTGCACGTCCTCGTCGTCGATCGTGGGCCGGAACTCGCCGGACGCGCAGGCCGCCTCGAGGTCGTCGAGGGCGGCCAGCATCTGGCCCAGCTCATCCGGGTCGAGCAAGCCGGCCGCGGCGAGGACCCGGGCGTGGGCCCGGGAGCCGGCGATGTCGTAGGGGGCGAGGCGCCAGTCGAACTGGACGCTCACCGACAGCCGGGCCAGGGCGTCGGCGGGGCCGCCGGAGAACCGGCCGCCCCACAACGAAGTCTTCTCAGTCACGATTGCCTAGTCTGCCAGCCGCCGGTCACGGCCCGCCGCCATGCGCGACGGGAGGCCCCAGAGCTGCACGAAACCCTTGGCCAGGGTCTGGTCGAAGGTGTCGCCGGTGTCGTAGGTGGCCATCCCGAAGTCGTACAGGCTGGCGTCGGAGCGCCGGCCGGTGACGACCGCGCGGCCGCCGTGCAGGGTGAGCCGCACCTCGCCGGAGACGTACTTCTGCGAGTCGTCGATGAACGTGTCGAGCGCGTTCTTCAGCGGCGAGAACCAGAGACCGTCGTAGACGAGCTCGCCCCAGCGCTGGTCGACCGAGCGCTTGAAGCGGGCCAGGTCACGCTCGACGGTGACGTTCTCGAGCTCCTGGTGGGCGGTGATCAGCGCGATCGCGCCGGGCGCCTCGTACACCTCGCGGCTCTTGATGCCGACCAGCCGATCCTCGACCATGTCGAGGCGGCCGACACCCTGCGCGCCGGCGCGCCGGTTCAGCTCGGTGATGGCCTGGTACGGCGTGACCGTCTCACCGTCGATGGCGACCGGGTTGCCCTGGTCAAAGGTGATGACGACCTCGTCCGCATCCCTTTCGAGAGCCGGGTTGGCGGTGTACGCGTAGATGTCCTCGATCGGCGCGTTCCAGATGTCCTCGAGGAAGCCGGTCTCGACGGCGCGGCCCCACAGGTTCTGGTCGATCGAGTACGGCGACTTGTGGGTCACGTCGATCGGCAGCCCCTTCTCCTCGGCCAGCGCGATCGCCTTGTCCCGGGTCCACGCGAAGTCCCGGGCCGGCGCGATCACCTTGAGCGACGGGTCGAGGGCACCGATGCCGACCTCGAAACGCACCTGGTCGTTGCCCTTGCCGGTGCAGCCGTGCGAGACGATCGTGCCGCCGTGCTGCTTGGCCGCCTCGACCAGGTGCCGCACGATCAGCGGCCGGGACAGCGCCGACACCAGCGGGTAACGGTCCATGTAGAGCGCGTTGGCGCGCAGCGCCGGCAGGCAGAAATCGGCGGCGAACTCCTCGCGGGCGTCCACCACGACGCTCTCGGCGGCACCGCAGTCGAGCGCCCGCTGCCGGATGACCTCCATGTCCTCGCCGCCCTGGCCGACGTCGAGGGCCACGGCGATGACCTCCCCGCCGGTCTGCTCGGCGAGGTAGGGGATGGCGACGGAGGTGTCGAGTCCGCCGGAGAACGCAAGAACGACCCGCTCGGTCACGGGGTGCTCCCTTCCAGATTGTCAGAGTTATGGCCGGCCCATTCGGCGAGCTTTTCGGCCAAGGCCTTGCCGCCGGTGACGTCGCGGGCCACGACGAGAATCGTGTCGTCGCCGGCGATGGTGCCGACGACATCGGTGAGTCCGGAGCGGTCCAGCGCGCTGGCCAGGAACTGGGCCGCTCCGGGCGGGGTGCGCAGGACCGCGATGTTGCCGCTGGCGTCCACTCCGGTGAGCAACTCCCGCAACAGGCGGAGGAGACGGGCGGGAGCGTTCTCGGCCTCGCGCAGGGGACGTTTGCCGTCCTCCGGGATGAGGTAGGCGCCGCTGACCTTCACGGCACCCAACTCCTCGAGGTCACGGGAGAGGGTGGCCTGGGTGACCTGCACGCCGTCGGCGGCCAGGAGTTCGGCGAGCTCGGTCTGCGACCGGATCGCCTTCTCCCTGATCAGCTCGACGATCCGGGCATGCCGCCCGGCGCGAGTCACCGGCCCGGTCATTCCGCGTTCACCGCCAGCAGCCAGGCCAGCAGCGCCTTCTGCGCGTGCAGACGGTTCTCGGCCTGGTCGAACACGGCGCTCTGCGGTCCGTCCATCACCTCGTCGGTGATCTCCTCCCCGCGATGCGCGGGGAGGCAGTGCAGGACGATCGCTTCCGACGCGGCGGCGGCCAGGAGCTTTTCATTGATCTGGTACGGGCGGAAAGGCGTCAAGCGATCCTTGCCGTCACTCTCCTGCCCCATCGAGGTCCAGGTGTCGGTGGCGAGCACGTCCACCCCGTCGGCGGCCTCGAACGGGTCGCGCATCACCTCGACCGAGCCGCCGGTCCACGCCGCGATCTCGGCGGCCCGCGACACCACGGCCGGGGAAGGATCAAAACCGGAAGGACCGGCCACGCGTACGTGCATGCCCGCGGTCGCGCCGGCCAGAAGGTACGAGTGCGCCATGTTGTTGGCCGCGTCACCGACGTACGCCAGCTTGCGGTTTGTTGTTGATCCGAAGCGTTCCCGGATGGTTTGCAGGTCGGCCAGCAGCTGGCAGGGGTGGAAGCCGTCGGTGAGCGCGTTGACGACCGGCACGCTGACGCCGGAGGCCAGGTCGGTCAGGCGTTCGTCGCCGGTGGTCCGGAAGACCATGGCGGCCACGTAGCGGGAGACGACCTTGCCGGCGTCGGACAGCGACTCGCCCCGGCCGAAGTGGGTGGCCTGGGTGTCCACGATGATCGGCTGGCCGCCGAGCTCGGCGATGCCGGCTTCGAAGGACAGCCGGGTGCGCAGGCTGACCTTGTCGAAGAAGACGGCCACCGAGCGGGGGCCTTCGAGTGGCCGGTAGGCGAAGCGGGCCGCCTTCATCTCGGCCGCCAGCTCGAGAACGGTCGCCTGCTCCTGCGGGCTCAGGTCGTCGTCACGAAGAAAATGCCGGGTCACTGTGCGGCTCCGAAGGCGGCGATGAGGGCGTCGGCCTGCTCGGTGCTGATGATCAGCGGCGGGGCGAGGCGGATGACGTCCGGTTGGGGGGCGTTGACCAGGAAGCCTGCGTCCTGCAGCGCCGCAGCGAGCCGCTTCGAGTCCGGGTTTTTCAAGACGACACCCAGCAGCAGGCCGGCGCCGCGCACGTGGTCGACGAGCGGGTGGTTCTCCAGGCCGCGCCGCAGTTGCTCCCCCACCCGCTTCACGTGGTCGAGCAGACCCTCGTTGGCGATCGTGCGGACCACGGCGAGGCCGGCCGCGCAGGCGACCGGGTTGCCGCCGAACGTGGTGCCGTGCGAGCCGGGGGTGAACAGGCCGGCGGCCTTGCCGAACGCGATGCAGGCGCCCAGCGGCAGACCGCCGCCGAGGCCCTTGGCCAGGGTGATGATGTCGGGCTCGACGCCCTCGCTCTGGTGGTGGAACCAGTGGCCGGTGCGGCCGATGCCGGTCTGCACCTCGTCCAGCACGAGCAGCGCGCCGTTGCGGGTGCAGATCTCCCGGGCCCCGGCCAGGTAGCCGGGCGGCGGGACGACCACGCCGTTCTCGCCCTGGATCGGTTCGAGGATGACCATGGCGGTCTCGGTGGTGACCGCGTTGTCCAGCGTTTCCAGGGAACCGAACGCGACGTGCGTGACCTCGCCGGGCAGCGGCCGGAACGGGTCGGATTTGGACGGCTGGCCGGTCAGCGCGAGCGCGCCCATCGTCCGGCCGTGGAACGCGCCCTCGGTCGCCACCACGTGGGTGCGGCCGGTGAGGCGGGACAGCTTGAACGCGGCCTCGTTGGCCTCGGCCCCGGAGTTGCCGAAGATGACCCGGCCGGGGCGGCCGGCCAGCGCCAGCAGCAGTTCGGCCAGGGCCACGCAGGGCTCGGCGACGAAGAAGTTGGAGACGTGGCCGAGCTGGGAGATCTGGTGGGTGACGGCCTCGACCACGGCCGGGTGGGCGTGCCCGAGCGCGTTGACCGCGATGCCGCCGAGGAAGTCGGTGTATTCCTTGCCGTTCTCGTCGGTGACCACCGCGCCCGCGCCTCGGACCAGGGCGATCTGCGGCGTGCCGTAGTTGTTCATCATCGACTGCGACCACCGGTCGATCAGCCCGGTCATGACGGCACCACCATTGTTCCGATCCCTTCGGAAGTGAAGACTTCTAGCAGCGTGGAGTGCGGGACGCGGCCGTCGACCACGTGCGCGGCCGGCACGCCGCCGCGGACGGCCCGCAGGCACGCCTCCATCTTGGGGACCATGCCGGCCTCGAGGCTGGGCAGCAGTTTCTCGAGGGCGTCGGCGTCGATCCGGGTGGTGAGCGAGTCGGTGTCCGGCCAGTTCGTGTAGAGCCCCGGCACGTCGGTGAGCACGACCAGCTTGCGGGCGCCGAGCGCCTCGGCCAGGGCCGCGGCGGCGGTGTCGGCGTTGACGTTGTGCACGACGCCGTCGGCATCGGGGGCGACGCTCGCGATGACCGGGATGCGGCCGGCCGCGATCAGGTCGTCGACGGCGCTCGTGTCGACTCGCGAGACGTCGCCGACCTGGCCGATGTCGACGTGTTCGCCGTCGATCACGGCCCCCCGACGCACCGCGGTGAACAGCCGCGCGTCCTCCCCGGAGAGTCCGACCGCGAACGGTCCGTGCTGGTTGATCAGCCCGACCAGCTCACGTCCGACCTGGCCGGTCAGAACCATCCGGACTACGTCCATCGCTTCGGGGGTGGTGACGCGCAGGCCTCCGCGGAATTCGGAGACGATCCCCAGCTTGTCGAGCATCCGGCTGATCTGTGGCCCGCCGCCGTGCACCACGACCGGCTTGATGCCGACATATCGCATGAAGACGATGTCTTCGGCGAACGCCTTCTGCAGCGACGGCGTGATCATGGCGTTGCCGCCGTACTTGATCACCACGGTGGTGCCGTGGAAACGCTCCAGCCAGGGCAGCGCCTCGATCAGCACCCCGGCCTTCTCCAGCGGTGACGTCATGACGAGTACGCCGAGTTCTCATGCACGTACGCGTGGGAAAGGTCCGTCGTCCAGATGGTGGCGCTCATCGCGCCCTCGCGCAGATTGATCGTGATGGTGACGTCCCGCCCGGTCAGGTCGACCTTCGACCGGTCCTCGGCCGCCGCGCCGCCCTTGCAGATCCAGATGCCGTTGATCGCGACGTCGACCCGGTCGGGCTCGAACTTCGCTTTCGTGGTGCCGACCGCGGCGAGGATGCGCCCCCAGTTCGGGTCGTTGCCGAACAGGGCCGTCTTCACCAGGTTGTTCCCGGCCACCGAGCGCCCCACCTCGACCGCGTCGGCCTCGGTGTCCGCGCCCTCCACCACGATCGCGACGTGCTTGGTGGCCCCCTCGGCGTCCGAGATGAGCTGCTGGGCGAGGTCGTGGCAGACGGCCGTGACGGCCGCGGTGAGCTCTTCCGGCGTCGGCTGCACGTCGGAGGCGCCGCTGGCCAGCAGCAACACGGTGTCGTTGGTCGACATGCAGCCGTCCGCGTCGATCCGGTCGAAGGTGAGCCGGGTCGACTCGCGCAGCGCCGCGTCGAGCACCTCGTTGTCGGCCGACGCGTCGGTGGTGATTACCACGAGCATGGTGGCCAGGGCGGGCGCGAGCATGCCGGCGCCCTTGGCGATGCCGCCGACCGACCAGCCCTCCTTCTGCACGACCGCGTTCTTGGCCACAGTGTCGGTCGTCATGATCGCCTCGGCGGCTTTCCCGCCACCGTCCGCGGTCAGCGCCCGCGCCGCGGCGGAGACGCCCGGCAGCAGCTTGTCCATCGGCAGCAGCTCACCGATCAGCCCGGTGGAGCAGACCGCCACGTCGCCCGGCCCGATCATCTGCGGCTTGGGGCCGCCGCGCAGCACGGTCGCGGTGTGCTCGGCGGTGGCGTGGGTGTCGCGGAAGCCCTGGGTGCCGGTGCAGGCGTTGGCGCCGCCCGAGTTGAGCACGACCGCGCGCACGATGCCGCCCTTGAGCACCTGCTGGCTCCACAGGACCGGGGCGGCCTTGACGCGGTTGCCGGTGAAGACGGCGGCCGCCGTGTAGTCGGGCCCGTCGTTGACGACGAGGGCGACGTCCGGGTTGCCGGTGGCCTTGAGACCGGCGGCGACGCCGCTGGCCCGGAAGCCCTTGGGATGGGTGACGGTCATGGTGCGACTCCGAACACGGACAGGCCCATCGTCTCGGGCAGGCCGAACATGAGGTTGGCGCACTGCACAGCTTGACCGGAGGCGCCCTTGCCCAGGTTGTCGAGGGCACTGACCACGATGATCCGGCCCGAGTCGACGTCGACGGTCGCCTGCAGATGACAGGAGTTGGAGCCGGAGGTGGCGGCGGTGTGCGGCCACTGCCCGGCCGGCAGCACGTGGATGAACGGCTCCCCCGCGTACGCCTCTCGGAGAACCTCTTGCGGGTCGCCCTGCCTGTCGGGCGTGGCAGTAACCGTCGCGAGGATGCCGCGAGGCATCGGAGCGAGCACCGGGGTCATCGAGAGTGACGTTGCGCCGGTCGCCTGCTTGATCTCCGGCACGTGCTGGTGCGCACCCACCTTGTACGGCGAGAGGTCGCCCATGACCTCGCTGGCCAGCAGGTTGACCTTGGCGCCGCGACCCGCGCCGGAGGTGCCGGAGCTGGCCACCACGACGACATCGGCCGGGCTGGCGAGACCGCTCGCGATCAGCGGAGCGAGGGCCAGTGTGATGGTCGCCGCATAACAACCCGTGTTGGCCACCCGGGTCGAGGCCGCGATCGCGGCCCGCTGACCGGGCAGCTCGGGCAGGCCGTAGGTCCAGGTGCCGGCGTGCTCGCCGCCGTAGTATTTCTGCCAGAGCCCGGCGTCCTTCAGCCGGAAGTCGGCCCCGAGGTCGACGACCTTGACATGCGCCGGCAGCTGCGCGGCCACGGCCGCCGACTGCCCGTGCGGAAGAGCAAGAAAGACCAGGTCAGCGTCGGCCAGGCCGGCCGCGTCGGTCGCCCCGAGCGTCAGGTCGAGGCCGGCGAGCTGCGGGTGTACGGCGGTGACGTGCGTGCCGGCCCGGGTGTGCGCGGTGGCGGCCACCAGGTCGAACTCGGGGTGCCCGGCGAGCAGGCGCAGAAGCTCGCCTCCCGCATAACCACTGGCCCCCGCAACGGCGACTCGAATCCCCATACCAACCTCCGCATGACTATGCAGAGAACCGTATCAAGCCCCGCTCGTGATCGCCAACTACATTCCCCCGGCGGAGAACGTCGTGGTGATGTGCTGGCCGGCTACCCGCTCCTGGCGGCGGGCCAGCAGGACGAGTGCCCGCCGGTCCGGCTCGGTGAGGTCGGAGTCGGTCAGGCCACGCGGTGACAGCTCTTGCTCGAGAACGGTGGAGATCTCCACGCCCACCACGAAGGTCTGGCTGACCAGGTAGAACAGCGCGAAGACGCCCACCACCGTGGCGAAGCTGCCGTAGACCGGCCCGGCCCGGGTCACCAGCACCGGAAGCACCGTCCCGGCGGCATGAAGCAGGACCGTGATCCCGGTGGCCGCGACCGCACCGCCCACCCACACGTCGCGCAACCGCACCGGCCGGCAGACCAGCACCTTGTGCACGATGACGATCACGGCGAACACCGCGACCGCGGACCCGATCCCGGCGGCTCCGCGCTCAACGGCGGGAAGGCGCAGGACGGCCTCGGTCACCACCGCCGATCCGGTCGCCAGCACCGCCGCGGCGAACGACAGGACCAGCACGAACAGCACCCGGGCGTACCGCCGGGCCACGCCGAACCGATCGCGCCAGGGGACACCCCACATCCGGTTGAGCGCGGAGTACACGGCGAGCACACCGCCGGTGCCGGCGAACAGAAGACCGATCAGTCCGACCGTGAGCGGGACGACGCTGGACGGCAGGTCGGCGATGGCCCGCTCGATATCGGGCCGCAGCGCCGTGCTCACCAGCCGATCCAGCATCCGGCTCTGCAGCTCGGGGTGCCGCTGCAACAACTCGGTGACCGCGGCCGTGGCCAGCAGCAGTAGCGGGAACAGGCTCAGGAAGCCGTAGTAGGTCAGCTGCGCGGCCAGCCGCGCGCCGTCGTCGTCGAGGTACTTACGGAACACCGCCCACGGAAACCCCAGAAACGCGTGCCGGCGCTGCACGCCGTCCAGGCGGTGCACGACATCGATCATCGCTCGCGGGCCGGTGGGCCGAGTCGCCCGCCGAACCACGTGCTGATCCCGGCCGCCGCCAGCGCCAAACCTTCGACCAGGAAGAGCCCGGAGTCCGTGGCCCGGTAATCGGTGCGCAGCCGGATCAACGCGATGACCGCGAAGGCGATCAGTACGCCGAGGTCGAACAGAATCCCCACGGTGCAGCGGCGGGCGGCCCGAATCGACGGTGCCGACACCAGGTCGACGCTGATGACCCCCACCGCCACAGCTCCCCCGACAAGTCCGGCGACGATGTTCCAGTAGGCCACCGTCCCGAGCAGACGTGGCGCCCCGGCCATGGTCGCCACGTCGAAAATGATCGCCAGCATGAACAGACCCAACGGAAACATCAGCAGGAGGGGCTGCACGGCGTTACCCGCGACCCGAAGTCGGCTTTCCATGCGGCTGTCACTTTCCTCGGCGTCTGCCCGAGCATGGGCCGCCCCACCCACCGGCACGTCATCCCCGGCGGGCGAGCGGGGTGCTAGCACCACCAGCACAGGGGGTTCCGCACTCCTGACCGGCGGCCGGGCGCCCGCGATGCTGGAGACATGACAACAACCACGGAGCGGCGGGTACCCGTCGGTGACGGCGACGTCGTCTGCACCATCGCCGGGGCCGGCGAGCCGCTGCTGCTGGTGCACGGGCTCGGCGCGAGCCGGCACACCTGGGATCGGGTCCTCGGCGAGCTCGCGGCCACGCACACGGTCATCGCACCGGACCTGCCCGGCCACGGCGACTCCGACGCGCCGGCCGGCGACTACTCGCTCGGCGCCCTCGCCGCCTCGCTCCGGGACGTTCTGGTCGCCCTCGGCCACCCGTCGGCGACCGTGGTCGGCCACAGCCTGGGCGGTGGCGTCGCGCTGCAGTTCGCGTACCAGTTCCCCGAGCGCACCGACCGGCTCGTCCTGATCAGCAGCGGTGGCCTCGGCCCCCAGCTCACGCCGGCGCTGCGCGTCGTCACCGTGCCCGGCGCGCCGGCCCTCGTCGCCGGGGTGGCGATGCTGCCCGAGCGCGTCACCCGATGGTTCCTGTCGATGGTGGCCTCGGTCGCGCCCGGCCTGCTGGCCCCGGCCGACGCCGGGCCGGTGGCGGAAAGCATGCGCCGGCTCACCGACCGGCGCCAACGGCGTACGTTCCTGCGCACCGCCCGCACCGTCATCAACTGGCGTGGGCAGACCGTGAGCGCCACCCAGCATCTCCGGCAACTCGACGGCGTACCCGTTCTGCTGGCCTGGGGTACCGACGACAAGACCATTCCGCCGCACCACCATCGGACGGTGGCGCAATTGTTGACGAATCCGCACGTGCTGGCGATCGACGGCGCCGGGCACTACCCCCAGGAGACCGCTCCTGATCAGCTACTACGAGGTCTGCGGCAGTTCCTGGATTCGACAACCAGTTTATTTCCTCATGGCAAGGGTATGCCGCTCCCGAATCTTAGGAGAGCACATGTCGACAGACGCCATCGTTGTATTGAAGGACGACCACAAAAAGATCAAGAAGCTGTTCCGCGAATTCCAGGACGCCGGTGAGGACGCCACGAAGGTCAAGGGCGACATCGTCAAGCGGATCCTCGAAGAGCTGACCGTGCACACCTACCTCGAGAACGAAGTGATGTACCCCGAGGTCCGCAAGCTGCTGCCGGACCTCGAGGACGACGTGCTGGAGTCGTACGAGGAACACCACGTGGCGGACATCCTCTGCGCCGAACTGGCGACCATGGACGCCGGCGACGAGCGCTTCGACGCCAAGACGACGGTGCTCATCGAGAATGTCACGCACCACATCGACGAGGAAGAGCAGGACTGGTTCCCGCAGGTCCGCGAGGGCCTCGGCCGCAAGCAGCTGCAGGAGCTGGGCGCCCGGATGAACGAGATGCGGGAGAAGGCCCCGCGCAGCCCGGCGCAGCCCTCGGCGCTGAAGAAAGCGGTCGACGCCGTCATCGCCTGAGAGGGCTCGGCCGGGTGAGCACGGCGGGCATCCGGGGTCGCCGGGGTCGCCGTCATCGCCGGCCGCTACGGCCGCCGCCGCCCGCATCGCGGGCGGCGGCCGTTTCACGTCCTGATCAGTTCGGCAGCCGCCGGGCGATCTCCGCCCAGACGATCTTCCCCGCCCGCCCGGCCCAGCGGACCGGCCGGCTGCCCCACTGGCGCGCGGTGGCGGCGACGAGGAGCAACCCGCGTCCGCCGGCCACGGTGGGCGGGGTGCGCTTCAGCTGCGGCAGTTGCGGGTCGCTGTCGGTGACCTCGATCAGAATCGAGTCGTCCTGACGGCGGAGGCGCAGCTCACCCCCGTCGGCGGTGTGCTTGGCGACGTTCTGGACCAGCTCGGTGGTGACCAGCAGGACCTCTTCGGTCCGGTCGGTCATGTTCCAGTCGTGCAGCACCCGCTCGGCGAGCCGCCGGGCCTGGGCCGTCGGAGTGCCATGGTCGAGGGACATGCGGTGGTCGTCGGCCGGGAGGGCGGTGTGCGCCCGGCCATATCCGGCGACGGTCGCCCCGGCCGTGGTCACCGCGTTGTGCGCCGCACCGGGAACGTCGGCGGAGGTGCCGGCAGTGGCCAGCGACGCCGCGTGCGTGGTCCAGCTCGCCGGGGCGATCGGGTCGTACTGGCCGCGCAGAACCAGGATCGGCGCATCGACGAGCGGGATGCGGCACTCGATGCGATGGTCCACGGAGTGCCCGAGCGTCCGCCAGATGCGCCGCGGCCCGGCGTCCCGGAAGTCGGTGAGGATCATCGGAATCTGGTGCGGATCCTCCCGGAGCAGATCACGCAACCAGCGGCGGAGCAGAGCGCCGGCGGTCGGCGCGGCGGGATCGGCGGTCGGCCCGACCAGGACGAGCGAGGCGACCAGCTCAGGGTGCCGGACCGCCAGCTCGACGGCGACCTGGCAGCCGAACGAGTTCCCGAGCACGTTGACGCCGCTCAGGCCGCTCGCCACCATCCAGTCGGCGACGACCTCGGCGTGCTGTTCCGTGGTCAGCACGTCGTCCGGCTTGCCGGAGAGCCCGAAGCCGGGCAGGTCCGGAACGAACACCGACCCGGGCAGCGCCGCCGCGGTCGGCATCAGGTACCGATGCGAGACCGCCAGCCCGTGCAGAAGCAGCCACGCCGGTGTTGTGCTGCCTGGATCGACACGTTGCCGGATGTGCAGGCGCATGTCCCGCACCGTGGCCATCACGCTGACGAAGCCCTCGGCGGGGCTGGGAGCCGCACGGATGAGGTGCCGCTGGTCAGAGCTCATGCGGGCGGTACGGGGCAAGGCCATGCCTGCTAATTACCCAGTCGGGGCGCCGTTCACCGCGCGGTTTCGGGAGTGACCCCGGTCCAGTTCCGGAAGGCTCGGTAGAACGAGTTGGTGTCGTCGTAGGCGAGCAGGTAGGCGATCTGCGAAACGGTGAGCGACCGGTCGGCGAGGTAGCGGCGGGCGAGCTCCTCCCGGGTGCCGGTGAGCACGGCCTGATAGCTGGTGCCCTCGGCCTGGAGCTGCCGCTGCAGCGTGCGCGGACTCATGATCAGCTGGGTGGCGACGGCATTGATCGAGCTGTCGCCGGCCGGCAGGCACTCGTGGAGCGCGGCCCGCACCCGGTCGGCGGTGGTGGCCGAGGCCTCGATCTCGGCGAGCCGGCGGCGCAGCTCCGGCGCGAAGAAGTCCCACATGGACTCGTCCTCGGTCAGGAACGGCCGCGCGGCGTCCTCGGCCGAGAACGTGATGGCGTCGAGGTCGCCGGCGTCGATCGAGGTGCCGAGGTACGCCGTCATGGTGGCCGATTCGGCCGGGGCGTCGCGCATGGTGGCGTGGGTCGCGTGCATCTCGCGCCGGGTGCCGATCCGGGCGAGCGCGACCCAGAACGCCAGCTCGGCGGCGACCAGCAACCGCGGCGGCACCGGCCACTCGGGCCAGCGGTAGGCGATCGTCAGCCCGCGCCGGCCGGCCGTGACCTCCAGGACCACCGGCCCGATGAGTGGTTTGAACACGGCGATACGCTCGGCCGCGGTGCGCAGGTCGGCGCTGCACAGGGCCGCGAACAGGGGCGGGTTGAAGGCCTCGACCGAGATCGTGCGCCCGATCCGCGCGGGCAGGTCGGGATCCGCCGCCTCGGCGTCGATCGCGGCCCAGAAATGGTAGTACTCCTCCACCGTCAGCGTGACCGGCCCCGGCGCGAACAGACCGGCCGGCAGCCGGGCCCGGCGCAGCACACCGGCCACCGAGATCCCGAGGTCGTGCAGGAGGGCGCGGGTGCCCGGATCGACAGTGAACCTCACCCCTCCACGGTAGTTGGCGCGAACGGCAAGTGGCCAGGCGTCATCCGCTAGTGCCCGGGCGCCCGCAGGTCCCTAGCGTCGAGGGCATGAACGAGACGATCCTCATCACCGGCAGCTCCAGCGGCATCGGCAAGGCGACCGCCCACTACTTCCACGACCGGGGCTGGAACGTCATCGCCACGATGCGCCGGCCGGAACACGGAACCGAACTCACCAAGCTGGAGAACGTGCTGGTCACGCGGCTCGACGTGGCTGATTCCGACTCGATCGCGGCGGCCGTCGGCGCCGGCCTCGAGCGGTTCGGCCGGATCGACGTGCTGCTCAACAACGCCGGCTACGGAGCGTACGGCCCGCTCGAGGCCACCCCGATGGCGAAGATCCGCCGGCAGTTCGACGTCAACGTGCTGGGCCTGCTCGACACGACCAAGGCCGTCCTGCCGCATTTCCGCGCCAACGGCCGGGGCACGGTCGTCAACATCTCGTCCATCGGCGGCAAGGTGACCTTCCCGCTCGGCACCCTCTATCACGGCACCAAGTTCGCCGTCGAAGGTCTGAGCGAGGCCCTGCACTACGAACTCGCGGCCGTCGGCGTGGCCGTCAAGATCGTCGAGCCGGGCTTCGTCCGGACCGACTTCGGCGGCCGCTCCTTCGACTTCACCAACGACGAGAACCTGACCGGTTACCAGCCACTCGTGGGCGCGTTCGCCGCCGGCCAGGAACAGATGGCCACCGGCGGCGACGAGCCCGAGGTGGTCGCCGAGGTCATCTACCGGGCGGCCACCGACGGGACGGATCAGCTGCGCTACACCGCCGGCCCGTACGCCGCCGAGCTGCTCGCCGGCCGCGCCGCGACCGACGACGCCACCTTCCTCAAGAACGTCAGGCAGCAGTTCGGGCTCTGAGGCGGCGTCAGTCGACGATCCGGGTGCGCTCGGTGGCGCCGGGCGGGCCGCCGCTGTCGGTGTTGTCGACTTCCAGCCGGTCACATGTCAGTTTCGGATTCCCCCGTTCGAGCCGGCCTGGCGTGTGTATCGGACTGCGCCTGCGCCAATTCTGGCGCCGAGACAGATGACGATGGGTTTGAGGACCTCAATCGCGCTCTTCGGTTGATCCTTCTCAGAATCCGTGGGGATGGGTAGATGACGACGAGGACGCCGATGGTGATGCCGACTACGTTGTAAAACACCCGGGTCAGCACGTTCTCACTGCCGGTCGTCAGATCGTTCGCGGTGTACAGCAACAGGATCGTCGCGGTGTAGAACAGGGGCATCTGTCCGAGCGGTGTCAGTTTGAACAGTCCGTTCAGCACGGCGAACACGGCGGCTATCAGGACCACGATCGTGGGATCGGTGACGAATGCCAGGGCGATCGCCGCCATCGCAGCGCCGCCCACTGTGCCGAGGAACCGAGCCCAGGCGCGTTTCTCGGACAGTTCCTCGCCGTAACGCACGACATTGCCGACAGCGCTGGGCGCCCAGCCGATCTTGGCGAATCCGGCAAAGTAGGAGATGGCCAGGGCCAGGGACGTGCCGATGCCCATCCGAATGCCCTGTTCGGCCAGTTTCCCGGGGCGCCGGTCCTCGTCCACGGGCGGCGGGGGCACGGGTGTCCAGAACGGGAGCAGCGAGATGAGCGCGGACCAGCCCATCACGAAGGCGAACACCAGGAAGTTGGCGGACGCCTTTTCCGGTGAGCCGGTGTTGAGCCCCGCGGTGTAGATCATCACCAGGGTCAACGCGAGCGCTCCGCCGACCCGCCAATCGGTCATGAAGCTCAGGTTCAGGCAGACGAAGAACGTGAAGACCAGCGCGGTCCACGGGTAGGGGGCGACCGCGCCGCCGATCAGGTAGAAGCCGAGTCCCAGGGCGAGAACGAGGGACCCCATCACGAAGCGAGCGCCGATTCTCTTGGGCAGGAAAATGGAGCTGAAGAAGAACGCGCCTTGGCCCAAGGTCACCAGGTAGCTGGTCTGATCCAGGGCGGTGGCGACCAACATCGGCAGCAGGCACACCAGCGCTCGCAGTGCCTCACTCCAGGTCAACGGCAGTGCTCGCCATTTGCCTGGCAGACCGGTTACACCGTTCCCCTGGCTCACCGACGACCTCCTGGTACGACAGTCCTTTGCCGCGAACCCGCTGGCAGCGGCTTCGCCATGCAGTCGTTGATGCGCTGCTGGACGTGCGGCTGACATCCTTGCTCAGCCGGGCGGACGGCAACGGCTGCAATCACCGGGCGGGTTGATCCGCCATTCCTTCCGGCGGCCCGGCGTTGTCACAGTCGTGGCCCGCCGTGCGACGTTCCGTCATAGTCGTGATGCGGGATCGGGAGTGTAGAGGCGTTCAGTGCCCAGGCCGGCCCGTACGCCTCGAAGCCGGAGATCACCGGCGGCGGGAAGGTCGGGTCGGTGAAGTTGCCGACGGCGACGCCGACGAACCCCGGTGCGATACCGAGTTCCCAGTACACGGTCGAACCGCATTCAGGGCAGAAATGGTACGTGGCGCCCTCGCTGTCGCAGGAGCGGAAACTCGCCGGGGGCGCGCCCTCGACGGGGAAGCTCCACGTCGCCGATCGGCCCTCGATGGTCACATGCTCGGCCGGAAGGCGGGACTGCACGCTGAACACGCTGCCGGTCCGCTTCTGACACTCGTTGCACTGACAAATGGAGACGCGCTCCGGGTCGGGTCCGTCGTACGTCAGGTTGAGTTTTCCGCAATTGCACGAGGATTTACGGGTGGCCATTTTTTGTCCTTTCGCCGGGAACCCCGGTTACGGTTTGGTCTGCACAGCTTCGATTTCACTTGGACGCCAGGTCTTGTCGAAGAAGGGCTTGAGCGGGCTGTACAGGCGAAGCAGGACGAACCAGCCCCGGTCCGGGTCGGTCTGGACCCAGTTGCCCGGGGCGACGCCGTCGGGCTGGGCCGGGGCGAAGTAGACGACGGTGGACCCGTCCGGCTCCACCTCGGCTGCGGGTGTGGGCCGGCTCTGGCTGCCGGCCCGCGGGTAACGCTGCGGGGTCTGCACCATGGAGCGGGTCTGGTTGTCGTAGACGGTGACCGACCAGAACCTTCCGGCCGGAATGTCTTTCGGCAAGGTCAGCCGATATGTCTTCGCGCCGTCGAACGATGCGCCGCTGTCGTCGACGTTGGCGATCAGGTACTGCGACCCGATGCCGGTCAGCCGCATACACATCGCGGGGGTCACGCCGGTCGCGGTGTAGAACCACGACGTGCGCGAGTGCAGCTGGCGCGCTCCGGTGTTCGGGCTGAGCTCGATGCCGTTCGCGGTGACCTCGGGCGGCGGGTTGGTGAAGTCGAACCCGCCGGCGAAGAGCATGTTCCACCAGGCCGTGTCGCCGTCGTAGAAGCGGAAGCCGTCCGCGGGGTGGGCGCCCATCCCCAGGGTTCGTGAGGCGGCGTTACCGACGGCCACCGCCTGTTCGAGGATCGCCCGCATCCGGGTGTCGGGCGCGAATCTCTTGCCTTTGACGATGCCGATCGCGGCGAACTGACCAGCCAGCTCCAGGTCGAGCGCCTCGGCCGGTTCCAACTGGACCAGCGCGTCGAGCAGCTCGTAGTGGCCGAAGTCGTTGGGCGGAAGCGTCTGCATCGCCAGCCCGGTTCCCTCTACGAATCGGGGAGTCCGTGGGCTGGCCGGCCCGCCGAGCGGTCCCTTGCCGGCCAGATAGGCCCCGATGCTGCTTCCGACACCGCCAGGGGCGTAAGGGTAGATCTTCAGCTGCTGCTTGATGCGATCAGCGGTCGGCTTGGGATCGTCCCCGGGGTTCTCGTTGATGAACGCCCGGCCGAGCAGCAGGAAATGATTGGTACGCGACTGCCGGACGTAGGCGCCACCTTCCGGCACCGGCCCGTCATAGCCCGGGGGCAGCAGCACGTAGGTGCCGCCTTGGCCCCGGTCGGGGCCGGGCAGGCCGAAATCCGTGATCCAGCGGAACCAGATGTCGTCGAAGCAGCCAAGGGTTTCCGAAGGTGTCTCCACGACCAGCGGACCGTCGGACAGGTCGAGGAAGGCGAAGAAGTAGACCGTGTCGGCGTTGGCGGTCAGGAACAATGACTTCGAGTCCATCAGCTCCGAGAAGATCACCACGTCGCCGTCGTTGATCCCGGCGTCCTGGAAACCTTTTCGGACGGCGAACAGCGAGACCCCGTGGATCATGTTCATGAACGCTTCAACGCCGTGCAGGTAGTCCACGTGGTCACGCAGCGTTGCGGCTGTATCCGCCGTGGGGTAGCCGTCAGGGAACTCCAGCGTGCCGATATCGGCTTTGACGCTCGACGGGGTCGTGACTGCTGCCGGGACAGGGGTCCGGGTCGCGTCGTTGGCGGGCATTGCGGGTACCTCCGGTCAGGACTGTGGTGCGCAGGGTGCAGTCACACCTTCTCGGTTTGGATGCCCTCAGGAACCATCCCGGCCGGATGACGTGATGGCTGCGGAATCGTCGCGGATTGCGTCGGCAATGTCGTCCTCATGAGGTGCCGGACCGCCTTCGAGCAGACTGGACATCCATTTCGTTTTCGGATCAACGTCGAACAGCAATGACTTCACCAATAGGGTCAGCGGCACGGCGAGAATCGCGCCGACGGGTCCGACGACGAACGTCCAGAAGACCAGCGACAGGAATGTCACGGTCAGGGAGATGTTGACGGCGTCGGCCACGAACTTGGGTTGGATGATCGACTGAATGACAAAGTTGATCAATGAGTAGGTCACGATCACGATGATCATCAGGCGGGGTCCGCCCTCGAGCAGGGCGAGCAGGGCCGGCGGGATCAGGCCGATGACGAAGCCGACGTTCGGGATGTAGTTCGTGATGAAGGCGAGCAGCCCCCAGAGCACCGCCAGCGGGACCCCGGCCAGCCAGAGAAATCCGACGTCGACGATTGCCACGATCAGCCCGAACACCGTCGCGACCGCGAGGTACCGGCGAGAGCCCTTGACGAACGCGTCGAGCGCGCCGATGACATCCGGCCGCTGCCGCCGGGCTCGCGACACCCGGCTGGCGAAGCCGGCGGCGTCGAGGGCCATGAAGGCAATGACGAAGAGCAGGAACAGCAGGTTCGAGAAGGTCGCGGCAACGCCGGCCAGGATCGTCACGAGCAGCTCGGCGATGCTGCTGAGCGAGATCTGTTCCAGGACGGCCTGGATCTCGTCACGCCCGACGCCGAGTGACGCGAGCCCGGTCCGGACGTTCGCGACGAGTTCGTCGAAGCGGTCCGCGTACGTGGGAAGGATGGTGGCCAGGCGCGCGATGGAGAGCGCGAGCGCTGCCGCGAGGCCGAGGATCAGCCCGAGAACCGCGCTGACCGTGACCGTCGTTGCCAGCCACATCGGCAGGCCATGCCGGCGCAGGAACCCGGTCAGCGGATGCACGGCAATGACCAGGACGAGCGCGAGCAGCACGGGCGCGACGATCGCGGCGAACTGCCGGACGGCCAGCGCCGACACGAGCATCCCGGTCACCGCGCCTACGAAGATCAGGCCACGCGGAATTCGCGGGTCCGGTGCGGAAGAGCCATCAGCATGGGTCACACGTCCACCTCCGTCACGGATCGAGCCGCGGGGGTATCCCGCCGCAGGGACGCGGGCAGCTTTCGCGCGTGCCCGCGTCCGGCTCAGCTCATCGGGTGATATCGCGGCCGTGAGCCGCCAGCGCCCAGCTGACGAATACGCTGGCGAACGTGGTGAGTCCGATGGTCAAGCCGCTCGGGGGACTCTCGTCAGCCCGCCGGCACTCCGTGCTTCTCTGCTCGGTCATCGCCGAGCCTCCTCTCGCTGCACCGGGACATGGGCGAGCCACGACGATGGGTTCGAGCAACGCGAACAGAACTCCCCGTCAATCGACGAGTTCGATTTCACCGGGCCGCCAGGTCTTGTCGAAGAACGGCTGGAGCGGGCTGTACAGACGCAAGACGACAAACCATCCCTTGGCGGGGTCGGTTTGGATCCAGTTGCCGGCTGCGACGCCGTCCGGCGCAGTGGGTGCGAAGTAGACGACGGTGGAGCCGTCCGGTTCGGCCTCGGCGGCGGGTGTGGGGTACATCTGGCTGCCGGCACGTGGGTAGCGCTGCGGGGTCTGCAGCATGGAGCGGGTCTGGTTGTCGTAGACGGTGAGCGACCAGAAGCGTTCGGCGGGAATGTCCTTGGGCAGTCTCACCCGGTAGGTTCGTGCACCGTCGAACGGGTTCCCGTCGGGGTCGACGTTGGCGAGCAGGTATTGCGAGCCGACGCCGGTCAGCCGCATGCACATGGCGGGGGTGATGGCCGTCGCGGTGTAGAACATCGAGGTGCGTGAGTGCAGTTGGCGTGCCCCCCGGTTCGGGAAGAGTTGCACGCCGTCCGCGGTGATGTTGGGCGGCGGGTTGGTGAATTCGAACCCGCCGACGAAGAGCATGTTCCACCACGCGGTGTCACCGTCGTAGTAGCGGAAGCCGTCGCTCGGGAGCGCGCCCATGCCGATGGTCCGTGCGGCCGCGTTGCCGACCGCGACAGCCTCGTCAAGGATCGCCCGCAGTCGCTCGTCCGGTGCGAACGTCTCGCCTTTGACGATCCCGATGGCGGCGAACTGTCCCGCCAGCTCGGGGTCGAGGGCCTCGGCGGGCTCCAGCTGCACCAAGCGGTCAAGGAACTCGAAATGGCCGAAGTCGTTGGGCGGGATGGTGTTCATCACCCGCCCGGTCCCCTCCACGAACCGGGGCGACGCGGGAGTGCCCGGCGCTCCCAGCGGGCCGCGGCCCCGCAGATAGGCGCCGATGCTGCTGCCGATGCCTCCGACGGCGTAGGGGTAGATCTTCAGCTGGTCCTTGATCTGTGCGACGGTCGGAGCGGGGTCGTTGCCGGGGTTCGCGTTGATGAACGCGCGTCCGATGAGGGTGATGTGGTTGGTGCGGGAGTGTCGGACATAGCAGCCACCCTCCGGCAGCGGCTTGTCGTAGCCGGGGCCGACCAGCAGGTACGTGCCGCCCTGGCCACGATCGGCGCCGGGAAGACCGAAGTCGCTGATCCAGCCGAACCACATGTCGTCGATGCAGCCCAGGGTGTCGGCCGGGGTCTCCACCACCAGCGGACCCTGCGACAGGTCGAGGAACGACCAGAAGTACACCGTGTCAGCGTTCCCGGTCAGGAACAGCGACGCGGAATCCATCAGCCCGGAGAAGACCGCCACGTCGCCGTCCGCGATCCCCGCCTCCAGGAACCCCTCCCGCAGCGCGTAGGTGGACACACCGTGAATGGTGTTCAGGAACGTATCGACGCCGTGCAGGTAGTCCAGGTGGTCGCGCAGTTTCGCCGCTGTTTCACGGGTCGGGTAACCGTCGGTGAATTCCAGCGTCCCGATCTCGGACTTCTGCGTCGCCGGCGTCGTAATGGCCGGCGGCACCACTGTCCTTCCTGCTTTGTCCACTGACATCGCGTTCACCCCTAGTTCTCAGTCGTGCGGTCCTCAGTGCGTGGGCCAACGCTCGCAGTCGAGACAGGACCGGGCATCACTCGTGCCGGATGAGACGGGCCGCCGCCAAGGCGATTCATTCGCTGCAGGCGATGTCTGCGCCGCTGTCCGTGGCGACCGTTGACGCGAAAGTTCGATGCGTGACGGAGACGGAGCCAGAATGCACTCGTACGAGGGGATGGAATGGGTCGTCACCGGTTTCGAGGTCGCCGGTGTGGCCATCCTGGCGATCGGGTCGTTGCTGGCCCTCGGGTCGGCTGCGGCGACCCTGCGCCACAGCGACCCGCGGACCGCCTACAAGCGGGCCCGGCAGGATGTCGGCCGGGTCATCCTCCTCGGCCTGGAGGTTTTGATCATCGCGGACATCGTGCTCACCATCACGGTCGATCGCACTCTGGAGAGCGCGCTGACCCTCGGCCTCATCGTCCTGGTCCGGACCTTCCTCAGCTTCTCGCTGGAGATCGAACTCGAGGGTTCGCTGCCCTGGCGCCGCGACCCGGCCGGGAGCAAACCGGCCGAGACCATCGAGACGAGGCCGGCCGGTGAAGCGGCGGACGTCGAGGGGCGCTGACCGGCCGGACGACGGCCGGGTGCGGACGCAGCGTGGAACGAGGTAGACATGATCGTCGAGCACGGTGTCCTGGAACCGGACTTCCACCTGTCCGTCTCGCTCGAGGAAGCGCTGAACCGGGCGCACGCCGGTGCCGGAGTGGCCTGGGTGACGCTGCAGGATCCTGCGGAGTCCGAGGTCGAGTCGGTCTTCACGGCTGCCGGATTGGGCCGGCCGGTCCGATCGGTCGCCGACCACAGGTGGGGCCACGCCGGCTTCATCGGTCTACCCGGCCATCACCAGATGACGCTGATCGAAGTGGACGACGACGGCGGCGGCGACCTCGTACCGATCACTCTGCAGGTCGTGGTCGGACCCGGATGTCTCGTCGTCCTACGGCGCGGCGGCGCCGGGAACGGCGGCGTGGGCCTGCGCCGCCGGACCGAGGCACGGCTCATCGAGTTGGGCGATGCCGTGCCGAAGGAGTGGGCGGCACTGGTCGCGCTGCTGTTCGTGCAGTTCGACGACTTCGACCGGATGCTGCAAAACATCGAGGACACCGTGGAAAGCCTCGACGCCCGGCTCTTCCCGGCACCGGACGGCACCGTTCTGCAGGACACTCACCGCGCCGATCAGTGGATCACCCGCGGCGGGCGGGCCATTCGTCTGCTCGCGCACGGGCTCGCCGAAGCCGCCGCAGACGACCGGCTGGCTGCTGACGCCGAGGTCCGCCAGGCGATCACCCGGCTGCGCACCGTGGCTGAGGACCTCGTCCAGCGGGTCGCCTGGGCCGAGCAGGCGGTCGACTCGCTGGCCGACACGATGCTGGGGCTGACCTCGCAACGCAGCAACGAACTGTCGACCCGGCAGGCCGCGGTGGCCCAGCGGATCTCGGCGTACGCGTTGCTGTTCGCCATCCCCAACGCGCTGTTCGCCCTGTACGGCACCAACTTCGAGCACCTGCCGGTGATCCTCACCCGCGACTACGGCTACGCCGTTCTGCTGGTGATCGCCGCCGGGCTGACGGCCTTCACGGCCTGGCGGCTGCGCCGCAACGGCTGGCTCTGACGCCGCGACATCGCCTTCATCTACCCGGGGTGATGCCGCCCCGCAGCGTCGTTTCGACACTGGTCCCGTGGTGATCGCTGGGAAGACGGGACGATGGCTGCGCCGGCTGGCGCCCGAACGGAAATATGTCCGCAAGGACCTCATCGCGGGCCTGCCCGGGGCGATCAGCAGCGTGCCCGACGGCATGGCGGCAAGTGTGCTGGCCGGGGTCAATCCGGTGCACGGGCTCTACGCCAGCATCTTCGGGCCGATCGGTGGCGGCCTCACCGCGAGCACCCGCCTGATGGTCATCACGACCACCAGCGCGGCGGCTCTCGCTGCCGGCTCCGCGGTCGCCGCCGTCCCCGACGAAGAACGCTCCCGCGCTCTGTTCCTGCTGACAATGATCGCCGGGGCGCTGATGGTCCTCGCCGGGATCGCGAAGCTGGGCCGGTATACGCGGTTCGTTCCGCACTCCGTGATGATCGGATTCCTGTCCGGGGTCTCCGCCAACATCATCTTCGGTCAGCTCCCCGATCTGGTGGGCGCCGAAGCCGACGGCCCCTTCGCCCTCGCCAAGGCCTGGGACCTGCTGATGCACCCCGGGCGGATACAGGCCGGCGCGACCATCGCCGGGCTGTCCGCGCTGGTCCTGCTGGTCGTGCTCGGGCGCACCAGGCTGGCCGTGTACTCGACGCTGATCGCGATGCTGGTGCCCACCATCGCCGCCGCCCTGCTGGGGGCCGATTCGATCCCCCGAGTCAGCGACGTCGGTGAGATCCCCAGCGGCCTGCCGGCGCCGGTGCTGCCGCATCTGGCCGACTTCAGTCTCAGCCTGCTCGCCGGCGCGTTCGCGGTCGCGGCCCTCGTCCTGGTGCAGGGCGCCGGAGTCAGCGAGGCGGCACCCAACCCGGATCGCAGCCGATCCGACCCCAACCAGGACTTCGTGGCGCAGGGGGTGGGCAACCTGCTCGCCGGGCTGTTCCGCGGCCAGCCGGTCGGTGGCTCGGTCGGGCAGACGGCGCTGAATCTCTCCGCCGGCGCGTCCACCCGGTGGGCCTCGATCTTCTGCGGCCTGTGGATGGCGGTGCTGCTGCTGCTCTTCTCCGGGCTGGTCGGCACGGTCGTGATGGCCACCCTCGCTGCTGTGCTGATCTTCGCGGCGATCGGTTCGTTCCGGATCGGCGACGTGCGGGCGATCCTGCGGACCGGCCGCATCTCGCAGATCGCAGTGATCGCGACGTTCCTGGCGACGTTGTTCCTGCCGGTGGCCGCGGCTGTCGGGTTCGGTCTCGTCCTGTCGCTGCTCATGCAGTTGAACCAGGAGGCGATCGACCTGCGGGTGGTGGAGCTGACTCCGCGCGAGAACGGCCTGTTCGTCGAGAAGCCGGCTCGCCGCCAGTTGGAGTCCCGTCAGGTCGTGCTGCTGGACGTGTACGGCAGCCTGTTCTACGCCGGAGCACGCACCCTGCAGGCCCGGCTGCCCGATCCGGGCCATGCGCAGAGCCCTGCGGTGGTTCTGCGGCTGCGCGGGCGGGTCTTGCTGGGCGCCACCGCGTTCGCTGTCTTCGCCGATTACGCGCAACGTCTGGACGCGGCGGGCGGGCGGCTCTTCCTCAGTGGCGTCGACCCCGCGGTGCTGGAGCAGATCCGGCGCAACCGCACGGTCGAGGACGGGACCGGCGTCCGGATCTTCGAAGCGGACGACGTGGTCGGCGAGTCGAGCCTCGAGGCCTACCACGCCGCGAACAACTGGCTCGCGACGCGCGACTGAACCACTCGCCACGGGTGAGGCGGCGGTACGACGCCCGCCACGAGGCTCGGTATTGCCATGACACCACCGCGCTCCGGGAGGTCCGCGATGCCCAATGTTCCCGACCGTCACGCTCGCACGATGTTGCCGATTCCGGACCGGCCGGCGCCTGGTCTCACCACCTACGACGCCAAGGACCCGGATACCGCGTATCCTCCGATCGAGCCGTTGATGCCGCCGGAGGGGGCGCCGAACGTCCTGATCGTCCTGCTGGACGACGTCGGTTTCGGGGCGACCAGCGCGTTCGGCGGTCCGTCCCGGACGCCGACCGCCGAGCGGCTGGCCGCGAGCGGCCTGAAATACAACCGTTTCCACACCACCGCGTTGTGCGCGCCGACGCGGGCGGCCCTGCTGTCCGGCCGTAACCACCATTCGGTGGGAATGGGCAGCATCACCGAGACCGCCACCTCGGCTCCGGGCAACAGCTCGTTGCGGCCGAACACCAAGGCGCCGCTCGCGATGACCCTGAAGCTGAACGGGTACTCGACGGCGCAGTTCGGCAAGTGCCATGAGGTGCCGGTATGGCAGTCCTCGCCGATGGGACCGTTCGACGCGTGGCCCTCGGGTGGTGGCGGATTCGAGACCTTCTACGGCTTCATCGGTGGGGAGAACAACCAATATGACCCGGCGCTCTATGACGGCACGATTCCCGTCGAGCCGCCGAAGTCCGCGGAGGACGGTTACCACCTGACCGAGGACCTGGCCGACCGGGCCGTGAACTGGGTGCGCCAGCAGAAGGCGCTGATGCCGGACAAACCGTTCTTCATGTATTTCGCTCCCGGAGCCACCCACGCTCCGCATCACGTGCCGAAGGAATGGGCCGACGGGTACCGGGGCCAGTTCGACGACGGCTGGGACGCCCTGCGCGAACGCACCTTCGCCCGGCAGAAGGAGCTGGGTGTCATCCCCGCCGACGCCGAGCTCACCGCGCGACACGCCGAGATCACGGCGTGGGACGACATGCCCGATCAGCTCAAGCCGGTGCTGGCCCGGGAGATGGAGGTGTACGCGGGATTCCTGGAGCACACCGACCATCACGTCGGACGGCTGATCGACGCGATCGAGGAGCTCGGCGTCCTCGACAACACCATCGTGTACTACATCATCGGCGACAACGGCGCGTCCGCCGAGGGCACGATGAACGGCGCCTTCAACGAGATGGCGAACTTCAACGGGATGGCGGCTCTGGAGACCCCGGAGTTCATGGTCGGAAAGATGGACGAGTTCGGGTCGCCGAGCTCGTACAACCATTACTCGGTGGGCTGGGCATGGGCCATGAACACCCCGTTCCAATGGACGAAACAGGTCGCGTCGCACTGGGGTGGTACCCGCAACGGGACCATCGTGCACTGGCCGAACGGGATCGACGAGCGCGGCGGGCTGCGGTCGCAGTTCACCCACGTGATCGACGTGGCGCCGACGATCCTGGAGGCGACCGGCCTGCCGGAGCCGACCATGGTCAACGGTGTGCAGCAGTCGCCCATGGAGGGCACCAGCATGCTCTACACCTTCAACGAGGCGGACGCGCAGGAACGCCACGACCTGCAGTACTTCGAGATGGCCGGCAACCGCGGTATCTACTTCAAGGGCTGGAGCGCGGTCACCAAGCACCGCACGCCGTGGGTCATGGTCGGTGGCACGCTGCCGGCCTTCGACGACGACGTCTGGGAGCTCTACGACGGCAGCCAGGACTACAGCCAGGCCGAGAACCTCGCCGGGAAGTTCCCCGACAAGCTGGCCCACCTGCAGCGGCTCTGGCTGATCGAAGCCACGAAGTACGGCGTGCTGCCTCTGGACGACCGCCTCATCGAGCGCGCCAACCCGGACATCGCGGGGCGCCCGACCCTGATCCAGGGAAACTCGCAGCTGCTCTTCGCCGGCATGGGCCGGCTGTCGGAGAACAGCGTGGTCAGCATCAAGAACAAGTCGTTCGCCATCACCGCCGAGGTCGAGGTGCCGGACGAAGCCGCCGAAGGAGTGATCATCGCCCAGGGCGGCCGGTTCGGCGGCTGGGCACTCTACGTCAAGGACGGCAAGGCCAAGTTCGTCTACAACGTCCTCGGCATCCAGCAGTTCGCGACCGAGGCCGACCGCCCGATCCCGGCCGGCGCCCACCAGGTCCGCATGGAGTTCGCGTACGACGGCGGCGGGCTGGCCAAGGGTGGTGACGTCGCCCTCTTCTACGACGGGAATCCGGCCGGCACCGGCCGGGTCGGAGCCACCCAGCCGATCGTCTTCTCCGCCGACGAGACCACCGACGTCGGCTACGAGTCCGGCACCACGGTCAGCACCGACTACACCACCGGCACGAGCCACTTCACCGGAAAGATCAAGTCGGTGCGGATCGATCTCGGTGAGGACACCCACGACCATCACATCGATCCCGAGGAACGGCTCCGCGTAGCCATGGCCCGACAGTAGTAACGGATCCGGGAGGGAACGGAGATGACTGAGCAGGAGCATCGAGGGTGTTGCGCTCCGGGGCGGGTCACCGTCGCCCGATCGTTCCCCGATGAGTCACCGCCGGCTCCTCCCGTACCCGTCACCGCGGAGCTTGTCACGCTGGATGGCGGCTGGTTCCGGATGGGCAGCGACGACGTGTACGCCTACGAGGAGGACGGCGAGGGCCCGGTCCGGTCGGTGCGGGTCGCGCCGTTCCGGATCGCGGCCCACGCCGTCACCAACCACGAGTTCGCCGTCTTCGCCGATGCCACGGGATACCTCACCTCGGCCGAGCGCTACGGGTCCTCGTTCGTCTTCGCGGGGCTGCTTCCGGACGATTTCCCGCCGACCCAGGGCGTGGTCGCGGCGCCCTGGTGGCGTGAGGTGCCCGGCGCGTGCTGGCGGCATCCCGAGGGGGACGGTTCGACGCTCGACGCCAGGGCCAACCATCCGGTGGTGCACGTCTCCTGGCTGGACGCCTCGGCCTACTGCCGCTGGTCGGGCCTTCGTCTGCCCACCGAGGCGGAATGGGAGTATGCCGCCCGCGGTGCCCTCGAAGGCATGCGCTTCCCCTGGGGCAACACCCTGCGCCCCGGCGGTGAGCACCGGATGAACGTGTGGCAGGGCGACTTCCCCGCCCGCAACACCCTGGCCGACGGCTATCTCGGCACCGCTCCGGTGGACGCGTTCCCGCCCAACGGCTTCGGCCTGCACAACATGACCGGAAACGTGTGGGAGTGGGCAGCGGACTGGTTCAGCCCCACCTGGCCTCGCGACGGAACCCGCGAGTTCCCGGCGGGCCCGGCCGAGGGCCGGCACCGCGCCCTACGCGGCGGGTCGTATCTCTGCCACGCCTCGTACTGCTACCGGTACCGGGTCTCGGCGCGGATGGCCAGCACCCCGGACAGTTCCGCGGGCAATGTCGGCTTCCGGTGCGCCCTCGACGGGTGACGTCATCCGCTCCGGAGGATGCCGCGGCCAACCGGCGCGCCGAGTATCGCCAGCGTGATTATCGCGCTGCTCGCCCTCATCGGTGTCGATCTGGCCGTCGTCGTCGCCCTCCTCGGCGCCACGCTGAGCCGCCGACGCTGGGTGAGCCATCAGCCGGGCGCGTTCAAGGGCGCTATCCGGGTTGCCGACGGCGAGGTTCCCGGGCTGCATCCCAAGTGGACCCGCGGCTACGGCCGCTGGGTCCGTGACGTGCTGGTGTGGTCGAAAGCGCCGTTCCTGTTCCGCAATGACCTGGTGGCGATCGACGGACTGGCCGGAGCGGTCCGAGCCGCCGAGCCCGGTGAGGTGAAACGGGCCGGTGACAACCCGATGATCGTGCCCCTGGCGACCTACGACGGCGCACGCGTCGAGGTCGCCGTCGGCGTGAAGGACCACGAGCGGGCGCTACCGCTGCACCCGGCAGCGGCCGAGTAGTCGATCACATCGTGGCATTCATCTGCGCCGGGGGAGGTGGACCCGGCACGGCAGGCGTGACGCTGCTGAGGCAATCGGCATGGCCGAACCGACTCGGAACGGCCATGTTCGGACACCGACCGATCCTGCCGACGATTGCGGAGCGGGACGGACAACCGAACGGAAGGGCGACAGACATGGCGATTGGGCCCGTCCAGCTGATCGTGCTGGGATTCCAGCAGCCGGACTTTCACGGCGAGATCATCGCGGAACTCGAACGGTTACGTACCTGGGGAACCGTACGAGTGATCGACTCCCTGGTCGTGTACAAGGACAAGGACGGTGAGCTGGAGGTCGAGCACCTCAGCAACCTGTCCGAGGACGAGGCGATAGAGGTCGGCAGCAAGGTCGGCGCCTTGATCGGCCTCGGCATCGAGGGCGAGAAAGGACTGGAGAAGGGCGCGTTCGCCGGTGCCCAGGCGGCCACCGGCGGCGTCCACGCCTTCTCCGACCAGGACGCGTGGGACGTCATCGACGACATCCCGAACGACTCCGCGGCCGCGCTGCTCCTGCTGGAACACCAGTGGGCGATTCCGCTGCGCGACGCCGTCCTGCGTGCCGGGGGCTTCCGGATCAGCGACGGATTCATCAGCCCTCTCGACCTCGTCGACATCGGTCTGGTGACCGCGCAGGACGCGGAGCAGCTGCACGACCTCGAGACGTCCGCCGCGGCGAAGGCATAACCGACAATTTGGAGGAATGAGATGTTCGGATCTCGCAGGGTCGCCCGGCGCACCGGACGACGCACGGCGCGTCGCACCAGCCGACGCAGGCGCTGAGACCGGCGCACCGTCCCAATCACACGACTCGCTTCGCCTCGTTCTCGCGGACGGGGCGACGCGATCGTTCGGAATCAACTGGCGCGAGCCGATCGATTCTCGCGCTGAGGGAGGCAGCCCATGAGTGCGGCGACGATCGCAATGATCGCCCTGGTCGTCTTCGTCTGGGGCCTGTTCTCGGCCCGGCTCGGCCGCGCCGATCTGAGCGCTCCGATCATCTTCGTCACCGCGGGCCTGCTGTTCTCCCACGGCCTGCATGTCGTCGACCCGGAACAGTCCCGGGAGATCGTCAAACTGCTCGCCGAGGTCACCCTCGTGTGGGTCCTGTTCGCCGACGCCGCCCGGGTGGGGGTCCGCGACCTTCGCGCTGACCTCGGCATGTACGCCCGGCTGCTCGCGGTGGGTCTGCCGCTCACCATCGCCGCGGGAGCGCTGCTGGCGGTGTGGCTGTTCGACGGCATGGGTGTCTGGCCGGCGCTGCTGATCGGCGCGGCCCTGGCACCCACCGACGCGGCGCTGGGTGCGGCGGTGATGACGGACCCCGCCGTCCCCGACCGGGTCCGGCGGATCATCAACGTGGAGAGTGGGCTCAACGACGGCATCGCGACTCCTGTGGTGATGGTCGCCATCGCCGGCGCCGCCGCCGCGGAGAGCGTCCAGGGCGAGGGCCCGGGTGCCGCCCTGGCCGATCTGGCGATCGGACTCGCGGTCGGCATCGTCGCCGCGCTCGTCGGCGGATGGGCGATGCGGATCGCCCGGCGCCGCGGATGGGGGTCGGAGGACTTCGCCGGCCCGGCTGTGCTGGCGCTGGCACTCGCCGTCTACGGGGGCGCCCTGTGGCTGGACGGCAACGGTTTCGTCGCTGCCTTCGTCGCCGGCATCGCCTTCGGCAACGCCGCAGGCCGTGGCGATGCCAAGGAGGTCTTCTACGTCGAGCAGACAGCCGGTCTCGTGTCGCTGCTGACCTGGTTGCTGTTCGGGGCGCTGGCCGTCCCGATCGTCTTCGCACAGGCCGACTGGCGGGTGGTGGGCTACGCCGTACTGAGCCTCACCGTGGTACGGATGCTGCCGGTCGCGCTGGTCCTGATCGGCGCCAAGCTGTCCCCGCCGACGGTCGCGTTCATCGGATGGTTCGGCCCACGTGGCCTCGCGTCGATCATCTTCGCGCTGATCGGTCTCGAGGAACTCGGCGACGACGGCGAATTCGCCGCGGCGGTCATCGGCACGGCCGTGCTGATCAGCGTGTTCGCGCACGGCCTGAGCGCGAAACCACTCGCGAACAGATACGCGCAGAACGCCGCCGGGACCGCACCCGCGCCACCCGACGCACCGGCAGTCCCGCATCCACCGGTTCGCCGTCTGCTGCACCACCATCCGAACGCCGCTCACCCGCGGCAACCCGATGAAGGGAACGCCTGACAGCAGCCTCCCCAGCCTCGGCGTCTGCACGGGGCTCGGCCGCCACCTTCCGTCGCTCCAAAGCCGAAGGCGGCGATACCGGCGGTCGGTTGAACGGGCGCAGACAGAGGTTCGCTCACCCGTCCCGGATGGCGTGGTCACATGGCCGGAGCACGACCATTACCGGCGACGGCAACGACAGGCGGGCCGCGGTGACGGAGGTGAGCGGACGATGCCAATGGAGCCGTCCGCGTTCGAGTCGGCGATCCCCCGGCGGCTGCGCCCTCGGGCGGCACTGATCGTCGGCAGCCGGATGGGCCGCCCGCTGATGCGCGGCGTCGGCGAACTGCTCCGGGTACAGATCTTCGACCGGTCGATGACTCTGGCCGCGCAGGCGTTCACGTCTATCTTTCCCCTGCTGATCATGTTGAGCGCGTTGGGCGGCACGGAATATCGCGACCGGCTCAGCGACCTGATGACCCTGCCGGACGCCAGCGAGCAGCTGTTGCACCAGGCAGTCAGCGGCAGCCGCAGCAACGCCTTCGGCCTGGTGGGTTGCCTCATCGTCGTCCTCTCGGCCACCGGCTTGAGCCGAGCCATGATCCGGGCCTACCGAGACGTCTGGTCGATCAAGACTCGGCCGGCCGGTCCCGCTGCGACCGCCGGCCAAGTCGGCGCGGTGCTGGCCCTGGTCGTCTTCGTGTTTGCGGCGCGACTGCTCGGCTGGCTCGCCGGAATGCTTCCCGCGCCCCGGCTCGGGCAGGCCGTGGCCTATCTGCTCGCCGACTGTGCGACGGCGATCCTGGTGCCTTGGCTGCTGCTGGGCAAGCGGGCGCCGCGGGCCCCGTTGCTGTTCGGCGGCGCGGCGTTCGGGCTGATCATGTTGGCGGTACGTGCCGCCGGGTCGGTGTACCTGCCCCGGGCGTTGCAGTCGAGCGCCGACCGGTACGGGACGATCGGGCTGGCCTTCACCTTCGTCGGCTGGCTCTATGTGCTTTCGTTCTGTCTGCTGCTCTCCGCGGTCGTCGGCGGAGTGCTGGCCGGCCTCCGGTCAGACCGACCGGCGCAGGTGCAAGGCGGGAGCCACCTCGCCGAGGCCGGCGACGAGACGGCCAACCCCGGTCCTCAGCATCAGCGTGCCCAGGGGGAAGCCGGACGCGAACCGCAGGACCGCACCGGCCAGCGTCCACCGCACCCTGAGGAGCGGTAAACCGGTCCGGCGGACGCGAGCAGCCACGAAGGCTGGACGGCTATTGGCCGCCCTGGCCGTGCAACGCGTCCTGCAGCTCCGCCTCAGCCTCCTTGGACAGCGAGGACTTGAGCACGGTGCCGCCGAACCGGCTGAGCGCGTCCACCCACCTGGTGGTGGTTCGTCGTGACGTGGAACTTGCCCTCCCGGTCGCGGATGATCACCGCGATCGCGTCCGGCTGGATGATCAGATCCTTCGCCAGCCGGCCGGCCTCCAGTGATGCCGCCGTCGCGGTGGTCTCGTCGGGGTACCCGATGGCGACCAGAGTTGCCAGGACCTCTCACCTGTCTTGAGCACCTGGGCAGGATGAGTTCTGGGTGCGGCCGGTGGCCTCATCCCCCTCGAATGAGCGCACCTGTGGCTCAACCGTACTGAGGCGGAGGAGTCGAACGCGGCCGCGCCACCGAGGTCGCGGTCCGTGCGGTCCCGGCGACCAGGGAACCGATCGCGATTCCGAGCAACAGGTTGAGCGTGGCCGTGTACAGCCGCGCGCCGGTGCTCCCGTCGGTGAGGAACGGCGCCAGCATCGCCACCACGGTAGCCAGGCCGACCACCCAGCCGAAGAACCGCATCGGTCGCGGCGTGGTCCGGATCAATACGTGCACCACGCCGGTGGCGACCAGAGCCGCGATCGCGGCGCCGAGCGCATACCAGCCGGTGTCCGCGTCACCCCAGACGCCCTCGCCTTTGGGTGCCAGCACGTCGACGTCGAACAGGCCCCGTCCCAGCAGGATGCCGACGATCGCGATCAGGGCGGCCACTGCTGCGGTGGCCGCCCCACCGGCCCAGAGCCGGCCGGCGTTGACAGTGGCGCGGACGGAATCGGACGGTGCGTTGTAGCCGGTCATTCAGTGCCTCCTGACCAGACGCGGGAGCTGCCGGCCGAAGAGTCGCCGAAAAGCACGGACCCCCGCTTCATCCAGCCGGGATGAACGGCCCGGCCGCGCGACCGGGCGTGGCGCGTTTGACCTGGATGGCACGTGACCATGCAACTTTGTTGGGTACGTATCCGGCCGCTGCCCGACGGCGGCGTCGCCCTCCAGCTTTCTTTCGTGGTCGGGCCGAGGCGTGCGTGGGCAAACCTCTGGAAGGTCACGATCGACTCGCTCGGCCCCCTCCTCGGACACAGCATCGACGCGTACGGACAGAGGGCGCGTGATGGCCACCTCATCGATCTTGGAATGCACTGCGTCGTCGACCCTGCGGTGGACATGACGTCATCATCGCGGTTCGCGCGAATGGATCTTGCGATCGATAGTGAACGTTGCCCACAACAGGTTTGTTGCGGGCTTCACGGCTCGGATGATCAAGCGCGCGAGCGCGCCGATCATTTCTCCGACGGCTGCATCATGGGCGTGGTGGTCGTAGGCGCAGCGGAGAGGGCCTCACCGACGTTCGCGAGCAGTTCGACGGCGGTGAACGGTTTGTGGACGATGCGGGTCGTCTCGCCGAGGCTGTACTGGCGGCGCAGCTCGGTGTCGCTGTAGCCGGACATGAACAGCACACGCAGGTCCGGGTGCCGGGCCCGGATCTGGTCGGCGAGCGCCGGGCCGGATTTGTCGGGCAGCACGATATCGGTGATCAGCAGGGCCACGCCGTGCAGGTCGGCGTCGGCCACGGAGCCCTCGCTCAGGGCGATGGCGTGATACCCGTTCTCCTGGAGGATCCGGAGCACGAGATCCCGTACGTATTCCTCGTCCTCGATGACCGCCACCAGCTCACCGTGACCGGGGGAGCGCCTTGCGGCCGGCGCTGCCGGCTGGTCGGCCGGCTCTGCCGCCGGTGGCAGCAGGATACGGAAGGTCGTGCCGACGCCCGGGGTCGACTCCACGCCGATGTGCCCATCGGCATCACCCACGATGCCGTAGACCGTGGCCAGGCCGAGACCGGTGCCCTGATCTGCCGGTTTGGTGGTGAAGAAAGGCTCGAACAGCCGGTCTCGCACCTCTGCCGTCATACCGGTGCCGGTGTCACTGACCGTCAGGCGGGCATACGGTCCCGGCGGCAACGGCGTGGCGTCTCCCGCGCAGACCTCGGCGAGGTCGGTCTCGACCACCACCACGCCGCCGTCGGGCATCGCGTCGCGCGCGTTGATGACGAGGTTGAGCAGGATCTGGTCGAGCCGTCCGCGGTTGGCGCACACCGGCAAGGCGTGATTGCGGGGCCGACAGACGAGCCGGACGTTCGCGCCGATAGTGCGGCTGAGCAGTTCGCCGGCATCGGTGACCACTTCATTGAGGTCGACGACCTCCACCTTGGTCGGTTCCCGCTTGGCGAACACCAGCAATTGCCCGGTGAGGGACTTGGCTCGGTCGGCGGCATCCCGGATCCTGGCCAGGTCGCGGGTGCCTTCGCCGGTGACCTCCTCGGCGAGGAAGTCGGCGTAGTTGAGGATGATGGCGAGCAGATTGTTGAAGTCGTGGGCGATGCCACCGGCGAGCTGGCCGAGGCTCTCGAGCCGGGCGGCCCGCGCCGAACGCTGCCGGGCCAGCTTCTCATCAGTGATGTCCCGTTCGGTGGCCGCAGCGGCGACAACGGTGCCGTGCTCGTCCCGAATCGGCGAGGCGACCATGGAAACGAGGAAGGGCGTGCCGTCGCCGCGTACCCGCGAAGTCTCGTCCAACCGGATCCGCTTGCCGGCGGCCAGATCACTCAGCGATCGACGCAGCCGCTCCGGCTCATCGGTCCCGATCACGTCGGTGACCGGCCTGCCGATGACCTGGGCCGCGGTGTAGCCGTAAATCCGTTCCGCACCACCGTTCCAGGCGGTAAGAGTGCCGTCGAGCTGGCTCACCATGATCGCGTCGGAGGACTGTTCCACAATCGCGGCCAGCATCTCCCGCTCCCGCGCCGCACTGGTGATGGCCTGCAACGCAGCCCGCAGGTGGCCGGCGATGCCCCAGCTGATCAGCGTGGTGCACACCACCGTCAGCAGCCGCACGAACTGATCGGTCGAGCCCAGCAGACCCTGCCAGGTGGAGATCGCGAACGCCGCGAGCAGCGCGTAGCCGCCGATGGCGAGGACCGCCGGCGGATTGGCCGCGGCCACGGCCAGCGGCGCCCCGATCGCCATCACGCCGAACACGAGCAGCCGCGCCGGCGCGGCCGCGGAGATCGCTCCGAGCAGGGTCACCGTCGCCACCGACACCAAGACGTAGGGCGACCGCCATGCCGCTCGCTCATCAAAGGCCGGTAACGAAGGCCTCATCGAGGCGTGACCCTTCTGTGAAGCTGATATCGGTTTGTTATGACCGGATATCGGTAGGATAATCCCGGATCTTTCGCTCGATCCGACGTTCGGCGAACAGGTGAAGTCCTGGGCCTGCAGATCGCCCCCGGCGGATGTGGCCGGACCGCGATCATGAGCCGCACAACGCGCCGACGCTGGTTCCTGCGTGTTGACCACGTCCCCGACGTTTCGGACGTAGGGGTCGCTGATCGGGCCGCCGCCACGACGTCGCCGTGTTGACCATGGCCCGGCGCACGTAGGCGACCGGCGCGTCCATCGTGGACACCCGTTTCCAGTGCCGGTGGGTCTTCTCGAGGGCGGACAGGTCAACGCCCGTGGATGCCGGAAAGGTTGAGTGGGGTCCGCAACGCGCTGAGAACGGCGGTGATCTCGGGGCGCGGGGTGGCCGGCCGCCGGACGGCGGCGGTGATCCGGCGGGTCACCGGCGGGGTGAGCGGGCGGGTGGTGACCCGGTAGCGGGGGTCGACGGCGAGGCTGGGCAGCAGGGCGATCGAGCGGCCCTTCTCCACGTGCCGCAACGCGATCATGTAGTTGTTGAAGCGGCAGATCACGTCCGGTTCGAAGCCGGCCGCGCGGCACAGGCGAGTGGCGAGCTCGGACATGTACGAGCCGGTCACGTCGAAGGTCCAGCGCTGCCCATGGCATTTGTCCAGGCTGATCGCTTCGTCTCGGGTCATCGGGTGGTCGTCCGGCAGGACCAGCACGATCTCGTCCTCGGCGATCGGCACCAGGTCGATGGACGGATCGAGCTCGGCGCCGACGAAGTCGCTGGTCGTGATGATGACGTCGACGTCGCCGCGGCGCAGGGCGGGCATGCTCTCGTGCGGCTCGGACTCCAGCAGCACGACGGTGACGTCCGGATGCCGCTCGGCGAGCACGGCCACGGCCGGTTCGGCCAGGGCGTGCACGGCGCTCTGGAACGCGGCGAGGGTCACCGTGCCGGCCGGCTCGTCGGCCAGACCGCGCAGTTCGGCCTCGGCGGCGTCCATCGCGGCCAGGATCTCCCGGGCCCGGCCGGCCAGCAGCACTCCGGCGGCGGTGAGCCGGATCCGGCGGCCGGTGCGCTCCAGCAGTGCCGTGCGGGTCTCCCGTTCCAGCGTCGCGAGCTGCTGGGAGACCGCGGACGGGCTGAGTTTGCCGCGCTGGGCGACAGCCCGGACCGTGCCGTAGGTAGCCAGGTCGGTGAGCAGGCGCAGGCGCCACGGGTTGAGCGTCATGAACGGACTGTACGGCTCTGCTTAACAGCAGTGGCACAAATGTGCGCTGGACGTGATGCTCGGTGACTTTCTAGCGTCGTCTCATGGCTGATTTCTGGGAAGACGCCGAACGTCACCTGGTCCGCTACTCCGGCGCGGGACGCTTCGTCCCCGAGATCATCGAGCGCGCTTCCGGAAGCTTCGTCTACACCGCCGACGGCCGTCAGCTCCTCGACTTCACGTCCGGGCAGATGAGCGCGATCCTCGGCCACTCCCACCCGGCCGTGGTGGCCACCATCCAGCGGCAGGCCGCCACCCTCGACCACCTGTTCAGCGGCATGCTGTCCCGCCCGGTCGTCGACCTGGCCCGCCGGCTCGCCGAGTCGCTGCCCGACCCGCTGGAGAAGGTGCTGCTGCTGACCACCGGCGCCGAGTCGAACGAGGCGGCCATCCGGATGGCAAAACTGGTCACCGGCCGGCACGAGGTGATCTCCTTCGCCCGGTCGTGGCACGGCATGACGCAGGCGGCGGCGAGCGCCACCTACAGCTCCGGGCGCAAGGGGTACGGGCCGGCCGCCCCCGGCAACTTCGCGATCCCGACGCCGAACTCGTACCGCCCCGACTTCACCGCGGCCGACGGTTCGCTCGACTGGCGGCGGCAGCTGGACTTCGCGTTCGAGCTGTTCGACGCCCAGTCGGTGGGCGCCCTGGCGGCCTGCATCATCGAGCCCATCCTCAGCTCGGGCGGGGTGCTCGACCTGCCACCCGGCTACCTGGCCGCGCTGCGCGACAAATGCCACGAGCGCGGCGGCCTGCTGATCCTCGACGAGGCCCAGACCGGCCTGTGCCGCACCGGCGACTGGTACGCCTTCCAGCGCGACGGCGTGGTCCCGGACATCCTGACCCTGTCCAAGACGCTCGGCGCCGGCCTGCCGCTCGCCGCCGTGATCACGTCGGCCGAGATCGAACAGACCGCCCACGACCGGGGGTTCCTGTTCTTCACCACCCACGTCTCCGACCCGCTGGTGGCCGCGGTCGGGAACACCGTCCTGGATGTGCTGGAGGGTTCCCGACTCGCGGAGCAGGCCGCCGAGCTGGGGGCGTACCTCCGGAAGGGTCTTCGGGGTCTGGCGGAGAAGCACGAGGTCATCGGCGACGTGCGCGGCCGCGGCCTGCTCATCGGCCTCGAACTGGTGCGCGACCGCGACTCGAAACAGCCCGCCGACGAGTTGGGCACCGCGGTCACCCGGCGCTGCCTGGAGCTCGGCCTGCACATGAACGTGGTGCAGCTGCCCGCGATGGGCGGGGTGTTCCGGATCGCCCCGGCGCTGACCTCGACCCACGCCGAGCTCGACCTGGGCCTGGAGATCCTCGACCGGGCCTTGGCGGAGGTGACGCCGCGGTTCCCGCTCAGCCGTTGACGACCAGTCCTCGCGCCGCGGTCAGCTGACATAGGTTTGCCCCATGTGGCCGCCTCCGGAGCCCGATTGCCGGCTCCACCCGGCCGTCGAGGTTCGGCCCTCCCCCATCGCCGGGGAGGGGCTGTTCACGCGGGTCAGCCTTCCGGCGGGCACCGCGGTGTCGTGCATCGGCGGCCGTCTGGTGCCGGGCAACGAGTTACGTCGGCTCCTGCGGGCCGGCGCGGGATACGTCGACACCATCACCGTGACGGCCGACGTCCACCTGGTGCTGCCGCCGGGCCGGCCCAACGGCAAGGGCAACCACGGATGCGACCCGAACCTATGGTGGTCAGCGCCCTACACACTCGCCGCCCGGCGGGACATCGCGGCCGGCGAGGAGCTCACCAACGACTACGCGACGAGCACCGGCGAGGAGGATTTCGTCATGCCGTGCCGCTGCGGCAGCCCGCTGTGCCGCGGCTCGGTCACCGGGAACGACTGGTCGCGGCCCGACCTGCAGCGGCGATACGGCGATCACTGGGTGCCGGACCTGCTGGCCCGGATCCACGCGTCACGCCGGCCCAGGTCGAGCAGCTGACGGTCGTGCAGTCGGCTCAGCAGCAATAGGCTGACGATCGCGCCTACCGCGGCCATCGCCATGTCCCACTGGGTGTCCCAGACGTCGCCCTGGGTGCCGAGGAAGTCATCGGCGCTGGAACCGCCGATCAGCGCGGCCACCCACTCGAACAGCTCCCAGGTGGCACTGACCGCCATCACCACACAGAGGACCAGGGCACTGAGCCAGCCGCCCGGCCGCAGCGGGGTGCGGCGCAGCAGAATCTCCCGGGCGATGATCGCCGGCACGAACCCCTGAGCGAGGTGCCCGAGCCGGTCGTACGGGTTGCGGGCAAGCCCGAGGGCGTCCCTCACCCAGTCGCCCGCCGGCACCTCGGCATAGGTCCAGTGGCCGCCGATCATCAGGATCAGGGCCTGCGCCAGGATCAGCCGGTAGACGACCGGCGTAAGCGGAAACCGCCGGTAGGTGAGCACCAGGATCGGTGCGGCGATGAGGGCCGCGAGCACCTCCATGAACCAGGTGCCGAGCGAGGCGGCCCCGATCGCCGACACGACCAGGGCGACGAGGCCGACCGCCAGCAGAATCACGGGCTCACGGCGCGGTGGTGTGGTCACGGGGTACAGCCTCGTCCCGGAACGGCCGCCCGTCACGGGTATCCGTACTCAGCAGGCACGCCATCTCCGGGCCGGGTGCGTCGGTTGACGAATCCGGTCAGGCGGTACCGGACAACCGCCGTCGATTTCTACCTTCCCGGATGATCCCGTCCGCACTGCGCACTGTGAACGCTGAGGAGGTGCACGATCGATGGGGGCGACACGGGGTTCCGGCCGGCGTGTCGACGCTTCTGGGCGCGATCGTCGGCGCCCTGACCAACCTGGCCACGTCGGGCTGGTCCTGGGCACTGGCGGCCGGCGCGCTGGTGGCGGCCGGGTGCTGGGTGGCCTGGGAGATGCGCCTGCGATCCCGGGATCAGCGCGAGGCCGCGGCTGAGGCCCGCGCACGGGTACTGTCCATCGTCGACTCGGCCGACAGCGGTGGCGGGGGCGGCGCGTTCGACCTGTTGGTGGCGACCCGCCGGGTGATGCCGACACAGGGCCGCCGGATGGAGTTCGAACAACTCCAGGACTGGTCCGACGAGGAGGCCCTGGTCAACGTGCTGGTCCTGTCGGGGCCCGCCGGCGTCGGCAAGACTCGCCTGGCTCTGGAGTTCGGCCTGTCCCTGCCGGAGCCATGGGTCGCCGGCTGGTTGGTGCCAGGCCGGGGCGCCGAGGCGGTCCGTGCGATCGCGGCCGGCGGCGACCCGACGCTGGTACTGGTGGACGATGCGGACACCCGAGCCGACCTGCCGGATCTCCTCGCTGCGGCCGCCGAGCACACCGGCGCACCCTGGCTGCGCATCCTGCTGGTGGTGCGGGACGGGACGTCGTTGCAGGCCATGCTGCGACCGCTGGTGCCCGACGCGGCCCGGCACCTGGCCCGAGGCCCGGTGTTGCAAGTCGGCGCGCTCGGCGGCGCCGGCGACCGGGAGCGCTGGTATGCCCAGGCGGTCGGCCGTTTCGCGGTACGGCTGGGCGTGCCGGCACCCACCGCCAAAACGCTGGCCGGCCACGTAGGCACCGACGGCGAGACAACGCTGATCCTGCTGGCCCGGGCACTGCTGACGGTGCTCGCGTCCGGTCCGCAGCGAGACACGTCCGGCGTCGTCCGCCGAATGTCGGCGGGCGAGGTTATCGGCGAGCTGTTCGCCCATGAGGAGGCTTGGTGGGAGTCGTCCGCGTCTGCCGAGACGTGGGGCGTGTTATCGCTGGGAGCCGAGGTGAGGCAGCGATGCGTCCTGGCGCTGGCCCTGCGCGGCGGCACCGGCGAGCAGGCGGCGGCATTGGTGCTGCGACGCTTGCCGGACCTGGCGGATGCCTCCGAACTGCAGGTACGCAACGCCGCCCGCTGGGTGGCGCACCTGTATCCGGCGGCCGGCTACCGCATCGAGCCGGACCTGCTGGGCGACTGGTTCATCGTCGACCGACTCCTCCGGCACCCCAACCTGGCCGTCCGGCTGCTGGCCGACCTGGACCAGACCGAGGAACAGCAGGTCCTCACGGTCCTGACCCGGGCAGCCAGCGTCTTCCCGGCCGCGCTCCCGATCCTGGCCCGTGTCTGGCGGGCCGGCGGCGCTGAGGTAGCGCAGCTCGCAATCCGCTTCGCGTCCATCCACCACACGGCGATGCTCGACGAACACCTCGCGACCTTCATCTCCGACATAGACGCGACTTCGGCGACGTTCGCGGCATTGGATCGGCAGCTTGATGATTACTCGCTTCCCCGGACCAGACTCTCCGTGGCTCGACGCCTGGTTTCCCTTTGGCGTGCAGACACGAGCGACGAGGGAGTGGAGCAACTCGGCCGAGCGTTGAACAACCTCGGCTCGTGTCTGTCCCGGTTGGGCAAACATCGGCAAGCCCGCGCGGCTACAGCCGAGGCTGTCACCATCTGGCGAGAGCTCGCTGCCGGCAATCCCGCCTACCGCGCATTCCTCGGAGACGCTTTGCGCAGCGTCAGCAACCGGCTGAGGGAGTTGGGTGAACACCGACAATCCCTCACAGCCGCCAACGAGGCCGTTCTTATCTGGCAGGAACTCGTTAACGACGATCCTGCCTACCGCTCCGAGCTCGCCCGCGCCCTGAACAGCCTCGGAAAATGTCTCGCGAACTTAGGTGACCGGCAGCGAGCTCAGCTGGCCAGCATCGATGCCGTCACCATCTGGCGAGACCTTCTTACCGACGATCCTGCCTACCGCTCCGAGCTCGCTCGCGCCCTCAACGACCTCGGCAACCACTCGTCCAGCCTGGGCGAGTACCTCCGGGCCATGGCAGCCACATACGAGGCCGTCACCATCTGGCGACATCTCGTCGCCGACGAACCTGCCGATCGGGCCGAACTCGCGAGCACCTTGAACAACCTCGGCAGTCGTCAGGCAGAGCTGGGCGAACATCGACAAGCACTACAGACCACCAACGAGGCTGTCGCCGTCTGGCGGGAGCTCGCTCTCGTGAATACCGCGCATCGACCAGACCTTGCCCGCACCCTGAACAATGTCGGCAGCCATCTGGCAGAGGTGGGGGAACGCCGACAGGCGATCTCCGCCACCATCGAGGCAGTCGACCTATGGCGAGCCATCGTCCCCGATAACCCCGCCTATCGGCCCGACTTCGCCGGCGCCCTGATCAACCTCGGCACTGACCTGTCCGGGCTGCGCGAACATCGACAAGCGCTCACGGTTACGAACGAGGCCGTCGTCCTCTGGCGAGACCTGGCCGCCGACAACGTCGCGCACCGCCCCCTCCTCGCCCAAGCCCTGAACGCCCTGAGTAGCCGTTTTTCAGAGTTGGGAGACCACCGGCAGGCCCACGCGGCTTCCGAAGAGAGCATCGCCATCTGGCAAGAACTCAACCCCGAAAACCCAGCCCACCGGTCTGAGTTCGCACGCGCCCTGCACAATCAGGCGGCGAACCTATGCGAACTCGAAGATCACGACAGTGAGTTCGCGCACCGCCAAGACTCGCTGAGGCAATACGAAGCATGCCTCGCCGCCGACACCACGCTCTACGCGCCGCAATACCGGCAAGCGGTAGCCGGACTGCAGGCGGCCTACGTTCAGCACGGGCGCCACGAGGAAGCCGCCGTCCTCGGCATCACCCCACATCCCCCGGTGGTATGACTGTCCGTATGGCAGACAAGACGATCATCGCCCTTCGGGAAGCCGCGGCCGCCTACGCCGAGGCCGTCCGGACCACCCAGCGCTTCTTCGACCGCCTCGAGGACTCCGCGGACCCCTCCGCCCTGGTGGAGTACGCCACCCTGGTCGAGCGGGAGAAGGAAGCCGAGCAGGCCCGCCTGGAGGCCATCGAGGCGGCCGGCTTCGAGGTCCCGAGCATCGACGAGAGCGACCCCGACAACTGAGATCAAATCCATCCAGATAACTGAGTGAACAGTTCCGGAACCAAACCGGGGTGCCGGAACCGGTTCCGTCCTGGAAGACTGCCGGTTGTTAGCGTTCCACTGACCGTGCCACCGCGGTCGTGATGACCGGAGGCACGAGTGCCCGCTGATCTCCCGTACCGGGATCCAGCCCTGCCCGTCAACGAGCGGGTCGCGGATCTGCTCGCCCGGATGACCTTGCCGGAGAAGGTCGGGCAGATGCTCCAGCTGGATGCTCGCGGCGATGTGAAGGAGATCGTCAGCGAGAAGCTGGCCGGCTCGATCCTGCACACGTCGCCGGCCAAGATGCTGGAGGCGATCGACCTGGTCGCCAAGACCCGGTTGCAGATTCCGCTGCTCACGGCGGAGGACTGCATTCACGGGCACTCGTTCTGGCCGGGCGCCACGATCTTCCCGACGCAGCTCGCGATGGCGGCGACCTGGGACGCTTCTCTCGTCGAGAGGGTTGCCCGGGTCACCGCCGTCGAGGTGGCCGCGACCGGCATCCACCAGACCTTCTCCCCCGTCCTGTGCATCGCCCGCGACCTGCGCTGGGGCCGCACCGACGAGACGTTCGGCGAGGACCCGTTCCTGATCGGCGAGCTGGGTGCGGCGATGGTCCGCGGCTACCAGGGCGACGGCCTGGCCGACCCGACCGGCATCCTGGCCACGGCCAAGCACTTCGCCGGCTACTCGGAGACGCAGGGTGGCCGGGACGCGAGCGAGGCCGACATCAGCCCCCGCAAGCTGCGCTCCTGGTTCCTTCCGCCGTTCGAGCGGGTGGCGAAGGAGGGGTGTGAGGTGTTCATGCTGGGCTACCAGTCGATGGACGGCGTGCCGATCACCGCTAACAAATGGCTGCTCAACGACGTACTGAAAAAGGAATGGGGTTTTTCCGGCACCCTCATCACCGATTGGGACAACGTCGGGCGAATGGTGTGGGAGCAGAAGGTCTGCGCGGACTACGCGGAGGCGGCGGCGCTGGCGGTCAAGGCAGGAAATGACCTGATCATGACGACGCCGGGCTTCTTCGAGGGTGCCCAGGAAGCGGTCGAGCGCGGGCTGCTCGCCGAACAGGACATCGACGAGGCGGTCCGCCGGATCCTGCGGCTCAAGTTCCAGATGGGCCTCTTCGAGGACCCGCGAGGGCCCGACCAGGAGAAACAAGCCGTAATCGGCAGTGACGAGCACCAGCGCCTCAACCTCGAGGTGGCCCGGCGGTCGCTGGTGCTCCTGCGCAACAACGTGCTGCCGCTGGCGACCGAGGCGAACTTCAAGCGCATCGCGATCATCGGCCCGAACGCCGACGACGTCTCCGCGCAGCTCGGCGACTGGGCGGGCAACTCCGGGCAGGTCGACTGGATGCCCGACGGCCACCCCCGCGAGCTGACCGAGACGGTCCTCGACGGTTTCCGCGCGGTCGCCCCGGACCGCTGGGACATCACGCACGCCCGCGGCGCCGACATCGAGCGGCTCGTGCCCGACCCGGAGGGCGACACCTACCCGGACGGCCAGCCGCGGCCGCCGATCTCGCAGGGCGCGCCGGTCGACGACCATCTGATCGACCTGGCCCGGGCCGAGGCGATCCGCGCCGACTACGCGGTCGTGGTGGTCGGCGACACGGTGAACCTGACCGGCGAGCACAAGTCGACCGCCACCCTGGAGCTGCAGGGCGGCCAGATCGCCCTGCTCAACGCGATCGCGGCCACCAAGACCCCGATGATCGTCGTGCTGATGAACTCGAAGCCGTGCGTGCTGCCCGAGTCGGCGTTGAACGCGGCCGCGGTCATCCAGGCCTTCAACCCGGGCATGCGCGGCGGCCGGGCGATCGCCGAGCTGATCCTGGGCGAGATCGAGCCGACCGGCCGGATGCCGCTGTCGGTGCCGCGGCACGTCGGCCAGCAGCCGGTCTACTACAACCAGATCCGCGGCCAGCACGGCACCCGCTACGCCGACCTCACCCAGGACCCGCTGTTCGTCTTCGGCGAGGGCCTGTCCTACAGCCCGGTCACCTACGACGACCTGCTGGTCTGGACCGAACAGGACCGGGTGCGGGCGACGGTCACCCTCACCAACACCGGCGGGCGGCCGTCCTTCGAGACCATCCAGATGTACGTCAGTGACCTGGTCACGAGCGTCACCTGGGCGGTGCGCGAGCTGAAGGCGTACAAGCAGGTCACCGTGCCGGCCGGCGAGACCGTGACGGTCGAGCTGGAGTTGCCGGCGTCGGCGTGTTCGCTGGTCACCGCGGACGGCCGCCGGGTGGTCGAGCCGGGCGACTTCGAGCTGCAGGTGGGCCCGTCGTCGCGCGAGCGCGACCTGCTGAAGGCGGCCTTCCGGCTCAGCTGACCTTGGCGGCCGCCAACGGCCGAAGATCAAACCCAAGGCTTTTGTACGCCGTGACAGCCGCGACATTCCAGTAGTCGGCGAGCAGCGCGACCCGGGTGCGCCCGGCCGCCAACTCGTTGGTGACGTAGGCGCACACCGCCTGGGCCAGGCCCTGGCCGCGCATCTCGGGATGGGTGACGACCCCGGCCAGGAACCCGACGGCCGGGGTCGACCAGGCGTCCGCCGCCGCGGCGACCAGGGTGCCGTCGCTGTCGTGCAGCCCGGCCCAGCGGTGCACGCCGCTGCCGCCGGGCCGTGCGTAGGAGTCCGGGAAGTACGCGTCGATCATCGCGGTGACCTGGGCCAGCTCGTCGTCGAACAGCCACCGCCCGGCCTGTTTCCGGTCGACCGGCCCGGTCACCTCCATCCAGGCGAACCGGCCGGCCACCTCCAGCCCGTCCACCCGGGCCGCGACGTCGGCGACCAGATCTTCCCGGCCGACCGGGCGGTAGCTCGGCCCGACGTCCGGGAACACCTCGTCGCACAGCAGGGCGGCCACCTCGGCCGGGTCGCCGTGGATCGCGATCCGGTCCTTGGTGCACAGGTCGGCGCAGGCGACCGCCATCGCGCCGGGCCGGATCCAGAATCGCGCCCCCGGCTGGTCAGCCGCCCAGAGCAGCACGGGGTCGTCGATGTCATGGAGCATTACGCCATGTTGACATGATCTGGCACCGTCATCCGGGTGCCGCTCCCGTACCTGGTCTTTCGCTTCTCCCGCCGACTAGTGATGGCCGGTGCGCTCGGCGCGCTTCTCGGCGTACTCGTATTGGTTTCTTCGTCGGTCTGGGTGCGCGAGGGTGCCGCCGGGCGGGTGTACGACGAGGCGTCGGTGCCGGCGGCGCCGGTCGCCCTGGTCCTGGGCGCCGAGGTCTACCCCGACGGCCAGCCCTCGCCGTTCCTGGCCGCCCGCCTCGACATCGCGAAACGGCTGCTCGACGCGGGCAAGGTGAAGGCGATCCTGGTTTCCGGCGACCACAGCCGCTGGGAGTACGACGAGCCCGGCGCCATGCAGGTCTACCTGGTGGCCCGGGGCGTGCCGGCGTCGCAGGTGGTGCTCGACTACGCGGGCTTCGACACCTACGACTCGTGCGCGCGAGCCCGGAAGATCTTCGGCGTCGGCAAGGCCATCGTGGTAACGCAGAGCTACCACATCGACCGGGCCGTAACGCTCTGCCGCCACTTCGGCATAGACGCAACCGGCGTAGCCGACGACACCGTCCGCATCTACACGGCCCCGTGGCGCAACTCGGTGATCCGAGAGCGAGGCGCCGTGGTGAAGGCCGCCGCCGACATGCTCTCCCACCGCGACCCGGTGTTCCTGGGCCGCCACGAGACCGGCGTCGAGGACGCTCTTTCCTGAAATGTTGGCGGCCTAGTCTGCCGCCATGGATTCGGCTGATCTGCTGGTGCGGACCCTTGGCGAGTGCCGGATCAGCTCGCCGCTGGGTGGCCTGGTCACCCGGCGCGGCACGACCGAGCACTACGTCGACGAGACCGATCGGGTGCTGCTCGACGACACCCTGGCCCTGCTGGCCGGGCGCACCGGCGAACCGCCGTCGTTCGAGCCCGGCGGCCCTCGCCGGCAGATCTTCTTCGACCCATCGAAGATCCGGGTCGGCATCGTCACCTGCGGCGGCCTCTGCCCCGGCCTCAACGACGTCATCCGTGGTCTGGTCCTGGAGCTGAACTCGCACTACGGCGTGCGGCGGATCGTCGGGTTCCGCAACGGCTACCGCGGCCTGGTGGCCCGGCACGGACACGACGTGGTCGAGCTGACCCCGTTCGTCGTCGACCACATCAACGAGCACGGCGGCACCATCCTCGGCACGTCCCGCGGCAACCAGGACCCGGCCGAGATCGTCGACTGCCTCGACCAGCTCGGCGTCAACATCCTCTTCGTGATCGGCGGCGACGGCTCGATGCGCGGCGCCCAGCGGATCGCCGAGGAGGTCTCTCTGCGGGATCGCCGCATCGCCGTGGTCGGCGTGCCGAAGACCATCGACAACGACATCCCGTTCATCGGCCACAGCTTCGGGTTCCAGACCGCGTTCGGCAAGGCCACCGAGTCGATCCGGGCCGCGCACACCGAGGCCACCGCGCAGCCCGGCGGCATCGGGCTGGTGCAGCTGATGGGCCGGCACTCCGGTTTCATCGCCTGCTACGCGGCGCTGGCCAACAACGACGCCGACTACGTGCTGATCCCCGAGGTGCCGGCCGACGTGGAGGCGTTCCTCCCGCACCTGCGGCGCCGGGTGCGAGAACGCGGGCATGCTTTGGTGGTGGTCGCCGAGGGCGCCGGCCAGGACTACCTGGCCGCCGACGGCACCGACGCCTCCGGCAACAAGCGCCTCGGCGACTTCGGCGTCTACCTGCGCCGCCGCATCCTCGACGACTTCGCCGCGGCCGGCGAGGAGGCCAACCTCAAATACATCGACCCGAGCTACGTGATTCGCAGCGTGCCCGCCAACCCCTACGACAGCGTCTACTGCCTGCGCCTGGCCCAGGCCGCGGTGCACGCGGCGATGGCCGGCCGAACCGAGATGGTGGTCGGCACGTGGCGCAATCGCTTCGTGCACGTCCCGATCCCGCTGGCGGTGGCAACCCGCAACCAGGTGGACCCGAACGGCGACCTGTGGATGTCGGTCCTGGAGGCCACCGGCCAGCCCGCCGAGTTCACCGAACTCCCGCACCGAGCGGCCGCCTGAGGCGTTTCCGCGAGATCCGCCCAGCCGGGCCGTCCGGTTCATAGACACATGCGAGCCGATTCATAGCCAATTCTTAGGCGAATGCCCCTCCCGTTTCAGGTCCGGCGCCGATCCTCGACACCATCAACGCCGCACCTGAAGATCCGGAGCCCCCGATGAGCGACAGAACCCCCGGCGCTGACGAGCCCACAGCCGAGCAGCGCACAGCCGCCCAGCCCGCCGTCCCGCAGCCGGCCGCACCACAACCCGCCCAGCCCTCGCCGACCGCACCCCACCCAGCCGCCGAACAGCCCGCCACGCCATCAACCGCCGGACAGCCCCACTCGCAGCCGGTGGACGCGCAGCCAGCCGCCGATCAAGCCGCCACGCAGGCCACTGCCGAGCAACCCGCCGCGGCGCAGCCTGCGGCCACATCGGCTGCGCCCGGCCCGTCGCCGGCCGCACAACCCGCCGGTTGGCAGCCGGTCGGCACGGCCACGGGCGGCCTCCGCTCCCGGCGCGTGCCCCTGCTGGCCGCGGCCGCGGGCCTGGTGGTGGGCTTGGTGCTCGGCGCCTGCGGGGTCGGCGCCGCCGTGGCGATCTTCGACCGGCACGACGACCGCGGCACCCAGCGCTTCCAGCACGGCCCACGCGACGGCAACTTCCCCGGCCGGGACGGCGACCGCTTCCGCGGCGGCAACCCCGGCGGCGACCAGCGCCGAGACGGCCGCCCGGCCCCAGCACCAAGCGAGCCCACCCCCACCCCGAGCGCGACCGCCTGACCCCCCACTCCGGCCCGCTCCGGAGCCGGCCCGGTGCCACCGCCTGACCTCGTCAGCCATGCGAATCTTTTGAAAGTGCACGCTGCCGAGCCGCCCCTTCAGGTCCGAGCTGTCGACTGTCCAGTCGTAGTCCGGCAGATCGGGGAGGCGGAACATTCCAAGGCTGATCACGACGCAACCTTCCATCGTGAGCCGCTGGTTGACCTCCGCGAACTCAGCCTCAAATTTGGTCGAGCCGCAGAGTGTGATGACCTTTGCCGCACCCTCGGCCGACTGCTGGTCCTCCATGAGGTTCATGATCGGTGAAGTGGCAGCACAAGTCGATCGCCCCCGGGACGTCCGCTCATGCCGCATAGAGTGCGCACCTGCCTGACGCGGCGTGACGCAGCGTCAGGACAGGGCGGTCGCCCGGGATGCATTGGTGAGACCGATCGGGGCCGTCCGGCGCGGCCGTTATCCGGGTGTCAACTCTGGTACCGGCCGCCCCTGCCGGCAACGACCAACGCCAGCCCGGTCAGGGTCATGCCGGCGAGCCCGGCCCAGAAGCCGTAACTCGTTCCGGCCTCGATGCGGGGGTCGGTGTACCGCCGTAGGTGATCCCGTGGCATCACCGACTCCGCGAACTCGGTGCCGGACACCTCGACTGTTGCCGACAATTGAAATTCGGGCACAGGGGTCGCCGTGACCTCGGCGGGAGGCCAAAGCTCTACATCGCTGCGCTGCTGAAGTGTCAGGAACACCGAGACCGCAACCGCGGCAAGAGCCGCCAGCAATATCGCCACCGGCACCCGGGCACGGGCCATCCGCCACGCCAGCCACACGACCGCGGCTGCCACCGTGAGCAAGACCGACACGGTCCATCGCGAGGACATTCGCCATGCCGATCCGACGAACGTCTCGGTGCCCACCCGCATCGCCCACCACGGCAGGAAGCCGCTCACCAGCGTCAGGAGGGCCGAACCCCCGATGATTCCCGCACGCCATTCCCGGGACACGGACTGACCCTACGGAGCGCAGGTCACACCCGCCCGGACTTCCAACTTTCTCGAGCGGGTGGCCGCCGGCCGCCTCCGGGATGGTCGTGGTCGTCGCCGGCCCGCAGACTGGCGGGCATGACCGTGTCCCTGCACCACATCGTCGTCGACGCGCGTGACATCGCGTCCCAGGCCCGGTTCTGGTCCCGCGTCCTTGATTGGGAGATCCTGTCCGAGCGGGAGCGAGAAGTCGTCATCGGCCCGAGTGAGAATGCGCCCGTCGGGATCTGTTTCATGCCGGTGACCGACAGCAAGGCAAACAAGAACCGTCTCCATCTCGACCTCGCACCGGGCCCCGACGGACGAGACGCCGAAGTCGACCGGATCGTTGCGCTGGGCGCACGCCGGGTCGAGATCGGTCAGACCGGTGAGGAGTCGTGGACCGTGCTCGCCGACCCCGAGGGCAACGAGTTCTGCATCCTGCGCCCGAAGACGACGCTCATCACCTGAGCGGAGGGGCGAGGGCGGCCGCGGTGACCCGTACACAAGGATTTGGGTGGTCTTTATATAGATAACCGTGGACTTGTTGGGGTCGAGGGACGAGAGTGACGGCATGGCCAAGTCGACTCGGCGTAGCTTCATGGCGGTTTCCGCGGCGGCCGTCACGGCCGGTCTTGCCGGGCCGGCGCAGGCGGCGGCGCGGCGCAAACCCGTCGCCGATCCGCAGCTGCGCGCGATGTTGCGGGAGATCGATCCGAAGCGGGTCGAGGCGATCATCCGGCGGCTGGTGGCCTTCGGCACCAGGCACACCCTGTCGGCCCAGGACGATCCGGATCGCGGGATCGGCGCGGCGCGGGACTGGCTGCGGGCCGAGTTCCAGCGGTACGCGGATCGCTCCGACGGACGCATGACCGTCACGCTGGACTCGTTCATCCAGCCGGTCTCGTCCCGCATCCCGGCACCGACCCGGATCACCAACGTCGTGGCCACGCTGCGTGGCAGCGTCACCCCTGACCGGGTGTACGTGGTGACCGGCCACTACGACTCGCGCGTCACCGACGTCATGGATGCCACGAGTGACGCGCCGGGCGCCGATGACGATGCGTCAGGTGTGGCGGTGGTCCTGGAGCTGGCCCGGGTGATGGCGACCCGCTCCCCCGAGGCGACCATCGTGTTCGCCGCGGTCGCCGCCGAGGAGCAGGGGCTGTACGGCTCCGACCACCTGGCCCAGACATACAAGGACCAGGGCGTGGATGTGCAGGCGATGTTCAGCAACGACATCGTCGGCACCGGCAACGCCCACGACGGCACCGCGAACGACCCGCACACGGTCCGGCTCTTCGTCGAGGGCATCCCCACCTCGGAGACGGCGGCCGAGGCCGGCGTCCGCAAGAGTGTCGGCGGCGAGAACGACGGGCCGTCGCGGCAGCTGGGCCGGTTCGTCGACGAGGTGGCCGGCAACGGCCTGACCGGCATGCGGGTGCGCCAGATCTGGCGGCGGGACCGCTACCTGCGCGGCAGCGACCACATCTCGTTCCTGCTGCGCGGCTATCCGGCGGCCCGGTTCACCGAGCCCCGGGAGAACTTCGCCCACGAGCACCAGAACGTCCGGGTCGAGGACGGCGTGCAGTACGGCGACCTGATCGAGTTCTGCGATTTCGGCTACATCGCCCGGGTGGCCCGGGTCAACGCGGCCGCCCTCTGGTCCCTGTCCCAGGCGCCGGGCACCCCGAAGGGCGTGGTCATCGACACCACCCAGCTCACCAATGCCACCACTCTGCGCTGGCAGCCCAACCCCGAGCCGGACCTGGCCGGTTACGAGGTGCTCTGGCGCGAGACGACCGAGCCGGACTGGACCCACACCCTCGAGGTAGGCGACGTCACCACCGTGACCGTCGACCTTTCCAAGGACAACGTCTTCTTCGGCGTACGGGCGGTGGACGGCGACGGCAACCGCAGCCCGGTATCCGCCCCTCAGCCGTCCAGCTGACAATTTCGGCGGCGCCGAGATGACACGATGGCGTCATGACGGTCGACTACACGGTTCGGCTGCGGTTCGGGGAGACGTCCCGGGACGCGGCCACGCACACCAACCTCTCCGCGGTCCGGCTCGACGGACAGGTGCTCTGGATCGCCGGTGACGAGACCGCGACCGTGGAACGGCTGCTCGCCGACGATCCGCAGAAGGCCGCCGAGTTCGGGGGCGAGACCTCGTTCCGGATCGCCGACTTCGTCGACCTGCCCGGCGACGACGCCGACGAGGAGGCCGACGTCGAGGGGCTGGCCCGCACCGGCGACTTCCTGTGGGCGGTCGGTTCGCACAGCCTGCGCCGCAAGCAGATCAAGGAACGCCACCTGGGCGGCAAGGCGCTGAAGCGGCTCGCCCGGATCGAGGGGCAGGACAACCGCCAGATCCTGGTGCGGCTGCCGATCGCCGACGTGGACGGCGTGCCGACGCCGGTGAGGGAGACGGTGATCGACGGGGTGCGGCACCGGGCGGCGGCGCTGAGCCGCCGGGACAACCTGCGGTCGCTGCTGCGCGACGACGAGCATCTGGGCCCGTTCCTGCCGATCCCGGGCAAGGACAACGGCCTCGACGTGGAGGGCATCGCGGTCCGCGGCGACCGCGTCTACCTGGGTTTGCGCGGCCCGGTGCTGCGCGGGTGGGCGTTCGTGCTGGAGCTCCGGCCGTACGTGGACGACGCCGACCCCGACCGGCTGCGGCTGCGTGAGTTCTCCGACGGCGAGGTCTACCGCAAGCACGTGCTCGACCTGGAGGGCCTGGGCGTGCGCGACCTCTGCCCGGACGGCGACGACCTGCTGATCCTGGCCGGCCCGACGATGGACCTGGACGGCCCGGTGCGCGTCTACCGCTGGCACGGCGCGGCCCGCCTGGACACCCCGCAGATCGTCCGCGACGACCTGATCTCCCGCGAGCTGGAGCTGACCTTCGGCGAGGGCGACGACCACGCCGAGGGCATCAGCATGCTGGGCGACGACCGCGTCCTGGTCGTCTACGACAGCCCGGCCCGCGCCCGCCTCACCGACGACGGCTGCGTCATCGCCGACGTCCTGCTGCTCCCGGGCCGATAGCCGATTCCTTTCGGGTACGCCCGCGGTCGGTACTCACATGGATCCGATAAAAGAGATGTACGCCCGCTGGGCGGCCGGCGACATGGGCGCGGACGACCAGTGGGGCGATGTGACGGCCGAGCCGCGCGGCCTGGACTACACGGAGGTGTCGGCGGGCGGTGTGCCGGCGATGTGGCTCAGCCCGCACGGCGCCGCCCCTGGCCGGGCGATCGTCGCGCTGCACGGTGGCGGCTTCGTGGGCGGGTCGCTCTACACCCACCGCAAGATGTACGGGCATCTCGCGAAGGCGGCCGGTGTGCCGGTGCTGCTCGCCACCTACCGGCTCGCCCCGGAGTTCCGCTGGCCGGCACAGATCGAGGACGCGGTGACGGCGTACCGGTGGGCGGCGGCCCGCACCGAGACGGTGGCGCTGGCCGGTGACTCCTCCGGCGGCGGTCTGGCCGTGCAAGTGGCGCTGCGCGAGCCGGGCGCGGCCGCCCTGCTGTTGCTGTCGCCGTGGATCGACATAGACCCGGAGCAGACCGCGACCTCGTACGAGGAGAACGCCGCCACCGACCTCGTCTTCACCCGGCCGATGGTGCGGGAGCTCATTCGGCAGTACCTCCCGGACGGGACGAGCGGCCTGGCCCCGGAGGTCAACGCCTTCCACGCCGACCTGTCCGGGCTGCCGCCGGTCTACGTGCAGTGCGGCAGCGACGAGAGCGGCCGGGGTGACAGCGAGCGCCTCGCGAAGCTGACCGGCGCCCGGCTGGACGTCTTCGACGGGCAACTGCACACGTTCCAGATGGCGGCCGGGCGCGCGCCGGTGGCCGGCGAGGCGATCGGGAGGCTGGCCGCATGGGTGCGCCCGAAGCTGGGGCTCTGACCGAGGCGTTCGAGCGGGAACGCCGAGGGCTCCTCGCCCACGCCTACCGCATGCTCGGCGCCTATCACGAAGCCGAGGACGTCGTGCAGGACACGTACGTGCGGGCGCTGCGGGGGTGGGCGGGGTTCGAGCGGCGTTCGTCGGTGCGCACCTGGCTCTATCGCATCGCCACGAACGTCTCCCTGTCCGCGATCGAGGGCCGCGGGCGGCGCGCGCTGTCGCTCGGCCTCGGCCCGGACGGCACCGACCCGGAGGGCCTCGGCCCGTGGCTCGAACCGTTCCCGACCGACCCGGCCGACCTGGTGACCGCGCGGGAGAGCGTCCGGCTCGCCTTCGTGGCCGGGTTGCAGCACCTCGCGCCTCGGCAGCGTGCCGTTCTGCTGTTGCGGGAGGTGCTGGATCTCTCCGCGGCGGAGACCGGCGAGGCGCTGGGCATGTCGGTGCCGGCGGTGAAGAGTGCCCTGCAGCGGGCCCGGGCCCGGCTCGCCGAGGCGGCGCCGGCCCGGGATGACGTGCTGGACGCTTCCTCGCCTCGGGCCCGGGAGCTGTTGGCCGGCTACATGGCCGCATGGGAGGCGTCCGACGCGGCCGCCTTTCGTGAGGTGCTGCGCGCGGACGCGGCCATCGAGCCGGTCGGCTCCCGGACGTCGTACGCCGGCCGAGTCGCATGCCTGGCCTTCGCGACGCCGTCGATGGGCGCCGCCGGGGATTGGCGGATGGCGGCGACCGAGGCGAACGGCCAGCCTGCCGCGCTGGCCTGGTTCCGCGGCGAGCCCTTCGGTGTGGCGGTGCTGACGGTCGCCGAGGAGGGGATCGTGGCGATCACGCTCTTCGGCGACCCGAAGCTGGCAGAAGCCTTCGAACCAGGGCTTACTCGCGGGCGGCCAGCAGGAGGATCGGGGCCGGTCTGGTTGCCGACCACGAGGTGATCAGGCTGGTTGTCCCGGTCACCAGCAGGGCCACCGCGCACACCGCGCCGATCAGCGTCCACGGCATCGTGACCGTGGTGGTGCCGGTGACGGCCGATGTGGTGCGGGCGGCGGCGATCAGGGCGCCGGCCGCGGCCAGGCCGCCGAGCAGGATGCCGGCCACGGTCACCGCCGACGACTCCACCAGGGCTGCCCGCAGCACCTGGCTGCGGGTGAGGCCGCCGACCCGCGCCGCGGCGAACTCCCGCCGCCGGGCCGCCGCGCCGATGACGATCGAGTTGACCACGCCGATCAGCGCGTACAGAGCGCCGATCCCCATCACCGACACCATGATCTTGTTGTTGACCTCGGAGCGGGCGGTGGCGTCGGCCCGCAGCCAGTCGCCGGCGGTCGCGACCGTCCCGATCCGGGCGAGCGCCGCCCGCACGGTGCCGGCGGAGGCGCCGGGCGCGAGGGTCACGAACGACTGGGCGGGCGCGGCCGCCAGGAGCCGGTCGGGCACCAGGCCGGGTGGCAGCAGCAGGTTGGCGCCCCCGCTGATGGTCGCGGGCACGGACGCCACGACCGGCACCGCGCCGAGGTCGAGATCGGGCAACGCCAGGCGGACGCTCCCCTTGGCCGGCACCTCGCCGCCCGGCCCGGCCGCCACCGCGTGCCCCCGCAGGCCCGCCAGCTCGACCGAGTGCGCGCGGGCATAGGCCGCCGGATCGACGACCAGCGCCGACACCGAGAACGATTCGTCGCCCACGTCGACGGTCGCCGGCACCGACAGCTCGGTCGAGGCCGACGCGACCCCGGGCACCGCGGCGATGGCCGGGCCCACCGGCCCGGTCGCGGTGACCACGAGATCGGCCCGCGTCTGTCGCTGGAGCTCGCCGATGCCCGCGTCGGTGAACGACGCCCCGGCCGCGGCGGTGCCCACCACCAGGCCGACCAGCACGATCAGCGGGGCCGCGACCGATGCGCTGCGCCGCCTGGCGTCCCACAGGTTGGCCCGGGCCAGGGCCCCGATCACGCCGCTGCCGGTAGGCAGCAGCCGGCCGAGCAGCGGCACGATGAGCGGGCTGAGCGCGGCCGCCGCGATCGCCGCCGGCATCGGCACGTTCATGGCCATGGCCGCGCCACCGCCCGGGCCGCCGACCGGCGCCACGATGATCAGGGCCAGCGCGCCGCCGAGGAAGATCAGCCCGGCGATCCATCGGGTCGCGGTCATCACCCGGGCGGCCGCCCCGGTCTCGCGCAGCGCTTCGAGGGGAAGCACCCGGGCGGCGCGGTGGGCGGCGACCATGGCACCGGCCAGGGACAGTGCGATGCCCGTACCGAAGGAGACCGCGAGGATCCACGGCCGCCACTCGCCCGCGAAGCCGGCCGGCACGAAGCCCATCCGGCGCATCAGCGCCGCCTGCGCCGCCATGACGACCAGGCCGGCGGGCACGCCGATCGCCGCGCCCAGGCCACCGAGCACCACCGCCTCGCGCAGCAGCCGCATCCGCACCTGCCCGCGACCGGCGCCGACCAGGCGCAGCAGGGCGAAGTCGCGACGGCGCTGGGCCACGGTGAACGCGAACGTGGAGCTGATGATGAAGCCGGCCAGGAACGTGGCGATGCCGAGGATCACCCCGAGCATGGCGACGGCGGCGGTGACGTTGTCGGAGAACTCCATCCGCTCGGCGGCACCGAGGCCGGCCGGCGGGTCGAGGGTGGCCGCGGTGATCAGCAGCAACAGCGACGATTGCACGAGCGCCACCCCGAGGGTGACCGAGAGCAGCGAGCCCGCGAACAGCGCGATCATGCGAGGGACGCCAGACGGCCGGCGATCTCGAGCGCGTCCGCGCCGGCCACCCGGTCGACCACCCGCCCGTCGCGCAGGAAGACCACCGCGTCGGCCCGGGAGGCCGCGACCGGATCGTGGCTGACCATGACGATGCTCTGCCCGCCGGACGCCATCGTGCGCAACAGATCGAGGACGACGGCGGCGGCCGACGAGTCGAGCGCGCCGGTGGGTTCATCGGCGAAGAGCACGTCGGGCTTGGTGATCATGGCGCGGGCGATCGCGACCCGCTGCTGCTGGCCGCCGGACAGCTCGCGCGGCCGGTGTTTCGCCCGGTCGGCGAGACCGACGGCGGCGAGCGTGTCGCGCACCAGGCCGGCCGACGGCCGGTGCCCGGCCAGGCGCAGTGGCAACGCCACATTTTGCGCGGCGGTCATCGAGCCGATCAGGTTGAAGCTCTGGAAGACGAAGCCGATCCGGGTGCGGCGCAACGCGGTGAGCTCCCGGTCGCGGGCCGCGGTGAGGTCGGTGTCGCCGAGGAGAACCCGGCCGGAGTCGACGCGCTCGAGGCCGGCCGCGCAGTGCAGCAGCGTCGACTTGCCGGAGCCGGAGGGGCCCATCACGGCCGTCCAGGCCCCGCGCGCGAACTCCAGGGTCACATTGTCGACGGCCCGGACCGCGGCGTTGCCGCGCCCGTAGACCCGGCTGATCGCGCTCAGCGTCACGGCCGCGTCTGCCCTGGTCATGGTGGTTGTCGTCATGCCGGAAACGCTAGTGAGAGCGGGGCCGGGAGTCTTTCCCGCAGGCACCCGTCTCGGTGGTAGTGCTACCTATACCTCGCTGAGTCGTCCTACTCAGGCACCGGCCCCGGCTCCTCCATAGGGTTCCTGCCATGGCGAAAAAACGCAGGTGGCCATGGGTGGTCGCGGTGGTCGCGCTGGGTGCGGCCGCAACCCTCCTGGTCGTACGGGATCCGCTGCTGCTCCCCGGCAAGCACGAGGTGACCGTGTACGGGCTGAACGACGACATCAGCACCGAGGTGGACGAGGCACCGGGCCTCCTGGGCCGGGTGCTCGGCATGTGTGACGCCGACAGCTACTACGCCGAGCAGGACGGCCGGAAACGCTGCCTGGTGCTCAACGGCCCGCTCGGCGACATCGAGGTGAGCCGCAAGGACGGCAAGGTCGTCATCGCGGCGGCCGAGGTCACGAAGCTGCGGAGCATGGCCACCCAGGACACCGGCAGCCCGAGTCCGACCACCACCCTGGTGCTGATGTCCGGCAAGCCGGCCGCCCTCGTCCCGGTGACCGACCTGGTCGAGGGGCAGCCGGCGAAGATAGCAGCGCTCTAGACGGCGCTGGGCTGCCAGCCCAGCGCGGGCCCGAGCTTGGTGGCCATGTCGGTCAGGATCTGCACGTAGTCGTCGTGCTCGAAACTGAACGGCAGCGCGAACGCGACCTCGTCGACCTCCCGGAACGCGACATGCGCGTGCAGCCGCTCGGCGATCTGGTCGGACGTGCCCACGTAGTCCGGCGAGAAGAGCATCCGCGCCGGTCCCTGCGGGGCGGCGGTACGGGGGGTGCGCTTCTCGGCGTACGCCTCGTATCTGGCCTTTTGATCGGCCGTCGCCGAATCGGTGGGAATGACCACCAGGCCCTGGGACACGCGAGCCTTCTCGCCGTCCGGGTGGGCGGACCGGAAGGCGCGGATGTGCGACAGCTGGATCTCGGCGAAGTCCTCGGCCTCCTCGGCCTTGACCACGCTGCTGGTCAGGAAGTTCATGCCGTGCTCGCCGGCCCATTGAGCCGACCGGAGGCTGGCCCCGCCGTACCACATCCGGCTGCCCAGACCGGCCGCGTGCGGCTCGACGCGGTTCGAGAACACCTCGAACCCCTCGGTGCCGGCGAAGTCGGTGGCGGGCTCACCGCGTACGAAAGAAAGCAGTTGTTCCACCCGACCGTAGCTGAAGTCCTCGGCCTCGGCCGTGTGCGGGTAGAGGGCGGTCTTGACCTTGTCGAAGTGCATCGGCGGGCCGACGCTGACGCCCGGGTTGAGGCGACCGCCGGACAGCACGTCGACGGTGGCCAGATCTTCGGCCAGGCGCAGCGGGTTCTCCCAGCCCAGCGGGATGACGGCGGTGCCCAGATCGATGCGGGAGGTGCGCTGGGAGGCGGCGGCGAGCACCGCGACCGGCGAGGAGATGCCGTACTGCAGGTGGCGGTGGCGCACCCAGGCACTGTCGAAGCCGAGGTCCTCACCCAGCTTGATGATCTCGAGGGTGGACTCGTGCCCGGCCCGCGGATCACCCGCATCGAACAGCCCGATGGTCAGAAAGCCCAATTTGCGCAAGGGTTCGTCCCGCATGGGATCAAGAGTATCGAGGCGGCGCCCGGTCCGATCTCGCTAACCTACCCATATGTTGATCACAATCGTGGCCGACTACGGCGCCGGCGACCTCGCGTTCGCCGAGGTGCGCCAGCGCTTCGCGAAGCTGATGCCGCACGCCGAGACGACCGCGGTGCCGGTGCGGCCGTTCGACACGGTCGGGGCCGGCTTCTGCGTGGCCCAGCTCGCCTTCGGCGAGGGACCAGCAGACCGCATCGTGTACGCGAACGTGGCGCCCCGCGGCGACGAGGACGACCCGCGCGCCGACAACGCCGGCGAACCGCTGTCGGCCTGCCGCCTGCCGTCCGGTGTCCTGGTGGTGGGCGTGGCGGCCGGCTACTGCATGTCGTTCCTGGAGGTTCCGGTCCGGGCCGTGAAGGTTTCGGACGCCGGCTCCCAGTTCCGCTCGCGCGACGTCTTCCCGGCCGCGGTGGCCGAGCTGGCCCGCGGCGCCGACCTGCTCGGCGCCGAACTGACCGTCCCGCCGCCGCCATCGCGGTCGGTGGTCTGGACCGACGGCTACGGCAACCTGAAAACGTCCTGGCACGAGCCACCGGCGCCGGTCGGCTCCGCGGTGCGGGTGCGCATCGGCGGCGTCACCCAGAGCGCCGTGGTCAGCGACGGCGTCTTCGGCGTTCCGAGCGGCACGATGTCGTTCGCCCCGGGCAGCTCCGGCTGGGGCAAACCCTTCTACGAGCTGCTGCTACGCGGCGGCAACGCCGCGGCCGCGTTCGGGGGACCGCCGAACGGATCGAAGGTCGAAGTGGCCTGACTTCGCAGCTTCCCCCAAAGAACGAGCGGCGTCTGATGGGCCGCGAAATGGGCAGTGGTAGAAACTCATATCGCCGTAGGCCCGTGACAAATAGGCTCGCGCTCATGAACGACGGCGACTGGAGGGATGGCGGGTTCAGGCAACGTCGGCCCTCCGCCGAGACTCTCACGTGGGTTGCGGCGTCGATGGGTCGAGGCAGTCGCATCGTCGGCTACCGCCGGTTGACCGGTGGTGTCTGCTCCGCCGTGCACCGGCTGACTGTCGAGCGATGTGGAACGCGAACGTTCGTCGTGCTGCGGCAGTACCCGGACGGGCTCGGCCTGCACGAAGCTCTGAAAAACGAGATCGCCAACCTCGATGTCGTAGCAGGAAGCGGGCTCCCCGTTCCGAGCATTCTGGCTGCCGATGTCGCAGGCGCTTCGACCGGCGGCGCGCCATCGTTGCTGATGACTCGCTTGCCGGGGCATGTTGACCTCGAACCAGCGGAGCCTCGGTCGTGGATGACGCGGATCGCCGAGATTGCCGCATTGCTGCACTCCCTCGATCTCCCAGCGAAGATCTTCCGACCGTGGACGGATTCCTGGATCACTCCTCGGAACGGGTTTCAGATGCCGGCCGGCGCGCAGAAGCGGGAAGTTTGGAAGGCGGCGTTCGGTGTCATGGCGGCGACCCCGCCCAAGGACACGGCCGTCTTCCTGCACTGCGATCTCCTGCCGGTCAACCTGCTCTGGTCGCGCGGAAGAATTACCGGTCTCACCGACTGGAACTCCATCCATCGGGGGTCACGTGCGATTGACATCGGGCACTGCCGGCGATACCTGGCGGCGCTCTACTCGCCGGAGTGGGCAGAGCAGCTTCGGTCGCTTTACGAGTCGATCGCCGGGGCCACCCTCGATCCGTGGTGGGACCTCTATGCCCTGCTGCACTATGACGACAGCGGGCCGAAGTGGATCCGTGGTCAGGTCGCGGGGCGTCGTCCCGTCGATGTGTCCGGCATGACCTCCCGGGTCGAGATCGCTATCGAAACGGCACTACGGCGCCTCGGGTAACCGCGGATTCAGGCGTGTCGACGGCGCTCACCCTTTCTGCGGATGACCTGGATCTTCTCGCGCATCTCGGGGCGACTGCGCGGGGGTGTGTGAGACGCACCGAGATCGGGCTGAGGTGTCTGCCGAGTGTGCATGATCGGCCGGTTCGGCAGCAGCCGTACCCGACTAGCGTGTTCCCATATGACACTGGAGCCTGGCTCGGACGACTCGGAGCCCGAAGAGGACTGGAGTGACATCCAGTTCCGGGGCTACACCCAATTCCCGGTGGTGGCCGACCCCGACGATCTGGAACTTCCGGAGCCGGCCGCCGCACCGCCGGCTGAGGCACGGCAGAACGGTGCGGCCGACGATGCCGGGTAGCCTGGCCGCGCTACTCGTCCTCGCCTTCGCGGCGGCTCCGGGCTATGCCGGTCTGCGGGCCATGGAACGGCGAAGTCCTCGCGATGTGGTCAGCCCGGCCCGCGAGACGATCGAGATCGTCTCGCTCGGGTTGATCGCCAGCGCGATCACCGCGTTGCTCCTGCTCTTCGCCGCACAGCTCACGTCCGCGTTGCTGCCGTTGCGGGGCCTCATCGGAGGCTCGGTCTATTTCCGCGCGCACCCGTGGCAGCTCATCCTCAGCGGGCTGCTGCAGATCGTCCTCGCCACTGGATTGTCTGCCGCGATCGGCATGCTGATCGTGAAACGGTTCGCGCCGGTGGTCATGCGGCAGGGCAACCTCTGGCATCCGGTGCTGGCCGAGGTCCGGGACGGCCGCCGGGCGTACGTAGCGATCGAACTGCTCGACGGTCGTCTCGTCGAGGGATACGTGCGCTTGTGCTCGACCGCGGCCAATCCCGGCGACCGCGAGATCGCCCTGCAGGGTCCGCTCGCGGTCACGGCGCCCGGCGGGACACGTACCCGCTCCTCGGCCGCCTCGATTGTGCTCAGCGGGGCGCAGATTCGAATGATGACGGTGTCGTTCCCGGAACTGCGGCGACGGGCGAAGGCACTCGAGGGCGACGACGGATGACCGAGGCGGGGACGACCTCGGCACCCACGCTCGACGACAACGCGACGCGGCTCCTCGCGGCTCTGGACGGCATGCCGGTCCGGATGAACGACCGGGACCGCCTCGTGCGGGCCTTCGACGTGCTCTGCAGTACCGAGTGGACCCGCGTGATCGTGCGGCTCACGTCCGCCGAGATCGCGTCGCTCCGCCGGCCCGACCTGCTGTTCACCCCGCACGAGCTGACCCACGTCGTCGAGGTCGCCCGGACCCTGGCCGGCTCGTACGCGTTCGAGAGCACGAGCACTGCGCACATCGCGGTGGCACTGGCCCTGACCACCCGCTGGTCCCCCAACGTCGAGAAGGCGAAACTGGTCGCCGTCATCGCGGAGGCGTTCGGACTGGGGGGCCTGAACGACATCTCGGAGGTCGTCAACCGGCATCTGACGCGGGTCAGCGTGCCGCGGTCGGACGATGGCGGCGGTGCGCCGTCTCCGAGCATCTACCGAACAGACAGAGGTGATCGTCTCCACCTGGCCGCCGTCCGGGCACACGTCGCCGCGAGAGGTATCGCCGTTGTGGTGCTGATCGGCGCTGCCGCCACAGGTGACAGCGGTTGGGCGTGGCCCGTGGCGTTGCTGCCGCTGGTGTCCGCACGTGATCCCGATGAGCCGAAGTACATGGTGGGCGACGAGGTATCGCCGCCGGGACAGATCCCGACGCGGTGGCCGCTGCCCGGCGGCTGGGCGATCCTCGCCGCAGCACTCGGCCTGCCCGTCGCTCCGGCGGTCTTCGTGATCCTCGCCGTCGTCCTGGCGGTGATCACGGCCGGCGGTGAAGCGTTGACGGCCCGGGAGCACCGGTTCGCCGGAGCGCGACCCGGTGCCATCGGACCTGCCATCGCGCGGCTGGCTTCCCTCTCCGAGTCGTTCGAGACCACTAGGCGGGGCGTACGCATCGCGCTCGCGCTTACCGTGGCGATACCTCTCGCCGTGTCGGCGGCGGCAACGACGACGGTGTGGCCACTCTATTTCCTGGCAGCCCTACTGATCCCGCGTCGTTCCTCCCTGTGGGCCACGGCGGCGCTGACCGTGGCGGTGCTGCTCGACGGCTTCGGATGGATGGTGCCGCTGACCGTGCTGGCCGGCTTCGCAGCGCGAATCACCATTGGTTATCTGATGCGGCCACCGGAGCTCGCCGTCCCGCTGCCGGCAAGAACGCGCCGGGACCGCCAGGCGCGGCGGCTGCTGCGAACTGACCGCCCGGTCGCAGCCGTACGCCTGCTGGAGCCGGGCACCTCTCCGCTGCTTGCCTGGGCATTGCTGGCCGCAGGGCATCCGGGCGACGCCAAGGCCGCGGCCCGGAACCTCCCGGCGCAGTCCCGGCACCTCCACGGCCTGATCACCTGCCTCGCTGAGCTGGAACTGGCGAACGTCCCGGCGGCCGCCGCGGCTCTGGAAGCGTTGGAACCGCTCGGCGATGCACGACGCGACCGGGCATTGCGCGAGCAGCTGCTCATCGCCGACGCGCGGGTCCGGGTCCGCCTCGGACAGCAGGCGGGCCTGGCCGAGCTGATCGCCGGCCGCATCCCGGCAACACCCCGGCGCCGGACGCTGTTGGCCGCTGCCGAGCAGGTTCGCCTGGTCGCCGAGGCGCGGCTGCACGCCGACCCGGCATTGTCCTGGTATCTCGGTGCAATCGCGTTCGACCTGATGAGACTTGCCCGCGCCGATCGTCCGATGCGGTTCTTCACCCATCTGCACAAGGAACGCAACCTCGACCTCGGAACCGTGCGAGCTGCCGCTCTCATCGAGCGAGCCGAACTGCGGGCGGGTTGGACCGAGCATCCAGGGGTCGACCTTCAGGGCTTCGACAACGCGGCGTCTTTCCTGCTGCGGATGGACCGCCCCATGGAGGCCGCCGCGCAGCTCGACGACGTGGCCGACCACCAGGTCACACCCCTGCACCGGCTCGACGCGCTGAACAACCGGATCGAGGCGCTCGCGGCGCTGCACTGGGCCAGACATCACCTGCAAAATCTCGAGGAACGACGACTGTGGTGGCGGACCGTCAACACGTCCTTCGAGAAGGCCATGACGCAGGCCGTGGCCGGCCAGGACTGGGCCACCCTCGCCGAGCTCATCGAGTCCGCGCGGCTACAGCTCAGCCCACTGGACGACGAGTCCTCCGGCGGCAGGACCGCCCCGTACATCCGGGTCCGCGGAGTCTCCCGGATCGAGGAAGCCGCCTGGTACCGGCCGGGGGAACGACCGGACACGTACACCGTCGAGGACATGGCCCGGTTCACGCTCGGCCCGGGCACCTGGTGGTGGAGCACGTGGTCGGTCACCGACCGGATCTTCTGGGCGCTGGTTCCCCCGGACGGGCCGGTCACCGGCGGAGTACTCGCCTGCGGACCCGGCAGCGCTGTGGCGGCCACGCTGGCCGACCTGCGCGCCGCTGTGCCGATCCGCTATCCCGGCGAGCAGGACGACAGTTTCCGCTCTCGCGTTTTCGGCGGTGCGCTGTGCGGACCCGCCCGGGCCGAAGCGGATCTGGCACGCCGGCTGGGCGACCTGATCCCGCCGGACCTGCGAGACGTGATCGTCGACGAGCCCCGGACCCGGATCGCTGTCGCGCCGGCGCACGTGCTGGCGAACGTACCGTGGCCGGTGATCGTCGTGGTCCGCCACGGCAAGAGTGCCCGGCTGATCGACCGGTGTCAGATGGTCATCGCGCCACCCGCCGCGCTGCTGGGCGCGATCGCGCTCCGCGACCGCGCCTCGGGTGACGCGCCACTTGGGCTGGCGGTCCTCGACCCCGGTGGCGACGAGGCGCCGCCGCACGCTCAACTCCGGGCGCTACGAGACCTTGGCGACATGTTGCCCGGTGTACGCACCGTGGGGCACACGGACGTGGTCGATCTGGACGGCTTCGACGCGATCCTGCAGAACACGCCGGCCGAGTCGAGCGCGGTGTTCGCCTGCCATACCCATCCCGGCGACGGCAGCCCACTCTCGCGCGGCCTGGTGGTACGACCGGCCACCAAAGCTGATCCACGGCCCGTGATTCTCAGCGCGGCGGATCTCATCAATGCGCCGTCCCGGCACCCCGTACCCCGGCAGGCCCTGCTGTTGGCCTGTGACAGCGCGGACCTGGGGCAGGCAGCCGAGGGTGAGTGGCTGGTGCTCGGCCCGGCGATGCTCTGGGCCGGGGCCGACCGCGTCATCGTCACCACGTTCGACACCCCGGATCTAAACGTCGTGGACCGGCAGCTCGTCCAGCACCTGCTCGACGGTCACGACATGGTCGAGAGCCTCCGCGCGGTGCAGGCCACCCCGTTACGAGGGCTGTCCGAACCCGACAAACGCCTTGCCCACCCATTGTTCTGGGCGGGCTACGTCGCGATGGGCGCATTCGGGGACCCGGCGACCATGACGAGCAGGCGATCCTCAAGGACCCGATACGCGTCCAAGAGTGCCGTCGAGCTGGTCGAGGACGCCGCCGAAGGGGCCGCCCTGGTCGGCCGTTCCACGGTGCTCCCACGGGATCTGGTCCTGGCTCTGGCGCTGTACGGGTACGAGGAAGATCTGACCATCGGACGCCTGCTGGCGATCCGAGCCGTCGCGTACCCATGGACCCTGCTTCGGCACGCCCGGAACCGGATCAAGCGCCGCCCGCCCACGCCCGGCGTCACACTCGGACCGGAGGTGACGGCGCTGCTCAACGCGGCGGCGGAGGTGGCCGACGGCGCCCGGCACCGTGTCGTCGACACCGAGCACGTGCTTGCGGCTGTGCTCGCCGCCGCCGGGCCGACATCATCAGCGGCTCGGCTCGTGTCCGGCCTGGACGGCCGTCAGCCCGAGGTCGTCAAGGAGCTGATCGCGGATACACAGGACGGTTTCAAGGACTTCAACCGTCCCGCGATCCGTGCCCTGACCACGCCGGCCGCGGCCGACGTCTACACCGCTCTCGGCGCCCGCCCGCCAGAGACCGACGACGCGGGCTCAGTCCTGCTGCGCGACCTCGGCTGAGCGGCAGCCCTCGGTTGCCCCGAAGCGCCCGGCGCCAGTTGTGGCGCCGAGTTCGTGCACTTGCGGGCGCGCGTGTTCCGGCACAGAGCTGGGTGTGCCCAAAGCGCAGTGGTCGGGCAGGCGAAACACTCGGGAACGGCAATGGCGGGCGAGCTGCGCGAGCGGAAGTGGCACCCATAGCCTCTTGGCCACTCGCCGTCACGAGCCCGCGAGGTTGCCCGCGTACGGATCTGGCACCCCTCTGTGTC
>NZ_BOQN01000006.1 GCF_018332695.1 Paractinoplanes toevensis
CGCTTGTAGCAACTTGTAAAGCACTTGTAAGTCAACTGTGCTAGATTTGCGGCGGGGATGGTCGGACACCGAAACCCGATGGGCAGCCTCGACGAGGCACGACAGCGGCACTACGGCCGCGCCGTGCTCCTCATCAAGCATGATCAGCATTTCGCCGACAGCCACGGAACCTCGCACCCACGCGGTCAGGGCAGTGGCGTCCAGAACGATCCGGACCGTCCGGGGCCCCGGTTCGGTCACGCGAACGCGGCCGGGCCCTGGCGCAGCTTCGCCAGCAGGGCGGCGCGGCCCTCACGGTCCAGGTCCGCGTCCGCGTCGCGCAGACGCTGCCGGGCACGCTCAACACCCTCGTCGGTGACGACGACGCCCATGCCGACGAGCAGGTCGCGCATGCTCTGGCCGCTGCTGGTCTCCTGCGTCATGCCACCGATGCTAGCGCGCGTGGCAAGCCGTGAGGTGATCGCCAAGACGCTGAACCGTCCCCGCAGCCGCGCAAGTTCCTCCGGGTGTTCCGCCCGCCAGGCTGCCTTCTCGGCGAGAATCCTCCGCCAGCGGGCGCGGCCGGAGTGCCGTAGCCATCTCTGGGAGTGCTCGTCGAAGTACCAGTCGTCGGGGCCGGTGTTCGGCGGTTCCTGCATGCGCCGAGGTTACCGAGCGGCAGTCACCTTGACAGCGAATGGCGCTCGAACGAGTGTGCCAATTTCAGCCCATACCGTCGGCCCGGTCGACGTCGGCCGGGGTCATGGACTGCACGGTGCGGAACTGCCTGCACGTCAGGCGTGGTGGGCGGGTCAGCTCGTACACGGCGAACCGGCACTGCACCCGGAAGTAGCCGGCTTCCTCGTCCAGCCACTTCGCGTCCGGCACCCACATCCACCACAGATTCCCGTCAGGGTCGTCGTCGCTGATGTCCACTGCGCCGGAGCGTTCCGCGGGCTGCTCCAGTCGCGGCCACCACCGGTTGACGAGGTCGAAGATGCCGTCCGGGGGATGCGAACCGTCACGCCAGCGAACTATTTCAACCTTGAACCGGTCCAGGTCCCAGTCGCCCCACGTGCCGTACGGGTCCAGGCGTTCAGTCACGCATCCCCCTCGTTGCGGTCAGTGACCCCCTTGGGAGGCCAGGTGCGTTTCGGCTTCGACCCGTTCGGCCCGGTTGGGCCGCTCGTCGTCGGGGTCGTCGGTCTCGTCGGGCCGGCGGAACCAGTCGGTCAGCCACATCCATTCGATGCGGGGCTCGTCGGTGTTCTTGCGGGCCAGCCGCCACGGCTCGGACGCCTGAATGAGGGTGCGCAGGTCGGCCGGCGACAGGGCGCTGTAGCGGATCAGGACGTAGCCGATGGTGTTGGCGATGGCCTCGCTGTCGATCTGCGGTGCCGGGCCGCCGGGCACGTCGTCGACGGAGATGCCGTGGTCGGTTGCGTACATGGGTTCGGCGAACAGCGGATCACCGCGGCGGGCGAGGTGGTGGCCCTGCGCGAAGTACAGCAGCAGCTGCTTCTTGCCCAGCTTCAGTCCGGGGCGCCGGGCGTCAATGAAAGCGATCACGGAATTTGCGGTGGTGGTCTTCCCCATCGGCGCAACATAGTTCGGCGTCAAAGACGACGCGCCGGGCTGCCGGGTAACAACCCGGTCAAGTGAAAGGGTTGGCACGTGGGCACCGCCCTTCCGCTGCGCTCCGTCGATACGAGACTTACTCACGGTAGTGCTGTCGGCGTGTTGACTCTGTCCTCGATCTGACTTGCCGTTGACAGTCATCGATTCTTCACCCTTCCTTCGCCATCAGCGTCGCCATAGCTCGGTCCGTCACCGCGGACCGGTCGTCACCAATCCAGCAGTGCTCATGAGCTAGATCCAGATACGTGGGCTGGGCCGACGTTCGGTCGTCGCGCTCCATCAGCACTACCGGCTTCAGGTCGACCGAGTCGTCATCGTCATTTCCAGGGCGCTGCCAGCCGATGACCCGGCCGACTTCGACCTTGCCGCCGGAGATGCAGGCGTAAAAGAGCGGGTAGGGCTGGGGCTGGAACTTCATCCGATTCCCTTCGTGGGCTTGGTTGTGACAGTTGGCTCGCGCGCGTATTCCCCTGTCACAAGTGTCACAACGGTCACTTGATCTCCATGAGGATCAGAACTTGTGACACTTGGACTTTGTTTGTGACATAGGAGTAAGTGGCTTGAGCAGGCAAAGTGACACTTGTGACAGTTCAGGGGGCATAGGGTCACCTGTCACAAACGAGAGAATGCATTCGTGACACCCCGCCATCGCAACTGTCACTTGATCAAGCATTTGTGACACCAGCCGGCCGGTGAACCAGCGGCCGATACGCCCCGCGCATCGGCGACCAGAGAAGGTCCTTACGCACCGCCCGAGACAGGGTCTGCCTGATTAAGTCAGGCTTGTACTCGTCCTCGAACTCGGCGATCAGGTCGGCCGTCGACACGGCCTGCATCGGGGTCGGGCACTTGCCCGTCACGTAGTCGATCAGTTCTCGCATCAACTTCCCGGACTTCCCGGTCGAGCCGACCGCGCCCGACGCCGCTTCGGCAAGAAGGTCCTCCACCCCACGGTCGGTCTCGCCTGTCCACCGCAGCCGGCCAACATTGGCGGTCTCGCCGTCCGACGTCAGCAGCTCGTGCGAGTCGATCGTGTAGGTGAGGTTCGGGAGGTCGCCGACACCCAGGTTGTTCTTCGTCTGCGACACCACGCACGTGTACTCGTCGACCTCCTTGTCCCGGCCGATCGCCACCACCGCCCGCGCCACCTCCACCCAGGCACGCGCCCCGGAGATGAGGGTGCCGACGTCGCTGCCCTGCCCCTTGTTGAAGTGGACGAGGGCGCCGATCCCGATCTCCGCCTCCTCTGCTGCGCTCACCAGCGGCTCCAGCGCAGTACGCAACTCCTTGGCCTTAAAGGTGTTCAGCCGCTCGTCGACCAGCGAGATGATCGGATCGCAAGCGAGTAGCGCAGCGTCGACATCCCGGGCGGCATGCACCAGTTCGCGGCAATCGCGGGGGAGTACGACACCGCCATACCCGTCACCCTCAAGTGCTGCGTCGATCCGGAACACCCGGTCCATGTCGGCGCCGGCCGCGAGCATGCGCGGGGCGATCGTGTACTCCCAAGCGTCCTCGGACGCCGAGTACAACACCGACTTCGGGGTGCCGTAGTGCATGCCCGGCAGCTCGCCGCGGGTGATCGCCGAGGTCATCCAGGCGAGGAAGGTGCTCTTTCCGACACCTTCTCGTCCAGGGATGAGAGTGAGCGCGCCGACGGGCATCCGGTTGTCCCACACCCACTTCACGCCGCGGATTCGGAACGAGCTGGCCGGGGTGAGGCGAAGGCGCCTCTTGCCGCTGTCCGGCCTACCGTTGACCGCGGCGTCCACTTTCTCGCGCAGGTCATCGGAGAGCAGCCGAACCGTGGTCAGGTCGCCCGCCTCGAGCGCGGTAGCGATGTGGCCGTTCAACTCGGCGATGCGGCGGGTGGAGAACGCGGTCATGACCTGTCGGTAGTAGCCGGCGACCTGCTCGGCGCCGAGGTACGCAGCCTGGTGAACGCTGTTGCTCAAGTACTCGGCCAGCCCGCCCGGCAGTTGCTGCACCCGCCGATATGCCGCGGGCGCTACCAGGTCCGCCAAGCATTTCTGCAGAACGTCCGGGCTGCCCAGGTTCTTCGCCGCCACCGCGAAGATCGTCTCGTGTGCCGGGTCGAAGAAGTGCGCGGACAGCAACCCGCTGATGACTTTCTCGGCGGTCGCCGCGTTTGCGGCGTCCAGGACCCAGCCGATGATCGAACGCTCAGCGGATCTTAGGGTGACTCCGGTCGCCTCGTCCCGAACGTCCAGCGGGGACGCGTCGACGAGTGTCAACTGGCACCGCCGCGAGCTAGGAAACCGTCGCGGAGGCGCTGCGGCAGGCGACACTCCTGGGTTACCGTCATGGTGTTGAGCTCCTCGTAGGCAAGTACGTGTGGGCAAGACGGAAGGCCGTGGCGCTGACATCGCCGCGGCCGTCGTCATTTCTGGGCGTGCTGCGATTCGAGCTCGACTGCTAGCTCGGCCAGCGCCCGGAGTGCACGGATGTAGGCGGCCCGGTGGCGTGGCCACGGGTCTGCCTTTCCTCGTTCCCATCGGCTGACGGTCATGATGTCGACCCCGAGCGCCTGGGCGACGTCCTTGAGGCTGGCTCGGGCTCGCCGTCGGATGGTGCGCCGCTCGGGGGGCGGCGGTAGGCGATCAGCGCGTAGGCGGTCGACGAGGTTGACGACCTCGGTCTCCACCCACGGTTCGGGGTTAGCAAGCGACATGGCCTGAGGCTACCTGATCTGACCTACAAGTCACTAGCAACTTGTAACAACTTGTGGCAGACTCACTCCCATGCTCGAGACGATCTCCGCCATGCCCGACGGCCCCGACGCCAACCTGACACAGGTGTCGGGTGACGGCGCGCGGGTGCATGTCTGGGCGGAGGCCGACATGACGATGGAGAGCTTCTGGAGGACGAGCTACGAGCGGTCCCGCGAAGAGCTTCACGCGCACTGGAAGGAGGCATTGGAGCGTGAGCGTGCCGCCTACGAGCGTGGTCGCGAAGCTGAAGCCAGCCTCGTCAAGCTCCGGGCAGAAACCGACGCCTACATCGCGAAGATCGAGTCCGCTCGGCGGATGCCGGTCGAATACTGGCGAGGCCCGGTCGGCGAGGGCTTCATTTACGTCGTCGCCTTCACGACGGGCACGGTCAAGGTCGGTCAGACCGAGGACCCCAGAGTTCGCCTCAATAACCATCAGTCAGAGGCGCTGGCGTTCGGCGTGGGCACCACCAACTACTACGTCTCGCAGCCCCACTGGAACTTCAGGGAGAACGAGACAGCGCTGATCAAGATGTGCCGCGCGGTTGGTAGGCGTTCCCGCCGCGAGTACTACCACGAGATCGGCTACGACCGCGCCATGGAATTCGTCGACAGCCTCAGCTTCCACTCGGCTGGCAACGAGGACCGCGGCGTCGTGGCGAGTTGGTCATGACAAACCCCGAAGCCCCGGAAGGAGGGGAACCCATGTTCGTTCGCCGCCGCGGCCTGTACCTGCCCACCGGCGTTGCTGACGCGCGCGATCTACGCGGGCACCTCTCCGCCGAGCGGGACGTCGTCGCCGTCAACCGGGAACACCAGTGGGTCAGCCTGGCCCAGGAAGCCCAACAGGACATCCGCCTGGCCGACGTTGCCGAGCACGCCAAGAACGCCAAGCGTTCCCGTCGCCAGCGCGCAAAGGACGCTGCTGAGGCCGCGAAGCTCGCGGACCTTTACCGGGCAGCGAAGTCCGCCGGCGCTCGCGCCCGGGTCCGGGCGGAGATGTACCAGTCCGCTGAGATGAGGGCCCTGCGCCTAACCAAGATGCGCAAGATTCTCCTCGCCGCCGGCCTGCCCGTGCTGCTGGCGTTCGCGCTCTGGTCGACCACCGGCGTCCAGGCTGGCGTCGCCCGGCTGCTGAACCTCAACGAGGGTGATCCCTCGTGGTGGTCGGCGTGGGGTGTCGAACCCGGCCTGATCACGATCGTCGCGCTCATCATCATCGGCCGGGCCGTTCTGCGCACCTCCGGTGGTGACACCGACAAGCGCGCAGACATCGCCGAGTGGACGGCACTGACTGTCTCGCTCGCCCTCAACATCTTCGGCGGGTGGGACGGCGGATGGGCCGCGCTCGGCGGTGCGGTTGCGCACTCGCTGGGTCCGCTCGGAGCCGCCGGCACCGCGTTCCTGATCGGCCTGTTCGACACTTACATTGCGCGCGCAGACCCATGGGCGGGGGCGAAACGACTGGCCGATCTCGGCTTTGACGTCGAGCTGGATACGCACTCTGCCGAGTCCACGCCGGCCCTCGAATTGCCGCCGGTTTCGCAGCTCGGCTACGCGCCGTCGGCCGCGCAGACGGCGACCGTTGAGTCCTCGGTTGCGCGGCCCCGTGGCGCTGAGAAGCCGCGCAAGCAGCCGCCGTCTAAGCCGCGCGCCAAGGCCGCTACGCAGACCAGCACCAGCGGTTACGCACCTGACGGAGACCCCGGCGCCAAGGCCGCAGAGGCGGTCCGCAACGGCGAGGCCGAGTCGATCCGCAAGGCCGCGCAGCAGTACGGCGTGTCCGAGGGAACGGTGCGCAACCGCCTCAAGTCGATCGAGGCGGACGGCGCGCAACAGGCGCCGCTCGCCGCTCCCATTCCGCACCCGCTGCCTGCCGTCAAGGCCGGTGTAAACGGCGCCCACTTTGACCCCGCGGTGAACCAGTGACCCCCACGATCGGAGAGCCCACCATGACCGACCCGAAGACCCCGGTGTGGGTCACCATCGCCGTTCATGTCGGCGGCGAGACGAAGACGTTCGAAGCCGATGCCACGACCGCTAGCAATCCGTACGAGATCGCCAACGGCCTGTTGTCCGGTTTGCACACCGAGGCCAGTCGCACGATCAACCGCCAAGCCATGGACTACTCAAGGAGCAACCGATGACCATCACCGACAACAAGCCCCTCTTCGCCACCGTCGAAGAGGTCCACGAGGCACTGACCTCTGCCCGCCACGCGATCGAGGCGCGCGCCGAAACCGTCCCTGAACAGCCCGTTTACCTGCGCGCCGTCAACCCGTGGCGCCCGTGGGTGGCTCGTGCCGGCGGCGTGTCGATCGGCGCGGTACTCGCCGCTATCGCCGCGATCGTCGTCGACCAGGACAGCTTCTACCCGGCCACCCTGACCGCCCTGGGCGTGGTGCTGATCTACGCGTGGGTGCTGGGCGGCTACGAGTACACCGAGCAGCACCCCACGAAGTTCGAGAAGGCCGCATGACCTGGGAAAACACGCTCCGGGAACGTCGCAGGGCGAAACGCCGCAAAGACCACCACGAGCAGGTGATCGCCAAAGCCGACACGAGCCGCAAGAAGTTGTCCGCGGCGTGCGGGTGGCTGATCACCGAGGCGTGGCAGGCCGGCCGGATCGCCGAGGTGCACGCCTGGGTGTTGGAGAAGGTCCACGAAATCAGGAAGGAGGCGAACCGCCGTGACAGCAACGCAGCGTGACATGAGATCAGATCGAACCGAGGGGGTCCGGAACCCGGACAGCCCGGCGGTGCGCGCACCCGCGCGCACGAGAGTAACGGTCACCGACGGTGAGATCAAGCTGGGTGATCGGGTCCGGCAAGCCTTCACCTCGTGGTGGCTCCTGACCGCCGAACCCATGACCTTGCGCGCCCTGTGGACCGCCTCGGGCGTCAACCGCAAACGGATCCCCGCCGACAACGGCGCCCTGCACGCGCTGTGGCACGTGTCGAACTGGACCGACCGCCTGGCCATGTTCGCCCTGATCGGCATCACCCCGACGTTCCTGACCGGACCGTTGCGCTGGTGCGCGGTCCGACCCACCCGCCGCATCGGCCTCTACCTCACCCTCGCCGCACTCACCGGCGCCTACCTGTACGGAAGGAAGTACTGACCATGTTCGGTATCGGCGCCCGGTTCGGGCTGCTGCTCATCGCCGCCGCGGTGCTGTTCGCCGCGCATCGCACCCACAAGTCCTCGAAGAAGTCCGCGAAGAACGTTGCCGTCGTCATGTCGTTCCTCGCCGGCCTCGCGTTCCTCGCCACGTTCGTCGGCGACTGGATGCAGTCCGCGTCCTGGCTCGGCGGGCTCGGCGTCGCCGCGCTGATCGTGTGCGCGTGCATCATCGCCGTCGACTGGTTCATCGACAAGAAGCCCGACAAGCCCGCCTTCTGGGCGGCGTTCGCCCTCGGTTTCGCGATCGTGCTGGGCGCCGCCAACATCGACCAGGCCGGGCGGCAGATCCAGGACGGTGGCCGTGAGGTGACCAGCCAGCTGTCGCAGATGGGCAAGTAGCCGTGGAGTTCCTCGTCTGCTGCGTGTTCGCCTACTGGCTGGTCAAGCACCTGCCGGAGGTTGCGCAGGACACCGCCGAGGCGATCGCGGCCGGGTGGCGAGGCGAGGAATCCCCGCGCCTGGCGGCCCGCCGCAAACGCCTCGAGGACGCCGGGATCGACCCGGCCGCCGGTGGGGCGTTCGGCCAGTTCGCGGGCAACCTGTGGCGTGACTTCTGGCTCGACCAGGACAACAAACGCCAAGGTCGTCGCTCCAGTAATCCACGCCCCGAAGGCGACAGCGGCCTGTTCGGCCGGACCCGGGATGCATGGGATGCCACGGTCTCCCGCCGCGCCGCCGCCTGGCGTGCACGAGCCGGGAACGAGGACCCGACACCACCCACCCCGGAAGCGGCCTCCGACAACCCGCCGCCCGACGCCGCCCAGCCGAGCGGCGCGGACGAGCCGGGCAACACCACCCGCGACGCCAACCAGCGGCCGGCCGACAGCAACACGCCAGAGCAGGACCCACCCACCAACCCGGCACCAGTCCGGGTGCCATCCACCACCGGCACCCCCGTCGACCAGGACACAGGCCCGGCCAGTGGCAGCCACCCCGAACCCGCGGCCGAACCCAGCCCGGCACTGACCGCCGCACCCGAAAGGACCCCCGACATGAGAGACGTAGCCAGCCGCGGAAGCGCCGTAACCGGTGTCGTATCCGGCGCCGCCGAAGCCCGCTCCATCCAGCGCTACCTCGAGGGCGCCACCGAGGCGTACGACGTCGCGATGCGCTCCGCTCGCGCCCGCATCCACGCCCTCGGCGAGCAGACCATCGGCATCGTGCAGATGGCCACCCGCTCGACCGTCGTGGACGCGACCGCGCAGGCCGCGGAGTCGATCGCCGCGGCCCAGAACGCCGCGAACGTGTGCAAGGCAGAGACGATCCCGCTGCTCGGGCACGTGGCCCGCGAATTCGACAAGCGCAACAGCTGACCCACGGCTCGACGAGAAGAGAGGACCAACGATGGCAGCGCCGACTACTGCCCCGCGCCAGCCGGCGCCCCCATCGGCCACCCGGCCGCCCGCCGGTGCGGCGAAACTCACGAAGATTTACCTCGACGACAAAGGCATTCCGCAGCGCTCACTGACCCCGGTCCCGGTCGACGAGAACGACCGCCGCACCCCGCACCTGCAGTACCAGTGCCCGTACCTGAAGACCGTCAACGGTGGCGGCAAGGAACGGTGCAGCACCAAGGAGTGGCTGCTACCCGACGACGACGCGCCGTTCTGCCCGCGGCACGGCAAGCAGTTGGAGCCGGAGAAGTCCGGGCCGTCCGCGCTCGAGCAGACCGTCCGGGATGCGCTGCGCCTGCACGGCCGGTCCGCAGCGCCGTGGCTGGGGCCGGCAGCCGCGGGCGTGTACGACGTGGGCGCGCACCTAGGCGGTCTCGGCACCCTCGAAACCGGGGCCGCCGTGCCCGCCCTGGCCGCCGGCACCTACGTGATCGCCCGGCGGACCCTGACCGCTCGGGCGCTCAAGCGGGGCCGGATCGAACGAGGGCAGAAAGCCGGCCGTCGCATCCTGGCGCTCAAGGGTGAGGCCCGCCGGTACGCCTGGTATGCGGGTGAGGCCGGTCTGTGGCTGGCCGCGCTGGCCGGAACGGACGTGTTCCACCTGCCCGGCCTGATCGTTGCCGGGCTCGGGATGGCCCGGTGGGCGTTCGCGTCCCGCACCTGGTGGCAGAACGCCGAACAGCGCCGCAACCGGGCAGCCGAAGTCACCGTCGACACCACCCAGGCCGCCACGACACCTGCCGCCGAAGCACCCGACCCGGACCGCCTTCGCGCCCTCACCACCTGGGCAACCCTCATCGGCTGTGTGGGCGGGCCGCTCGCCGGCACCGAACTGGTCGACTTCACCAAACTTCCCGCCTGCGAGGTCAACACCGCCTCGCGGACGATGCTGCCGAACTGGTCGGCGAAGGTGGTCGCGAAGGTCGAAGGTTCCATCAACATGCGCGAGCCCCGCCCGAACCTTCTCGGCCGGATCGCCGCCGCGTTCCGCTGCACCTACGCCGACGTGTCGTTCTCCGCCGACGAATCCGACCTGTCCATCGGCTGGCTGCGCGTGCAGCCCGACAACCCGCTCGCCGAAACCCGCATGTGGACCGGCCCGGCCGCCACCGACTGGAAGGCCGGCCGTTCCATCGTCGGCCGCTTCGACGACGGTGCCGCGCTGCTGTACCAGTGGTGGACGAAAACCGGCGCCGTCCACGACCTGATCTCCGGGTGCACCGGGTCCGGGAAGTCGGAGCTCGTCGCCCAGCTGCTCCTCGCGTCGCTGCACTCCAACGGCCTGGTCATCGACTGGGTTGGTGACCCGCAGGGCGGCCAGTCATACGGGGCGCTCAAGGACGCCGTGGACTGGTTCGCCCGCGACAAGTCCGAGATCAAGCTGATGTTGCTGGCCGCGGTGAAGGAGATGCAGCGACGCAACGACGAACTGTCCCGCAACAACATCAAAACCTGGTCGGCGTCGACGGCGATGCCGCTGCTGGTCATCACCTTGGACGAGGTCCAGTCGTACATCGACGACCCGGACATTCTCGCCCTGGTGGAGATGCTCGTCGGGCAGGCCCGCAAGTGCGGCATCAAGATGCGGCTGATCACACAGATCCCGGCCGCGTACAACCTGGGCGGCTCCACCTACATCAAGGAGCAGTTGAAGGCCGGCCAGACACTAATCTTCCGGGCGATGACGGATGTCGCCGGCCGGTCCGCGACCGACGGGGATGTGCCGGTGGATCCGACGATGCTGCCGCTGGTGTGGGGCAAGAACACGTGCGCGGCGGGGGAGTCCACCGCCGGGCTGATGTTCGCGCAGGGGTTGAACGGCCGCGACGTGTACGGCCGCGCCGACTACACCGGCGAACGGATGGAGAAGTGGCTGGTCGACTCGGCCGGTGACCCGTCGGTGAACCCTGGCTTGTTCGGGCCGGAAGCGCAGCGGGAGTCGGGTGTGCTGTGGGGTGACCGCAAGGAGCGGGCCGCCAAACTGCTGAAGGCCGGCCGCAGCGACGCCGACCTGCTGCCGGGCGGCCGGGCGCTGGAACTCATCGAGCAGGCCTCGGCAGCGTGGGATCCACTCGCTGCCGACGGGTCGCCTGTCGAGGCAGCACCTCCGAAGGCGCCGGACGGGGCGAAGGCCAAGGTTCTCGCCGCGTGCCGGGAGTTGACCGTCGAGCATGGCCGGGCCGAGAAGAAGGCTGTCGTTGCCCGGGTGAAGGGCCAGGTCGCGGAGACCACGGTGACGAGCGCCCTGACCGACCTGCTTGAGACGGGTGCGATCCGTCGCATCTCCTTTGGTGTGTACGAGGTGCCGGGCGTCGCTCGTGCGCCTCAGCTGCCTTTTGAGGAGGCGACGGCGTGAAGCTACTTGCCTTGGCGCTGCACCCACAGCTGCAGTTCGGCACCGCCGGGCTTGTTGTCGGCGTACCGCCAGCACCGTCGCCGGACGGTGGCGGCCAGGTAGTACCGGTCGGGGTTGTAGTCCCGTTCGAGCAGGTAGACCTCGTCGCCAACCGCGGGGGCGCCGACGGTGGTGTCGATCGTGTACTGGCCGTCGATCTTCCGATCGGGCTGGTCGACGTCGATCAGGGTCACCTTCATGAGCCCATGGTGACCGATCGACTGCGGATGGTCCAGTCGTGACCGGCCGCGATGACCTGCAGCGTCTCGCCGCCTACGTCTGCCCGCAGGGCCGGTTGTGTGAGTGCCAGCATCCGGGCGGCGGGTATGCGTGCCCGTCGTGCGGCTGTGATTGCCCGCTGCCCGGCCCGGATGAACGCTCGGGTGACCCGGACGCCTGCCCCTGCTGCGGATCGAGCATTCCGCTATGACCGCCACGCAACGCCCCCGACTGAAAACGGATGTCCGGTGGGGTCGCGTCTACGGCTGGGATGTCATCGACCACGCATCGTGGATGGCCGGCACCAACATCGTGTTCCTCAACGACTACGTCGGCCAGACCCGACAGAAGGGTCGGGCGCGGGAGAACCAGCACCGCGACTCGCAGCCCTGGTCGGACCTGACCGTCGGCTCACCGCGCACCCTGTGGGAAGGCTGGTGCACCGACGAGCAGCTCGACGAGATGGAGCGACACTTCATCCAGGACGTGCCGTTCGAACAGCGACCCAGGCTCAACTACGTGCTGAACGAGAACAACTCGCGGCACATCCCGAAGTGGGACCTCGAGGATCAGCGGCGCCAGCGGGACGCCCTGCGTGGCGACGAACCGTGGGAGCCGACCCCGTACCGCCCGGAAACCTACGGCTACGCGCCAGCTGCTCGGGTGAAGGCGCGCAGGCCGTGGCGGCCGTGGCAGAAGCAGCTTCTCGCTGCAGGTGCCTTGAGCCTCGCCCTGACGGTGGGCGTGTGGATCGCCCTGCACCGCCTGGGCATGCTGCAGGGTGACGCCTGGTGGCAGACCGCGGCCGGGACCGCAGTATTCGCCGGGTGGGTATGGGCTGGCTTCCCTGGACTCACCCGCCGTTCGAGGCGACGTGCCCAGCGGGTCCGGCGCAGGTGGCGGCGGTGGCTGTGATTCCCGGCCAGAACTGTCCCGTCTGGTGCCGCCTCGACGACCATGAACTCGACGGCCCCGACTTCCACCGCTCCGCCAGATGGCGTTTCGGAGCGCGCAGCAAGCCTGCCGACCGCGGCGAGGCCGGCGTATGGCTGACACAGAAGTCCCACGGCCCCGTATGGCTGGCCGTGCAGGCAGCCCACATGACCACCGCTTCGGTCGACTTGAACATCAAGGACGCCGCTGCACTGTGGTTGCGCCTGGGCGAACTACTGGAGCAAGCCGGAGTGGATCCGGTCACTGGCCGGTCCACCACTGTTTAGGCGCCTTGGGCGTCCGTAGGTGTCCTGTTCCACGACGGCGCCCGACCGGATAATGCGCCAAGGTCCACACCTCGCGAGGAGAGCGATGACGCAAATCGACGAGTACCACGTTCCGAGCAAAGTGCTCATGCACATGTTGCACGGTGTCGCCCTAGATGCATCCCAACTGATCCTGAGTTCGTGGCATTCGCCGGATATCGTGCACCCGGGCGATCCGTTTGGCACGGTTTTCCTATGGCTGTGGCGCACGGATCAAGACCGGGCGACCAGGCTGTTCAGTGACGTGGCATGGCGGGTACGTCATACCGGCGCGGGTGCCACAAAGCAGATCACCTTGAACGGCCTGTTGAACGGCTTGCGCCAGGCCGCGGAGGGCATCACGTCGGAGGAGCTGACGGCCATGCGCCCAGTTCTAATCGAGTGGATGCGCGCCGACCACGGCGAGGACCCGAACACGACCGACTGACGGCTGCTGGGCTTGGAATCTGTAGCTCGCGGCCAGCCTAAGTGTGCAGGCCCCGAAACGACAGATAGCCCCTTCTCTCCACGCTGGCGGGCGCAGAGAGAAGGGGCTTCAGCCGGTCGGGTTGGGTATTCCGCCGGCAGTCGGCGGCGCAGGTCAGGCGGTGAAGCGCGTTCGGCGGCGTCGGGCCAGCACGAACACCAGCGCACCACCGGCCAGCAGGGCGCCGGCAGCCACAGCGAACGCCCACCCGGCGGGCCCGGTGGTCGGCAAGGCACCGGAACTGCTCACGGGACTGGTCGTCGTGACCACGCCAGCCGCAGAGATCGACGGCGAGGCGCTGGCCGACGGCGACGTCCCGCCAGGGCTTCTCGAGGATGCGGAAGCCGACACGCTGGCCGAGGTACTCGCGGAGGTGCTCGCGGACGCCGACGCCGAAGTGCTCACCGAAGCCGAGGCACTGGTCGATGTGGAAGCGGAAGCGCTCGCCGACGGGCTGGACGTCCCACCCCCGCACAGCAGCGAGTACGTGACATCCCGGAACGTGACCGAGGTGACGAGGGTGCCGCCCGCGCTGGGTGGGTTGGCAGTGAACCCGACCCCGAACGACACGACGTGGTGGCTCAGGTGGATCGGCGGCATGTCGACCAGGGCGGCCGGGCTCGCGTTCTCGTAGAAGCCGCCCTGGGTGACGACGTTCCACTTCGAGGTTGTCGTGTTCCAGCGCAGCGTGCCGTACTTGCCGTCCGCGCCCATCACCTCGACGGAGAAGAAGCTGGGCTGGTCCGGCACGGAGTTGGCGACGAACGTGCCGGGCGTCAGATCGGCGACGTCCAGCGACGTGGCGTGGTGCATGAGGTCGTTGCCGAGGAACTGCACGCCGCTGCCGATGGGCTGGGGTAGCCGGTCCTGTTCGTCAGGGTTGACGTACCACCCTGCGGGCATGTCGCAGGGGACCTCGTGGCGGGGTGGTGGGGTGGTGGCGTACGCGGCGACGGGGGCGGCCAGGGCGGCGCCGAAAAGGGCTGCAACCGCAGCGGTGACGATCTTTCTCACGTCTTGAGTACTCCTTGTCGATTGCATGCGCGCCTGACCCTGCCCGATGAACGCCCTGCGCACAGTCACCCGAAAGTGGCGTCGGGCACGGTGAAACGCCCCGCCCGAGGTGGCTGGCGGGCCACATCAGACGGGGCGAGATCGGTGCTGAAGGCTGCTGCGGTCGTCAGCTGACGACGGTGCCGTCGATCGTCTTCGGCTTCACGCCGGAGCGGATCGCGGCCTGCTGGATGTCGGTGCCTCGTAGCAGGCCGAAGTACATGGAGACCGCGATCCCGAAGTTGATCAGGACGGCGTAGCCGGCCCGGAAGAAGTCGAAGTACTCGCCCGACTCGACGTGACCGATCCACGCCTCGAGGAACGCCTTTACGGCGGCCAAACCGAGAAGCACCAGGCCCTTCTTGAACGCTGACCAGTTCGACCGCATCAGCACGGCGGCGAGCAGCGGCAGCAGGACCGTCAGCGCGAGGGACAGGACGCCGGCCAGGGACGGCTCGAAAAGGTATGTGGGCAGCGAAGGGAAGACGACGGAGTCCATCTGAACCTCCTAAAGAATCTTGCGGGATGGCGGGGGGTAAACCCCGGCGGCGCACTTACGAACGAAAGTTGTCGTACGGCACGGCTATAACCAGGGCATGCACGCTGTCGACCCGGCCGCAGTCCGGTTCACGGTGGCCCGCGTCTGGGTCAGCGCCGAGACGACCGTGCGACCCGAGGCGATGATCCGGATCGGGCCGATCGACGGGGACAGCCGGTGGATCGCCCAGCGGATCGGCGTCCGGTGGTCCGGCTGCTGGATCGCCGCAGACGAGCGGGCCGCCTGCCTGGCGGTCGAGTCCTGGATGCACAGGCGCGGGGGAGTGGCTGCCTGGACCGAGCTGAAACGGCCTGCCGACGCGGCGGAAGGCACCCCTTGCAGCACCATGGGGGCGTGACCACACCCCAGGTGACTGTGTCGCCGGCATGCCGGTTCGGCCAGCCCTCGATGCGGGGCACCCCGACCGAGGCGATCGCCGACTACTACTGGATCGGCGAGGACGTCGAGGACGAGTACACGCTGACCCGGCACGAGCTGCTGGTGGTCCTATGGTTCGAAGCCACCCACGGGCAGCCGCGGTTCCGGAAGCGGTGGAAGGCGTGGGCCGCACAGGTGCATCAGACGTTGTGGGACACGCGGACCCTTGACCCGATGACGGTGCCGCTGCCCTCCACCACGCTCAACTGAGATGCACTGGGCCGTCGCCCACGGTCTGCCGGAGCCGGTCCATCGTCATCCCCGGATCGTTGATCAGGCGCAGCACCAGCTCCAGGTAACGCGCGAGCTCGTCCACCTGCACCTGCACCCGACGGGCGGTCTGCTCCGCCTTGTCGGCTCGCAGGTCCGCCTCCTCCGCCTTGCGTTCGGCTTCCTCAGCCCGGTTCCACGCCCGGTCCGCCGACGCCTCCAGCTTCGCCGCCCACTCCAGCGTGGCTTGGTTCAGCTGAACGTGCGCGGCCACCCGGGCCGGGCGGCGCTTCATCACCGCGCGGACCACGGCGACCAGACCGCCGCCGCCCATCAGAGTGCCGACCACCTGGGCGAGCGTCACCCAGTCATCGGCGTTCATTGCAGACCCGTCTTGCGTTTCACGCGCTGCAAATCACGAGTGATGATCACCGACCGGCGTATGTTCGCCCACACCCACGCCGTGACCAGCCCGCCCGCGACGAGCGCCTGCCCGCGAAACGTGACAGTCACCGCGACCGCGTAAACGAGTAGGGCACCGGCCAGGATGATCAGCCCCGCCCGTTCGATCTCCAGAGAGCGTTCGACGTCGCGACCCCAGTGGGAGCCGATCAGCGCGATCAGCCCACCGAGGCCGAGACCGACGGAGAAAACGTAGAACGTTCCGCCGCCGACGAGCGCCGCCATCGACCCGGGCCGGGGTGCGCCGAAGGTCAGCAGTACACCGATCACGATCGCCCACACGTTCAGGGCGACCTCGTGCGGTCGGTCCCGTCCGACGACCACGACGATCGGCATGGCCCGATCAGGACGGTCGGTCACCGCTTGGCCTGCAGCGCGTCCACCTTCGCGGACAACTGGGCGAGCTCGGCGAGTAACTGGCCGTAGACGCCGTCCGGGGGCACCGGTCCACCGCCGCGGGTCTTGCCGCGCATCCCCAGCGACCACACGTCGCCGGCCAGGTCGGCCAAGTCCCGTTGGTAGCCGTTCGGCACCTTCGGGTCGTCGACCGACCACGGCATCTTCTGCCCGTGGACCACCGCGTCACCGATCTTGGCGAGGCGGGCGTCAATGGCCTGCTGCGTCTTCGCGGCGATCGTGTTGGTGATCCACGCCTTGTCGGCTGCGGTCAGTGCCACGGGAATGTCCTCCAGATGCCAGGAAGCCGTGGAGGCTTCGTGAGCGGATTCGTAGCTGGCGGAGAAGTGGGCATGCTCGGTGTGACTCGACGCGCCGGCGTAGGTCTTCTGCACCCAGTTGCTCGAGGCGGCCCAGATGCGCCGGTTGAAGATGATGTAGCGCAGCCGCTTCTCCGCGCCGGATCGGCATCGGCCGAGCAGGAACTGCACGACCTTCTCCATGGTCAGGTCGCTCTCGTCCAGCATCGCGGTGACGTCGATCGCGTGGACCTCGTTGACCTTGTCCGCGTCGTGGATCGGGACATTGCCCTCTTCGTCGCGGTTGTGATCGGACGACTCCTGCTGGTGCGCGGTGTCGCCGATACTGCCGTCGCTGGCCTTGTCCCGCCGCGGCGCGATCCAGTCGAACTCGGCGAACAACTGCTTCAGACAGGGGATGAGGACCCAGGCGGCCATCGGACCTCCAAGCGGGATGTGAGGGTGTTCCGGGCTGCCCGGGTATGTGACTTCGCTGGGCGCCACCCTGGGGGCATGCGGCATCGCCCGGAACACCCCGTCTACGGGTGCTGCGTCTGGCGGGACAGGGCTTCGATCGCAGCGCGGGAAATGTTGACGTGCCAGTCGTCGTGGAAGCCGATGCCCTTGAGCGGCACGGCGGAACCGCAGGTCAGGCACACATGCAGGGCGACAGGGTCAGGCAGGCGCGGGTACGGGATGGACGAGCCGTTGCGGTACGAGGTGCCGCAGGTCTCGCACACCATGCCGGTCGTCTCCCGGCTCGGACCACTGCAGGTCGGGCACGGATCACGCATGCGGGCTCCTTCAGTCGGCGAGTTCGACGGTGAGCCGGCGCCGGAAAGTGGAGCCGCCGACCGGGGTGACGGTGCTGGTGGTGCCGGAGATCCGCTGCACCGTCCCGGTCCAGGTGCGGGAGGTAGTCGAAACCGCCGGGCCCCAATCCACATCCATGATCAGGGTGATGTTGTTGGCGGTGTACTGCGGAATGAACACGACACTGTCGACCTCCGCGCCGCCCGTGCCGGACCCTTCGCGGATGCGGACCACGTACTGGTCGGCGGTGGACGTGCCCGTGTACTTGAATACCCACCGGATCACATACCGGTTCCCGCTGATCACATTCGCAGTGACCTGGTCGACCGCCAGTTCCGTGGTGCCCGACGTGGTGCTCGCGTTGGAGGTTGCCAAGGTGGTGCCGACCCGCCGGGTGACGTCGGTGACCTTCGTGGGGTTGCCGCCCAGAATCACAGCCCCCACCTGCCTGCCTGTATCGCATGCACTTCGACGCCCGCAACGAGGGTCTTGGAGATCCCGTTGACGGCCCGGATGACCGTTGCGGCCTGGGTCCACGGCCCGGTACCGGTGCGGGCGCCCATCGAAGTGACGGTGACCTGCTCACCGTCGATGTCCAGGTCGTACGGGGTGGACGGGGACCATGCCTCGTCAAGGGTCTGCTTAACGACGATGCTGGTCACACCCGGTGCGACGGTGGCGTTCATCGTCGAACTGCCCAGATCCCAGCGGGTCGTGGTCGAATCCCACACGCCGGTGTTCCACACCGGAGCGGGGGAGGTGTCCATGTCGACGGTCCACGCCCGCCGCGAAATCGTCTCGGTGTACCCGTCGACCACCTGGTCGATGACCCCGGACCCGGCGATCGACGGCTGGTTCGTCCGCTGGATGCGGGCGCCGATCAGACACAGCAGCCATTCGTCGACCAGATCCGGGTTCGCCGCCAGATCAACCACGAAACCGGGATAGTCGGCTCCCTGCCCGTCGACGGACAAATGCAGCCGCCACGACGCATGCGGGGCACAATCCGAGTCGTAGAGCACATCCAACTCGGCGCGGGCGTCGATCGTGCCCCGCCGTTTGCGGTACGCCGTGTCCGCCGCCACGGTGGCCGCCGAACCCAACGCTCGTTCGACCGTCACCCGGGTCGCTGTCCGCGCCCGCAGTTGCGGACTGAGAACCTCGTCCGGGTTGGTGCCCGCGCTGTACCGGTAGGTGCTCATGTCGACGACCAGGTCTGCCGGCCGGTTGTAGCGCCGGGTGCGGGGAATGTGCGCGTACCCGAACCGGTCCTCGATCAGCAGACCACCCGAATCCGAATCGACAGTGCGCTGCAGCAGACTCTGGAAGGCGCCCGCCGGCTGCGCATTCAACTGGGTGATTCCCGACGTGTACGGGTCCCCGACCGTCCGGAACGGAATCCGCTCCTCCAGGCACAACCGTTCGGCCCGCCGGTGAGCGGCCTCGTACGCCCACGCCCGGTCGGCGCGCACCAGTACACCCGTCCCGGAGTCGGTGTAGAACGGCACCGCCAGGGTCTCGTAGTCGTGGACGGTGACCTGCCCGTACAGCAGCCGAATCCCGAACGGGTCCACGCTGGCGGTGACGTTGGCCAGGTCCGGGTTGAGGGTGACCCTGATGGGTTTACCGAGAGTGCCCGCCGTGCTGGCGGTGGCCTGCACGTTCGAGTTGGCCACCAGCTTGCAGTCGATGTTGCCGCCGTTCTGCTTCGCACTGACCGACCAGTTGACCACCTCAGGCGCGAACGGCGTCGCAAAGGTGATCACATCGGTGGTGGTGCCCGCCACGTCGTTGTAGGCACGCACCGCATGCCCGGTCGCGGTGCCGATCAACGCCCACCTTTGGTGAGTACCGCCGGTCGTCTGCCACTCCATCAGCCGCACCGTAGACAGACCACTCGACGGAATATCCGACTGGTGTTCGGTGCTGACCGTCCACGCCCCGGTCGCCGACAGCGGCACCGGCGCCGACAGGCGGGCACCCGCGGCCAGGCTGACGAACGACGTCGTCCCGTACGTGGGGATGAACAGGTCGTCGGTCAGGCCGATGTCGAAATCCCACACGGCTGGGCCGGTCAGCTCCATCGGAGCCTGATCCTCGAAAGCGGACGCACCCGAGGTGGCGCCGGCCTTGTCCTCGAGGGGCCAGTATGCGATCGGCGGCAGGTCGTCCTGCTGAATCGAGCGGCGGAACGGCGACCATTCGGGGGCGTCACGCAGTTCCAGGCGGGTGCCGACTCCGCCCAACTTGATCTGCGCCACCGAATGCGTGGTGCCGTCCGGCAGGACCCGGAACGTGTTGCGGACGTCGGCGATGTACATGCCGGCCCGCACGTATTCGGGCTGGTCGACGACCAGGTTGTCGATCGACACCGGGTTCGGCAGGCTGTTGGAGGTGCCGGTGACCACCCAGTTCCGTAGGCCGAGGACAGCACCCGGTGCGAGCAACACCGTGTCGGTGATCGTGTAGTCGATCGCCCAGCCGTCCGGCGGCGTACCCGCGGCCAGCCACGCTTTGCAGCGCAGGCGATCCCCGACTAGCTCCACCAGGCAGCGCAGCACGGTGCCGGCGCCGTAGGTGAGACCGGTCTGGGTTTGCTGGGCGACCACGAGCAGGGTGCTGGCGAGGCTGGTGCGGATCGTCCACAGCACCGTGCCGCCGGGCTGCATCTCGCAGCCCGCCCACAGGTGGTCGGTGTGGCCGGTGTTGGACCGCAGCAAGGCGCCGATCAGCGTCGATGCGCCGGTCGGTACCGCCGCGATGGACATGTCCCACTGCATGCGCACGTCACGGTGGGTGCGCAGCAACCGGATCAGGCTGGCTGTGGTGGTGGACGCGCCGAACTTCCCGGACCCGCCGGATACCGAGTAGTGGGCGGACAGCGTCGAACCCCAGGCGCCGCCCACGTCGGCGGTACCCCAGCCGGGGCTCACCGTGCGGGCGAACGTGTCGGACACCCAGATGCTGGTGTCGGTGCGCACCGCCAACTCGACCGGGGTGCCCACATCCACGTGCGGGTAGTAGGGGCTGGAGGCCAGGTAGGCGGTCAGCGCCCCGTCGTCGTTCAGCATTTGCAAGCCGCTGGCGCTGCCGGTCTTGGTGGTGCGGGCGCCGACGAGCACACCCGGGCTGATCGTGATCGGTGTGTCGAGGACCCGGTCGGACAGATCCGTCCACGCCCACGTGTTCGGACTGGCGGTCAGATCTGCGCCGAACGCGGCCCGGGCGGTGAGCTCGAGGTCTTCACTGTCAGGCCAAGGCATCGGTCACCGCCCCGCCATCACGTCCGGCTCAAAGCCGCGGTGACATCGCCGTTGAACTCCAGGTCGATCATTGAGGCGATCGCGTCCAGCAGCTTGTTACCGGTCGCGTCCCGTTTCCAGCCCAGCAGCAACGACTTGGAATCGGCTACCGACAGGTTCCGCGAGAGTGCATCCGTCTGTGCACTGATCCCCAGGGTGGCGTCGTCCACCTGCGGAACAGCAAGCGCGGCGAGCTGGCTGGCTGCCGCCTCGACTTGTGCCGACCGGTCCTCGATACCCAGCGCCAAACCCTCACCGACCGCCAGGCCCGTCCGCCAGGTAACCCGGGACGGTGAGTGCACCTGCAGCGCGGCGTTCAGCCGGTCCGCCACCTGGTTGGCCAGGTTGGCGACGCTCGCCCCGATCCGGGCACCCATCGAGTCGATACCGCGCGCCAACCCGAGCGCGATCGCCTGACCCGGCGAGTACAACAGGGAATTGGCGTCCTTCGCGAGGGCGTTGTAGACCGGCACCCGCAGGTTCCCGGCGGTGATCCCGACGTTGCCCGCGAGGGACTTGATCCCGTTCGCCAAGGAGTTGGTGGCTGCCTGACCGTGGCTGTACAGCCACGTGCCCGCGTTGGTGATCGCCCCGACCACGGTCGACTTCACCGACCCTGCCGTGGAGGCCAGCGCCGGGAACCGTTCCCGGATCGCCTCGGCCAGCCCGTTGACCGCGGACCGGCCGTTGTTGACCAGCCACGATCCGGCGTCCTTCAGCTTGTCGACCACCGCGTTCTTGATCCGCCCGGCCGTGTCAGCCAGCGCGCCCAGCTTGTCGCCGATGCCGCCGATCAGACCTTCGACGATGTTGTGGCCGATCTCGGCGAACACTGTCGACGGGGACTTGATCCCCAGAATCTTCTTGACACCGATGACCAGCGGCCCGAACGGCCCGAAGTAGGGCACGATGTTCTCGAGGTTGAACAGGAACGCCTCTTTGATGCCCGCGGCGATCCCGGACACGATCGCCCGGCCGATGGTTTTGCCGGCGCTCTCGCCCTCGTTGTCGCCTTCGAGCTTCTTCAGGAAGTCGTTGACCGTCTTGGCAGCCTCACCGAACTTGGTGAGGCCTTCCTTCAGGTCGTCAACGAACCCGCGCAGTTGTGCCTGGTTCTTCGGGTCCGACAGGAATTCGTGGACCTTTTCGAGTCCCCGGTTGAACGAGTCGATCGCGCTGCCCTGCTGGCCCTCCGACCCGGTGAGGATCTGGAAGATGTCGCCGATGATCTGGGTGACCCGCTTGCCGGTGGTGAAAATGTCGTGCAGGGCCTCGCCAGCGCGGGTAAAGAAGTTCTGCAGTGCGCCGGACTGCTCAGCCCGCAGCACCCAGTTGGAGAACTGCTCGACAATCCCGGCGATCTCCTCGCCCAGCTTCTCCAGGAACGGCCCGGCCGCCTTCGACAGTGCCCCGAACGCGGGCACCAGCGACGTGGTGATGCTGTCGCCGATCCGGGCGATGCCCTGCCGGGCACCCTCGGCGCCGGCCTGGATGTCGGAGATGAACTTCGGGGTGGTGATGCTCGTGCCGAGGTCGCGGAAGAACTGGTTGAACGTGTCCGCGTAGCTGCCCAAGGTGGTCCTCAGCGCAGGGATCCACGCCCGGCCCACCTGCAGCACCGTCTGATCCAGGTTGCGGAACAGGCGCTCCTGCACGTCGAGGCGCAACGCCTCGAATGCGGGCTTCAGCGACTTGATCGCATCCACGAACTTCTGCGCGGCCGGGGCCAGTTTGATGACCTCTTTGGCCACCCCGCCCGCACCCGACGCGGTCTTCTCCTGGGCCGCGGCCAGACCCTCTTGGGCGCTCTTCAGCCCGTCGGCAGCCGACTTGACCCCGTCCAGGGCCGATGCCACACCGTCCTGCGCCGAGGCGAGGGAGTCGGCTGCGTCGAGGATGCCGTTCTGCGCATCCAGCACACCCTTCTGGGCGTCCACCACCGCGGCGTACGCGTCGGCCTGGTCCTTCAGCGCGTTCTGGACCTTGTCGGAGCCTTCGACGCCGGCCTTGGCCGACTCGTCGGACTGCTCCTGGAGGTCCCCGGTCGCGTCCTGGGCTTCCTCCAAGCTGAGGACCGCCCGGTCGTAGGCGTTCTGCGCCCGCACAATGTCGGGGATTTTCCCGGTCAGCTTCACCGAGTTGAGGTCTCGCAGGGCGTCCTCGACGGCCTGCGCGGCCTCCTTCTCACCCAGCTGGGCGCCACGCAGGCTGCGGTTGAGGTCCTCGATGTCTTCCTTGGCCTCACGCCGCGCCCGATTGACCGCCTCCTGCGCGGAGGTGGCACGCTGCTGAGCCTGCACGACCCGCTGCTCGGCGTCGACCAGGGACTGCTGGGCCTGAGCCACCCCACGCTGCGCCGCAGCCAGAGACCGTTCGGACGCCTCCAGTCCACGGTTCGCCGAGACGATGCCCCGCTTGGCCGCCTCCACCGCCCGTGACGCGGACGCGATCTGGCGGGCCTGCTGCGCTGCCTGACCGGCCGCGCCGCCCCCGCCACCACCCGACTTCGGCTTGAACGCCTCCGAAATGCCCTTGAAACCGAGACCGAGGGTGCCCACCACGGCACCCAGCCCCGACAGGGCCGCCGGGATCGCGGCCGCAGCACCCGCTGCCGCCAGCAGTGCCGGGCCGGCCAGGATCGCCGCCGCCGACAGGGCACCCATCGCCACCGCGGCGGCCGTCAACGCCGACACGATCGCGCCGACCGGGCCTACCGCGGCAGACAGTGACGCGCCCAGCTGCGAACCCACCGGCAGACCGGCGGACAGCAGTTGGGTGAAACCGCGGGCCAAGCCACCGACAGCCGTGCTGACCCCGCCGAGGCTCGGAGTCAGGCCCTTCAGGCTGGACGTGAGCGAGTTGAGGCTCTTCTGGTCGACGTCGACCTTGATCTTCTGGGTCTTCGTCCGGGCCAGCAGGGCACGCAACCGTGCCTCGAAGGTGGCAGTGTCCGGGTCCAGCTGGACGGGGATCTTCTGGCCGCGCAGCCGGTCCGACACCGTCTGGTTGTCGACGTCCACCTCGACCGGCACACGGACAGTGCCGACTGAGTCGCGGATCTGCTTGCCCAGGTTCAAGCCCTTGAACGCGGACTCGATCTCCTGACGGAGACTCTTCGCCAGGGCTTTACCCTCGGCCAGAATCTCAACCGAGACGGAGCCGACCACGGGGGAGGTCACAGCCACCCCCGAGCCAGGTCACGCGCCAGGTGGGAGCAGCCCGAGATTCCGCAGCCGGGTTGCCACATTGCCGCCAGGCGCCTTCACCGCGGCCGGCCGGTCGCCGCGACCTTGCCGGTCGGGGAGCTCGATCGGTTTAGGCTTCGTGCCCTTGCCGCCGCCGCGCTGCCAATTCGCCCCGGCCAGCCGCAGGTCGATCTGCCGCAGCAGCAGCGCCGTCATGTCCCATGCCGCCATCGGCCCGCGCAGTTTGCGGTGCAGCAGCGAATCCTCGTAGCCGGCCAGGCCGTGGATCAGGTTGAGGAGTTCCCGGGCGGGGAGGCGGCCAGAGCTTGATGCTTGGCGAGCCACTCCGCATCCGCCTGCTGCGCGAGCTGTGCAGCCGTGGGGGCAGCCTTGCGTGGCGCCCGCTTGGCTGGTTTCTTCGCCGTGGACCGCTTGCGAGAGGCGGAGCCCGTAGTGGCGCCGGAAGTCGGCCTCGAGCTCTTTCCAGTGCTCCCGGAGGAGCCGCTCGAGGCCTGCTCTTCCCCCGGCTTCACACCCGAGTGAGCGATCCACCGCTGAAAGAACAGTTCGATCTTCGAGCCGGGCTGCTCCACCTGCTCCCAGCGGGCCGCCTGCTCAGGGCCGAACAACCGCCGGAACAAGTTGTCGATCTGGTCGAACGTCAGCGACTCGGCGTTCTCCAATTCGGCCTGAATGCGGCGGTCGAGTTCTCCGATGTGTGGCAGCACCCACCGCTGGCCGGAGTACACGAACCCATACGGCTTGCGGCGGATCTCCGCGTAGGCGGCGTCGAGGTCGTCGAACTCCTCCACCTCGGCCAGCATCGCATCCAGGCTGGTCATGCGCCCGCCTCGGCGTTCGCCGCCACCTGTTCGCCGATCGACGGGGGCGGCCAGCCGGGGAGACCCTCACGCGGGTCACGGTCCGGCGCACCCCACACCTTCAGGTGCGCCTTCGGTGCCGACGGCACGGGCAGGTCGTTCGCCTTCGCGTCGTTGCGGACCGCGAACGAGCTCGGGGCGAGCAGCAGCTTCAGCAGCGGCTCGGCGGTGTCCTCATCGGTGGCCAACTCGTAGTCCAGCAGCGGCACAACGGCGCCGTTGACGGCGGCGGTCAGTGCGCCTTCGTCCGAGCGGACGACCTCGACGTTCACTTCGGTGGTCATGGTTCTCCTTCGCGGGATCGCGGGATAAAAGACGCAGCCGGCCTCCCGCGTGGGACCGGCTGCGTCGATCGGGGGTATGAAAAACGCCGCCCGGGTTCGGGTCGGCGTCAGCGGCTGTTGCCGGTCAGAGGGCGAGAGCAGAATCCAAGATCCACCGGTAACATGGATGGCCTGCCAGGTCGAGGTACGCGGTGAGTTCCCACTCGTAGATCGTGATTGCGCCCGACGACCAGATCTTGTCGCCTCGACTGGTGACCTCGCCGAGGGGGATGTAGACGCGCTCGGCCTTGTTGCCGTCGATGCCGTGCAGGATCCACTGCCGGATGTCGGACCCGGGCGGGTTTTCGGCGATGCTGACGCCTTCGGCGGTCTGGGTGATGGTGGATCCGCCGTACTGGACACCGAGGGTGATCAGGTTGGTCTCAGCCGCAGCGAATTTGAAAACCTTCTCGTACTCTCCGGTGATCTGGCGGGCAAGCTGGTTCTTCTGCCACAGGAAGATCTTCGTCCGATCCTGCGACGTCGTCTCGGTCAGACCGTCGTCCGTCACACCGCCGATCGCCTTGAAGGCAGTGTCAACCGAGCTGGACGCATCGATCGGCGCCATAGCGTTGGTGACACCGAAGTTCGTGCAGTAGACGGCGCCATCCACATACGCGCGCAGCTTGGTGATATCCGGAGCGGGGACCGCCATAGTCAGCCTCCTTCAGGCATGGCAGAGGCCCGGCGGTCGAATGGCGCCGGGAGAAAAAACCAGGAATGCGGAAGAAAGAGGTCGAACTACGCGGAGCAACCGACCACGATGATGTCGTAGGTGACCGTGCTGCCCGACGACGAGTTCGCCACCCTCAGCAGGTCTCCCGTCGCGGCGGTTACCACGTAGCCGGTCGCGTCGGCCGCACCTGCCACCAATGACAGGACGGCACCGGGCCGGACGGCGATCGTGTGGGTCGCAGCGCCGACCCAGGTGATGAACCCGTTCGACGCCGCTCCGCCGACGATCACGTTGTTGGTGTTGCCTGCCGCCGCCGCGATGATCAGAGCCTTGATCCGCACGAAGGTCAGTGCTCCGCCGAGCGCGTCGGTGAGTACACCGGCGAGGTCGAGATCCTCGTTCGCGGACGCGGCGAGGGTGCGGGTGTCGTGGAAGATCTTGTCGGCCTGTCCGGCGGCGGTACCGTTCGCGAGGTCGGCGGTGTAGGACTTGGCCACGTTCGCGACGGCGGTGCCGAGGTCGAGGGCCGCAGTCTGAGAAGCGGTCACCGCGAGCGTGAGCCTGCTGGTCAGTGGCATGAATTCCTCCGGGCATAGTGAAGGCCCGGCGGACCGCGCCGGGTGAGAACAATCGGTGGATCAGATGAGGCCGTGCAGGATCACGCGGTACGTGGCCTCACGGCGAAACTTCGGGTCCGGCGCCCAGAAAGGCCGGACGGTGCACGTCACCCCGGTCACGAACACGCCGCTTTCGAATGTGGTGCGCGGCAGGTCCAGGGTCATCGCCGGCCACACCTTGTTGGCGAGCTTCCGCGCGTGGTCGGCATTCGCCGCATAGGCCCCGATGTCGAGGAGGACGTCATCGAGAGTAAGGGCCAACGCCTCGCCGCCCTGCGCACGCTGCACCCACAGCCACGCCGCTGTTGTCCAGGCGTTAGGTGGCGGGCTCGGATCCATCCACACCTTCGTCATGGCGAGCTGCTCTTTCAGCCACTCGCCGACGAGGATCTCCGGGTCTGCGTAGCTCAGGCCGGTCACAGCCGTGCCGCCTTCAACGCGTTGCGCAGTGTGTGCCGTGCCTTCGTGCCGGGGTGGTGGACGCGGCGTACTGGATGAGCGCCGCCCGGCCAGGCCAGTGCCTTCTTGGTCTTCGGTTCGATGATGTGGGGTCGTGAGCCGAGCTCGAGCACCGCACTGTGGCCGGCCGTCGCGGTCACCCGCACACCGCCCCTGCCGCGCACCCGGATTCGGTCCCGCCGCAGCCCTCTCCGGTAGGCGCCGGATCGTTCGATCACCGAGAAGCCGGCGGCGGAGATGACCCGGTCGCCACGCTTCTCCAGGTTCCGGTAGACGCCCTCGAGCTGGGTGGCCGCGTTGATCCCGGCCCGGTTGATGCGCACCTTCACCCGCATCGCGCACCTCCTGCGTCACCAGTAGGTGGAGTAGTCCCAGCGGCAGTCGGCGGGCGGGAATTGCCACATCGGTGCCACTTCCAGGCCGAAATCATCGGTGCCGTTGCTGGCATTGTTCGCGTCGATGAGGTCCTTGAGCATGACGTCGAGGCGCTTTTCGAGGTCGTTGGCGCGTTGCAGTGACTGGTCGTCGTCGGGATAACCGCGTTCGATGGCCGCCGCTGCGTACAGGGCGACCACAACGGATGCTGCAGGGCCCATCGAGTCGGCCAGGGGTGCGGCCCGAGCGCTCACCCATGCGGCGCCGTCGGCGATCAGGCGGTCGACCTGCAGCCCCGTGGGTGTGGTGTCTGTGCCGAAGCTCATCTCGTAGACGTCTTCGCTGCTCTGGCTGGTCGACAGCGAACGTTGCAGCGTCCGATGCGGTACGTAGTTCGCGACTCTTGACCTGCCCGGCCACCAGGTCGGCCCACCCGACGTCGCGGACTGGACGACGTAGACCTCGAAGTCCTCGGCGCCCTCACCAGTGCCAGACACCGCCCATCGCAGCACCCAGCGCCCGGCCGCCGAATACTCGACGGGCTGGTCGGCGGTCCACGTCTGCGTGTACTCGACGGGGCTGGTGTCCGGGATCGGCACCAGGACGTCGGGAGACACGGCGACCGAGGTGCTGGTTCCGTTCGGGGCGGTAACGGTCAGCGTCGCCACGGTCGTGTTGTCGGCCGGCGCCACTTCCAGGAAGGGAAGCTCGGCGTCACCCACACCCACATCTGTTGCCACCACGCCCCCGATCTACTCGATGCCGCGGGTCGCGCCGGCCAGCAGCCGGGACCGGCGAGTACCCGCGCGCAGAATGGGCCGCCAGCGCGGAACGTAGGAGGGCACACCGGAAGCAGTGGCTGTGAGCGCTGACGCGGCGGCCAGTTGCGCAGTGGCCGGCCGCTGGGCGAAGCCGTCACTGTTGAGGTTCGTCGCGGAGACAAGGTCGGCGCTGCCGCTCGAGGTCGTTGCAGCAGCTGCGACCATCGCGCTGGCTGCGGTCATGCCCGACGTGCCAGATCGGATCGGCACGCCGGCGGCGGTGAGCTGACTGCCCGCGGTGAGGCTCGCGGCTCCCGCCTTGACCGTCACTGCGGACGCTGTGAGCCCGGAAGCGCTGGTGAGTACTGCTGCCCCTGCGGCGGTGACCAGGCCACCTGCGGTGAGTCCGCTGGTAGCGGTCATTGCGGCACCGCTGGACGGGGTGACGGTTGCCGCGCTGGTCAGCGACGAAGCCGCAGTGAGGGCTGCTGCGCCCGCCGTCGTGGCGGTGGCCGACGACGTCAGGGCCGAGATGGCCGAAAGTGCCACCGCGCCTGCTGCTGTGACGGCCCCGGCGGTCGTGAGTGTCGACGCGGCGGTGAGTTGTGCAGTGCTCCCGGAGCTGGTGACACCTGCTGCGGCCAGCGTCGAACCTGCGGTCATCGCCACGGCGCCTTGTTGCACGCGCGTCGCCCCGGCGGTCAGGTCTGAGCC